>KQ959410.1:26658-75878 GCA_001552765.1 Bacteroidales bacterium KA00344
TAACGGCGGTATGGTTAAGGCCTAACCGCAACGCGACTAAGCCTCATCCGCACTGCGGTTGAAGCCTTTTCGCGCAGCCGTTAGATATGCAATCGCGAATGAATAAATAAGGCTTCCGAAGACATTGTTGCGAAACACATTGATTATCAACAAACTACAAATTATCGCAAATTTAACGAATTTCGGACGAGAGCAAAGTTATTTTGAAATAAGCGAATTTTACAGGGGTGTTTGTCAAGATAAATAGTTATACGCTCTGCTGTCGGACAGCATTGAAAAACAATTATTGAGAGCAATTTGGGACTCATGTTTCTGTTTTTTAATATCTTTGCAAAAAGAAGGCATAGAAGGCCTGTAAAACTCAATTAAAGTGGGCTCTGCAAATTAGAGACGCCAGAATGTCACCCACTTTACACATCGATGCCTTTCGCCTGCCGGCTGCAACAACGAGAGTTTTGATTGCTCTGCCTCAGCCGAAGCACAATGAATGATGTAGAAAAAGCATGAAAAAGATATTTGAAATGTTTAAGATACGAAGCGGGGAACGATGGGGTGCCTGTGTGGCACTGCTCTATATCGTGCTGCTGAACGGCTTGGTAATCAGCCGATATGCCGACAGGTTTATGGCATTATCTGACCATTACCGCCGTCTGATGCTGCGCGTGTTCCATATATCCGGCTTCGACCCGCTAACCTATTCTGTGGTTTCCGATTGGGCGACAGACTACAACATCTATCGTCATCCGCTATTGGCTTTCATGATGTATGTTCCCTATCTGGTCAATCGAGGCCTGATGTGGCTCACGGGAGCCAACTGCGTGCAGTTTGTCGTGGCTTTCATCCTTGTTTTCTGTGCTTTCTACGCATTTGTATTCCTATGCCGCATCTTTCGGGAGGTAATTGGATTAGCTCGCGTCGATGCTTGGCTCTTAGGGGGATTGACCTATTCTTTTGCTTTCGTAATGCTCTCCGCGTGTGTCCCCGACCATTTCATCATGTCGATGTTTATGCTCGTTTCCACGCTCTACGTGGCGGGTAGAAAAATGAAAAGCGGCCAACTGCTCACCCGCCGGCAAACCGTTTGGCTTTTCGTTCTCACGGCAGGCATATCGCTCAACAATGGCATCAAAGTGTTTCTGGCCGCTCTTTTTGTGAATGGCAAGCGGTTTTGGCGCCCCGCCAACCTGCTGCTTGCCGTCATTCTTCCCAGCCTTTTGATATGGGGTGTGGCCCGACTGGAGTGGCATGTTTATGAGTGGCCCAACTATGCGGCCCGCCAACAGAAGAAGGCTGAGGTTGAGCAAAGACGTCGAGACAATATTGCTAAGGCTTTCATGGACACCACCCGGCTCACCGACACGGTGCTCATCCGTGCTTCTATCGACAGGATCATCGCGCAGAAAGCGGAACAAAGACGCATCAGGAACAGCAGGAAGGCGTGGAACAAAAACATCGGAAAGCCTATCGCCAATGGTGAATTTTCGCAATGGACCGATATTACGACGCCACGCGGGCTGTCGATTGTGGAGAATCTTTTTGGCGAATCCATTCAGTTGCACCAAGACCATTTGCTGCAGGACAATCTCACCACCCGTCCCGTCATCGTGAAATATCGCTACGCCCTGAATTATATGGTGGAAGGAATCATCGTCGCGCTGTTTCTGCTTGGAATATGGTGTGGTCGCAAAAGTCGTTTCCTATGGCTGGCACTGAGTTTTTGGGGCTTTGACATGTTGATTCATGTGGTACTCGGTTTTGCACTCAACGAAGTGTATATCATGGGTGCCCACTGGCTTTTCGTGCTGCCCATCGCCATGGGCTATTTGTTTAAGGCTGGGGCAGAAACAAAGGCTCGTTTGCCCCTGCGGTTTGTGGTGCTCTTGCTCACGGTGTTTCTCATGGCGTGGAACTGGGCTTTATTCATTGATTATTTGATATAGGAATTCATGGCTATGTTGCAAAAAGATGCTACTTTTGCACCTGTCTTTCATGTCGTAACCATCAAGCAGGCTAAGCAATGACAAATCCTTTCAAGATATTTAAAATCAAACGAGAAGAGCGTTGGCTCGTAGTCGGAGCCGTGTTGTGGTTTGTTACCTTGAATATGCTGTTGATTTTCAGTCAGTGGGCAGCCTATACCAAAGGCGCATCAGGAGGATTCTGGTCTATATTCAACAGCAAATTCTGTATGTCGGGATATGACTACTGGTCGTGGCTCACGGTTTCGGAAATGAAAATACATTATGCCACCAACCGCCATCCGCTCTATCTCACCATACTCTACCCCCTATATTTGCTCAACCACTGGCTTATTGGCCTGTTTGATACCAACTTTGCCGTCTTCTTTGTGGCCACTATCTTGGTGTTCTCGGCCTGTTATGCTGTCGTTTTTTCCTATCGTATCTTCCGTCAGCTCCTTGACTTGCCGCGTCGTCGGTCATTGGTGTTGGTGCTGTTGCTCTTTTCTTTCGGCCATGTTATGATACCCGGTATGGTGCCCGACCATTTCATCATATCCATGATGTTGCTCACCATGACGGTCTATATCTGCGGCAAACGGATGCAGAACGGTCAATATCTGCAATGGTGGCAGTCTATGTTGCTGCTGTTTTTCACGTCGGGCGTGGCCGCTTCCAACGGCATCAAGTCGATGATAGCCATCCTCTTCGTGAATGGAAAGAGAATGTTTCAGCGTAGGTTTATGCTCTTGGGCGTCGTGTTTCCGTTAGTCGTGCTTTTGGGCATCCAACAGTATCAGCATTATGTGTTTGAGGTGCCACAGGCCAGACTGATAGAGAAGATAGAAACGACAAAGGCGAAAAAGGCCACTGCGAAGATGAAACGGCAGGCCGCCGAACGTCGGAATTGGATGAGCAGTCATGATATGCAGCATGCCGGAGAATCGGGAGTGTTGCAACTGATGGATGTATCCACTCCCCGCATTCCCACCATCATAGAGAATTTCTGGGGAGAATCCATCTTGCTTCACAGAGATTATGCGCTCGAAGACGTGCTCTACACCCGCCCCGTGATTGTGCATTATCGGACTTGGTGGCCTTATGCGATATTGGGAACCCTCTTTGTTTGTTTCGTCTTGGGCGTATGGAAGGGGAGGAAACAGAGACTCATGCAGATGCTTTTAGGCTGGTTTGCCGTAGACGTTATGTTGCATCTAGTATTGGGGTTTGCTGTCAATGAGGTGTATATCATGGCTTCGGGATGGGTGCTCATCATTCCCATAGCCATCGGCTACCTGTTGAAATCGATGTCGGCCACGCTTGCGGCGTATGCCGAAGGCTTATTGGGCTTGCTCGCCCTGTCGATGATGACGTATCACGGCTGGCTGATTATCGGTCATTTATACGGTTAAAACGCCGGCCGGCAGATAGTCGTTGCTATAGGCCGAAATCTCCTTTCATGGCCCGTTTCAGCCGCCGCACGGCCTTTGCCCACATCGAATTGGTGCGCCCGTAATAGCGTTCAAACTCCTTCCGGGCTTCCATGTTTTCTTCGATGGGTTGGATGCGCTCTACCTTCAGTGGCTGCATCCACAGTTTCGAGCGGTAAGGGTCGTAAGAATAAGAGTTCGATCCCGACCCGTCGAGTCCCTCATTGGAAACCAGCGACCGCCCTACGTTCAGCGAAAGAATATCGGCCAGAAACAAGGAGGCGTTCCATCGAATGGCCCACGAGTTGTTTTTCCCTTCTGTTTGGTCACGCAACATCTTGGTAAATCCATATTTACCGTTGAAGTCAAAACATTTGTTGAGTTTTCGCTCATAGAGCTGAGCCAGCAGTTCCTCACCGTTGGGGTTGAAGTTTTCCCATGCCCTTTTCCATGTAGCCCACCCCCAGCTTCCTGTCCATTTGATGAGAAATGTATCGGGAAGACGTGGCGATTGTGTGAAGTCGCACGCTTGGATATGCCCCACTCGAGGCTCGTCTTTGTAGGTTTCAAGCGCATCATTCATGAAACGCAGGAAATAAGGCGACACCACAAGGTCGTCTTCCAACACGATGACACGCCCACATTGATTGACAATGCTCGTTACGCCATCAATAATACTGCGTGCCAATCCCCAATTTTCTTTCCGTTCCACCACGGTGATTTGGCGAAATCCCTCTATATCCTGAATGGTCTCCCTCACGAGTTCCACCGCCTCCTTGTCACGGGAACTCTTGGCAGCATCCGAGAAAACGTAGAGGTCGGATGCTTTGGCTTCTTCGTTCTGAAGCAAGGAAGCCACAGCTCGTTTCAAGTGCTGGGGACGATTGTAGGCAAACAGCAGAATGGGGGCTAAGTCGTTCATAAATAATGTTCTAAGTCTACGTGTTTTGAAATATTGCGGGTCTGTACCACTTTTCGGCTCATGCCTATCAGGCGTATGGACAATAGCCAATAGGCCATCACGTCGTTCCACTTCCTGTCCTTGAAGGCCAGCAGCATTTTCTTCCCGGCCGCCAGCACGCTCATGGCAAAAGCCCTGCCAAAACGATAGTTGATGTTGGCGTATTCTGTGAGATGGTATACATACTCTGCATGAAGAAACCGTTTACGCGTCTCTTGTCTGAACTCACGATCGTGATAGCCGAAAGTATTGGGCACGTAACCGATGCGGCGGTCATGATACTTCATGCGGTTGGCCAGATCCTTGTCTTCGCCGTAATGGTAGAATATGGGAGAGAACAACCCTACACGGCGTAAAGTACTGACAGGCATATACCAGATGGCCGCATTGATGAAAGGAACACCGACAATCTCCTTCTCGGAGAGTTTCCCAATGTCCGAAACACCGCAGTAGGTCGCAAATCCACGTTCTATTTTCTCTCCGTTTCCAGTGAGATGAACGGGCGAGATAATGCCATATTCCGGATGGTTTTTACCTGCATTGATGAGTTTTGATAAGGTGTCGCGGTCTATCCACGCGTCCTGATTGAGCAGTAACACACCGTCATAGCCTGTCTTCACGGCATACACCATACCGATGTTGTTGGCTTTGCCAAAGCCCAGATTGTCTTTGTTCTCTATGAGTTTCACCTCCGGATATTTTTCCTTGATGGTGGCGGTGGTGTCGTCTTGGGAGGCATTGTCTATCACCATGATGTCGGCCGGCGTGGCTGATTGGCGTAACGACTCCAGACAACGATCTATCCAGGGCATGAAATTATACGAAACGATGATTGCGAGTACCCTCATGGTTTGTTAATGTTTCAGTTTCTTGACTATAAACTCCTGACATTCGTCGAGGATTTTCACGCGAGCCAACTTCATGATCGTGTAATAGAGCACCGACGCCATCACAATGCGACTGAACAGCAAGAGCCAGAGATTGTCGATTGTAGAAGTGGCCAGATGGGTCACTATCATCACAAAGGCTGCAGCGGCGGCAAAGGGGAGCGTGTCTTTCAGGAATTGTCCGAGATGGTAGCCCGTGAGACGCCATGTAAAAAAGTGCCAAACGAATATCCACGCAATGTTCATCAGGGTGTAGACAATGATCATGGTCCTGATGCCATAGGGCCATATCAGGAGCATGGTGCCGATTTGCAGGAGGCCGAAAACAAAAGTACACCAGAAGAATATGTCCGACTTTCCCTTGCTGAGAATCATGTTGGTGAGTAGCGTATAGATGGGCATGGTGACTCCGGCAAGGCTTAAAATCTGGATATATCCGGCACTTACGAGCCATTTTTCGCCAATGGCGAGCACTATAAATTCCTTAGCCACAAGGGCGAATCCCCAAATTAGGGGGAACGATATGAATGCATCGAAGCGCATCATCTTGCGAAACACCCTGAGTTGGCGTTCCTGCTCATCCTTCAGATTCACCAAAACGGGTTGTGCCACTTGGTTTATCATGCTCTGTACAAGATAGTAGCATTTGGAGGTCCACTGGTAGGCCTGATTGTAGTTTCCGGTATCGTGAGCGGAGAAATAGCGGCCCAAGAGAATGTTCAGCACATTGTTGTTCACGTGGTTGGTGATGGTGGTGCCCAGTATCTTGAACGAAAACTTGAACATTCGTCTGACGGGGGCAAACGTGATGTGCCTGACGTTGGGACGCCAAGAGGAATAATGCCAAGCAAAACAGGTGTTCAGCAGAATAAAAACGTTGCTTTGGGTGGCCAGTGCCCAGTAGCGCGCTCCGTAGAAAGCCATGACAGCACCGATAATACTGGAAATCAACACTGAAGCAATACTGCCTTTGGCTTGTTGCTTGGCTTTCAGATTTTTAAACAGAAAGGCGTTTTGGGCGGTGCCGAACGATGCGAACACAAAACCGAGAAAAGCATAGCGGGACAGGGGAATAATCTCTTCGGTGTGATAATAGGCAGCTATCAGCGGGGCGCAAAAGAAAAGTACGACGTAAAGCGAAAGTCCAACAATGATGTTAAACCAGAAAACCGAGTTATAGTCTTCGTCTTTCGGATGCTTGATATTGGTCAGTGCTACGTTGAAACCACTGTTTTGCAGTGCGTTGGCCACAAGCGAGAAGATCAGAATCATGGCCATCATTCCATAGTCTGACGGGGCGAGCAGCCGACCAAGGATAATGCCGAACACCAGCCCTATGACTTGTTGCAGTCCGCTGTTCAGGCCTCCCCAGAACAACCCTTTTGCGGTTTTCTCTTTCAACGATTCTGCCATAGATGCTGCAAAGATACATCTATTTGTCTTAATTCAGAAATAATCTAAATGTTTTTAGACGGGTTTCGCCATGTCGTCAGTCGTCACATTTCGATAAGATGTAAACGTATCCCAAACAGTTTTCTTTCTTTCCATCCTCCCCGTATATTTCGTTGATGCAGACACCGGTCTTGCTACGGCACGAAATCCTTGCAGCCTGCTTAATCCATGATTATCTACCCATAAAGACCTCGCGCCATTTATTAACCTTGTAGTCTGGTAATAATTGGTGTGATTATTCTTTACAAACACCTCCAAATGCTTCGCTTATTTAAAAAATAAATTTATTTCCGTCCGAAAACTCGCTAATTTTGCTTATTTCGTAGTTTGCTGATAATCAGAGCTTTCTGTAAATGCGCGTTTGTGTTCCCTGTTTGTTCATTCGCGGTTGTATATCGAATGGCAGTGCGAGAACGGCTCAAACACAATGCGGATGAGGCTTAGTCACGCTGCGGTTAGGGCTTAACCATACCGCCTTTAAGGCTCCGTCATGATCGGATGGAGTTCAAATTGCACAATCGGGGCAGTTTTCAGGTTAAGCGGGCAGGGGTTGAGGGCAGAAATATAGCCCTTTTTGCTCCAGATGCTTCGAAACCGGAGCACCGAAAAATGGTCATTTAAATTTACATATTAAAAAAGGCTCAAAATCCTGATGCGGATTTTGAGCCGATTTCGTTATGATGTCAAATGTCCGAGCCGGACATTCTTTAATCGTTCTTAAAGGTCAAACTTGTAACCCAGTGTGATTTGGAACACGCTGTTTTTAGCGTCTAATTTATCCACTACCTTGGTTACACCGAAGTTGTAACGACCATCGAGTACGAAGTTGTTGTATTCATAAGACAAGCCAACAGGAATTGACAGGTCTACTGTTTTGGCTTTGGTGTTGTCTTTGCCAACGCAGAAACCGGGTTGCAGACCGAGTTTCACAGCCAATCCGGGAACAACATATACATTGGCCATAACGGGCACGTTAATGTAGCTCAGGTTGTACTTCAACGTTCCACCCTTAATTTCCAAATAATCGGATTTTACATCGTTGTTCCACTTGGCACCTTGCATGGAGTAGAGCAAACCGCCGGAGAGACTAACGATGTCAGTCAACTGATGTTCAAACTCAACGCCTGCGGCCAGACCAGCTTTTGTGTCGCCTTTCACATCTGTAAGATTTGCGAAATTGACACCGATCTTAGGTTGAACAGTCGTTGTTCCCACTGCGCGCTGTGCATAAGTTGCAACAGAAGCAAGCATTATTACTGCTGATAAAATAATCTTTTTCATAATCTATAAATTCTTTTGTTTAAAAAGTGAAGTGTTATGTATTTTTTACACTTGCAAAGATAGTTAAAAAATCTTATTCTGCACCATTTTGTTATGTTTTTTTATGCTTTTTCTGTTTTATACCTATTTAAATACCCTTTATTCTCTTTTGCATAGTCTATGAGTTTCTTGAAAACCGGAGAATATGACAGGACTTCCGGGTTGCCCGTGAGGATGAGTTGCTTGCGGGCCCGGGTGAGGGCGACATTGAGTTTTCTGTCAATGAGATGGTCGTTTTCTTCAAAAACGTTGGCGGTGAGGAAATCGAGCTGATAACGTTGTTGTATGGTAAACGAATAGATAATGATGTCGCGTTGCGACCCTTGATACCGTTCTACGGTGTCGATGCTGATGCGTTCGAGGTCTGGAATACCGAGTTTTTCTATTTCCAACCGTATCATGGCTATCTGGTTGCGATAGGGCACGATAACCCCGACGGTTTTGTCGGCATCGAAGGCAGTGGAAGTGAAGCGGTGGATGCGGCGCAACAGGTCGGTCACGATGCGGGCTTCATCGGCGTTCACCTTGTCGGAGATGTCGGGTTGCCGGCAGTCTTTCGAAGCGATGAAAAGCAGTCGGTGCTGCTTCAGCAGGTCGTCTATGGCATCTTCTGACGCTTCCTTGTAGCCAATCGACTTGGCCTCCTGATGCCTAAGCGGCACGGGCTGCAGTTGCTCATTGAAATAAAACTCCCGGTTGGGGAATTCGGCAATGTCGGGATGCATCCTGCCCTGACGCTGAAGCGTACCGATGAAGGCGGTGCGTCCGCTCTTTTGTTCTTGTCGGATAAGTCTTTCGAACAGGCTGCTCTTGCAGTCGTAGAGGCCGATGGCTTGCAGTTCCGGCTCTGACACAGCTGCATCGCCGTCGTTTTGCTGTACTACGGCAGGCAGCTGTTTGTAGTCGCCGATAAGGATAAACTTGTCGATGTTGCAGACGGGATGGTCTTGCGTCGGGCTCGTGGCACGATGGCCGGCCAACAACCCGACGATGTTGGGCTCCAATATCTGTGAGCTTTCATCGACGATGGCAACGGAAAAATGTTTCAAACTGAATAGGAATGGGCGCGATTGCAACATGGACGTAGTGCCCACCACCACACGGGTTTGAAGCAACAACTGTTTCATCTCATTCAGTTTGGGAGCTTCGCCCACCATATTAGAAAGGAGATAAGGCTCGAATGACGGTGCACAACTGAGTTCGTTGCCTATGCGTATGAATTCAATGCCTGCCTCTACGAGCATACCGCATATTTCATCGACGGCACGGTTGGTGTAGGAAAGCAGCAACACCGACTCTTCGGAGGAAAGGCTTTCTTGTACCATAAATTTCAGGGCACGACTGGTTTTGCCTGTTCCCGGCGGTCCGACTAACAGAAAATAGTCTTGTGCCTGCTTGGCTTTGAGCAGTATGGGGTCGAGCAAAGGGTCGTAGGAGCGCGACAACGTGAGGCTCTTGTCACGGCGTGGGGAACGCTGTCCCAAGAGCAGGGCTTTGCGGCTGTCGGTAGAAGTGATAAATTCGTAGAGCGAATGGATGGCCGCTCCGCCGCCCACGTCGCTGCTTCCATGTTCAATGCACCATACGAAGCGTTGCTCCGGACGACGTGTGCCGGCTTCCGCCGACGAAAAAATCGTGGAGTAGGGAAGTTTGTCGAAGATGTGTGGGTTCTGTTGTCCGTTGTTCAGCTTCACGGTGAGCCGGTCGGAATGGATGTCGGCAAGACCGCCTTTAAACACCAATGCTTTTCTGATATCCGGCTCCTCGTTTTCGGGATAAGCATAAAGACACACCATATCACCCCGTCTGAAGTTGGGCAGAAAGTCCACGCCTTGCTTCGGGACGTTCAGGGTGATGAGGTCGTAACTGTTGTTTCCTTCATCCGTCCGGCTCTTTTCTTTGTGAGCAATGGTAAGCTCCGTGTAGATATTCCCGGTTTCTTTTTTCTCCGTCAGGGGCATGTTCCACAGATTGGCCACACTGTTGGCATCCCCGTTTGCCGTGCCTACTTTCGACATGAGGTTTTCTCGGATGACAAATTGCATCATCCGGCAGAAATAAGAACGTTCCAGAGGCGACAGGTGTTGCAATGGCATGAGTGTGGCGTCGAGCGTTGGACGCAGGAAACGTTCGTAGAAAAAGCCTTGTGCGTTGGTTGTGTTGAGATGATCGGCGGTGAGTTTGGGCAGAATGTGCTCAAAGCCGTTGTGGGCTATATCGAATTCCAACGCAACGGCTTCGTTGCGGAATCGTATGGCCTCATAGACCAGTTTCATGAGATTTGCCACGCTCATGAGCCCGTCGGGAAGCGGGTATTTGGAGTATAACAGGCGGATGTCGTTTTTCGACTTATTAAAATTGTAATAGAGAATACCAAAGTACAGCAGCAGTTGCACGTAGTGTTTCTCCACAATTTGTGACCCATGAATGTTTTTATAGTTGCGTTCGAGAAAGATGTTTCTTCCCGATTTTTGCTCCACGAGCAGCTTGAGGTCGGTGGTCATAAGGTCCACACGTCCTTGGATGCCTAATTTTTCGCAGATGAAGGATGGCTCAAGAATAGCCTTATTGAGGTCGAAATTCTTGTGCAGCTCAGCGATGGCCTGTTGAATGTTGGTCGCTTGCGTGGTGGCATCCTGTTTGAATTGATTGGCATCGAAATCCGGACAGGTGCTGTATTCCAATGCTTTTTCCTTGAAATTCCTGATGAGCGTCTGCCGGATGTTGGCTTTCGGGTTGTTAATAATGTCGTCGAGCGCATTGCCGGCAAAGTTTCCCAGCAGAATGGCCTGACTGTTGGGGCGCTCCCTCAAGCGGCTCACGATATAGAGCAGAGGGTGATGTCCATAGTCTTCAAAGCACGAAGCAATGACGCTGACGTCGAGCAGGCAGTCGGGTTCCACCACGATGAGGCGTGGCGTGATGGCCTTGCCCTCCACCTCACAGCCCAACAGATTGAGATGCATCCCCTCTTGAAGAATGTTGTAAAGATAGTCCATGTGGGCATATTGCGATGCTTTGGTATAGTAAACGGTCATGGGCGATTCTGCGCCGTCTTCGTCTATGATGACCGTGATGGTGGTTTTGTCCCACGCCGTCACTATACACCGCTTGTCGGGTGAGTTGGTATGGAGGGTGTTTTCCCGTGTTTGCCGGTTGCGGGGAAGGGTTGATGTGAGGTCGTCGGGCACGGCAGCGTTGAACACCCGACCTATAAAGGTGGCCAGAGCACGGGCATCATAGAGCAGGTCTTCGGGCGAAAGTTCCTGTGTGCGGTTGCTGTGGCGCCGCATCCGGCGTATGGCATTTGCCTCGTCCATGGGGATATGGAGCAGCCTGATGAGCGTTTCGACCTGTGCATTGAGGTCTCCAAATCCGTGTTTAGAGTTTTTAAGCCCCTCCGCACAGGTTAATACAAGTGTTTCGTGCATATTCTTGTTACGCACGGCAGCAGCAATGCTGTCATCGGTTACAATCGTCGAAACTCTTTCAAACAGTTCAGAACAATCCATCCAAATCTCCTTTAAACATGGTTTTGGATAATTCTTCGGACAGCGGCACAGTGCTACTGTTGATGTTCAGCAGGGGTATTTCCTGACAGTCAGCGGCATTGGCAGCGGTCTGGAACGTTGTCGAGGCTTCCCATTCCAAAAGTTTTTTCTTCAGCTCCTTGCCCCAATGATATTCGCTGATGCTATTGTCGCTGTGGATAATGCGGTGACACGGAATAAGCATGGCTATGGGATTCGTGGCGATGGCTGTTGCTACGGCACGCACAGCCTTAGGTTTACCGATACGGTTGGCAATATCACGGTAGCTTGCGGTGTGCCCGAAGGGAATTTTCTGCACTTCTTTCCATACTTCAATCTGGAACTCAGTGCCACGCAAATCAATCGTCAGCCGCTTGCGTGCACCCTTGAATATGACGCCTGCCACAGTCTCCGCCATGGCATTATCCAAAGTGGTGGGAGTGTAGACACCCCATCGCTGCCCCAGTTCGTGTATGGTTTGCATCTTGTTGTGAACAAGAAACTGCAAATCGCAGATACCTTTCTCTGTGCCTGCTACGATAATTTCGCCAAAAGGACTGTCGCTGAATCCGTATATAATCGTTCCCATAGTCATGCAAAGATATGAAAAATCGCTTAAAAGCCGCTTTGCGAACATAAAAACTTTGATAAACATAGAAAGCTCCTCCATTTTTTTTATCTTTGCAACAGAGATTAGTTTGTGATATCAAACGAAACCATAAAAATAAAATATGAACAAGGAAGAATTAATGCGTAGGGCTATAGTCCTGAGTGAAAAGAGTGTGAAGACCGGTGGCGGCCCGTTTGGAGCCGTTATTGCCAAGGATGGTGTGGTGGTGGCTGAGGCCAGTAACAGTGTTACCCTCGACTTCGACCCAACGGCTCATGCCGAGGTGAACGCCATTCGGACGGCTTGCAATCGACTTCGCACCTTCGATTTGGAGGGTTGCGAAATCTATTGTTCGTGCGAGCCTTGCCCCATGTGTCTTGGTGCCATTTATTGGGCACACATTGATCGTATCTATTATGCCAACGACCGGAAAGCGGCAGCAGGCATCGGCTTCGACGATGATTTTATCTATCAGGAAATTGGCAGGGATTTGGCCGGCCGTCACCGTCCTATTGAGTGTTTGCTTCCTGAGGAGGGCAAGAAGGCTTTTGATATGTGGCGGCAAAAAGGAGACAAGACGGAATATTAAATCCGATCTTTGATTAAACAGCAAAGGAGAGCAAGGTACTTGAATCCGTGTTTTGGAAATAAGTCATCCTTGCTCTCCTCTTTTTGTGTCTGTGCTTTGCCACCTTCCCTTAGGTTTGCTACGTAATGATCTTCCAGATCTGATCTTCCGTAGCCCAAGTGAGCAGTTTCCTGAGGTGATCGAACATTCTTCGGGCTGACTCTTCCGGCGTGCGTTCCACCACCAGTCGCTCTGCCCCGAAGAAGTCTTCGGGTGTGCAATATCTGGCTACGCCCCATCCGTAGCGCCTGCCTTGCTTGTCGTAATTGTATTCGAAGTCTGCCGTCACTACGTGCGTGGACATTTGCAGATGGGTGATGCAGGTATCGAAGCCCTCTGTTTTCTTTTTGCGCGTTGCTTGGACGTCGTGTTTCAACGTTTTCACCTTCTTGACTTCTTTCTCTGATAATCGCAGCACGGGATTGGTTTGTCGGTGTGTGGGCTTGGGAGTGTAGCCACTCAGACGCTTTAACTCTCTCGACAACAGCGAGCGATACGCTTTCAAAATCTTCAGCACTTTCCTCTCTTGCGTGGTGAGTTTGTAGTGTGACCGTCGCCAGTTCATGAAATCGGGAAACCATTCCATCGACACATACATGGCCTTGTTGCGGTAAAATTTGCCATAGGCGCAATCACCATCAATAATCACCGGACCTTTCCATTGCCATGGGCCGTCTTTCTCATCAGAGAACCACAGGTCGTCGGGAGTTTTCTCCTTGATGGAGAAATTGCTGATGTCGTTGGCAAAAAATGGCAGGAAGCCCATCGTGTTCACCAAGCGTTCGATGTCTGTCTGCTGCTCAATCATATCAGAATTATTCTCAAATCTTCCCACATGAGGATAGCATTAGGAGAGCGGTTTGAGTCTCTCAAAAAACGTAATGACTTCTTCCCACGTCTTGAACTCGTCGCTTCCCAGCTCAATGTTGGTGCCCAAGAAATTTCCGGAAGGGTTGGCGTCTATGAAATAATCGCCATAAAGCAGCTGTTTTTGATTGCAATAAATCACCCGGTTGTGTGCCGGCGTAGACAGATGCTGCTCTATCCACAGGGCGTCTGCGTTGAGACTGTCGTGTTCGTTGGTGGGAGCGGGCACCACAATATACACCGCATAGGTCTCGATGAGCTTTGAAAAAGCCTTCGCCAAACTCGATTTCGGTTTGTCGTAGCTGTCACGGAGCGTACTCCGGTCAATATAGACAATGGGGCGTTCGCGCCGTTCCTGTTTGTCGTCAATCCATCGGATGGCCGGCACCACGCCGTTCATGAACGAGCGGTCGTCCATGCGGTGTTCTCCGTGGAACCGGGCCGCCTGCGGGTAGTGGCTCCTGTAGAGGTCGAATGTGTGTACCACAGGGTCGGCATCGCCAAACAATCCCCAGACACGCCGCTGTTCTTCGGACTTTTGTTTCTCGTCCATCGCTTCCAGTTCCACGAAGCAGCGTTCGGTCATCTCTTTGTATTCCTTCTCCAGTGCCTTGGTTACGATGAACGTTTCTTCACCGTCCTGACGCGGGTTTTGCCATGTCTGCATCCCCGTCATGCCGTGATCTTTCATGGTTTGTCCCATTTGAAAGGCCGGATTTACCAAGATGCGGTCGTAGCCGTAGAGCATCTCGGTGTACATGCCGCCCATCGACGTGCCGATGATGAGGTCGGGATTTGTCTCTTTCACTTTATTTTTCAGAAAAGCCATCGCTTCTTCCGGGTGTAGAGGAATGTCGAATGCGACGACACGTGCATTGGGAAAAGTCTGCTTGATGCGTGCCACCGTACCCGTCGATGCTGACGAGCCGAAGCCGTGGTTGTACATGATGGTCTTCCCGTTCATCAGGTCGGGAAACTGCTTGATGTATGGATTGTCCATAGTCTGTATTGTTTCTTATGGGGCAGATGTGCCACACCGGGCGTATATATTCCTATGATTGAGTTTCTTTTGTGCCGGACATTGTCTTCATCTCTGTTGTGTCCATTGCCCGGTGTCTATCTGCTTCACTATTGCAAAGATACGGAATTTCTGCACAACATGCCAGCAGATGATACCAATAAATGCTAAAATATTGCTTCGCTAACCCATACCGACCTCCTCTGCTACCGCTGCCCTATCTGTAGTTTGTACGGACAGATAGGCAGATACCCGAAAAAGATTAAGCGTGTTCTTGTCTTTTAAAAGTTGCTATTTTTCTTGACAAACACCCCTTTAATTTTCGCTTATTCTAAAATAATCTTGCTCTCGTCTGAAATTCGTTAAAAATTCGACGATTCGTAGTTTGTTGATAATCAATGAGTTTTGCAATAATGTCTTCGGGAGCCTTATTTATTCATTCGCGGTTACATATCTAAAGGCCCTGCGGAAAGGCTTCAATCGCAGTGCGGATGAGGCTTAGTTGCGCTGCGGTTGAGGCTTAACCACACCGCCGTTAGGGCTCCGTCATGATAAGACGGAATACAAATCCCATTATGGGGGCTGTTTTCGGGTTTTGCAAGCAGGTAATAAAGGCGAAAACATAGCCCTTTTTGCGCTGGTTGCTCCGAAAATAATCATCGAAAAACGATAATTATATTTTACACTTTGTGAAAAAGTGGTGAGGTGGTGTTGAAAATGATGAGGACAGGAATTGATGATGAATTTCACCGAAACAAACGGATGATTTTGACGGTTATT
Source organism: Bacteroidales bacterium KA00344 (assembly GCA_001552765.1). Taxonomy (GTDB): domain Bacteria; phylum Bacteroidota; class Bacteroidia; order Bacteroidales; family Bacteroidaceae; genus Prevotella. Next base: position 42,100 of record KQ959410.1, read on the forward strand.
GGCACTAAAATATGTTTAATCCGGCTGCAATCTGCAAATAAACCGTATCTTTGTATTTGGAAGTTACGAAAAGAGTGTAATTTATTGGAAATGAGCGTTGGTTAATCGCTCTTGATAGTAATAGGTTACGATTTAGTTAGTTATCTACTGCATTATCCTTCTGCGCGTTGCGTAACCTTCAAAGAACTCTTCGTATGCAAAAGTAGCTATTTAATCCGAGATTTTGATATAAACTCCCAGATTTTTATCCCCTCATTCATAAGATTTTTCCGTAAAAGCGGTATTATCCGTCGGCACACCATTGCCCAAAACGAGTTTGGAACAAACGTGTGCCAACTACCGCATAGCCGGAGAAAAGGGCATTGCCTCACGCCTAAACGATGTTTAGACAGATGAAGCAATGCCCCTTTCTTTTGCGCCTATGCCAAGAGGTGCTTTTACGGGTTTTCAGATGATTTTTTTTTTTCGCTGTCCCTTTTGCCGGAAGCGGAAAGTGAATGCAGAGTGTGTCCGCCTGCCCCATGAATGAAACAGGTAGCCACACACAGCGGGCAATCCGGGAAGAATGATTGTTGTCGCCCGGCTGGACAAGTCCTGTCGGATCGGAAAACAATCATACTTCCTTTGTAGTGGTTTGCCCTTTTCACGCTTCCGGTGATGTCTTTTTCCTTTTGGTGATTCCTTTTTTACGGATTTTTCCCTGAAGTTTTTTCTACCCAATCAGCCTCTGTTTTCGTTTACCTCCATTTTTGCGCCTTTCAGTGAGCCGCATCAGGCAGTCATTTCCGTTCTGGGCGCAAAGGTAATTCCGGGATTGGACGGGAAAGCAAGGTCAAGCCTCCTGTTTTCGGTAAAAATCTCCAGCCCTGCGGGTAGTATTTTGACCGAAAAACCTTGCATTCCCTAATCCCTACCTTTTCAAGCACCCGAAACGAAAACGACCGATGCGACAGAAAGACGCATAAAAAAAATGTCGGATAAACGAGAGGCAGATAAGATAGTTTGAAACTCAACTCCCTCAGCTCTTGAATCCGCATAAAAAACAAAAAAATCAAAAACAGCGAAGATATGACAGCAACGGCAAATTTCAGACAAGTGGCGCAATACATCGGGTTGGCGATATGCGGCTTGATGATGCGCACCGCCTTCGGGGTGTTCGGCATCCTTTGGGGCATCATCAGAGAGATTGTAAACGGAGTGTTCCGAGTGGCGATAGGTGTAATCGTGGCTATCCTTTTCACCATTGCCTTCTTCGGCTTCATCCTTTGGTTATTCACCCTTTAACCCTTACCGACATGGCAAAGAGAAACTGCAAGACGGTAGCGCAGCAGTGCAAATATTACGAGGTGGACAACATCTTCGTGTATATGGTGGAAACGTACATCAACGGCAATTTTAGCACTTTCCGAAGATTGTACCACGAACTGAACAAGGACGCACGGAGGGACTTCATGGACTTCCTTCTCAGCGAGGTAGAGCCGACCTATTGGAGAGAGATACTTAAACAGACAATCTAAAAACGACAGCGATATGAAAGGAACAGACCATTTCAAAAGAACGATACAAATGTATCTGGAACAGCGGGCGGAGGAAGATACGCTCTTTGCGAAGAAGTACCGCAACCCTGCCAAAAACATAGACGAGTGTGTGACCCACATTCTGAACTATGTGCAGAAAAGCGGTTGCAGCGGCTTCACGGACGGAGAGATATTCGGGCAAGTCATCCACTACTATGAGGAAAACGAGATAGAGGTGGGCAAACCTATGAACTGCCAAGTGGTGGTGAACCATGTTGTGGAACTCACGGAAGAGGAAAAGGCGGAGGCACGTCAGAATGCAGTCCGCAGATACCAAGAGGAGGAACTCCGCAAGTTGCAGAACCGCAACAGACCGTCAGCGAGAAAAGAAACCCACCCCCAACCCTCATTATTTGATTTAGGCTTATGAAACCGAAGACCAAGATACAGAAAGAGGTGGCAAGACTTTCAGCCAACCTCCGCCCCATATCAACGACACAAATTGAATGGGCATACCGCCACTGCATTGAACATATAGGCTACCGCACCAAGAAAGGGAACATCACCTGCTCCGACTGCGGTCACGAGTGGCACAGCGACAGCGTACTGTGCGACACCCTTGAAGGTTGCACCTGCCCCAAATGCCATGCCGAACTCAAAGTGCAGGACACACGCAAACGTATCTACAAGGAAACGCAGTATTTCAGCGTGATAACCACCTGCAAAGGCTATCAGGTAATCCGTGTGGCGCAGGTCAGATGCGAGAGCAGGAAAGGCGAGCCGATGCACTTCTATTGCCACGAGGTTGTGCAGCGTTGGATTTCACCCGACGGTAAGGTTACGGACATGGCGTTGCTCCGTGGCTTCACATTCTGTTACTGCGATGTATGGGCATTGTGCAGCGCGATGGAGATAAGACCGCACAACAGCCTATACGATGATGTTGTGGCAAGAAGCTGTGCATATCCCAAAATGAGGGTATTACCCCAACTCAGACGCAACGGCTTCAAGGGCGATTTCCACGGCATTTCCCCCGTGCGTCTTTTCAAAGCCTTGCTTTCAGACCCAAGAATTGAAACCCTTATGAAAGGCGGTGAGATTGAGGTTATGAAACACTTTCTTTTCAATGCCCGTACTGCCGATGAATGCTGGGCATCATATCTGATTGCCAAGCGTCACAAGTATCTGATAGACAACTTCTCCATGTGGTGCGACTATCTGCGTATGCTCAACAAACTCGGTCAAGACCTCCGCAACCCGAAGAACATCTGCCCCGAAGATTTCATGGCGGCACACGACAACGCAACCCGAAAGATTGAAACCATACACGAGAAGGAACGAGCCGAGCAACGCCGCCGCTGGGAGATTGAAAGGCGTGAGCGTGAGCAACAGCGGCAACTGCAAAGGGAAAAAGATGCGGAGGATTTCATCGCCAACAAATCCAAATTCTTCGGATTGGTAATCACGGACGAGGAAATAATCATCAAGGTGCTTGAAAGTATAGACGAGTATTACAGCGAGGGCAAGGCACAGAACATCTGCGTGTTCGGCAGTGAATACTACAAGAAAGCCGACACCCTCATACTCTCGGCAAGGATTGGCGGTGAGATAATTGAAACCGTAGAGGTGGATTTGCGGACACTCAAGGTGGTGCAGTGCCACGGCAAGTACAACCAAGACACCGAATACCACGAGCGCATCATAGACCTTGTGAATAAGAACGCCAACCTTATCCGTGAGCGGATGAAAGTGGCATAGCATCAACCCTAAAACAACATTGATATGGAAGTAAGAATTGAAAGCATGATTTGTGTGTGGGACGATAAAATCCCTGCATTGTTCCTTGAATTTGTAAACCTCCTCACTCTCACAACGAGTGAGGGGGAATTGAGAAAGAGCGTAAAGGAGTTTGCCGAGAAGCACGAACTTGACAAGTTCTTCCTTTACGGCTTCGGCTCACACCATTTCTACCTGCACCAACGCTACACGAGCAACCCCGAAATGGTGATGAAGAACAGAGTTCTGTCAGTACATTTTTAACCATCTAAAAAGCAACATTATGGCAACACGAATGACCATCAACGGAGTAAGTACCTGCACGGAAGCAGGTACGGAGAAATACGAGCGTTTCCAATCGGGTATCGGCAGACGCAGGCGGACACTTGTGCAATACGACTACCGCCACACGGACGGAGAATTGTTCGCTTGTGTAAAAACCACATTGGACGAGTGCCGAACCGCAAGGGACAAGTGGCTGAACGCAAAGCAGGGAAAGGAGGGCAACCGATGAACACGACCTATCAAACGCTGATAGTCAAATTCAGCGAACCTATCACGGCATTGGACGGTATCTTTGACGATGCCCAAGCGTGGGGAACTGACACCCTCAAAGGGTGGATAGATGATTACGAAAGCACACGTTTCACCGCCACCGACAGCCATACGGCAGTCATCACGAGCGAGTATAATATGGAATGTGTGAAAGAGTGGCTGCAACGGCAGACACCCATTGCCGAGATGCGAGAATTTTGAACAAGTTGGCGGTGCGGACACCGCCAACACTTAAAACCCTAAAAACAACGGTTAATGATAGCACAGACGATATTACAGCAGATAGGCGGAAGAAGATTTACCGCCATGACGGGTAGCCGTGATTTCATCGACATGGGCAACGGCTTACGGATGAGCCTTACACGGAACAAGACAAGTGCCAACCGCCTTGACATCATCTATGATGCGGGGGCAGACCTCTACAATATGCGGTTCTACCGCAGGACATTCAGCAAAAAGACTTTCGAGTGCAAGGAAAAGTACATTGCCGTACACGAGGGCATCTATTTTGATATGCTGGAAGAAATATTCACGATGGTGACGGGACTTTACACACGCTTTTGAGTTGCGGCGGCGAGAGCCGCCCTACTTTCTTTCGGTGAGCATGATGGCGGACAAAGAAAGTAGCAAAGAAACCTCTGTGCCAATCTGCGATATTATTCACAAAAACAAGTTTTTATTATGGAAACAATCAGGCAGGACGGAAAAATCATCTTGCACGGCAACGACGGCATAAGCATAAAGATGATTTTCAAAAACCTTACGGGAAAGAATTTTCAAGGTAGGGAGTATGCGGACTATATCCGTCACATCGCAATCGGGAGCATGGGATTTACACCCGGAAGCATCGAATTTTGCAGGGATGGTGACGTGATAGATACGGGTACAATCCCGAATGTATGAAAAGCGGAAAATCCGATGAAGTTGGCGGCTTCATCGGATTTTCATTTACAGTCACGGGATATACAGCAGTGCAAACTCCGCCTTTCTCCGTTTGAGCAGCATGGCGTGGCGTTTTCCTTTGTAGTTGCAGAAGGCTACATACTCCCGGTAGATGTTCCTGTCGCCAGCCTCCAGCTTCTTTATCAAGGTGCTTTTAGGGATTGTCTTGCTACCCAAAAGCCGGTATGGACCCACGTTGTAAGCAAGCGTGGCAAGTAAAAGACTATCCTTCCCGAACTGCCGGAACATCGCGCAGAACTTCCGCAGGTCTTTCCGCAGGAGCGCGTCCGCCTGCCGCTTCGTCATGGTTCGTGCCGAGTACCTTTCGCCCGGCAAAATCTTGTGACCCCAACCCACGTATGGGTGGTGCTTTTCCGAGTGCCATCCCTCAAAATACTTCGTGCATCGTACCGCCCTCTCGAATAGAGACAGCCGGTAGATTGCCGCCTGCCCGTCCGTTCCCTCTTGGCGGCTGATCTGTGCGGACACAAAACAGACCGTCAGAAGCGAACAGAGCATTGTCATGAATACACGCATCATTTTAGCAAGGGGCTGAAGTTGCCGATGGGAACGATGGTCAAACCGTCATCCTTTGCATTCCGGTTGTTGAAGTCAAATTCCAACTCGAAAGAGTTGCCGAAGTTGTCCTCCACCACCACAATAAAGTTGTGCGCCTCTTCGCCCTCCGCCGTGTAGTACAGGCGGAACTTTTCGTTCTCCAGCAGGTAGCGGTCGTTAGGCAGGAAGGTGATGCCGTTATCCATTTTCAACTTTCCTTCTCCCTCAAACTGAAAATAGCGGATGGTGTAAAGCGTGTTAGCGAAGTCGCCCTCCTTTTTCAGCTCACAGCGGATTTCCACCGTCTGCCCCTTCGTCACCTTGTTCGGCACGGGCATGACCTCCACCGTGAAGGGATAGGACTGCTGGATGTCCATGTCGTCATCGCACGACACGATGGTGAATGACACAGCGGCTATCAGGCATAACGCCACCACCTTAAAGATATTTGTTCTCTTGTTTCTGTTGTTCAGTATGTTCATTTTTCTTCGATTTTTAGATGGTTGTTTTTCTGTTTTTTCGTTGTCTGTTGCAGATACTCGTTCAAGTCCTTGCAACCGCCATAGAGGGAGGAACGGTCGGCGACATGCGCCCCATACCGTTTGGCAAGAGCGTCAAGCGTCCGCCGTCCGGCTTCGTCACGGTCAAGGAAGCATCCGATGCGCCCGTAGCCGTCCAGCAATCCCGCCGCCTTCTCCACGTTGGCGACAGAGTTCAGTACAAGGCAGTCAGCGTTACCGGTTACGCCAAGCGTCACGGCGGAGAGAAAGTCCATGAAGCCCTCAAACACGAGGCACTCGTCAGCCGGGATTTCCTTCGTCCTTGCCAAAGACACATCTTTTGGCGGGATGCACCCCTTGAAATATCGGCTTCGGACTTCATATCCACCTGCCATATTCAGGAAACCGACAGCGAAATACCGTTTTCCACGCACACTGTAGTTCAGGCGGCAACAGTGGCGGGATGCTACTCCGATTGGTATGCCTCGTTCCTCTAAATACTCCGTCAGCGGTGAACGAAACAGCGGAGCGACCTCCACATCCTCAAAGACAGGTTCGGTCGGCTTCGGGAGATAGGCGGGCTTTTCCCATCCGGCAACCGTCATATTGGCGGCTTCCGCTATGAACTTCGCTTGCTTCATGAAGTCATCGCTTTGCAGAAACTCCCCGGCAAGCGTGAAGATGTCACCGCCCTTGCCCAAACCGAAGTCGTACCAAAGCTGTTTCGCCACGTTCACACGGAAAGAGGGGGTGCGCTCGCCCCTGTACGGGGCGATATACCACAGCTCGTTACCGCTCCTTCTGACAGGCTCATGCCCCAACCGTGCGAGAAAATCCGCAAGCGGCATCCTTCTGATAGCATCTATTTCCGTCCGTTCCATGCCCGTGTCAGTTGATGATGAACTTGACGCCGACCCCGAACTGCGTGTGGAACTTCCGCGTGTCGCCACCCCACAGGCAACGCTCACGCAGGTTGGCAAGCAGGGCGATACGGTCTGTCACGTAGCACTCCACATCGAGCGTCAGCGCACCGCCGTAGATGAAGGCGTCCCGGTCGTGCAGCGTGGAGCCGTCATGCAGCACCTTATTCCCCCAATTCACCGATTCATATCCGGCGAGAGCCGAAGCCCCGGCATAGACGAACACGATTTTTCGGGCGTCCGACAGTATCTTGAAGTAATATCCGCCCTCCGCCGTGAACTGCGCCACGGGTATCTTGGTATCCTTGTAGGGATTGTTTTTCAGGAGGTATTCGCCACCGAACACCCACTTGTTCCCCCTCTTCGTGTAAGTGGAGAGAGCCGCCCCGAAACTGTACCCGCCGTCCTTGCCGCCGGGATTGAAGCCGTCCGCCATGTCCGCCCTCACCTCGATGCCCTGCATCTTCGGCAGACACCGCTGGGCGTGCGCCTGCCCTGTAAAAAGGGCAAGCGACGCGATGATTATTGCGATGTACTTTCTCATGGTCAGCGCACTTGAAGTTCGTTGATGGTACCCGCACGTACCAAATCCTCGTTCTCAATCACGAAGGACTGGTGACGGCCGCCGTTCTTCTCGTTCAGCTCCACCACGAGGCACTTGTCATCGGGGATGGTGAACTTCGCCATCGTGAAGACCGTGCGCTCGCTCTTTTTGCCCGGCACGAGGGTGGCGTAGTTCTGCGCGCGGAGCGGCAGGATGATCTGCTCCTGCACGGCGGTACGCTTCGCCACCTTCTTGTCCACGATTTTCCAAGTGATGTAGTCCACATCGAAAGGCACGTTGCTCTGGTTCTTTATCTCCGTGTGGAAATAGAGCAATCCGTTGTGCGTGTAGATGCCTTTGAGAAGATACTGGATGCCGAAACGCTTGCAGCCGATATGCTTCACCTCGCGCTTGTTCTGTTTGTGGATGGACTTCATGATAAGTCGCACCAGCATCGGGCTTTCGCTGCCCAGCTCTTTCAGATAGATTTCCTGTGCGTTATTCGGGCGGTTCACCGTGCTGCCGTCATGGATGAAGTCGCACATCTCCACATTGAGCAACAGCGGTTCGGCGGCGTACTTCACGTTGAAGGTGTAGAAACTGCCGTCCTCCGTGATGACGGACATATTCGTTTCGTTGGGAAAATTCCTTACGGTAGCCTTCACGCGGATGACGTTCTCCGCTCCGTCGGCTTTCCCGGCAATCAGGTCGGGCGAGCCTAAATCGACATAGCGCACCTCCGCCGGAAAAATGACGTGGACGGTCTTGTCGTAGGTCACTTCCAGACCGTGCGGCGGTATCATGCGGTCGAAGGTCAGCTTGCGCGACAGACCGTGATACAGGTCTCCGTCCGCCTCCTTCTGCGGATAGACCTCCTTCGTCAAGGTCGGCTGTTCACTTCCGTTGGTCGTTTCAACGGTTACATTCTCCTGCGCGTTGGCAGTTGCGATGCCCATAGCGAGGGCAAACATGATGATTACTTTTCTCATTACTTTTGGATTTTAGTGGTAATTTTTTTATTGATTTCAATCTTTTTCTTGGTAAAGCATGACCCTGTACCCGGCTTTCAGATGCACCTTGACGGTGCGCATCTTCCCCGCGATGTACTGGCTCGTTCCTTGTATCAGCCCCTTGCCCAAGTCGGAGGCGAGCTGCGCCCCGGCATTGGTGGAGATATTGATGCTGCTACCCAACGAACCTCCCATGTTGGCGGCGACCTCTCGGACGGCGTTCATCTCCATCGAGTTCGGGATGAAGATGCCGGGCTGTCCGTCCGTGTCATAGACCGCAAGCTCCACGGGGATAATCGTGCCGTCGTATTCCAGCGAGGTGATCCCGATGTCGAGTCGTTCACCCTGTATCTTGCCCGTGCCGACCACCACCGCACCCCGTGGGATTGTCCTGCCCGCCACCGCCATAGGCTCCAGCAGGCGAAGCCTTACCGTCTGCCCGTCCGTCACGCTCTGCGCCTCATGCACACACGCCGGGATGGTGTTCCTGTCCGATACCTCCGCCGTGCCGACAGCCGTGTTGAAACCCCGGTTGCGTTCCTGTGAGAAAGTGGCGACAAACTCCGCGTTGCTCATGGGCTGTGCAAGGGAGGAAACGACTTGGCGGGTCACTTGCCTTACGGGTGTCGCCGTGTTCTTCTTTCCCTTCTGCACGGTGGCAGGCTCTGCCGCCTGTTCCGGCTTCCCACCGTTCTGACCGCCCATGTACTTTGCCGCCAGCTCATAGGACTTCTCCATAAGTGCCACCTGTTCGTCTATAGATGAAGTCCTGCCTTTTTCACTTTCCAGTTCCGATTCCAACGAGGCGATGCGCTCCAATAGCACATCCATCTCCGCATTGTCATTCTTCGGCTGTTCGTAAAAGTTGCCGAGGGTGGCGTTCAGGTCACGGTAGGCGGCTGCGGAGGATTGGATGGTTTGCGGCGTGGCAGGCTTTGCCCTTTCTTCCTTGCCGCCCGGATTGGCGAGGTCGAAGTCCGTACCGTCCTCCGTTCCCGCTATCTCGCGGTCGAACATGTCGCCCAGCTGCCCGATGGCACGGTTGCGGCTCTCCAGCCGCTCTTCCATCTCCCCATGCTCGTAGGCTTTCAGCTTGTCGCCGATAATCTGCCGGTTCGCCTTGTCCGCGTCTGGCATCTCGGTGTTGTAGCCGTCCGTTCCCGGCGGTTGTTCCTTGCCGGAGGAAGGGGCGAATATCAACCACATCGCCCCGATGAAGACCAGCACCATAGCAGGCAGGACTATCATCTTCTGCCGTTTCAGCCGCTGCGCCTCTGTCAGCGGTTCGCGCTCCTTTTTCGGCTTTCCCGCGTCGGGAGCGGCTTTGTTCTCTTTCGTTGATTCATTCTTCGTCTGTTCCATATAAATAAGGTGTTAAGTGATTGTCAGTTTCCACCGGGGTCGGTAGTTCCACCCGTCCGGCATGTCCCGTATCCATACGTGAGCCGTCGTTTCTGCCGATGTCATAGACGGCTCTGCCGAAGGTGTAGAGGGCAAGCATCGCGAAGGCGGCGAGCATCCCCAGCACGATGCGGCGGCGTGTTTCCGGCGGCAAACCGTCCAGATACCCTTTGAGCCTTGCCACCAGCCGTTTCCGTTTGTCGTGGAGTTTCCAATACATGCCCCACATTGATTTTCTGATACTTTTCATGTCCTGTTACCGTTTGATTGTCTGTAAATCCTTGTTCTCGATGATGGTGAACCCCTCGATGGTGAAACCGTTTGGGTTGTCGTCCGACCGCGATGCGTTCAGCAGGCGGCAGGTGGTCACGAGGCTGCGCTCGGTGACGTTGCTTTGCCGGATGATTTTCTGCGTGGCGTAGGTCACGGCACGGTAGGGATAGGCGTTGAAGTCGCACACCACGCTGTCCACTTTCAGCACTTGGTTGATGTTCCCGGCGATGATGCGGTTGTAGTACCCCTTCTCCGCGAAGTCCGAATAATAGTGGTACACGCTCTTGTCCGCCAGCAGCAGGGCACGTTTTACGTTGTGTTCAATCGCGCTTTTTTCAGGTGACAGCGTGAAGAAAAGCTCGTGGAAGCGGCGCACATGCTCCCGTGCTTCCGCCGGGCGGTTCTGCGATAAATCCTGAGAGAGAGCCAGCATCAGCGACTTGCCGTTGTCCAGCACATAGATTTTCTCCCGTTGCTTCTCTGCGAAACGGTAGGAGTTCCACACGCTCCACACCGTCACCACAGCGCACAGCGAGAGGAAGACGATACCGAACAGGCGTAGCTGCCTGAACGATGATTCGATGTTTCTGAGTGACTTAAATTCCATTCTTAATTCTGTTTCAATGATTCTACATGATTGTTATTTCAGCAATTTGCCGGCACGTCCCATCATATTGCCTGTCGCAGCTCCGGCAACACTGCCCGCCATTCCTCCGGCACGTCCCGCCATCTGGTTCACGTTGCGACCGTAACCGCCCATGCCTCCGGCTTGGATAATCCAGCCGGCAACGGTGGGAATGGTGAAGTAGCCGATGATGCCGATGCAGAGGAACACGATGTACACCCCGTCGCTCGAATCCAGCGAGAAGTTCGGGTCTGCCTGCATCCGCTCGATGTCGCTTTGCAGCATCAGCACCTGTATCTTCGCCAGTATGGTGCTGAACATGTCCGACACCGGCAGCCACAGATATACCTGTATGTAGCGGCATATCCACTGCGTGAGCGTGCTTTGGAAACCGTCCCACACCGATATGGCGAAGGCTATCGGACCGAGTATCGCCAGCACCACGAGGAAGAAGGTTCGGACGGTGTCTATCACGAGGGCGGCGGCTTGGAACAGCAATTCCAGTATCTCGCGGAAGAAGTCGCGGATGTTTTTCTTCATGTTGTACATTCCCCGGTCGATATACATCCCCGCCATCGTCACCATGTCGGAGGGCGACCAGCCGAGTTCCTCCAGCTGCTTGTCAAACTCCTCGTTGGACACGAGGTAGGCGGTTTCGGGGTTGCGCATCATCGCCTCGTATTCCAATTTGTCCTTCTGCTGGCGGTAGGTGTTCATGTCCAGCGTTTCCGCCTCCAGCATCTTTGCCGTGCCCTGTACGACGGGTGAGAGGATGCTGTTTATCGTGCCCAGCACCACAGTCGGGAAGAACATGATGCACAGACCGATGGCAAAAGGACGGAGCATCGGGAATACGTCTATCGGTTCGGCTCTCGCCAGCGACTGCCATACCCGGTAGGCGACGTAGAACAGCGCACCCAGTCCGGCGATGCCTTTCGCCACACCCGCCATGTCTCCGCACAACGGCATCATCTGCTCGTAAAGCGAACGTAGAATCTGGTGAAGGTTGTCGAAATTCATAGGCTACCAGTATCTTTCGTTCATGTTTCCGTACAGCCCCATGATGCGGTCGAGGTCGTTCTTCTTTTTCGCACGCAGGTAGCTCACGGAGATGTTCTTGTTCGTGTAGTAACTTACGAGGTTGCGGTAACGCTTCATCTTCGAGTGGCAGCGTTCCACCACGTCCATGCGCTCCTTGTCGGTCATGGAGAGCGTGGTGATGTTCACCACATTCTTCAGTTCCGTCAATACTTCGTTGCTCTCTTCCAGCAGTTTCGTGTAACCGAAAGCGATTGCCGACAGCTCTTCTGGTCTGAAATTTCCATCACGGAGCATCCTTTGGAAACTGTTTACATAAATGTCGGTGATGTCGCCTACCATCAGGATGGTCTGCTGCACCTTGCGGGCGTCCTTGACGAGATTGTTCACCGATTTGAGAGCATCGTAATACTTTTTGCCCTGCTGATAGATTTTCACCGTTTCCTGAAAGTTGCTCACCATGTTCGTGGCAGTCTTGGAGGTATGGATGATGTTTTTGGAGGCATTGATGATACCCTGCGCCAGATTGCCCGGATCGCTTACGACCCACTGTGCGCTTGCCCTGCCTGCGAAAAGCAGGCACAGGCAGATAATCATTGTTATTCTTGTTCTCATGTTACTTTGGATTTTAGTGGTTGTTATTCTTCTGTCGGGTGTCCCGGCTGCGGTTTCACCCGCACATAGTCGCCGCCCGGCGAGAAGGTCAGCACGTCCGTGGCCTCGTTATAGGACACGTCGATGCGGAAGCCGGTGTTCATGAACAGGTTGCCGGTTTTCTCCTGCAAGAGATAGGTTTCCGGTTTCAGCTTGCGGCGCAGACCGCTCCGGCGGAACACCGTCACCTTGTAGGCTTCGCCCTCCTTGTAGATAAGCACGTCGGGCTTCCCCTCCACGCTCTCCCAGTTCCCGCACAGCATATCACGGCGGTTGTCGGCCACGTCGCAGGATTGCAGCATCATGACCGCCAATCCGATCAGACACTTGCTGACTTGCAGCATTTTCACTTTTGGTAAATTCATATGCGTTTTCCTTTTTTTGTTGATACATTCTGTTTTAGTTATTCCTTGTTCCTCCGCCTTTCGGCAAGCTGCCGGATGGCGGCTTCGATGTCACCGCCCAGCTTCTCCGCCAGACGGTAAACCTCCACTTTTTCCGTTTCTTCGGTAGTGTACGCCAGATACTCTTCTGCACTGACCTCGGTGGCATAGACCGCCGATTGTGTGCCACCCAAGCCTATCCACACCTCCTTGTAGAGCCGTGAAGGGTTGTTCGCCATGTTGATGGAGAGTATCTGCGACTTCTCCTTTTCCGTCAGTCCGAGCAACGCCTGTATCTGGTCGAACTTGTTCATATACTTGCGCTGGTCGAGAAGTATCTTGCAGTCGGAGTTGTTGATGATGCTCTCCTTGACCACCGGAGAACTGATGATGTCGTCCACCTCCTGCGTCACCACGATTGCCTCGCCGTAATATTTTCTGACCGTCTTGTACATATAACGTAGGTATTCAGCCATGTTTGCCGAAGAGAGGGCCTTCCAAGCCTCCTCCACGATAAGCTGTTTCCGCACCCCTTTCAGCCGCCGCATCTTGTTGATGAAGGCTTCCATGATGATGATAGTCACGACGGGGAACAGTTCGCGGTTCTCTTTTATACTGTCAATCTCGAAGACGATGAACCGCTTGCCGAGCAGATCGATGTTCTCCGTGGAGTTGAGCAGGAAGTCGTAACGTCCGCCCCGGTAATACTGCCGCATGGTGGTGAGCATGTTGTCGATGTTGAAGTCGGACTTCTCCACCTTGATGTCGCGCTGCGCCAGTTCCGTGCGGTAGTCGTCGCGCATATACTCGTAGAAAGTGTTGAACGACGGCACGATGCTACGGTCGGATTGGATACGCTCGATGTAGGCACTCACGGCACTGCCCAGTTCGCCGCTCTCCGTCTTCGTCACCTTGTCGTCCTCCGATTTCCAGAGCGTAAGAAGCAGGGTCTTGATGCTGTCCTTCTTCTCCACATCGAAGATGTAATCATCGGTGTAGAACGGGTTGAATGATATGGGCTTCTCTTCCGTGTAGGTGAAATACACGCCGTCCACTCCGCCTGTCTTGCGCCGGATCATGCCGCACAAGCCCTGATAGGAGTTTCCCGTGTCCACCAATACCACATGTGCGCCTTGCTCATAATATTGGCGCACGAGGTGGTTCATGAAGAACGACTTGCCGCTGCCCGAAGGACCCAGCACGAACTTGTTGCGGTTGGTCGTGATACCCCGCTTCATCGGAAGGTCGCTGATGTCGAGGTGCAGCGGTTTCCCTGTGAGCCTGTCCACCATCTTGATGCCGAAGGGCGAGAGCGAGCTGCGGTAGTTGGTTTCCTCCGTGAACAGGCACACCGCCTGTTCGATGAAAGTGTGGAAACTCTCTTCCGCCGGGAAGTCCGCCGCATTGCCGGGTATCGCCGCCCAGTAGAGTGTAGGGCAGTCGATGGTGTTGTGGCGCGGCACGCACTCCATGCTTGCCAGCTGGCTGCCCACGTCGTTCCTTATGTGCTTCAGTTCCTCCGCGTCGTCGCTCCACGCCATGACGTTGAAGTGCGCCCGTACCGAGGTCAGCCCGTAGGACCGGGCTTCGTTCAGGTATTGGTCTATCCACTCGCGGTTGATGCTGTTGCTCCTTGAATAGCGTGAGAGCGACTGCATGTTACGGGCGGACTTCTCGAACTTCTGCAAGGCTTCCTCGCTGTTATTTATCAGCACATACTGGTTGTAGATATGGTTGCAGGAGAGCAGCAGCCCCACCGGGGAGGCGAAGGAGAGGCGGCAGTCGCTCCGGTCGGTGGAGAGCTTCTCGTAACGGGTGTCGGTAGCCACCTTGCCCGGCAGGTCTTCCGCGTCGGAGAGGGTGTGCAGACACAGGCGGTTGTCGCCGATGCGCATCTCCCTTGCCGAAAGTTCGATGTCCTGCAAGGTGATGTCACCTTCCGGCATGAGCGAGAAGTAGCGTTCTACCAGCCCCGCCTTACCCTCCGTCCCCACAATCTCGTCGGTGGAGAGGCGGCGCAACCTGACAAGCCCGCTGTCGTTCATGATACGCTCGAACTGTTCGCAGGCTTCCATGAACTTGGTCGTGGTTTCCCTGTCCAGCTCTTTCGGGATGATGTGCCCTCGGCACAGCGTGCTGAAGTTGCTCTGCATCCGGCTACGCTCCTTCGTCGTCTTGGTCAGGTAGAGGTAGCAGGTGTGTTTCAGGTACGGACGCTCGTTGAAGTGACGCTCGAAGCTCCGTGAGAGGAAACTCATGTCGTCCTTCTGAAGCTCCGGCTTGTAGCGTTCCTTGATAAACCAGTCCTGCTTGTGAACGACGGAGTAGTCCGGCAGCACCTTGATTGCCTTGCACCAGCAGCCGTGTATCGCCTCGTACTCCGCGCCCGTCACGGTGTAAAGCTCCGGCAGCTCCACCTCGAAAGCCACCGTGATGTCGGCGTCCTTTGAGATGATGCAGCCATGCTCCACCGCAAGCAGGGGAAACTTGTTTTCCAGTGTTGTCATTTTTGATGTATTCCTCATGTCGTTTCTTCCTTTCGTTGTCGTTTGAACAGACGGGTTATCCGCCGCCGGTTGATAAGGTATCGGGGATGGCTCCGTGACGCTCCCAATTTCATCAGCCCGTGTTCGCCGTACCGGGCGTTCAGCGCGAAGGTCTGCCACACAAGGAGGGAGGACGATGCCGCGCCGAAGCCGATACATATCCACTGGTCGATACCGACCATGTAGAGGATGACGAACAGGACGAAGAGAGCCAGCAGACCTCCGCAGAAAATGAAGAGGTACTGTGCCTTCAAGCCCTTGAACTCTACCGGACGGCCGATACCCTTGTTTACCGGGTATTCAGCCATACATTATTACATTAAAGGAAGAATGAGCGCAGGATGGTGGCGGCTACAATCAGGAAGATACACGCGCCGAACCAGCTTGCTGCTGTTTTTGAGGTGTCGGGGTCACCCGATGAGAATTTTCCGTACACTTTCACGCCCCCGATAAGCCCGACGACCGCGCCGATGGCGTATATCAGTTTAGTTCCGGGGTCGAAATACGAACTCACCATAGAGGTGGCTTCGTTGATGCCCGCGATGCCGTTTCCTTGCGCGAAAGCGGAGGCGGTTGCGGCGATGAAAAGTGCCGCGGATAGGATTGCTTTTCTGTTTTTCAAGATGTTCTTGTTCATGAATTGTCCTTGTTTTTTGCCGTCGAAAGGGTGGATAGTCCTTTGTCGGGCGGTTGTTACTCTGTTACTTTACTTTGGTTTTAGTGGATGCCCGTTTGTTTCCACAGACGTGGGCGTGTCCGTTGCGGACGGGATACGCCTTGCGTTTCCTTGCCGCGTGGGTTGATGTCACTATTTCATGTCCATTCCTTTTTCAGTTGTCATACATAGTTTCGGATGTCGAAATCCTCGATGTTGTCCGGCACGATGAACTCCTTTTCGGGTTTCTTCAGCCGGATCTCGATAAGCCCCTTGATGCGGATGCCTATCTCCGAAGAGCCTTCCATCATTTTCTCGTACAGCTCCGTGCCTTCCATGTCGGTGAACACCTTCGCCGCCTTTTCACGTTCCGCCTGTGTCGCGTCCGGGTTCATGGCGGTCTTGCAGGCGTCGTCAATCTCGTCAAAGCTGCTGCCCGAAGCCCGTGGCGTGTCCGAAGCGTCTTCATCCGGTTCGTCCTCCCCGTATCCCAGTTCCTCCGGCGGCATGCTCGTGAAGGTCTCATCGAGCTTTTCCTCCGGGACTTGCGCCGGGCGGGACGCGGTTTCCGTGTTTCCGTCGTCAAAAGTAGCCTCTTCCTCCGACAGCTCAATGCCTTTTTCCAAAGTGGCGGCTTCTTGCGCCGGTATGGCAGCGATTGTCCGGGTGGATGCCATTTTGAAACGGCTCTTGCCGATGATGTCCCCCTTTGCCGTGGAAACTTCCTCATGTGCCGCTACGCTCTTTGGCCCATTCCTGTCCAACGACCGCCATAATCCGGCGATGCCCTTGAAGAAGCGGACAAGCCGCATGTCCATGATGCGCTCGTAAAGGAGCAGGAACAGGAACCATAGGTTGCAGCCGACCGATACCGCCAGCAGAATGTCTGTCATGCTGATTGTTTCATTCATATACTTCCGGTTTTAGTTAGAATACTGAATTGTAATTCCGGGCGTAAAGGCTCTTTATAGCGTCCTCGCACTGGTTGAAGTGGTGCGTCAGCACATGGTCGATGTAGGCGGACAGTGTAAGCCTATCATGCCCGATTACACGGGTGATGCGCATGATACGCTCGTGGTACTCCGGACGCACATACGCCATCTTGCCCTCCCGCGCCTTTACTTCCGGGTCGCGGATGAATAGACGTTCATAGTCCTTCTCGCAGCATTTGCCGCTCACCGGGACGGGCGACAGTATTTCCACGCTCGCCTGCACTTGGGCAAGCATGCCTCCGCAGTCCTGCTGCGGTCTTTTTTCATTCGGTGTCATTTCTTTTTCCATTTTCAAATCAGATCTTCACGTTGTTTCTTGTACAGTTCGTTGATTCTCTCCTTGTGCTGTTCCAGATGCTGGCGCAGCACGGTATCCACATAGCCGCCCACAGAGATTTCCCCTCCGGCGATGTCGTTCACGATTTTGAGGATCTTGCCGTGTACGTCGCGGCTGATATAGACACACTGGCGGGTCTTTATCTCGTTGCGGCGCAGGAACAGCTCGTTATAGTCCTCGTCCTGCCTTTTCCGGCGGCCGCCTTCCCTCTGCGCTCTCTCCCGTGTCACGGGTTGAGCCGGTGGCGGCTCCGGTGCGGCGGTGTCCTCTCCGGTCGGTACGGCTGCGGGGTCTTCCTGCGCCGGGCGTAGTGTCCCGTCCTGTGTGCGCCGCCCGATAGATGCCAACAGCAGTTCCTCGTCGATGCCTTCCGTGTTTACTTTCCTGCTGCCCATGCTCACTGCGGTCTGATGATGTCGCTTATCTCTTCGGAAAACTCACGGATGCCGCTCCCTTTCAGCAGTGCCGTGTCCATCGGGAAGATGGTGGAGCGGAAAACGCTCTTGCGCTCTTCCGAAAGGTCGCGGCGGAACTTCTTGCTGTCGGGCAGGCGGGTGGAAAGCACCGGGAAGCCCATTTCGGCTATCACTTCCTCGTAGATGCCGTACAGGTCGTTCCTCTCCCTGCCGTCCACCATCGTCCAGAACAGATGCAGCCCCTTTGTTTTCGCTTGCCCGGTTGTCATCAGCCTGTCGCGGAACATCGTGACGAATTTCAGGGTACTTTCCACGACAAAGCGGTCGGCACTCAGGGGCGTGAAGATGTAGTCCATCTGCGAGAGCGTCTTTATCACGCCGTTGCTCCGGAGTGTCCCCGGCATGTCGAAGAAAACCACGTCGGGCTTCACGACCTCGGCGGCGATCATCCTTTCCGCATCGTCGAGGGCGTTCACCGCGTTGCTCTTGATGACCGGATAGGCGTTCTTCTTTATCTTGCGGAAATGGTCGCACGCGAGAGCCTTGAAGTAGATGCTCCTGCCGATGAGTGCCGTCTCATGTTCGCGCAGGCCGTGGATGCTGTGCTGCGGGTCGTCGCAGTCCACGACGGCGACATTGTAGCCTTTCACGTTGTGCAGGTAGCTGGCGGCGAGTGCCGTGACGGTGGATTTGCCGATGCCACCTTTCTGTGTTGCGAATGCAACGAAGATTTCCTTACTCATGGTTCTATTCAGTTTAATTGTTGATGATTTTGTTTTCTGTTTACATGCGAATTGAATTACCGCATTATCCGTTTCCGTGAACAGGCACACGGGCGGGTCACCGCGTATCCGGTTCTGCGGTGAAGCGGTGCGGCGGACAAGTGATGAATGACGACACTGCGTCATGAAGTCATTGAATCCATGCGTCACCGAATTGTCGGACAACCGGGTTTCCGACGGTTCGGGTATCCGTTTCGGCAAGTGTCCGCCGAAGCGGTTGTCCGGGTATTTGAATATTCCTTTCCTCATATCTTCAAACCGTTAGTTTCTTGAATCATGCTGCAAATAAACAAGTATATTTTTGAACTTGTATCACTTCCCAAGCAAGTGGCGGCATGTTGCGCCGGTTGGCAGCCATTGGCCGGGTCAAGTATCTGTTCGTTACCGCTTTAAGAGCGTAACTTTGCACCCGGACGGCAGGGTTCGCCGATGGCGCGCGGCCCGGAGTCCTGAAAGGTATTTTCCCAATCCGTCCCCTGACGGATTTTTATGTTCACCTGAACATAGCAAGGTATGTTTTCAGCCGCTCAAAATATTTTGAGCATCCCGGAAAACGCCTTGCCCTTGCAGGGGGCGGGCTTTCCCTCCGAAGTCGGGAAGCCTTTCAGAACTGCGGTGCCGTGACCCGAAGCGGCGGCTTATGCCGTCAATCCGCTAAATCCAAAGTAATATGAAAGAGAAAAGGAAAAGCAAAGCAGGGAGAAATCCCAAACTTGATCCGGCGGTGTACCGGTACACCGTCCGTTTCAACGAGGAGGAACACAACCGTTTCCTCGCCATGTTCGGAAAATCGGGTGTCTATGCGCGGTCGGTTTTCCTCAAAGCGCACTTCTTCGGACAGCCGTTCAAGGTGCTGAAGGTGGACAAGACGTTGGTGGACTATTACACCAAGCTGTCGGATTTTCATGCGCAGTTCCGCGCCGTAGGTACGAATTACAACCAAGTCGTGAAGGAACTGAGGCTGCATTTTTCAGAGAAAAAGGCGATGGCGTTGCTCTATAAATTGGAGCAACACACCGTCGAACTCGTGAAACTGAGCCGTCAGATTGTGGAACTGTCAAGGGAGCTGAAAGAGCAGCGAGAGCAGAGCCAAACTTGTTTGGACTCTGCCGAGTCGCGTTTGAAGAAGAGTGAAACTCAAATGGAGGCGAAATGGTCGCAAAAATCAGTGTAGGCAGCTCGTTGTACGGCGCGATTGCCTACAACGGGGAGAAGATTAACGAGGCACAGGGGCGGCTTCTCACCACCAACCGCATCTATAATGACGGTTCGGGGAAGGTGGACATCGGCAAGGCGATGGAGGGCTTCCACACCTTCCTGCCACCGCAGATGAAAGTGGAGAAACCGGTGGTGCATATCTCGCTCAACCCGCACCCGGAGGATGTGCTGACCGATGCGGAATTGCAGGACATCGCCCGCGAGTATCTGGAAAAGCTCGGTTTTGGCAACCAGCCTTATCTTGTATTCAAGCACGAGGACATCGACCGTCACCATCTGCACATTGTGACGGTGCGGGTGGATGAGAACGGGAAATGTATCAGCGACAAGAACAACTACTACCGCAGCAAGCAGATTACTCGTGAGCTTGAAAGGAAATACGGGCTGCACGATGCGGAGCGCAGGAACCGCCGTCTTGACACGCCGCTATGTAAAGTGGACGTATCGGCAGGCGATGTGAAGAAGCAGGTAGGCAATACCCTGAAGGCTCTGAACGGGCAGTACCGTTTCCAGACGATGGGCGAATACCGTGCGCTCCTTTCCTTATATAATATGACGGTGGAGGAAGCGAGGGGTAACGTGCGCGGACGGGAATATCACGGGCTGGTCTATTCCGTCACGGACGACAAGGGCAACAAGGTCGGCAACCCGTTCAAGTCCTCGCTTTTCGGGAAGTCCGCAGGCTATGAAGCCGTGCAGAATAAGTTTGCCCGTTCCAAGCTTGAGATTAAGGACAGGAAACTCGCCGACATGACGAAACGCACCGTCCTTTCCGTGCTGCAAGGCACTTATGACAAGGACAGGTTTGTGTCCCTGCTCAAAGAGAAAGGCATCGACACCGTGTTGCGCCATACGGAGGAAGGGCGCATCTACGGGGCTACTTTCATCGACCACCGCACGGGGTGCGTGCTGAACGGCTCACGCATGGGCAAGGAGCTTTCGGCGAATGCCTTGCAGGAACATTTTACCCTGCCATACGCAGGACAGCCGCCGATACCGCTATCCATCCCTGTGGATGCTGCGGACAAGGCGCACGGGCAGACCGCATACGACCGTGAAGACGTATCGGGCGGAATGGGCTTGCTCACTCCCGAAGGTCCGGCGGTAGATGCCGAGGAA
The DNA here is from genome assembly GCA_001552765.1 of Bacteroidales bacterium KA00344. Classification (GTDB taxonomy): domain Bacteria; phylum Bacteroidota; class Bacteroidia; order Bacteroidales; family Bacteroidaceae; genus Prevotella. Next base: position 62,861 of record KQ959410.1, read on the forward strand.
GAGGCTTTCATCCGGGCGATGAAGCGCAAAAAGAAGAAAAAGCGCAAGGGCTTGGGTATGTAATCGGAGTATCAACAATTAAAAAATCAATGTATGTCACAACAAGAAGACGATTTGAGGGCATTGGCGAAAATCATGGATTTTCTGCGTGCCGTGAGTATCATTTTAGTGGTCATGAACGTGTACTGGTTCTGCTACGAAGCCATCCGGCTGTGGGGCGTGAACATCGGTGTGGTGGACAAAATCCTGATGAACTTCGACCGCACGGCGGGGCTGTTCCATTCCATACTGTACACGAAGCTGTTTGCCGTCCTGCTGCTTGCCCTGTCCTGTCTGGGTACGAAGGGTGTCAAGGGAGAGAAAATCACTTGGAGAAAAATATGGACGGCACTCGCCATCGGGTCCGTGCTGTTTTTCCTGAACTGGTGGATACTGGCTCTGCCGTTGCCGGTCGAAGCGGTGACGGGGCTGTATATCATTACCATCGGTACAGGCTATGTCTGCCTTTTGATGGGCGGTCTGTGGATGAGCCGTCTGTTGAAACACAATCTGATGGAGGATGTTTTCAACAATGAGAACGAGAGTTTCATGCAGGAAACAAGGCTCATCGAAAGCGAGTATTCGGTCAATCTGCCCACACGCTTCTATTACAAAAAGCGTTGGAACAACGGCTGGATCAATGTGGTGAATCCCTTCCGTGCGTCCATCGTGTTGGGTACGCCGGGCAGCGGCAAATCCTACGCAGTGGTGAACAGCTTTATCAAGCAACAGATTGAAAAGGGCTTCTCAATGTATGTGTACGACTTCAAATTCAGTGACTTGTCCACCATAGCCTACAACCATTTGCTGAACCACCCGGAGGGCTACAAGGTGAAGCCGAAATTCTATGTGATCAATTTCGACGACCCGCGACGCTCACACCGTTGCAATCCCATACACCCGGATTTCATGGAGGATATTACGGACGCTTACGAGAGTGCCTACACGATAATGCTCAACCTCAATAAAACGTGGGTGCAAAAGCAGGGCGACTTCTTCGTGGAGTCACCTATCATTCTGTTTGCCAGTATTATCTGGTATCTCAAAATCTATCAGAACGGGAAATACTGCACGTTTCCCCATGCCATCGAGTTTTTGAACCGCCGTTACGAGGATATTTTTCCGATACTGACTTCCTATCCCGAACTGGAGAATTACCTTTCCCCGTTCATGGATGCTTGGCTCGGAGGGGCTGCGGAGCAGCTCATGGGGCAGATAGCGTCGGCAAAAATTCCGCTTTCGAGGATGATTTCCCCGCAGCTCTACTGGGTGATGTCGGACAGCGAATTTACGCTGGACATCAACAATCCCGAAGAGCCGAAAATCCTATGCGTGGGCAACAATCCCGACCGTCAGAACATTTACGGGGCGGCTCTCGGTCTGTATAACTCCCGTATCGTGAAACTCATCAACAAGAAGGGGATGCTGAAGTCGTCGGTCATCATCGACGAGCTGCCCACGATATACTTCAAAGGGTTGGACAATCTTATAGCTACCGCCCGAAGCAACAAGGTTGCCGTGTGTCTGGGCTTTCAGGATTTCAGCCAGTTAGTGCGCGACTACGGCGATAAGGAAGCAAAAGTCGTGATGAATACGGTCGGTAACATTTTCTCCGGGCAGGTGGTAGGAGAAACGGCAAAGACACTATCGGAGCGGTTCGGGAAGGTGTTGCAGAAACGGCAGTCTATCTCCATCAACCGGCAGGATGTTTCCACCTCCATCAACACGCAGATGGACGCGCTTATCCCGCTGAGCAAGATTTCCGGGCTTACGCAGGGTATGTTTGTCGGTTCGGTGTCCGACAACTTCAACGAGCGCATCGAGCAGAAGATTTTCCACTGCGAGATTGTGGTGGATGCCGAGAAGGTGAAGCGGGAGGAAAGTGCCTACAAGAAAATACCTGTCATTACCGATTTCACGGACGAGGACGGAAACGACCGCATGAAGGATACGGTGCAGGCGAACTACCGGCGCATCAAGGAAGAGGTGAAGCAGATTGTGCAGGATGAACTGGAACGCATCGCAGGCGATGACAACCTGAAGCACCTGTTGCAGTAGAAATAAAAAAACAGAGGTGGCGGAAAATATCTCCGTCACCTCTTAAAATGAAGAACGCCTCCCAAGTATGCTGTCTTACGATGCGCCCAGGAGGTTTATTGTATTGCTTCTCTTTTTGTTTTTCCGCACCTGTAAACAGGCACTTTTTTCATTTCCAAATCGGCTCTTCTTTCCAGCGGTTGAAGAAGCCTATCTTGTAGATGGGCACATCCGCATACTCCTCAAACAATGCCAGCAGTTTCTCTTTGAACGTATGCCCCTCGTCTATGGCATTGCAGAGATATAACATTGCCGTAATCACATAGAACGGTTTTTTCTGCTGTACCTCGGTCAATGGACGGGAAAGCCATGTCATTCGCGGATTATGAATTTCACAAGGCCGTTTGACCATGTTCCGACTCCATATTCTGGAATGGTGCGCGATTATGTTGCGCATATATGAAATGGCTTCAAGCCATCCCGAAAGTTCATTGTGTAGATTCAGCCCCATATCATTGGCTATTGCTGATTTTTCGGGCAGTTGGTGGTTAAGGTTCTTGTATATCTTGGAAAGTGTGCCGAATGTGGCCACTTCAAATATAATCCACGCATCCGGGTGTTCGTCAAGCGTCTTTTCACCGCTTGCATCAGTCACAAGGTGCTTGCGCCTGTAGTCTTTCACAAAAATCTCATTGCTCCGTAAGAATTCTTCTATCAGTTCTTTGAGGTGCTGTGTGTGAAAAGCGACATCAGCAAACAATCTCGGGTCACGATACCACAGCCCTCCGTAGGATTGTGAAAGATGATAAATCATCTTTGTGCGTAGCGTGATTTCTATTGTTTCGATGGCATCAAATAAAATAAGGCGCAGTTCCTTGTCGAAATAATAGCGTGTGATTACATCTTCCAGTTTGGAATCCGGCTGAAACAGATGATTGGCTCTATCGGACTGCATGTCCCACCAATATCCCTTCAAACGATAGTAGCTGATATGAGCCAAATGTCGGGCAGCGAAACCTTCATCGCCGACAAGCATTCCTCTTTGTTTGAGCAGTTCTATTTGTTCATCAATGGAACGTGATTCCTTATTTGCCATACCGTTATAAAAAAGAATGACCCGCCGGCAGATCTTACGGTATGCCAAACGGGTACTGTTATCGTTGAACACGGTCAGAACCGCATGTCTTCTTAATTGTAGATGCAAAGATAAGACTTTTTTATGTAACGACAAAAAATAAGCCGATTTTTCATTCAAACGATGAAAAGGTATAGAAATACTTACCGTCTTTTTATTTCCAGTTCCTCATCGCGCATCATCCTCTCATTCAGTTTCTCCTGCATCCTGTCAAGGAAGTAGGTGCGGCTTTCGTTCTTCCGGCGTTTGATATCGGTGTAGAAGCGGTAGCAGTCCTTCGACTCAACCCCGAATATCTTGTAAAGAAGCGGGGCAAGCTGTTTGAGCGGCATATTGCCGTTGTTGATACAACCCATCTCGTCGATGCCGTAGATAAGCTCCACGAGGTCTATGGCGTTGCCCGTCCATTGCAGGAGGCTGGCGGTGTTTTCAGTTGCGTTGTTGGCGGATATTAGTGGCGGCACTTGGGGCGTGGCAAGGAATTTTTGCATCTTCCTGATGAAAGACAGGGCCTTGCTGATGTAGGCGGCAATCTCTTTTCTTTCTTCTGATAGATTGCGCACGGGATGGTGCTGCAACTCGATTTCGATGTAAGCAAGCGCGATAATGGTAAGGTTCGCATCCATGCCGCCGTTACACAGTTCAATCACTTGGGTGGCGAAAGCCGTATATGCCGTTTCCATATTGCAGTCACCGGCTTCGTTTATCAGGCGGAAGAAGTCGGTTTCCGCCAGCAAGAAATAATTCATGGTTCTGTCAATTTTGAAAATTACACTTTGTTTTCTGCGTGCGCACATAAATATAATTGGCAAAACATGTGTCAGAAAGCAAAAAATCCGGCACCGGCTTTTTCAAGGTGCTGGAATTCAGTGGTATAAAATTCAATATTTTTCCAAAGGAATGAATTTATACGGGATTAAATTGTTCATAATCAGAACATTTCTTCTATTTCCGAAAACAAAATTGTATGACTGCCGTACATTTTGGCTGTCTTGCTTATTTGTCAAGGGTGTAGATACTTCGGCATACACCGTTAGGATAGCTTTTCACAGAGGAAAGCGTCCAGTGTTGCTTTGGCAGAGCCGATTTGAAAAAATGCCGCCCACTTCCTAAAATGAAAGGAACGTTGTATAGTATGATTTCATCCACAGCGTGCATACGCAGTAGTCCGTTTATATAATCTGCCGTATCCGGTGTGGCTTCCGCGAGGTAACGGATGTTTGTGCCGTCTTTTCTCCATTCGTGCAGCATTGAAATGGAATAGTCCGGTGTCACACGGTAAAGGGCTTTCTTCCTGATTTCATCAAGACCGCAACGGTCAAGGCACAAATCCTGATGTGTTTTATCATATAACTCTGAAGAAAGACATCCGTCCATCGTCAGTACAGCGAGAATCTGAACTTTACCCATAATCGTTTCTTTTCGTTAGGCAAGGGTAAAAAAGTAGCGTGCAATTCACACTACCTTCAAGCGATGGCTCTGGTAAAGCCTTTACGGAGAGTACGTGAATGCACGCTATGCGTAAGCATAGCATAAGCATCACGCAATCGTCTCCGTAGTTCCAATTTACCAGATTTTCGCTTGAAACGCCTTGCGGTCTTATCCTATATGTTGGCGGCGAAAAGCTCCTGCCAATCGCCGTTTTTCTCAAATGTTATGCAAAGATAGCCAAATTCAGTGAATTACAGGCTATGATTGCTTGAATTTATATTTAAGTCCATACTCTTCAAGTTTGCTGTATAGTGTTGTCCTGCCTATTCCGAGCAGTTCGGCGGCGACACTCCGGTTGCCGTTTGCCTGTTTCAACGCACGCAATATCCGCTCCTTATCCTCCGCGTCATTGCGCAAGGCGAAGCTGACAGTAGAGGTCGGTTTCGTCACGGCAAGTTCCAGATGCTCTTTCATGACAACACCTTCCTGCGCCTGCAATACAGCACCCATAACTTTCTGCCGAAGTTCCCGCACGTTGCCCGGCCATGTGTGGGTCAGTAACGCTTTTCGGGCTTCGGAACTGAAACCGCTCACATTACACTCCAGTTCCTTGTTGGCTATCTCGCGGAAGAACTCCGCAAGCGGCATGATGTCCTCCTTACAGTCACGCAAAGGCGGCACGGTTATCACGAAGTCATGCAAGCGGTAGAGTAAATCCTGTCGGAAACGCTTTTCATTCACCGCTACTTCCAAATCCTCGTTGGTGGCGGCGATGATGCGGACATTGAAACTCCTGTCCGATTTGTCACCAACCGGGCGATACCGCCTCTCTTGTATGGCACGGAGCAACATCTGTTGGGTTTCCAACGCGAGGTTTCCCACCTCGTCCAGAAACAACGTGCCGCCTTCCGCTTCATGGAAATACCCTTTCTTGGTGCTGTCCGCACCTGTAAACGCTCCCTTGACGTGTCCGAAGAATGCCGACGGCGCAAGTTCTTTTGAGAGTGAACCGCAGTCAACCGCCACGAAGGGTTTGCCCGTACGTTTGCTCTTGTCGTGCAGGTGGTGGGCGATATGTTCCTTGCCCGTGCCGTTCTCTCCGAATATCATCACGCTCATGTCGGTTGCTGCTACCAGCCTTATGCGGTGCATGATTTTCTGAAAGGCGGAACCTTCACGGGCGAACACGGGCATACGGGATTGTCCCGCCTGCCGTTCTTTCTGTATGGAACGGAGAAGAGGGACAAGTTTATCCTCCACAAGTTGTTTGGGGATATAGTCTATCGAACCGAGCTTCATGCTTTCCACTGCGGTATGCACTTCGGCATAGTCTGTCATGATAATGAAAGGTTGCATCTTTCCCTCCTTTCGCATCCAGCGCAAGAGGTCTATGCCGTTACCGTCAGGCAGGCGCAGGTCGGCAACCACGATGTCATTATCCGTCGCCTGTTGCAGATGTTTCTTCGCTGTTGACAGGTGGTAAGCCTTCACGGTACGGTAGCCCTCCCGTGACAGCATGTTGCAGACAAACTCGCAGTACACGATGTTGTCTTCCACCACAATTATTTTTGTCTTATCCATTTTCGTATTTTCTCCTTTCCTCTTCTGCCAACCGGATTATTTCCGCTCCCTTGTTCAACACGGCGATCACGGCATGGCTTAACACTTCTTCATCTGGGATTACATCGCTATGAAGCAATCTGTAAAGTTCCCTCAACGGTTGGTCAGCACGGAGTATCTCCCATGAGCTACGCAGGTGGTGTGTCAGGGAATCTAACTTTCGCAGGTCTTTTTCTGTTGCCGCTTCCCGTATTGTCTGCATCTCCTTTTCGGTTTCCGTCATCAACTTTTCCAGCATAACGGCTTCATTGCCGTAGGACAACAAGGCTGAAAAATCCGGTTTCCCGTCCGGTGTTTCTTTTATGGCACACCTGTCGGAAACCTCCATCAACTCCGATATGGAGAACGGCTTGAACAGGCATCCGGCAAAGCCTTTTGCCAATAGTTCCCCTTTGTTACAACTGCCCGAAGCGGTTGCCACAACCACCGGGATTGTTGGTGAATTGCCCACGTTGGACGAACGCAATAGTTCCAGCAATTCGAAACCGTTTATACCGGACATATTCAAGTCTGTCAGCAACAGGCTGTATTCTTTCTGGCGTATCATTTCCATCAGTGCCGCAGCATCGGTGCAAGTGTCGCAGTGTATTCCTTCTTGGGAATACATCTCTTTCAGCATCAGAAGTAATACCTCATCATTGTCAATGGCGACAACATCATGGAATTTATTGTTATGATAAACAGGTGTATTGCTTGTATATCCAAGCTGTTCTTCAGCTTCCTGCATAGAAATTTCAACTGTGAAACGACTGCCTTTCCCTTTCTTGCTGTCCAAACGGATTGTTCCGCCAAGCATCGACACAATATTACGCATTATGGCAAGCCCAAGCCCGAAACCCTCCTTTGCGGCGGCATTTGATAGACGTTCAAACGCACCGAACGCTTGTTTCTGTTCCTCTTCTGTCATGCCTGTACCTGTATCTTCAACGACCAGTGTCAGAACTCCATTGTCATATTCAGTAATCAAAGAAACACCGCCTTCTTCTGTGAACTTGACAGCGTTTGACAGCAGGTTATTCCCGATTTGTATTATTCGCTCTTTGTCGGTCAATACAATGGCATCGTGTCCAGTCTTCACGGACAAGGACAACCCTTTGTTCACGGCAACAGGCATGAACTCCGTTTCAAGTGTGTGCGTGATTGCAGAAATCCGGCAGGGTGACAGACGGGGCTGTTCCTTGCCGTTGTCCAGGCGGAAGAAGTCAAGCAAAGTGTTGAGCATATCCCGCATACGGTCGGAGGATTGCAGTATATTTTGGATATATTGCCCATTATTACCGCTATTGCATTCTTTCCGCAAAAGTTCGGTATAGCCGGTTATTGCCGTCAGTGGTGTACGCAACTCATGGGTAATAGTATGTACCGCTTTCTTTCGGGAGGTTATGAGTACCTCATTTTGTTGCACGGACTGTTCCAATTGCTCGATCAAATCCGTTGTCTTGCGTTTGTATCGTTTAATGTTCTTTGCATCACGGTGTATGATGATATCGGAAATGACCAACAGCAAAAGAACAAATCCCATCAAGCCGCCTATCTGCATAAATGATTTTTTACGCATGGCTGTTATCTCGCTTTCTCTATTTTGTAAATCAGATTGTACCTTCTTTTCGATTTGGCAAATCAATCCTTGCAGTTGTCTGTTAAGTTCTGCATTACGGGCAGCAAGACTATCGGCTTGTTCTGACAATCGACGGCTCTGCGCTTTCTGTTCGTTGACCATGTTTCTATTGGATGAACGGAGCGTAGTCGTTGTTGTCGTTGGCTTCGTTCCCTCTTTTTTGCCGAAGATGCTCAAGAAACCTTTTCGTTTTGGCTTTTTGGACTGTTCCTGCACACTTTTCTGCACAATAACCGGAATTTGATTGGCTATCTTCTTGTTAATAGATTGTTGTTCATCCATTAACCGGACTATCTGGAACATCTGTCGTTCCTTATCCTCTAAAAGACTGCGCACACTATCGATGCGCTCTGCTGGATAGGTGGCCTTGAAACGGCAGAGCATACTGTCCATTGCCATACGCCGTGCATGGTAATGCTCGATATCTTTATCGTTCCATTCCAGTATTGTTTCACCCAATAGAGAAAATTTTATCATTTGAATATTGATATTGTTTATTTCTTTTCGGAGCTCGTCTATTTTTTTATTGCCAAGTTCTAATGCTTCTATCTCCTGCCATTCATAGAGGCTATTATATGCCATACATCCGATAAGAATGGAGATAAGTATATATCCCAACCGTATTGCCTTATAGAAATTTCCTGACCGCTCCATTATTTTGATGACATTGATTTTTGAAACATGAATAAAAGTTTATCTTTTTCGTTCATACGGATATTATCAGAATAATCGCCTTTTGTTATTTGATACCCGCATGGCTTAACCATAAAAACGCCTAAGCCCTTAGTGTATGAACTTACTTCTGAGGCGTAGTCTTTACTTGTATTTAATGGAACTTTCCCTTTAATATGACACCACTCATTATTGCAACTGATGTCTTCAATCTCAGACATCATTTTTTGCAAATCTGTAATAGCTTTGGAACTTGCCGATTGGGGTATCTGCAACTCAAAATAGAGCATCGGTTCGAGGATGTCCACACCTGACTGTTGCAAGGCCAGCCTGAAGACATAAGGGGTCAGCTGTCTGAAATCAGCAGGTGTACTTACCGGGCTATAATACTCGGCTTGAGTAAAAGTTACTTTCAGATCAGTCACTTCCCATCCATGTAAACCAGATTGGCAAGACATACGAATCCCTTCAAAAACGGCATTTTGAAAAGAATGGTTCAGATAACCATAGGAGATGTCACTTTCGATTTGCAACCCTGTCCCTAACGGTAAGGGTTCAATAGTCAGCCCTATTGTGGCCCAATAAGGGTTGGGCGGCACTTCGATCTGAATAATCTTATTCACCTTTTTTATAGGTCGTTCTTTGTAGATAGTCTTGATCTCATCAAAATGGACCTTGACGGAAAATCGTTCTTCCAGCAATGTCTGTATGATTTCCTTTTGTGTCAAACCATATAACGAGATTTCCAATTCATCACTATATGAGTTTATGGAAAAGGACAAAGACGGGTCTTCAATCCACAATGTATTCAGAGCGGATATCACCTTGCTTCTCTCTTCGGGCCTGTCTGGCCGGACGGAGGATTTGAGAGCGGGATGCTGACGAGATAACCCTTGAATCAAACAAGGTTTAGCACCTAAATAATCTCCGATTCGAAAATCTTCCATATCTTCTACAATCGCGATATCATTGGCCCCCACTTCATCAACATTTATCTCTCTGCCCTGATAAATAGTCTTTAGATTTTTAATCTTGATGAATTTTTCCGAATCGTTGATTCTTACAATGTCTCGAAGTCTCAGACTTCCGTCAATTATTTTTAGAAAACTTCTTTTATGTCCTTTGGGGTCATGCTCTATCTTATAGAGATAAGCTGAAAGTCTGTTTGAGACTGATTCTGGAGGAAGTATAAAAGAAGAGATGGCGTCCAACAACTCATTGATACCGATATTGAACATTGCTGATCCATGTAGTACCGGATAGACTTTGGCTTTTGCCACAAGATCGATTATCGTATTCCAATAATCAGCCGGTGAAATTTCGCTATCCGCCAAATATCGTTCTAATATATTGTCGTCATGGTTGCATACAAATTCTTTGTATTCTTCCTTTATATATGTTTGGGAGCAAATCGGATAAACCAATCCATCGACAATAGTTTGCATAAACAGGACATCTTGAGACAGATTTGTTTTTATATCCAGATACAAACGCTCTAAATTCACACCGTCACGGTCAATTTTATTGATAAATATAATTGTCGGGATTTGCAGTTTTTGTAAAGTATTGAACAGCAACTTTGTTTGCGCTTGTATGCCTTCCTTTGCGGATAAGATGAGGACTGCTCCATCAAGCATTTTGAATGTCCGCTCCACTTCCGCAATAAAATCCATGTGTCCCGGAGTGTCAATGATATTGCATTTCACACCATTCCTGATAATAGATGTCGTAGAAGCCCGAACAGTAATTCCTCTACGTTTCTCTATATCCATAGAGTCTGTTATGGTGTCACCATTATCCACACGGCCGCACTTTTCCGTTGCTCCACTGGCAAACAGCAGATTCTCGGTTACGGAAGTTTTTCCTGCATCAATGTGAGCAAGAATTCCTAAATTTATAATATTCATTTGGATTAAGCAATAATATACTACAATAGATGCATTGTCGAAATGCACCTTTTAATACCTCCTCGTAGCATGTGAGAACTACAGGATTACTAACTCGTATTAATATGTATATTATTACTGCCGCATAACGATTACAAAATTACACAAAAAAATATATCTAACAAAAGTGGGAGGATTTTTTAACTTTTTACCATAGACATTTTATTAGGGAAGCGTAGGTTCAACTGGCAAGTACAAATAAGTAGAAATGTTTGAACAACACCGTTTTAGGAAGTTGAAAAATCAAGTTTCTCTCTCGGTATAACGTTTATTTTGGCCAATATCTTCTTTAGTTTGGCATTTGAGTATTTCCCATTCGTGTTCTATTTAGCTCCTTATTATGAGTATGTAGCAAGTTGCTTATCAAATTCAGCCTCTTTGAGGGTCAAATATGGTTTTGCAAATGGTGACTGACAAGACATAAACAAGGTCAGCAGGATTTTTTACATAAATGAACATGAATGTATATAACCTAAAATAAGAATAAATTTTAATAAGGGCTGCCCAAAAAGAAAAAAATGCAGTTGCCATCCTACAGATACTTGCAGAAAGGATAAAATTTACTTTTAGACCTTTTGGGATAGCCCTTATTAATACTTCAGATAAAATTCCTAAGGTTATATTTTCAATCCTTTGGACCGGGTTTCCTCCTTGGCATACAGTCCTGGACGCCCGATTATGACATGGTTGGCAACGATACTATCCGCCGGACTGCGTATCTGCGGCGGTGCATTTTCGGGATATTGCACCTGCCTGTTCCGCACATCTTCCGCTTCCGGTTTGACCTGTTGCCCCTCGTTCTCCTTTTCGGCGACTTCGGGCGTGGGCGGCGCAAGCTCCAGCTGTATCTTGCGGTCAAGGGCGGCAAGTTCGGACTTCAACTGCTTCAACTCGTCCTCCTTCTTCCACACCTTGCCAGCTATCTCCTGCAACTGCGGTATCTCCCTTTTCAGTACCTCGTTCTTCGCCTTATACTGGTCGATGATTGAGGGTATCCTCTCAATCGCGTTGAGGAAATTGCGGGCGGCAGCCAACGGGTCAGCCAGCGCCAGATGCCCGTTGTTGTAGGTGTACTTGTAGTTTCCCTCTATCACGAAACGGTTGTCGGTAAACTCCAATCCCTCTTTGAGTATCCTTTCGCTCACCACCTTTATCGGAAAACCGTAAAGCTCTCCGACCTGCGTGTAAAGCCCGCCCGTAGTGGCGTTTTTCGCTATCTCCTGCAAACGCTTTCCGATAACCTTCTCATCGGCGGAATCCACACCGTCCACCTTAATTATATTAAGGCGGTTGCCCTCCTTGTCGGTCTGCACCACCGACAGGAAGCGGTTCCAGTCCTCCGTCATGGCATCTATGAAAGCCGTGTTGTTGCGCAACTCGCCGGTCTTTGACTCCAGCTTGAACTCCGAATCACGCTTGCCCTTGTTGAACGACTTGCGTTCCCCTTCGAGCGATGCGATCCGCTTCTCCAGTTTCGCCTTATCCAAAAGGTCGGTGTTGCCGGATAACAACGCCATGTACTCCGAGAAGTTCATGCCCGATTTCTCGTCCATTGCCCCCTCGTCGATGGTACGCGCCCCCATAGCACCGCTTTTGAGCTGCGAGATGAAAGTTTGCTTGCAGTGCAGGAGGTTGAACTTGTAGCTGTCCAGTGACTTCTCCACCGCGTAGATGATTACATCCACGTTGTTCCCGGCGAAATGCTTGGCAATCTCATTTCCTGCCCTAACTCCGCGTCCGTCACGCTGTTGCAGGTCGGATGGCCGCCACGGTGTGTCCAAATGATGGATTGCCACACACCTTTTCTGCGCATTCACACCCGTTCCGAGCATGGAGGTGGAGCCGAACAGCACACGCACCGTTCCGGCATTCATGGCGTCTATCACCGCCTTCCGCGCCTTGTCGGTCTTGCACTCCTGAATGAAGCGCACCTCGCTTGGCGGTATGCCGTAGTCCTCCGTCAGCTTGCGCTTGATTTCCGAATAGACGTTCCACCCATCGCCCGGCTGATATGTCCCCAAGTCCGAGAAAACGAACTGCGTTCCCTTTTGCGCGTCGTATTTTTGGTAATATTCCGCGATCATCTTGGCACAGTGGCTCGCCTTGTTGTCGGGATGGTCTTCATAATTCGGGTCTATCATGCGCATGTCGAGTGCCATTTTGCGGGCATAATCAGTTGTTAAGAATCAAGGGAAACAGAGGGAAAAGCAAGGAATGTAACTATTTGAAATATCATCATTTAGCATTTTTATGCCATTATCGAGTTAGGCGAAAGGAAGCATCAAACGGCAGGAGTTCCGTTACCAAATCGTAACCCATCAGAGAAAAAGCAAAAAGGGGTTACGAATTGAATGTAAACAACTGTGTCATAGGTTTTTATTCTTCATCTTTCATTTTTCTGCATCGCTCAGGAATACTTGTTCATCTGTACCTTTGCAAGCAAAGGAAATTTTGAAAAAACGACAGAAAAAAATGAAGGAAAACAAACTCAAAGTATCGTTCTTCGTTCAGGCGAAACGA
>KQ959410.1:75978-77240 GCA_001552765.1 Bacteroidales bacterium KA00344
CAGCATGGCTGTGTCCGTCAATCAGAAACTTGGTGAATGCACTGCACTTATCCACACACGCTTTCACGAACTCAGTGAAAGAGAAGAATCCTTTACAGCCACAGACGTGAGGGATGCCTATCAGGGGCAAATCCACCGCCAAGCCTTGCTCTTGGAGAGTTTTGGGGAGTATCTCACACAGACAAAGGAGCGCATAGGCATCGACCGAGCCTTGAAGACGTTCAAACTTCGTACCTACCAGCTCTCCCTGCTCCGTGAGTATGTGCAGAAAAAGCATAAAGTAAGCGATATACCCCTTTCACAGTTGGATAAAGCATTTATCGAGGGATTCGAGTATTATCTCACCATCGAACGCAGACTGAAACGCAGCAGCATATCGAGTACCTTGTCTACTTTGCAGACCATTGTCCGCATAGCGGTAAAGAAAGGTGTGCTGGACTTCTATCCGTTCTTGGGCTACAGTTACGAGCGACCAAAGGGTGAACCGAGAAGCATTACGCAGGAAGAACTTGAGCGCATCATCAACTTGGAGATTGAATGGGAGAACTATCGTTTTGTCCGTGATTTGTTCGTCTTTTCTTGCTTTTCAGGGCTTGCCATCTCCGATGTCCGCAATCTGAGAGAGGAAAACATTGTCTTGGAAGAAGGCAAACTCTGCATCAAGGGCAGACGCATGAAGACCAAGACCCCGTATCGTGTACAGGTGCTTCCCCCTGCGCTGACTATCATGAATCGTTATAGAGGGATAAGGGCAGGCTTTGTCTTTGACGTGCCGACCACCGACATTGTCCTCAATGGTATGCACTACATACAACGAAACATCGGCATGGAAACTCCGCTAACCTTCCACATGGCTCGCCATACCTTTGCTTCGCTTATCACGCTCTCGGCAGGCGTTCCTATCGAAACGGTGAGCCGTATGCTCGGACACACCAACCTGAGAACGACACAGGTATATGCAGCGGTTTCCTCCGAAAGAATCCATCGGGATATGCAAGCGATACAGCAGCGAATACAAGATACATTCACCTTAAAACTTTGACATTATGGCACGAAGTACATTCAAGACACTCTTTTATATCAATCGCTCAAAAGAAAAAAAGAACGGCAAATGCCCGATTATGGGACGCATCACCATAGACGGAGAGCAAGTGCAATACAGCACGAGAAAGGAAATCGCTCCCGAGCTTTGGGACAGTCGTAAGGGACGATGCAAGGGTATAGGCGAAGAGACAAAGGAAATCAACCGCTACTTGCAAACC
>KQ959410.1:77340-78265 GCA_001552765.1 Bacteroidales bacterium KA00344
AGCCCGACTATTTATTGAGGAAAAGCGTCCTTGCGTAGGAATAACGGTAGCCAAGCCGACCTTTGCCAACTACATCTATGCCACACAACTCATTGAGGCTTATTTGCGTGAACGCTTGGGGCTGGAGGATATTCGCTACTCATCGCTTGACTATGGTTTTATCGAAGGGCTGGACTTCTACCTTAAATCAGAGCGCAACCTTTCTCTTGCCACTATTCAGGTAGCGGTCATCTTCCTTAGAAAACTCATCGGCATAGGTCAGCAGAAGAAGTATATCCGCATCGACCCTTTTGCGGACTACAAGGCAGAACAGCCACACCGCACAAGGCGTTATCTCACAACGGAAGAACTACAGCGGATACTGCAAACACCCATCATTGACAAGCAGTTTGAACGGGCAAGGCAACTCTTTCTTTTCTGCGCCTTTACTGGTCTGGCTCGTGTGGATATGCAACGGCTCAGGCTAAAGCATATCATCCGTAATGCAGACGGCACGGAGGAAATCCGAATCAAAAGGCAGAAAACCAATGTGGAAGCGATTATCCCACTTCTGCCCATTGCCAAACAAATCCTTTCGCTCTATATAAAGGACAAGAAAGCGGACGACTTGATATTCCCCAATCTCACAATAAGGAAAGCATCCTTTGCGTGTGTGAACATCGGGCAGATATGCCGGATAGATAAGGGCTTGACCTTTCACATGGCTCGCCACACATTCTCAACCACGATTTGCCTTTCCAATGGTATTTCGATGGAAACGCTCAGCAAGATGCTCGGACACAGCAATATCGGTACGACACAAATCTACGGAAAGATAACCGACCACAAGATACAAGAGGATATGACTGCACTCACAGACAAGGAGCATACTGTATTTGAGGGTTATTGTGAGTCGATAGCACGGCAGAACGTTCCATTGCAACAA
>KQ959410.1:78365-78710 GCA_001552765.1 Bacteroidales bacterium KA00344
TCTTACTTTCGATTGAAATTAAGAAGTTATGTGAGTGAGCATCACCCCGAGAGATTGAAAGACACGGAGTTTATCACTGCACGGGCAGATATGGCTCTCACAGCTTACTGCGATGCCGTGGCGCAAGGCTTCACGCACCCCGAAGCGGAAAGCATGGCAAGCGAGGTTTTGTATCAGGGCTTGCACTTTTCCAAGTATGATACGCTTGTATCTGTATTGGAAAACGAGTTTGAAAGGGAACTACCTGCTCCGCTCCCCGATAAACTCGCACCCATATTGTTGTCGAACAAGGCTATTCAAGCCACATTCGACAAATTCGGTTTGACGGACACATTTGCTTCTGAC
>KQ959411.1:0-3880 GCA_001552765.1 Bacteroidales bacterium KA00344
TCATCAATGATTTTGCGCATACGCCCCGTGTTTTGTTCATCAAGATAGCCCAATGGTGCACGCATTAGCCGTTGCATCGCTTTGCGCCTCATGTTGGTTTCGATACGGAATGCTGCAAGATGAGAGAGCATCAGTGCCAAAAAGTAGAGCAACAGGTTTGCCACCGATATGACAAAAGCCCATAGAGCATAGTCTATAAGGGGTGTGTTTGAGAGGTTGCCCTTGGCGATAAGTAGTGTGCGCACCACGAGCCACAAAAGTATGAATGGGACAAGCGACAGCAGTCCGTTGACTGCCGACAGTGCTACGGAGCATGGCAGCAAGTATTTGCGCCCTCCCATGTAAGCTCCTAAACGTTTGAGAGTCTTCATCATATATTATCGTCTTTTAATAATTAGTCTTTATGGTTTCAGTAATGCTTTCCAACCTGCCATGCTAAAGTCCATGTACTGCTCCAAGGCAACTTTGATATCCTCGTCGCTGTAATCTTCGTGTTCTACAATCTCGCAGAAAACGGTTATCCATGTAGAGCAATTGATGTGAACCAAGAATGGCGAAATGTTGGCGTTGAGATGTGGATAGCGTTCTTTCATCAGTCGCAGGTATTCCATGCCCACTTTCATCTGTCTGTCCACCATCTTGTCTTTATATCCTTGTAGCGACGTACCCTCCGAGTTGAATAGGAGTAGTCGAAGCTCTGGACGAAAGTCTTTGATGATGGCGAGCATGGCAAAGATGTAGTCTATTTGTCGTTGCCGCATGTTGAACACGTCTATCGACAGGAACTTTTCGTCATTGTGCGACAGGATGTGTTTGTTCAATGCCTTGGTGAGAGGACGTAGTACCTCGCAAAACAGTTCGTCCTTGCTCTTGAAGTAATTGTAGAGGTTTCCTACAGCGACACCTGACTTGCGAGCCACAGTGCGGATGGAGGTGCAGCGTACACCATGTGCGATAAATTCTGCACGAGCGGTGGCGATGATGCGCTGCCGAATGTCATCTTTCAGAGTTTGCATATTTAGGGTAAAGGGTTAATAGTGAACGTTGTTCAATTTTGTTCATAAAAAAAACGCACTGTTCTTTTCTTGAACAGTGCGCTTCGATAGTGGAGGGGTGTATATCCATATATGCTATATGGTACTTTCGTTTTCTCATACTCTTGTATTTTCTTTGTTGCAAAGGTACGAGGTGTGAACAAGTTTTGCAATACTTAAAAGTGGGTATTTTATAATGGGCATAAATTATAATAGTACCCTCTCACAGAAATTAATCTCTAATAAGACAGTCGTGTCGTAGTGTGCAACTCTGAAAGCGAATACAATATTATCCGAGGCCTCTGCAAAACTCCATTTTGCCAGAAACACAATATCTGCTTACCAATAAGTTATACCTCCTGTCAGGGGACTTTTGCAGAGATCTCTTCTAAATAGCTTTTGGCAGTAGTCGCTAACGTGACGGGCGACTATATGGCACAGGGCTGCTCGGTGAGACTCGGCGGCATAGGCTCATTCTACTTCACGGCTGTGGCGAACAATAACGGCGTGGCAACAGAAAAGGAAGTAACCGCCGCACTCATCAACAGCGTGCGTGTGCGCTTCATTCCCGAAACCCGATTTCGTGGAGGTGGCACAAGAGCCATGGGCGGCGACCGCCGTGCGGTTCGCAGCCTGACAGATGTGGACATCGAATGGGAGGAATGGAAAGGCAAGGTGGATACGGATAATCCAGACTCAACATCGGGCGATGACATAAACACCCAGCCTTGATGTAATTTGTTTTATAACTCTCTAATTTGTTTTGAGCCGGCCGTAGTGATGCGGTCGGCTCTCAACTTACAATATTGTAGTTTGCCCAATGTTATAAATATCGATGATAATACCAACAAGAACGGATATAGAAAACACGGTAAGGTAGCAGACGATAAAATAGGTGGGATAATTTACCCAATTAGAATAAACAGAAATAAACTCCATATTTGCTATGCATGTTGCTACTACCAAAACTATTATAGAAGCAGCTGAAGCAAACAAACATACGGCGAAACTTGAGTTTAAATTCTCTATAAGCTCTTTCCCTTTTGAATCATCTTTGATATCTTTACACTTTTCTCCCATAAAGAACGATAAAATAATGGTGTATGCTGTCAAGATGAATGCAGCCATCAAAGGAACGATACTTATGCCAATCTGTAGTAATTTAAGCAGCTGTTTATATATATCTAATGAACTTACAGCAGCCATTACACAAAGTAGAAATGAAATGATAAGAGGAAAGGTACTATCCTTGGCGAACTCACAGAGTGTGTAGTTGCAAAGCATATTTTTCCATCCAAATGGTTTTTCTCGCTTACTCATGATGATTTCCATATCGTGTTTTCAATTCATTGTATATTGTTGAGCAAAAGCCATTGATAATCTGAGGAATTGTTAGCACTTTTGGATGATCTTTACTATCAATGACTTCAAGTTTAGAACCCTCTGTTGGCTGAATGGTAGCTTTTACAGTTCCATTTTGCTCTGACAAGTTTACCACAGTCTGTAACATACCATCATCTTCATCTTGTAAGGGACAATCTAATGAGCCTTCAGCCGTAACATGAAACCGACTAGGATTCATGGTACGAAGTTTCGAGTCAAAAGCAGCATAAAATCCATCGGTGTGTCCTGGGTTAGAAAAAGATATGTCGGCTTCCAATTTACATACAGCATGTGCAGACAATATACGGTCTAAAGCATCTCTTTCCACCACAACATCAACGTCAAAAGTATTTGGCTCGATTCTGTTCAGTGCCTCTGATAGATATAGAATTGTGCTTTTTAAACTTATTGGAGAAGACTTTCTGACAGCCAACATGTGTACAGAAGGAATAAAATACAGTTCTGCTTCCTTTTTGTTAGCAACGACATCTGCATCCCATTCTAAGTGTAAATCTTGCTGACTTCTACGATTATAAAAAGCATTTGGGTCTATAATTACATACGAGAGGATGTTGATCTTAATCCAGTTGGGCTGTTGATTTTCATCCAGCAGCTCACTAAACTCTACTGATTTTAAGCTACCACTTTTACCTATGGGCAATGCTACCAAAGGATCTTCAGAAAACAAGTTTTGAAAAGCTGACACATAGTGTTCTATATTCTGTCCAGTTCTTGCTTTGATATTAATCAAGTGCCATGTAGTTCGTCGATTGAGGATTCTTCTTTCTTCCATAAATTTAGATGTTAGTTTCATAAGGATTATACAAAGATTGTGCCATTGCACAAGAATATGATATAAATTTTATACTATGTCATAAAAAACTCTGCATTATACACGCATTGTAACTTTGTCGCATGGAGAGCTGATAAAGTTCTTTGATTGTTGCCATCGTTGATGTATATTTCAGCAACTTCTGTTGTTTGGCATTATGGAACTCAAGCCGACATTGTGTCTGTATTCAATCAACTTTTGAGATACCGCGTTTGTAGCCACAGTCGCAAACGTTTTCTAATTTACTGTTTTTATAGTTATTCTCCAACAATCTTTCCAAATCTGAAGCCTTATATAGTATCTTCCCTGCAAACTGCGTGTAGGAAAGAATCCTCTTATCCCGATAGTCTTGCAAGGTGCGGGGGCTGATATACAGCCGCTCGCACACCTCCTTGCCTGTCAGGAAATGCTCACCGCCAAACAGCGGTTTGTGTGTCTGTGCCACTTCCTTTATCCGTCTGTTCACTCTTTCAAGTGCTGACAGCACCACCTGCATATCATTCGCTTCCATATTCAAGTCCTTTATTGACTCCATTGTCATCTTGTTTTATGTGTTATTCTTAGATTTAACTGTTTTAGGCTTCTCCGATTTAGTCTGCAGCAGCCGCTCCACGTCCTCACGCTTGTAATA
>KQ959411.1:3980-4843 GCA_001552765.1 Bacteroidales bacterium KA00344
ATGCCCGATTTGGGCAAAGGGCAACACACCCGTATCACGATAGTGTTGCAAGGTGCGCTTGCTGATGTTGAGCAACCTGCACACATCACCATTGTGCAGCCAGTCCGTGTGTCTGCTTCGTTCCCCGAATGCCTTGTGGCAGGTCTCGGCAAGGCTGAGAATCTCGTTCCTCAGCTTTGCCCAGTTTGAATCCGTAATGATAAAATATCCCATAGTTTTATTATTGTTTTGTTTGTATTTCTGTCTTGTTGGTTTAATAAAACCTTTGTCCGTTTTGCGTTTCACCGCATATTTCTGCCTGCAAAAGTAGAGAGTGTTTGCCATACTTCAAAGCACGAGGGAACAGTAGGGAAATACAGGGGAAAACAGGGAAAGGACAAAAGGAATGTCACTCTCTTTCTTTACCTCTTTACTCCATTTTATCATATCCTTTTAGCCGATGCAATACTATGCAGGACGGAGCAAATAAGCACCTGCCTTTCTTGCACAATTTCGATACTTGTACTCTTGTTTGGGGCTCAAATCCGTGTTTTCCGACAGTTTCCTGTCAAAAATCCGCGAGAAATTCATTGCCAATGAACGCAACATTATGCAAGCACTCTCCGAATGCTTGGAACTTTCATCTTCTCGTAATAACTTCACTCTCTGAAACCAAACCAAGCATATAATGAAAAAGAATGCAGATAAAGGCAAATCGGAGGGCGAAAACAATATGCCCAAGCAAAGGAAGACTTCCTCAAAAAACGGTGAGATAGAAACCTATCTTTCCTCTCGCTATGAGTTCAGATACAACACGGTGCTGGAAAGAACTGAATACAGGAACAAGGACGATGCTCACTTCTCAAAAGTGGGTCGCTATGAAA
>KQ959412.1 GCA_001552765.1 Bacteroidales bacterium KA00344
TTGATTTCCTGCACACACTCCAGTCCTTCCTGTATCTGTTCGCTCACTCCTCGTTTGATGTGGTAGACATGTGTAAAAGCCTTGTCCATTCGATTTCGTGAAACCAACAGCACCACCAAGGCAAATGGCACGACCCAAAACAGTGCGATAGCTAATCGCCAGTCGTAACAGAACATTCCCGCTGCGATAATGACCATGCTCACCACAGAAGCAAACAGTTGGGGAATGGCGTGCGAGAACGTTGTTTCCAATAGTGTGCAGTCTTCCATAATAGTGGCAGTGAGGTCGGAGAGATTGCGCTCACCAAAGAAGGCGAGAGGCAAACGGCGCAGTTTCTCGGCTAAGGAGATACGGCGTTGCGCACTCTCATTATATACGGTGGTATAGGTACTGTCGTATTGCCGACGAATCACGACGAGCATCACGACCATTAGTCCTGCTGCCACGAGGAGATAAAACCACAACGTATGAGGGGCATTCATTGGCATATTATCGAGATACTCCATCAGGAAGAAAAACAAATAAGTGGGTGGCAGCATCAGTACAAGGTTGAGCAGTGTCGAAAAGATGATGCCTTGCCGCAAGTCTTTTGCCCCTTTTTCCGTAAGAGCGAAACGGTTTTGAAAATATTTAATCATGACTTTATGACTTT
>KQ959413.1 GCA_001552765.1 Bacteroidales bacterium KA00344
GGCCGCAGGGAAAGCCAACTGCAACAACACGTGGAATACGCCTTATCTTTTCAATGCTAAGGAATTTGACGAGGAGACAGGCATGTATTACTATGGTGCAAGATACTATGAACCGAGGTTGAGTTTGTGGATGAGTACAGACCCAAAGGAGGAGAACTTTGCTAATATAAATACCTATTGCTATACAAACAACAATCCTATAAGATATGAAGATTTTGATGGAAGAGAGTGGGGAATAAAATATAATGAAACTGGAGGTGTAGTGTATGCAAATGTTGAATTACAAGTAAATCCTAATATTGACCAAAAGATAATAGAGCAATATAAACAAGATATTAATGCAGAATTTAATCGTATGATAAAAGAGGTTTCTTCGGGGAAATTCTCAGGAGAGATAAATTTCAATGTACCCCAAAAGGAAGATCAACTTTATTTGATAGTATCATTTTCTGATTATTCGCCAACAACTTTTGCTGGAATAAATTGTAAAATAGGAATGGCAGATGCAACGATATATAATAATCGAAATCAAGTGAAAGAGGGTTATGTTTTTGCTGCAGACATTATCCATGAATTGCTCCATACTTTGGGAATGCCAGAATTAGTCGAACCGAGTTTTTCTGATACAGAAGTAAAAAATATATCATCAAAAGGACATAAATTTGCTGCTACTCAAAAAGTTTACACGTAA
>KQ959414.1 GCA_001552765.1 Bacteroidales bacterium KA00344
CAAGGGCTAAGTTGCGGATTTGAGGAAAATAAAAAAAACAATAATTCTATGACTATTATTATAACGCTTATAAGCATACTGTAGAAGAATTTCTTTTTATAAATCTTCACTTCCTTCAATGAGAGTTTATTGAAGTGTGTCTGTAGTTTTTTATATTTGTTTTCATTGTATATTTTCATATTGATAAGAATTAAAAATACAAATAATATGAACAATGGGCTACTCAATAGTTCAAAACTATCAACAACACTTCTCTCTATTACTATATTTAGTAAAATTAATAGCATTATTACAAAGAACACTATATAAGAAAATTGAAGAACAGCTATTATAGCAAAAGTACGATCAGGAAAACCTCTTTTGGGTGTATTGTGCCAAAGCCAATAAAATATATTATCACAAAATGATATCTTGTCATTTTGTGGAATAAAGTGTGTTTTCATTTATGTGATTTTACTTGAGATAGTGATCATCTTAATTTCCCTTGCCGAAATTCTGGATAGTGAGGATTATATTTAACCTTAATTCCGCAACACTATTATAAATTAAACTTTTTAAGTACCTGAGCAACAAAAAGTTCTTGAACAAGTCAAGCGGCAGAGCCGAGCGGCTCAGGATTTTGCCCTGTCAGAATTTTCACTTATCTTAGTGTTGC
>KQ959415.1:0-10954 GCA_001552765.1 Bacteroidales bacterium KA00344
TTAATAAAGTTTTACCGGACAGCAATAAAAAATAACCCCGTTTGCGGGGTTTATATTCTGCCCTATCATGACGGAGCCTTAATGGCGACTCGAATAAGGCTTAACGGTCATGCGGTTAAGCCTCATTCGTCACGCGGTTAGGCTTCTCTCGCCATGCCATTCGATACTCAATCGCAGGCGACCGCATTGGGGGCATCACACCGTATTTTCAAAACACCCTGATTATCAATAAACTACAAATTACTCAAATTTCGCGAATTTCAAACCGTTGCTCGATTATTTTTGAATTCGCCAAGCATACGAGGGTGTTTGTCAAGAAAATATACCGACAAATACCATTCTGCATCTTCATGACGCAAAATGACACAACATGGCATGACATGGGTCATTATCTCCCTTGCAACCACTGCTTAATCCCCAAAACCACATTTGTATTATTTTTTAAAGCATCCATCGCCTCTCTCTCTGTGCAATCATATTCCTGTTCGCAGATTCAATTTATCGATTGCTTGTATACCTTTTATATGATACTACCGCTCCTTGCTCTGAAACGTTTCCGGAAAACATTCGGGAAGCGTTGGCGGTATTGGGAATTTGTCGCGGGATATGGTGGGTGGCCACACATGGCGGATCAGCTAAGTTAATAATGAGGGATGAGCTGTGTTGTTGAGTATGGTTATCGGTCGATTTAGCGAAGTTTATGTTAATATCCCGTAATATTAACGGTTATGATGGGTGTATTATAAAATGGCAAAATAGGCTTCATTTTGCGAGAATTTGGTGCATAATGATAGAAAAAATCAACCAAAATGCCCTTTTGTCGATAAAAAATGAAAGTTTTTGCAATTATTCTTTGGATGTTATCTAAATGTTTTTTAACTTTGCAATCAATTTTTAATAGATTATTGATAACATTATTTTAAGAGAGAATCTATGGTTAAAAAACTTACAATGATTTTAGCTGGCCTTTTCCTTACAATGGGAGTTGCGCTGGCACAGTCTCAGGTCTCCGGTACCGTGGTTTCAAGTGAGGATGGCGAACCGATTGTTGGAGCCAGTATTATGGTTATGGGGACGAAAAGCGGGACTACGACCGATGTCGATGGAAAATTTTCGTTGAGTGTTCCGGCGGGAGCCAAGTTGATGGTGCGGTATATTGGCATGCGGACACAAACTGTTGCCGCGCGCAATAATATGCAGATCAAACTAGTGTCCGACTCTGAGGCTCTTGACGAGGTGATTGTCACGGGTTATGGTAATTTTAAAAAGTCGTCGTTCACCGGTTCTGCAGCGTCTATGTCTACTGACAAGTTAAAGGATGTACCATCTATGTCGGTAGAGGATAAGCTGTCCGGTAACATACCGGGAGTGTCGATAACGAGTGCCTCCGGTCAGCCTGGTGCTGTGAACTTCATACGAGTTCGTGGTATGGGTTCTATCAATGCGGGTAACGATCCGCTTATCGTGATCGACGGAACGCCCGTGAATTCCGGAAACATCAGTGGTTTTAACGACCCTTCAACCGGTGACGGATACAATACATCAGGTACGAATGTCCTGTCTACGATCAACAGCAACGATATCGAATCGATGACTGTGATCAAGGATGCGGCAGCAGCTTCTCTCTATGGTTCGCGCGCTTCCAACGGTGTGATTGTGATTACGACCAAGAGTGGTAGTGTAGGCAAAACGACGGTAAACTTCCGCAGCGACTGGGGCTTTTCCAACATGGCGATCAACTATCGTCCTACCCTCGGCGGTGATGAACGCCGTGCACTCATCTATCAGGGTCTGAAGAACTATGTGTTCGATGGCAATAACGGTGATGACACAAGTGAGGCTGCTGCCAAGGCGTATGCAGATGCGCATATCGATGATTATGCTGCAAAGCCAGCCGGCGGATGGGCCAATTGGCGTGATGCGATATTCAAGAATGGTTCCAACCAGAACTATCAGGCCAGTGTGTCGGGTGGCAACGAGAAGACCAAGTTCTATAGTTCGCTATCTTATGGCAAGCAAAACGGTGTGGTAGATGGATCCAATCTTGAGCGTATGACGGGTAATGCCAACCTTTCCCACACTTTCGGGAAGTTCAAGCTTGACGTTACGACTCTGTTCTCGTCCATGAACCAACATTCAACGATGGATGGTGGGGCTTCATTTGCCGGCGCCCTGTCAAATGCGGTTTGGTTCGTAGGACCTTCAAATCCTGTATATAATAAGGATGGAAGCCTGAATACTTCTACGGGTTCTCCGTACAACCGTGGTTTAAACTCTATTTTTGAAAATCAACATCAAACTGATATTACCAAGACCAAGCGTAGCTACAGCACTGTAGCTCTTGAATGGAATATATGGGATGCGCTGAAGCTTCGCGAGAAAATAGCTTACGATTATATCAACTCAACGGAAAGTGTGCTATGGGACAAGTTGAGCAACAATGGAAAAGGATCCGGTGGTAATATGCAGAGAACCATCACTGAGATGACCACCATGAACACCCAGACCCAGCTGAACTATGCCAAGGCTTTCGGATTGCATAATGTTGACGCCCTCATAGGTTTTGAGACCGAAGACTGGCACCAAAACCTTTTGTATGCACACGGGTCGGACTACCCTGGTGAATTGTATGAATTCAGCAATGCAGGAGAGAAGTCTGTGGAAACATACTACTACGATTCAAAGCTGACCTCTATCCTTGGGCGTGTCAACTATAACTATAATGATACCTATTATTTCGGTGCAAGCTATCGCCGTGACGGCAGCTCTCGCATGTCAAGAGATTCCCGATGGGGTTCGTTCTGGTCAGTTTCGGGCGCATGGCGCTTCGGCAGCGAGGAGTTTGTGCAACCATTCAAGGATGTTCTTTCTGATGGTAAGTTGCGTCTTTCTTATGGTGTCAACGGTACGCTCCCGTCAAAACTGTATGGATATATGAACCTCTATAAGTTCGGAGAACATTATAATGGAGCTAATGGTATTGGTGTGATAGGTGTTGCCAACCCAGACCTGAAGTGGGAAAAGAACAAAGCTTTCAACGTGGGCTTGGATCTGACGTTTATCGATCGCATTTCCATGACCTTGGATTTCTATGTCCGTAACACTTCGGATTTGATCATGGATCGTCCCATATCTTATGTTCCCGGCTATTATGATTCGTCCACCAATGGTGCTTCCGTTGCCCAAAACGTTGGTTCGATGCGAAATACCGGTATAGAGCTGTCGCTCAGTTCGACAAACATCCAGACAAAGGACTTTACCTGGACGACCACTTTGAATCTTGGACACAACAATAACAAGATTACCAAGCTGGCCGGAGACGAAAATGAGATTATTCGTGGCATACTCGTTCATCGGGTAGACCAGCCCTATTATTCATATTATATGTATGAGTATGCCGGCGTGGATCCGGAGACCGGACTTGAGAGTTATTACATCAATGACGGTACAGAGAATGCCCGTAAGACCACGACTGATGTGGCAAAGGCCAACAAGGTGATTGTCGGTAAGCACGATGCAGCTATCGAGGGGGGACTTTCCAATTTCATGAAATGGAAGTTTGTTGACTTCAACTTCACCCTTACCTATAAACTTGGTGGCGACTCTTATGATGCTGCTTCATGGTTGCACGATAACGGGGGAACTTTTGCCTTAAGTGGTGCGATACCCGATTACTATGATCTTTCCAAGATGTGGCAGAAGCAGGGACAAAAGGCTGAACTTCCCAAGTTCCAGGCCGGATATGGCAAGCGTGCTCACTCTTCACGCTGGCTGATGCCCAACGATTACCTGCGCTTGAAGAATCTGACACTGGGTGTGTCGGCTCCGAGTGAATGGATCAGGTCTCTTGGTATCAATAAAGCACGTATGTATTTCTCCGCAAACAACCTCCTGACATGGAAATCTAAGGATATGTGCGTGGATCCTGAGACACCGGTCAATGGTCTCTGTACATTTGAAATGCCCGCTCTGAGAACTTATACATTTGGTATCGAGGTTAGTTTCTAATTAAAAAAAATGATTTTACAATGAAAACAATAATCAAATCAATATATAATTTTTTAGGCTTCCTCGCCTTGACTGCCGCTGTATCTTCTTGTGGCAATGAGTGGTTGGACGTAGTGCCTTCTGACGGCACCGACGCGGAAAGTGCCCTGAAAACCGCCTCCGACTTGGAAGCTGCTCGTACAGGTATGTACAAGGCTCTGAAAGGCGACAGAGGTTTCAGCGATTATTATGGCTGCCAATTCTTTGTTTACGGCGATATTCACGCAGGTGATGATTATCAGTATAATCATATTGGTGGCTCTAATCGTGGAAGTTTCTATTATAACATGCAGTATGCTACGGCCTCAGACTTTGGTAAAGGTGCAACTCCCTGGCAGTCTCCTTACGTTACCATTGGTCGTGCCAATCGCATTATAGCTGCCGTTGAGAACGGCACGCTGACCGACAAAGATGACGAAGATGCAAAGGCTGGAGAACTTCAGTTCTGTGCGGAAGCAAGGGTGTTGCGGGCGTTGGCTCATTTTGACCTTGTGCGTGTGTATGGAAAACCTTACACAGCTGACAACGGAGCTTCCTTGGGCGTTCCTTTGGTAACAGAAGTGTTGCCCTATGGAGTTAAGCCGAAGAGGAGTACGGTGAAAGAAGTCTATGAGCAAGTTGTTAAAGATCTTAATGATGCTATCAGTTCAAATGCACTATCCCAGAAGCAATCACCCGGTTATGTTAATATATGGGGGGCGAAAGCTATTCTTTCACGTGTGTATCTGCACATGGGTGACTATTCCAATGCACTGAAAACGGCAGAGGATGTGATGACCAACTCCGGTGCTTCACTGTGGAAACGCGGACAATATGTTGATGCCTGGAGTGCTGAGAAGCCGAACGAGAGCGAGTTTTTATTCCGACTGAACGTAACATCCTCTGATGATGCAAACGACCTTGATGGCATTGGCAATCTTCAGCAACAAGCAGGATATCGTGAGTTTGTGGCAACGAAAAAGTTTGTGGACATGCTCTCCTCTGACGCAGGCGATGTTCGTAATGACATATTCGAAACAACTGATCCTGCTAAGGAAAAAGAAGTAGCTGTCTTCGGCAAGAATAAGGTTTTTTTGAACAAGCTCCGTGGCCTTAATGGAAACAACCGTATTGTTCCGATTATTCCTATCATTCGCCTTTCCGAAATTTACCTGACAGCCGCTGAATGTGCATTCAGAACCAATGACAGGGGCAAGGCTGCTAAATATCTCAATGCCCTGGTGGAAAACAGAACGACAACCAAGGATGCTCTTGTGAATGCATCTAATGTGACATTGGACCGCATCTTGATTGAACGTCGCAAAGAGTTGATAGGAGAAGGGCAGCGCTATTTCGATGCCTTGCGGAACAACGAGACGATAGTTCGCTATACAAGCGAAAAGGATAAGGGCTGGCACAAGGCGTTGGCCAAGGATGCACAGTCGTTCAATCGCGATTACTACAAAGCGATTTCCGCTATACCTCAGTCGGAATGCAACGCCAATAAAGAGATCCAACAGAATCCCGAATATGGTAAATAGACTGAACGGAGAGATAAGAGAAAGTGTCAAGAAGTGTAGAAGATAGATACATTTAATTTACAAATTGGCATTTCTCAATACAGAAAAGAGCCATATCTAACTCTGATAATGAGTTGAGGTATGGCTCTTTTAAGTTTTAACGATCATTATGTCCGGTTCCTCAGCCATAAGCTGAGAAAGCGGTCGTACACAATGTAGCCGGCATCAGTTTTATAGATAAACTGTTTCTTTTCCAAGGCATTGAGGGCTTGGCGGGTGCTGCTTAAGGCAGACAACTGATGCTTGTTCATGAAGTTTTGCGCCAGCGGCTCTTTCACGATGCCCTCTTTGGCGACGGCACGCAGCAGCATGGCTTGGTTGTTGGTGAGGGAAAGGTAGTAGTTGGAGAAGGCTGTCGAGTATTTGTTGAGCAGGATGTCTATGGCCTTGTTGGCGGTCTCGGTGTTCAACGGCTCCTCCGACATGATGTAAAGCTGATGCAGAATGGTCTGTATGTACCATGTCTGTCCGTCCACTACGGTGTAGATCTGGTGGAAAGTCTCCTCGCTGATTTCCCTGTCCTGCTTCCGGAACATCGCGTTGGCAAAGTCGCGGTATTTGTTTTCTTCAATCACGTCAATGTTCATAATCTGCGAAGCGAGATAAAAAGGCCTGTTGGCAGAGAGGAACATCTCACTCATGAGGTGCTGTTGGCTGCCTGCAAAGATGAAGTAGGCATTGTCTACGAACTGAATTTGAGACCTCAGCAGGGCTTCCAGACCGCCCTCCGGATAATTCGTGATTTGCTGAAACTCATCAAAGGCAATGTAGCAACGCTTCCCGGACTGCTGTATATACTTGAAAATCTGCTCGATGGTATTGCTCTCCTTGCTGTGCTCGACATGAAAAGAAAAGGTAGGTGCACCCGAAAACTCGTCGAAAGTGATGGTCGGTCTGAATCCCTTGAAGAAGGAAGCGGCCTTTTTCAAGGCAGTCTGCAGGTTGCCACCAAGTTCCGCGATGACTTTCGAAGCAAAGGCATCGATAAAATCCTTCTGACTTCTTGTGTTGAGAATATCGATGTAGATGCAGGCAATCTCCGGTGATTGCTCCCGGATGAGGTGGAAAGCATGATGGATGAGTCCGGATTTCCCAATCCTGCGGGGAGAAATCAGGGCCACGTTGCTCTCGTTATGGAGAGCCGATATCAGTTGTGCGACTTCCTGTTCCCTGTCGCAAAAGTATTCCGGACCTTTATATCCGTATTCCACAAAGGGGTTGTTTAATGACTTCATATTGTACGCTTCATATTATATGAAGCGCAATTTACGCAATTATTTCCATATAGACAAGCAAAGATTCGTATTTTATTTTCATGGTGTGGACAGAGGGGGACAGACGGCTGGGAAAACAGACCATGCGCAGGGCGGCTCGATGATAAGGGGCGAAAAAGTAGTGTTTTGCCTTGTGGAAACCGCGAAAAACCGTTATTTTTGCCTTTGTAATGACTGATGATGAACTTAAAAATTGATTTTTGATTGATGAGGAAACTATTCTGCGTGGCAATCCTGATATGTGCGGTAACTACTGTGATGGCTTTGCCCGTGCGCCGCGGACAATGGCAGACCGTGACGCTCAGTGACGGCAGCAGCGTGAGGGTGGAGGCGCGGGGAGATGAGTCCCTGCTCTACTGGCAGGCCGTAGACGGCCGATGCTATGTGAAGGACGGCCATACGGACCTCTATCGTGAAATGTCGTTGGAATCGTTGCGACAGCAGACCGCTGCGCCGGCAACACGCGCATCAGGCATGAGGAAGATGCGCGCACGGACTCTCAATAGAAATACGATGCGGAGCAATCGTCTGAATGGCAACAAACATGGGCTTGTGATTATGGTCGATTTTAGCGGCAAGACTTTCAGTATGCCGAATCCCCGCAATGATTACAGCAATCTGTTCAACGCGAAAGATTACCATGAGCATGGTTTCAATGGCAGTGTGCACGATTATTTCTATGCGCAGAGCCATGGAAAATTCGACATCAGCTTCGATGTTGTCGGTCCTGTCACCATGCCCCATTACTTTGCTTACTATGGCCGCAACGAAGAAGAAAAGGTTGGCGAGATGATACACGATGCTTGTGTTGCGGTGGACGGTGAGGTGGATTTCTCCAAATATGACTGGGACGGTGATGGTGAGGTCGATGTGGTGTATGTTGTTTATGCGGGCTACGGCCAGGCGGACCACAGCAATAACGATGACTACATCTGGCCCCACATGTATAAACTGAGTTATCATACGTATTATCAGAACACGAATTTGAAACTCGATGGCGCTGTGATAGACACTTATGCCTGCTCCAACGAGATGAGGGCCGGCAACACGCTTGAAGGCATCGGCACGATTTGCCATGAGTTTTCGCATTGTCTGGGTTTGCCCGATATGTACGATACCGTTGGCAACACCAACTTTGGTATGGGGGTATGGGACTTGATGGATTATGGGAGCTACAACGACAACGGGCGCACGCCCAGTGGTTATACCGGTTATGAGAAGATGGCCTTGGGCTGGAGCATACCCGTCGAGTTGAAAACTCCGGTTGAGGTGACAGCCATGCAGCCCGCGAGCAAAATGGGCAGGAGCTACATCTACTATAATCCGCACAACAGACAGGAATATGATGTGCTGGACAACCGCCAACAGCAAGGCTTCGACAAGGCGCTGCCCGGTCATGGCATGATTATCACTCACGTGGACTATGATGCCACAATATGGGACAACAACATCGTGAATGCCACAGCCTACGACTCCAATTCGGGTCTCACCAACACTCATCAGCGGGCCACTATCTATCATGCCGATAACGATGACAGTGCCGATACGGAGAGCGGAGATGCCTATCCGTATCAGGGCAATAACAGCTTGTCGGGCACGTCAATGCCTGCTTGCAAATGGTACAACACCACAGGCGGGGATGACGGGCAAAAGAAGTTTGGATTTTTCGACATCAGAGAGCATGCCGACGGAACAATATCCTTTGGTTTCAGAGAAGACACGGCGCAGCGTTCCGGCTCTCCCACCACGCCGGAAGAGGCATCGGGCGTGCTGCTCCGCGAGACTTTCGACCGCTGTATGGGCTCCGGAGGCAACGATAACAAGTTCAAAGGCAACGTGGCTTCGTCGCCCATCCAAACCGATTTGGACGGTTGGGCGTATGATTATGGTTACGGGGGCGACCGGTGCACACGCTTCGGCAAGTCGGGTGCCGGCACGGGGATGGTAGTTTCGCCTGTGTTCAAGTTGAGTGGCGACACCGTTACCCTGTCTTTCAGAGCTGCCGGATGGGCGGCTGTGGCCGATGGCGACCAGCTACTGTTGTCGCTTTCGGGAGGCAACGCGAGGTTTGTGGAAAGTGAAAGTACAGACATGAGCCTCACGATGCCCAAAGGGGCATGGCACACGTACACGTTGCGGATTGTGGGCGATGGTGCTACGCGTCTCAGCTTCACGCCGAGCAACCGATTCTTCCTCGACGATGTGATGGTTGCGAAAATGATACCTGCCGGAATAGCGGAACTCAAAAGCAAGTCCGCGAAAGTCAGCACCGGACGTATCTATAGCATCGATGGAAAATTCGTAGGCACCGATTTCCACGCGCTGCCACGAGGGGTGTATATCATGGACGGGCAGAAATTTGTGAAATAAGAACAGCACTGGCATGGTACGATCTGCCTACCGCATGTACGTTTACGCTGTAACAACTATCCTACCAGACACGTATGACCAATCAGGCGACAATCAATTTTATCCGAGAGCATCGTGAAAACGATGTGAGACAGTTGGCACTTAGCGGAAGCAGAAACGCGGATGTAGATTTGTGCTATGCGCTTGAACAGATACAGGGGTGGCAGACGGCCCGTAAGAAATTACCCTTGTGGGCGGCCCATGAAGAAATTGTTTACCCGCCCCACCTCAACATGGAACAATGTAGTTCGGAGCAGACGGCATCCTACAAACAACAGATTGTGCGACGGCTACTGGGAGATGCGCTTGCTTCGGCCGTGTTGGTAGACCTCACCGGCGGGTTTGGGGTTGATTTCTTTTATCTTTCGGCCGGTTTCTCCCGTTCGCTCTATGTGGAGCGAGATACGGAACTCTGTGCGGTTGTACGCCACAATTTGAACGTGCTCGGACGACAACAGGCAGAGGTGTGTTGCCGTGACAGTGAGACTGTTCTCGACAGTCTTTCGGTGGAGAAGGAGAGAAGCGTCACCACAGTTGTTTTTCTCGACCCGGCACGTCGTGGCGCTCATGGGCAGAGGGTGTTCGGTTTGCAAGACTGTGAACCCGATGTGACGCTTCTGCGTCAGCGTCTCCTCGACATATCCGACGTGCTTCTGCTGAAACTCTCTCCCATGCTCGATTGGCACGAAGCCCTGCACCAACTTTGTCCCGGAGGCAGGGGGTGTGAGGTGCACATAGTGTCGGTGGGTAACGAGTGTAAAGAGTTGGTGCTGGTCATAACTGGCCGTGACACCCCTTTGCGGGTGTTTTGTGTCAATGACAACGAGCATTTTGTTTTTATGCCGCAGGAGCCGGCTGCTCCTACGATTCAGAAGTTTGCCGCCCTTTCGCCCCAAGCCGTCGGCAAATGGCTGCTAGTACCCAATGCCAGTGTCATGAAGGCCGGCTGTTTTGATGAGTTGTCGGCAAGTTTTGACGTTCTGGCTATTGCCCCCAACTCTCATCTATTCCTCTCACACAAGCCCATTCCCGACTTTCCGGGCCGTATTTTCCGCATCACCGCTGTTTCGTCTTTCAATAAGAAAGCCCTCAAGGCGACTCTTGCCGATATAGATCGCGCTAATATTGCTACCCGAAACTTCCCCCTTTCTGTAGCCGAGCTTCGCCGTCGCCTCAAGTTGAAGGATGGTGGCAGCCATTATCTTTTTGCCACAACCGATGAAAACAACGACAAATGGCTTGTTGTCACCCAAAAGGCATGACCGGTTTGTGTTGCCTTCATCAGTCTTTATGTCGCCATCAGCATAAGTTCGGGGTAAGCATTTCATCGCCCGCTACATTTCTCACGCTTATTCTTCAATCATCACCCAAATTTAATTCTTCATTCTTAACGCTTCACTCTTCACTCTAATTTTATTCTTCACTCCTCATTCTCCACTCTTCACTTTATAAAATATTCTTACCGTTTTTGGGTCATTATTTTCGAGTCATCCAGCGCAAAAAGGGCTATGTTTTTTCGTCAAAACCAGACCGCAAATTCCCAAAAATTGTAAGGCCGTTGCGATTGAGGCTTTCTCGCAGTATGGTTAGGCCTTATCGGCAGCGCGGATGAGCCTCAATCACACTGCGGTTAGAGCCTTGTCATCATGCCGTTAGATACTCAAT
>KQ959415.1:11054-14980 GCA_001552765.1 Bacteroidales bacterium KA00344
CCTTGTCATCATGCCGTTAGATACTCAATCATAGGCGACCGAATAGGGGAAATTACACTGTGTTTTTGAAATACCCTGATTATCAACAAACTACGAATTACTCAAATTTCGCGAATTTCAAACCGTTCCCTGATTATTTTTAAATATGCAAATTTGAGAAGGCTATTTGTTTATATAATTTACCTTTTCTAATGCTTCAAAACCTACGTTCTGGGTAAGCGAGTATTTTCAAGATAAACCTCCAAAGTGCGTGAACATATAGCCTCTGTTTTGAAGCGGACACATAAGAAAAATATTCGCAAAAGCTGCGAATATTCGAAATGTATGAGTATCTTTGCAGTATAGTATATGTAAAGATGGAAATAACCTTTGAACAGGACTATTTACGGGATTTGACCATTTGCAACATTTTGGAATTGTCAAACCATTATAAATAAGATAGATATGGCAAGTTTAGGTTATGGTTTTTATGCGACACATCCCGGAGAAGTGGTGAAGGACGAACTTGAAGCAAGAGGAATCTCCCAGCGCAAGTTTGCAGACAGTATCGGTATGGGTTATTCCGTGCTGAATGAGATACTGAATGGTCGCCGCCCATTAAGCACCACGTCGGCCTTGATGTTTGAGGCTGCTTTGGGTATTCCGGCAGAGTCGCTGATGAAATTGCAGCTCAAATACAATATGCAAACAGCGAGGACTGACAAGACATTGGCAGATAAATTGAATGAAATTGCACGAGTAGCAGCTCTGCTATAAATTTAAAGTACCAAAATATAAAGCATATCCTGTTCAGACTTTTACATTTTAGAGTTACTTGAGAAATAGCTAAGGTTTAAGTCAATTTATGATTTCATATTTTGTCAAAAGACGAAAAGATGGTAACTTTGTGTATTGAACAGATAACGATATAAAATCAATACAAAAAATAAAAATTATGGCAAAGAAAGCTTTATTGATGATTCTCGATGGATGGGGAATCGGCAAGCATGGTAAGGGCGACGTGATATACAACACGCCTACGCCCTATCTTGATTATCTCAACGCGGTGAGCGCACACTCGCAGCTCAATGCCAGCGGTGAGGACGTGGGACTGCCCGACGGCCAGATGGGTAACTCGGAGGTGGGACACCTCAACATCGGTGCTGGTCGTGTGGTATATCAAGACCTGGTGAAGATAAACAAGGCTTGCCAGAGCGGTGACATCATGAAGAACAAAGGCATTGTGGAGGCTTATACCCATGCGAAAGAGCACGGCACAAAGCTCCACCTGATGGGGCTCACCTCTGATGGCGGCGTACATTCGAGCATTAAGCATTTGGGCAAGCTCATCGAGATAGGAAAGGAATACGGACTTGACAAGGTGTTTGTGCACTGTTTTATGGATGGCCGTGACACCGATCCGAAGAGTGGCGCCGGCTTTGTGAGCGACATTCAGAAGTGTTGCGATGCCAACGGAGCAGCTATTGCCAGCGTGGTAGGTCGTTTCTACGCCATGGACCGAGACAAGCGGTGGAACAGGGTGAAAGAAGCCTATGACCTCCTTGTGGAAGGTAAGGGCAAGCAGGCTACCGACATGGTGAAGGCCGTGGAGGAAAGCTACGCAGAGGGCGTGACCGACGAGTTTATCAAGCCTATCCATAACGCCGGAGTGAATGGCACCATCGAGGAAGGCGATGTGGTGATCTTCATCAATTTCCGCAACGACCGCGCCAAGGAACTGACACAGGTGCTGACGCAGCAGGATATGCCGGAAGAAGGCATGCACACGGTGAAAGGGCTGCGTTATTACACGATGACTCCATACGACGCCAACTTCAAGAACGTTACGGTGTTGTTCCCCAAAGAGAATGTGGAAAATACGCTTGGCGAATATTTGTCGTCTAAGGGATTGAAACAACTGCATACGGCCGAGACCGAAAAGTATGCTCACGTGACCTTCTTCTTTAACGGCGGACGTGAAGAGCCCTATGAGGGTGAAGACCGCATCTTGGTGCCGTCGCCCAAGGTGGCTACATACGATCTCCAACCGGAGATGAGTGCCTACGAGGTGAAAGACAAGTTGGTGGAGGCCATCAATACACAGAAGTATGATTTTATCGTGGTGAACTTTGCCAATGGCGATATGGTGGGCCACACGGGGGTTTATCATGCCATCGCCAAGGCGGTTTGGGCTGTGGACCACTGTGTGAAAGACGTTATCGAGGCAGCTAAGGCGAATGACTACGAGGCCATTATCATTGCCGACCATGGCAATGCCGATAACGCTATCAATGAAGATGGTACGCCCAACACGGCTCACTCGCTCAATCCAGTGCCGTTTATCTATGTAACGAACAATAATTCGGCAACGGTGAAGAATGGTCGGTTGGCCGATGTGGCACCTTCCATCCTGCATATCATGGGATTGGAAAAACCGGAGGAAATGACCGGAGAAAACCTGATAGCAGACTCTCCGAGTTTTTCAAAATAAGAGAAGCTCGGCTATCTGATAGCGATAGGGTTGGAGGAGCACTTACTCCTCCAATTTCTTTTTCTCCCATTAGTCCTATCATATTTCCTAACTCCTTGAAACAATCCCCTGCCAAACATGAATGTAAATATAGAAGCGACTTGGAAACAGCATTTAAACGAAGAGTTTGACAAACCATACTTTGCCAATCTCACGGATAAAGTGCGTTCAGAATACCGGCACGGCCCCTGTTATCCGCCCGGAAAACTGATATTCAATGCTTTCAATCTTTGTCCGTTCGATAAGGTGAAGGTGGTGATTATAGGACAAGACCCTTATCATGAGCCGGGACAGGCTATGGGACTGAGCTTTTCGGTGCCTGAGGGGATAGTCATGCCCCCGTCGCTCCGCAATATTTTCAAGGAGATAGAGGACGATTTGGGTAAGCCGATGCCGACAAGCGGAGACCTTACCCGATGGGCCGAGCAGGGAGTGTTGCTGCTCAACGCCACCCTCACGGTACGGGCGCATGAGGCCAACAGTCATCAAAAACTGGGGTGGGACTTCTTTACCGATGCTGCCATCAAGGCTTTGAGCCGTCATCGACAGGGACTGGTGTATATGCTCTGGGGTGGCTATGCGCGCAGCAAGCGGTATCTTGTAGACCAACAGCACAATCTGGTGTTGGAGTCGGTACATCCCTCTCCGCTGTCGGCCAATCGTGGCGGATGGTTTGGGCAGCACCAGTTTTCGAGATGTAATGAGTATTTGATAAGTAAGGGCCAAAAGCCAATCGATTGGTAGAAACGGGGAGACGCTCCCTTTGACTTCCACAGTTACGGGATAGAACGATGCTTCATATAATTCAAGTGAGAAACGTATTGGTTTCTCCCGATATATTCACGGAGAAATTCTGTTGCGACCTTGACGCGTGCAAGGGCGCGTGTTGTATTATCGGCGATGCCGGTGCACCCGTCACACTCGACGAGATTGACTCCATCGAAGCTAATTTAGATGCGGTGTGGGAGGATTTATCGGTGTCGGCGCAGAGTGTTATCGATAAACAGGGAGTAGCCTACAGTGACGATGAGGGCGACTTGGTGACCAGTATTGTAAATGGGAAAGACTGTGTGTTTACCTGTTATCAGGACCTTGAAGACATGGACGACGGGCATACGATAAAGAATTGTTGCCTTTGCGCGTTTGAGCGCGCCTACCGCCGGGGTACGACTCAATGGTGCAAGCCCATCTCTTGTGCGTTGTATCCAATACGAGAAAAGCAGTTTGCCGATGGCACTGTGGGCTTGAACTATCATCGTTGGGAAATATGCGAAGCGGCCGTGACAAAGGGAAAACAACTCGATATGCCGGTCTATATGTTTCTAAAAGAGCCTCTCATACGACGCTTCGGGGCTGAATGGTATGACGATTTGTGTGGAATTGCGGAGCAACTAATCAACGAAAATGAAGAAATAAC
>KQ959416.1 GCA_001552765.1 Bacteroidales bacterium KA00344
GGTCAGTGACTACAACAGCCGTTGCAGGAATAAGTTCCTCCGTATCGAAATAGGTATCGCTCCGCAGGACGAGAAGAAACTATCAGTTTCTGAACTTGCCCAAATAGCCCATCTGTTTGCCAAGAAAATGGGACTTGACAACCATCAGTGGGTGGCAGTAACGCACAAGGATACAGACAACAGGCATATCCACATTATTGCCAACCGCATCAGCCTATACGGCGAAGTCTATGACACCACATTCGTAAGCAACAAGGCTGCAAGAATAACAGAGGAAATCAGCAGAGAGAAAGGCTTAACCATTGCAAAGGAAGTCAAAATCAAAAGGAAACATCAGAAAGCAAAAGCCAATCCCACAAGAGAGGAAACAAAGAGAGAACTACAAAGAATATGCTATGCCCTACTTGAAAAGTACAAAAGTACAGGTATCACAGGACATTCTATGTTCCTCTATGAGTTGAACAAGCATGGAGTAACCATAGATCGTATGAAGAACAAGCAGAGCAAGGTCTATGGCTTGAAGTTCTCATACGGAGAATATTCGTTCAAGGCATCGGAAGTAGGCAGAGAGTTTGGCTACCGTTCTTTGCAAAAGAAGTTCGAGACAGGTAAGAAAGCCGATACGAATATATCTGACCAAGTAATACGCAAATCGTCAAAGCATACAGATACTAAGGATGCTGGCTATCAACTCGTACCCCCAAGCCGTTCATACAGTCCATCACCAGCTAAGGAAACGCCAAAAATCGCACAAACTATAAGAGATATGGCAGATACAGCCATCAGCACAGCCGATGATTTGGTGGAGGGAATAGGCGGAATGATTACGCCAACGACACATGGCGATGACTATGCCGAGACCGCATGGCAGCGCAAGCTCAGAAACCAAGCTAACAGAAAGAAGAAGCGAGGGAGAGGATTATAGCAACTCCAACAGCAACAATCCAAAATGCAGATATGTGAATATTTCTTTGAAAACGCTTGTTATTCGGTAACAAAGTATT
>KQ959417.1 GCA_001552765.1 Bacteroidales bacterium KA00344
ACGTTCAAGGGCTTAGTTGCGGATTTGAGGTTTAAAAGTTATTGAGGTATTTATATATAACCTACTATTGTTGGTTATTAGTTTTTTAGATTTAGTTGTTAATCGTTTCTTCCATTGCTCTGAAGACTCCATTGGTCCATCCAAATCCTGTTTGGTTAACATATTCACCGCCCGATGTATCGTCTTGAGTCATAACATTGTATTTCTCTTTTAGGGTGCCGGTTTTCTCAAACATTTTCCAACATGTTGCCATCCAACGGTCGCGGAGCTTCGTGGC
Source organism: Bacteroidales bacterium KA00344 (assembly GCA_001552765.1). Taxonomy (GTDB): domain Bacteria; phylum Bacteroidota; class Bacteroidia; order Bacteroidales; family Bacteroidaceae; genus Prevotella. The sequence continues at coordinate 278 of KQ959417.1, forward strand.
AGTGGTATTGAGATTGTAGTTCTGCAGTCCTTGATATGAAATCCATTCCAATGGTGCCCAACCATTTGGTGCATCCCATTGTTCTCCGGTCTCATAAGGGGTTGTGAGAGCACCTCCGGGCTTAAGGAAGGTCTTTGTAAAGGTCTTCTCTGCGGCTTTGGCTTGACCTTTGGTTGCTAAGCTCTCATAGAGCGGATACATACCGGCAAGTGAGAGATAAGGCGAAAATGTCTTGGCAGACAACACATAGTCACAATACCAATTTTCCTTGCTCGACCAGAAATACTTCCTGATGGCTTTTGCTCTTGCCTTTGCTTTCTCAGTCCATTGTGCTGCTATTTTTCTTTCCCCTTTCAGCGAATAGCCTTTTGCAATTGTGCTTTCCAAATGGCACATCAGGCTATTGAGGTCTACAGGCACAATGTCTGTTGTGCGTGCCGTGTAGAGGTTGCGTCCATCTGTCATCCATCGGGAGGAGAAGTCGAAGCCACTTTCGGCAGCAGCTCTCAGGTCACGGAAGAGCCGTGAGGAGTTGATATCGGGATGAGTCGCTTTTAATTTACGTTCGGTGTCCAGGTCATTGCGCCAAGCCTCTTCACGTGGTGTGTCAAACTTGTCATAGTAACGATTGAGAATCTCTCCGTCCGGCATCATGACCGTGTGCAGGCATGAAGTGCAAGAGACACTGAGACTGTCGGAGCCTAACATCCAAAAGCGGTGTTCATTGACAAGTTCCGGCAGATAGCGTACAATGATGCTGTCGCCATAATAGCGTGCGGCATCGCTGACAATATAGGAAAAGAATGGTGGTTGAGAACGTCCGAGATAGTAGGTGCGCATACCATTAGGTATGAACCCCAGCTGGTGGATGCAATCGGCAAAGTTTTCAATCAAATTCATGACTAATTCGTGCTCATTGTCGCATAGCATGCCAATCATAGAGAAGTAGCTGTCCCAATAGTACATCTCCCGGAAACGTCCGCCTGGCACGAAGTACGGATGCTTCATCATGATACGCGTGCCATGTTCTATACTGTCGGTAGGTCGGGTGAGAAACTTCCACATATCTTTTATGTATGTGTGAATATCCTTATGCCGCTCCATGCTTTTTCTTTCATACGGCTCTGGTATAACAAAGTTGCTTTTAAGAAACCCTTCTATGTCATTGCCGTTGTGGCGACACCAGTCGGCAAGAATATCGTTGATATTTCTTTGTGGAACTACATCGACAAAGGTCTTAGACTCTACGAATAGCTTGTTCTGTCCAAAGAGACTGTCAATGTCCATCACCTCTGTGAGCAATCTGCCATATAGCTGTGTGGGGCTGACGTATGGATAATCGGTGCCCGTACATTGCTGCTGAGCCATTGATGATATACTCCACAACAAGAGGAGTATATTAATTATAATGTGACCATGATTTTTCATGATTGTTAGTGTTTGTTTCACTGATTTTTTGCAAATTTCGCTAAAAGAATGACAATCCATAAGTCGAGGGAGGTGATAAGGAGATAATAAAGTATTCTGTTTTTTGCAACAGTTTTATTATTAGTGTGTTATGCGATGTTATAATTTTAGCAATGGAGACGTTGAAATAAACTAATATTAATATTTTGCTCAAATTCTCTTTTGTTAGCCTCTTTTTTACTATTTTTGTAACACTAACTTGAGATATATGAGACATTTTCTATTGACCGCTATTTTCTTTTTTAATACTGTTGCCATATTCAGTTCCGTAAACAGGAATCTCTATACACAATTAGAGAAAGAAATGGATAATAGCGACATTTATATTAGACAACGCGAATCCAAAATTAGTGGTTTAAAATCGGCGGCACGCTACACTCAAAACAATGACGCGCTTTTGAATATATATGATAAGCTTTTCGATTGTTACTATGATTACCAGTATGACTCGGCTATGGTCTACGTTTGCAAGGAGTTGGCTTTAGCCCGTTCATGCCATAACACCCGTTATGAGTCGCTTGCGCTTATGCATCGTTCTCTGTTGCTCTCTCTTGCCGGTTTCTATAGTGACGGTCAGGAATGTCTCGACAAAGTAGACAGCATAGGTGTGACGGAGGATCTGCGAAGAGAGTATTGGCGCACAAGGTATATATTCACAACATTTTGGAATGATTATTATCGTGGTAGCGAATTTGCTAATAAGCTTAAGCCTGATATGCTTTACTCGCTTTCCCTCGTTATGAAGCACACTCCCCAAAGCAGTAGTCGCTATATGTTTTGCCAAGCGATTCAAAAGCAGTATTCAGGCGATTATCGGACGGCCGTTGATTTATGGCGACAGACATTGTCCCGACTTCGCTATGGTGATCCACTCTATGCGCAGAGTGCTTTCAACCTTGCCATATGTCTTGGCATGCTTGGAGATAATGATGGTTACGAGACCTGGCTTATCAAGGCGTCTATTGGCGATATACGCTGTGCTACACGCCAAGAAGCAGCTATGCAACTTCTTGCCATATACATTTATAATAAGCCGGATGGGTCTGTGAATCATGCGGAGAAATTTATCAAGTTCTCATTACACAATGCTCGTGCTTACAACAGTCGTATGCGTCTCATGGGCATAGCACGAGAGTGGCCGGCTATCATTAATGCGTACCAACAGGAGTTGTTGTCTAACAATAATTATTTGCGTCTGTCTTCGATTGGATTGGCATTTTTGCTTGTTCTGGTTATGGGAGGAATGTATTATATCAAACGACAGAACAAGTTGCTTTCTATAAGTAGAAAAGAATTAGAGATAAGCTATGATAATCTTGACAAGTTGAATAGAGAAATACAACTTACAAACAATAAGTTGCTTGATGTCAACGCTAAGCGTGAGACTCTTGCAAAGGTGTATATTGACTTATGCGATAAATATATCAACCGTTTTAAGAATTTTAAAACGCTTGTAAAACGAAAAATAAAAGCCGGACAGGTGCGCGACCTACTGTCAAAACTATCAAGTGCCGACTTGACAACAGAGGAGGCCAATGATTTTTTAAATAATTTTGATAGGGCCTTCATCCAACTCTACCCGTCATTTGTTATGGAACTCAATAAGCTTCTGCGTGATGATGCATCTATAACTCAAACCAAAGACGGACAACTAAACACGGAACTGCGTATAGCTGCATTGCTAAGACTGGGTGTGACCGATAGTTCGGAAATGGCAAACTTGTTGTTCTATTCACCGCAAACAGTTTACAACTATCGTTGGAGCCTGAAATCCAAAGCTATGCATAAGGAAGGCTTTGAGACGGATGTCATGCAGTTGTGCAGGTATGAATAGTGCAGTGATATGCCCAAATCAAGAAATGTATCCTATTTTTCAGATTATAATCCATCCGTAGAGTCAACCAGCAAGTGCAAAAT
>KQ959418.1 GCA_001552765.1 Bacteroidales bacterium KA00344
GCCAAGAGAAAAATTAAACTTTTCTACACCAAAGTGCGAATTCTTCAAATACGTTTTGTAATTTTGCACTTGCTGGTTGACTCTACTTCTCGAAATGTGATAACCACCTACCTCAAAAAAATCATTGACTTGTAATGTTTGTGGGATTTATGTCGTACCTTTATCGTAAAATAAAAACACTAGTTATGAAGATTGTACACCATATTAGTCGAATTCTAATAATTCTATCTTTATCATTGTGGGCACTGACAAGTTGTATTACTTTGCGTCCTGCAAGCGTAATTTTGAAGAAGGATATAAGTAGTTATACTCATGTTTATGTACCATCTACTCAAACGGTATATGGGTCTACTTCTATTGTCGTTTCTGGTATGGTATTACCTTATAGTCAATCGGTGAATCCTCGAGATGTAATAGCAGGTGTATTGTCAAAAAGAGGATACGTTATCTTAAATGAGTTAGATGAACGATTCCGACAAGAAACAATCATTGTAAACTATGGGGAAAGTGATAGAAGAAATGTAGGATTAGGGGGATATACGATAGAAGTGACACTTCAATTTGTTTCGGCTGCAACGGGAGAATTGCTATGTGCTACAACAGCTGAGGGTTGTGGAAGCACGGAAGCTGCTGATATAAAGCAGGCAGTTACTCGAGCATTGCAAGCATTGTTCAGGTGAAATATAGACGAAAAATAAAAGAGGGTGTGTCAAAATACAAAATCAAGAAGCAATACATTTGTTTCCACACTTGTTTTCTGCCGTTTAGTCATAATCCACCGCTTGTCATCAAGCGTGACGATATTGTCCGGTGTGAGATTAGATACGTCAATATATGCCAGACCTGTGAAGCATGAAAAGATGAAAATATCCCTTACCAGTTCCAAACGCTGGATGCCGAAATCCTTGTTGGCTATCTTCATGATTTCCTCATCCGTGAGGAAACCACGGTTTACCGGCTCCAAGTGGAAACGATGATTGAGGAAGGGATCTTGATACAAAACTCCCATTTTTTTGTCCTAATATTGTTATGGTCTTGAAAGTTTTCATTGTCTTGGTTGCAGTATTGGGATTTTGCCCAACGACTGACGAAGGTAGATATCAAATTCTCTAATAACTGTATATGTAAGCTCTGATAGTTTGATATCCGACCTTTTGTAATTCTTTTGGAGAAATTCCCTAAAGTGGCGTTCGCAGACATTATATTTTTGT
>KQ959419.1:0-4136 GCA_001552765.1 Bacteroidales bacterium KA00344
AACCTGTATGAGAATGATGTTCAATTGAATAGAACGGTTTGTATTTCATATACCCAATTTCCAACATTCCAAAAGGAATAGAAGGAAACTGCTTCTCGTACTACTTTTTCTGTCTATGTAAATTTTTCAAAGAACGATTCTTTCTTACTTCAAAGAGAGCGTAATTATTTGGCCACTCTTTTCAGTAGCTTCACGAAATAACACTATCAATTTTTGCATTGTTAAGTTTTTCCTGAAAGTGTTTGCAAAGATAGCGCAAATTCCGCCACCCTCCAAATTTTTCAGGATAAAAGTTGAAGCAAAACGTTATTTCTTTCGAAATATTGACATAAATCAAGCAAAAAGGGGGATTTTTAATCCCCAAGTTGCTTGTTATTCTTATTGCAAGTTCATCGCCACCATATCTTTTTATAAAGAGAAGCGAGAGTTTTTCATAAATAGGGGTGAAAATACGACATGCGCAGATGTCTTATTCAAAGTTAAGCTCAGGAGCTTTTTCCGCGCCAGCAGCAGCCTCAAACTTAGTCATACGATCAAAGCCGAAAATTCCGGCAAACAGTACATTTGGGAATCTGCGCACGTCCTGATTATAGGTCTGCACAGCCTCATTGTATTGTTGACGGGCCTCGTTGATTCTATTTTCCGTACCTTCCAACTGGATCTGCAAACTTTTGAAGTTTTCGTTTGCCTTCAACTCGGGGTATCGCTCTGCCACCACCATGAGTCTTCCCAACGCCTGCGAGAGTTCGCCCTGTGCAGCTTGGAATTGCTGCAATTTTTCCGGCGTAAGGTTTTCTGCGTCCAATTTGATTTGAGAAACAGATGCACGCGCCTTGGTCACTGCGTCAAACGTTTCTTTTTCGTGTTTGGCATAAGCCTGAACGGTTTTTGCAAGATTTGGAATCAGGTCAGCACGACGCTGATAGGTGGCTTGCACATTGGCCAAAGCCGTCGTGGCCGTTTCCTGTTTTTCCACCATACCATTATAGGCGTTACAGCCGCCCATACATAAGATAGCGATCAAGGCGATGATGATCAACCACAAAGAATTTCCCTTTTTCATATCATTATCATAATTTAATTTTTTCACCTTAATTATATTCTCACGTCTCTTCGACACAAACAGTCCTCTTGTTTTTACCATCCGCCACCGGCACCACCGCCGCCAAAGCTTCCGCCACCAAAACTTCCCCCTATAGGTCCGCCGCCGGCACCACCGCCACCGCCAAAAATGAATGGCGGAAACCAATCGTCATTGTCCCGTCGTCTGCCATGTTTTCGTGTTTTTTTCTTCACAATTCCATAGGTTTCAAGAATGTGTCGGATAAGCATGAGAATGGGACTGCCAAAGAAGATTAAAAAGAGTATGATTATCACCAACCAGTCTTCTTCCGTAAAATCTTCGGGTTGATCTATTTTGGAGACACCCGTCTTCCCGGTTTTCAGCTTATTATAGAGCGCCTTTGAAGTATACCAGACGGCTTGATCGGTGTTATTTAGTCTCATATTGGCCACGATACACGCCCTGGCAATGTCATCACATTCCACATCGGTCAGCTCTCCTTCAAGCCCCTTTCCCGGAGCAACAAAATATTTCCGGTCGCCAACGGCAATAACGACTACGAGGCCCCGCCTGTCCTTTTTAGTACCCACGCCATATTTATTGCCAATATCCTGAGCCATACGAAAACAGTCGGCGTTTTTTACGTTACCGACCACGACGAACACCGTCTGCACACCACATTCTGTGTGCAGCTTTCTCAAATAGACATTCGACGAATCCCGAGCCGCATCAGACAGCAGCCTCTCCGGGTCGCAGACATATTTCGTTTGGTCTTGCAGATGCACCATAGGCACATCATCGGCCGTCCACACCCTCGCATTGGTAGACAGTGCTGCCAACGCCAATAATAAAGTGAGCACAAATCCAAAATGCCCAGACCTCATCAAACGTCTATTCTTTTAATGTTTCAAAAAGATAACAAATTTACAATTTGCTCAATTTATTTCTTGAGTTTAGCCCAAATCCACAACAATATGACGGCACCTACTACGGCAGTACCAATCTGTCCCAGCAACCCACTCCATTCTATACCAATCCATCCGAGCACATTACCACCAACAAAACCGCCAACAAGACCTAACAAAAGATCAACCAAACAGCCATGACTGTCATGACCCATGATTTTGCCGGCAATCAAACCTGCCAAAATACCTACTACAATTGTCCAAATCATAATTCCAATTTATTTTAAGTTAAAAAAATCTACACGACAAAGATACGTTTTTTTTCTGTAGGCTCAAAGCGATTAACCGAAAAAATGGCTGTGCAGGATTTAGCAGAGCTCTGTTAGAAAACACAAGTCTGTCCCATGTTCACCCTTCTTTTTAATTTAATATTTTATAAACAAAAGAACAATATTTACACCTACTATTTCAAGGATTCGGACGTAGGCAATAAGAACCTGACAACGCAAACATGTTATTATATATTAGTTTTGTCTACCACATTCTCGTCCGTATCAACATTTTGCTGTAGAAAAATGGGAAAACAGAATTACAACTCAACAATAATCATTATATTTGCAAAAAGGGAAGCCTTAAATATGGAGACAAAAGAATTTTGGGACAATAACTCGCTTTTCAAGATAAAGCTAAAAGACGGAGCTATCGACGAGGCCCGACACTTACTCTATCGCATGACACAGCTCTACCCGCGCATCATCGACAACGATCTCATGGGCAATAAAGCCATTATCCACAATGCACTCCGGCTCGACAAGGCCATCGTGAATTTCAATCTTGCCTATTTCGTGCCATACGCTATACGTCTGGCCGATTTCGATTGGGAGGGCGTAACACGAAACGGGCGGATTATCCCGTCTCTGGGCCAACGCATCACCAACCGCCTGATGAAGGGCGTTGCCAACCGGCCGGAAGAATATGTAAGGGGCGTGATGCCCTTTTTCAGAGTGGCTTTGCAACACAACCCCAGCAACAAAGACAATCTGCGCCACCTGGCTCAACTGTATATTCGGGTGAAGCTGAAGTCACAAGCCATCGCTATCTATAAGAAACTGCTGCAACTCCACCAAGACAGCTATCTTTATGCAGAATTTGCCGAGTTGCTCACCTCCGCTGACGACAGGGTGGCTCTGTTGTGCATGGCTATTATGCACCAGCACAACGAGAGCTACAATATGGCCAATCGCTACCATTTGGCCGAGCTGCTGCAAATGCCCGAACCCACCCGCGCCGCCTACGAAATAAATCGCAGTGTGGCAGCCAGAAAGAAGGCTAAACAGCCCATTCCTGCCGACGTAGACCGCATGGCGCGTCTGCTTTCCGCCTATGCTCCAGTGACGGAAGCCGAACAAAAATTGTTTTATGAAAAACAAAAACCAATAGTTGAAAAACTAATCCGTAGTTAGCAAACAAAAAATCGAGAGCAAATCTCCCCAAAGCAACACCAAAGGGGAAATGGCTTTCAAACGACACAAACAAAAAACACAGAAACTAACTGTTTAAATTTAAAATAATGAAAGAAAAAACAATCATACAGCCCGCAACCCGCAGTCAAGCGTCGGAGATAGCCACGCTCATTATGTTGGCCATGAATCACGATTGCTGCAAGAACTTCGCAGGAGAGAAACACACGCTCGACGATTTCCATCGCATGATGACGCAACTGGTGGAAATGGACGAGAGTCTATACAGTTATCGCAACACTCTGACAGCCGTAACACGCGAAGGCGATCTCATGGGTATTTGTACGGCCTACGACGGAAAGGATTTCAAGAAGCTTAGAACATCGTTTATCGAGGCCGCCCGACAACAGTTGCAGCAAGATTTCAGCGACATGGCTGCTGAGACGTCGGCCGGAGAATTCTACATAGACTCCTTGGCCGTCAAATCCGACTATCAGGGACGGGGCATTGCTTCAGACCTGCTCAGGGCCGTCATCAAGAAACACGGCGACAATCAACCCATAGCTTTGCTGGTGGATAAGGGCAACCCCTTGGCCGAGAAGTTATATGCGCGTATGGGCTTCAAAACCGTAGACGAAACCTCATGGGGAGGCCACGCCATGCGACATATGCAATACTTTCATAATTCATAATTCACAATTCATAATT
>KQ959419.1:4236-11099 GCA_001552765.1 Bacteroidales bacterium KA00344
AATTCACAATTCATAATTCATAATTAGGCTAACGCGTTGATAATTCAGAATTCATAATTCATAATTCATAATTGGGCTAACGCGTTGATAATTCAGAATTATTCGCAAGCTCATCAACTCGTCACAATTCAGAATTCAGAACTGGATGCGCGTGCAATGCTGCATGTAAGCTATAAATCATTATTGAGAAAAAAAATGCAATCGTTTGCATGTCGCGCATGATAAATATACGCTTTATTTGACATACCAACCTTGTCTTTTTCATAACTTTGCAACTATCAGCTACGTTCCCTATATGGGAATAGACTACAAGGTGAAAATTAAACTATAAAGACCTATGAAAAAGATTTTACTCGCAATGGTAATTCTCATTACCCCTTACGCCTTATGGGCACAGGGGTGGCCGGAAAAATACGGAGGAGTGATGCTGCAAGGATTTTACTGGGACTCTTTCAAAGACACTAAATGGACTAACATCGAAAGCCAGGCCGACGAACTCTCCAAATATTTTGACCTGATATGGGTGCCCCAATCAGGCTGGTGTAACGGCAACAAACAGATGGGGTATGCTCCGGTATGGTGGTTCGACCACAAGAGTGCCTTCGGCACAGAAGCCGAACTGCGCTCCATGATAGCCACCTATAAAAAGAAAGGTGTTGGCATCATTGAGGACGTGGTGATTAACCATCGAAGCGGAAACACCAACTGGTGCGACTTCCCCAAGGAAACCTGGAACGGACACACCATGAGCTGGACCCTTGCCGACATCTGCAATGGCGACGACGGTGGGGAAACCCGGAATAATGGATATGAGGTCAGCGGAGCCAATGACACCGGTGATGACTTCAAAGGAAGCCGCGACTTAGACCACACCAGTGCCAACGTGCAGAATAACATCAAGATATACCTCGACTTCCTGCTCAACGACTTAGGTTATACAGGGTTTAGATACGACATGGTCAAGGGATTCTCGCCCTACTATGTGGGTATGTATAACGCCAGCAGCAAGCCCAAATTCTCTGTCGGTGAATACTGGAGTGGCAGCTACAATAACGTGACGTGGTGGATTAACGGCACAAAATATGACAATGCCATACAGTCGGCAGCATTCGACTTCCCACTGAAAGACGGCATCAACGCCAGCTTTGGAAGTTCCACATGGGACATCAAAAACAAGGGCATGGCCGGAAGCACAACAGGCATGAACCGCTACAGCGTGACCTTCGTGGACAACCATGACACTTATGGCAACAACAACAACAGGCTCAACAACAACGTCTTGGCAGCCAATGCCTTTATACTGGCACTGCCCGGAACGCCCTGCATATTCCTGCCCCACTGGCAGAAGTACAAGTCGGAAATAGGCAAGATGATACTGGCTCGCAAGGCTGCCGGCGTGACCAATCAAAGCGAAATCGTGCAACAGAAGCCTCTCAACGGGGGATATGTCACCGTTGTCCGAGGAGACAAAGCTGAGGTAATGGTGCTCAGCGGATATCCCAACAACTTTGACACCAGCGGATTCACGATGATTTCGAGCGGGACAAACTATGCCTATTACGTGAGCAGCACGCTCGACGTGACGGATATTCTGAACAACGGACAGCCGGAAACAATTCCCGGGGAGGTTAAAATACACGTCAGCAGCACTTCCGGAACAGCTCCATATCTCTACGCATGGGATGGCAATGGCACGAAACACAACGGTGCATGGCCCGGCAAACAACTGACGGCTACATCGACCTCTGCCGACGGAAAGACTTGGTATGATTGGACTTCGACGGTGACGCCCATCAACATCATCTTTAACGATGGAAATGGCAAACAAACAAGCAACATTGAGGGTGTGAGCGGCGAGCGGTTCTACATCATCGACCCAAGTAACGTAACCGAAAAAAAGTTCGGCTACTTCGAAGCACCGGCAGCAGCCTATATTCATCCCGGATGCGCCACCCCTATGGACGACATGGCCTACGCCTACTTTGAAGCACCGGCAGATTGGAACAACATCTATACCTATGCTTGGAATAACTCTGAAAAGCCAGCCGGCGAATGGCCCGGAACCAAGATAAGCCAAGTGGGGACTGCTCCTAATGGCAACAAAGTGTACCGATGGACACACACAACCTCAAGTCCGACACAGATTATCTTCAACAACGGACAGGAAGGAACGGGTAAGCAAACAGCAAACCTTGATTTTGTAAATGGTGGATATTATAACGTTAAGGGACTGCTCTACACCGTTAGCCAGCCTAAGGTAACCATCTCTGCTGTCGGCTATGCAGCCTTCAGCTTTGCGCAAGCCATCGACTTCACGCAGACGGAAGGGCTCACGGCCTACATTATCATCGACAACAACGGTGAGGAAGCCCGCCTGCAGCAGATTGATATGGCGCCCGCCAACACAGGGGTCGTGCTGAAAGGCAATCAGGGAGAATACGTGCTGCACCCCACCACTGAAGCTACAGCCGATGAGTCAGCCAACCTCCTGAAAGCCACCTCACTCACAGGACCGATTGTCACAGACGGAACATTCTATGTTTTGGCCAACAAGAGCAAAGGCGTGGGATTCTACAAACTGGCAGACGGTAATAAGGTAAAAGCCAACAAGAGCTATCTGGTCTACACAGCCAGCCAAGCGAAAAGCTTTATTGGTTTCGCTAACGAGACAACCGGTATTCATAACGTGAACACCGTCGTCAAAGAGAACAAAGGCATCTATACACTGTCGGGCGTCAAGATGAACAGCAACGGCAAACTGCCCAAGGGCGTCTATATCATCAATGGAAAGAAACACATCATTAAATAATAAAGGAGTGTTGGATATGAGAAAAAAAGAATATTGCCAACCGGAAATCAAGGTACACAGTATTGGCGTAGCACTCATGTCTGCAACAAGTAACACCTTGCCCGTCTCAGACGAAACCGTCACAGAGGATGAACAGCTCTCCAAAGAAGCTCCCGGATGGTGGGCGGACAACGATTTCTGATTTTCGAAAATAGCGTTACAAGAAAACACAGACAAGGGCAGACCCGAAAGTTTTATTGATGAAGCCTTACAGGCTGTTGCTGCCCGGCTACACCATCGCGATGAACTGCGCTGAAAAAAAATAAAAATTCAACACCCAAAACAAGAGTTTTATAAAACAAATAACTAATTTTGCACTTGCTGATGTAACGCCACACGCTCGTATGCACGACCGGGCAACCGTGCTTGGGGACTTCAACGAAAAACGATAAAGAGCAGATGTTGAAATATCTGCTTATTAACTTATAACAAGATACCTTATAGCATAACAACGATGAAAAGAACTTTTCTTATCATGCTCCTGCTCACAGGAATACTTGCTGCCAATGCGCAGGTAAAGAAGTGGGAGCACAACATCTACCTCTCCGGAGGTTTACTGATCAACAAAACCAATAGCGGCAGCGACACCGGACTCTCTGCACGCATTGGCTACGGGCTGAATCGCTATTTCAGCGAAAAATTCTCGGTGATGGCCGGCGTGGCACTCAGAAACGTAACGGAGTCGCCGTTCAGTAGCAAAGATGGCAGCGACGACGATAAATTCACGTTTCTGGATATCCCCATCGTGGCTCAATACCACATGGCAGGACAGGACAACGGGTGGGTGTTCGGGCTGGGACCCGTGCTCTCTTTCACCGCAAACAATGACACTTACAACATAGATGCCATCCCCGACAGCCCGCTCAACCATATCGACAAGCTCAAGAACTTCGGTCTTGGGTTACAGCCCAGCGTGTTTTATCAAATCGGAAAGTTCCGCATAGGGGCTGAAGCATACGTCGGACTGACCAACATGGAAAAGAAAACCGCACACACAAACGGCAGCCACTACATACACGACACGGTGGTGACTGTGCAGTTCCACTTCTGAAAAAGCTGCAAACGCATTTCTGAATACATCGCCCCTCCCTACAAACCAGCCAATCAGCAACACCCTATCATCCGGTCGAGGGCAGAGGGAAGCGGGAAGCAGACTGCGAACGACTACACATAAAAATAGGAAAACAATTATGCGTTTTCCTATTTTTTGTGTTTTATCATAACATTAGGGCTGTCAGCCTTGTATTTGGGTTGAGGAAACCGAGAAATGATAACGTATGCGCATGTGGTATTTTTCTTTACAAACACCTCTCCAGAATTCGCGTATTTAAAAACAACTTTACTTTGGTCGGAAAATCGCTTAATTTGTTTCTTTCGTAGTCTGCTGATAATCAGAACCTGAGTTCGGGATAAGAAAGTGATGAAAAAAAGTTGGTAATCTCGCTATATTTTTGTATCTTTATATCTAATTATCAACAAGTTACAAATATTATAGCAATGATTGCTAGAGACAAAATTACAGAGATTTTTTGTATTGCAGATGATTTCTGCAAGTGTGCTGTCTGGGACGTTGCACCGGAATAAGTTTCATAGACAGCACGTCCATACCTGTGTGCCACAACAAGCATATCCGTTGCAATAAGGTGTTCAAGGAATACGCCTCAATAGGGAAGAGCACGATGGGATGGTATTTCGGCTTCAAACTGCACTTGACTTGCAACGAGCGTGGAGAGCTGGTCAACTTCGTGTTCGCCAAGGCGAATGTGGATGATAGAGATGAAAGGGTGTTCAACAGGCTCAGTGACAACCTCTTCGGTAAGTTGTTTGCTGATAAGGGGTATATATCCCAAGGGCTTTTCGAAAGATTATACAATGACGGCATTAACCTTGTTAAGGGCTGAGGAGTAACATGAAGAACAAGCTAATACCCTTGTATGACAAGATATTGCTCAGAAAGAGATCGGTCATAGAAACCATCAATGATGAACTGCAAAACGTGGCACAGCTGGTACACTCCAGGCATAGGAGCATTTTTAATTTTGCCATAAATGCACTGTCGGCACTTGCGGCCTACTGTTTCTTTGAGAAGAAGCCGGCTATCAATATAGATTTCTGTATAGACCGACAAGGACAGCAGCTTACACTGTTCTAAAACCAGTCATATCAGAGTTTGATGGAATTTTATGGATTTCCTCAACCACCAGTTCTGCCTTGCGCACCTGCTTCGCGAACTGCAATATCTCTCGGAATTGAACACCGGGCAGGACTGGTCCAAGAATGTATCTAGTCCGTTCCGCAAAGCCATTCACGAGAGGAATGGCAATCCGAACGACGTTATTGACAAGGCTCCATGGATTGAGCGTCTGGACAGACTGCCCAAGCAGAATACAGAACAACTCGGCCAGAAGTTTATTACGTTCAGAAAGGGACTGATAAAATACAGGGACTACATTTTCAATTTTCTTGCAGACCCGATGATACCCTCTGACAACAATGGAAGCGAACGGGGAATACGAAAGCTGAAAATCAAATTGAGAACTCCTGTACATTTCGTTCAGACTTAGGGGCGGACGCATTCCTCAAACTTTATTCTGTCATCGAAACTGCCAAGAAGCACAACAAAACTCCATATCATGCCATTCAAACCTTATTTTAGGCTTGATGAATTGACACATCCAGTATATATCGATTACCGCTGAATAGTTACAATCTGGAACATAATGTTGTAGAATGTTTTAATTTTTAATTAAGTGCATAGATAATTCCATCGTGCCTAATCATTAGGCAAAAATTAAACGAATAATCAAAAATAATTATATCATCAACTATCGGATACCAAATATAATCAAAGTACTTAATGACATCATCATATTTAAAAACGTCAATATTGTTGAAAGAATCCCAGCATACATACAAGTTGGTGGGTAAAATTCTTATATTTAAATTATTTATCAAAAGACCTAAATTAAATTCTGCGTCTTCGGCATTTACAAAATTTATATAGTGTCCTTCATTCTGAATAATATTAAAAATATTCGTCCGCTCGTTTTTTTGTATTTTATATTTTAAACAAAAAGAAATAAAAGCATCATCACACTTTTTTTTTGAAAGGGTGATAAAATTAATATTCACCATTTCATGGTCTTTTCTAAAAAAATCTAATTTAAATTGTTCCATTTTTTTTTCATATATCGGTTGTTGAAATAATATTTCAACAACCGATATTACATACTATTTTTACTTCTTTATCGGGATGGCTCCACTTTGTCCTCCTCGTCCTCTTTTTCCTTTTGTATAACCCCAATAATTAATATGAGGAAATTCCTCACCACTTCCAGGCCTTGCATTAGGGTGTACGGGATCTAATCTATAGCTACGTCTACTGTCACCCCTCATTGGTGCACCTAATCTTCCCTTAGTCTTGGGTAATGTTTCTCCTTCACTTAATTTTAATCTTTTCTTAGCTTCTCTTAGAGCCTCTTTAGTCCCACTTAAAGACCCTTTGGCTTGTCCCTTTGTAGATGCTTTTACAGCCCCAATAAGTTTCTCGGCAGCCTTTTTAGGTCCTTTCCCCTTTACAAAATTATAAGCATCTTTTACATCACCCACGCTAACGGGCAAGAGTTCAGAAGCAAGGCTGGCTCCAGCCTTTAATTTATCCCAGCCTGATGAACTCTTATCTGTAAGGGTGTTGACATTCTCTAATACATCAGAAAATGCAGTTGTATAAGTTGCTATTTGGCTTAAGGCCTTAAAATCATATTTTCCAACCTTTGTACCAACTTTAACGAGGGCTTTACCTAACTTAGTCCAAACGCCTTTACCATCAGGGTCTGTGAATAATACAGGATTATTCAAGCAATATGTATAAGTAGATACATTAGGATGAGACTCTTGTTCATTATCCACACTCATCCACAAACTCTGTCTCGGCTCATAGTATCTCGCACCATAATAATACATACCTGTCTCCTCATCCAGTTCTTTGGCGTTGAGTTTTACTCTACGATTGGCT
>KQ959419.1:11199-12646 GCA_001552765.1 Bacteroidales bacterium KA00344
GGTGATGTAACTACTGCTGCCCAAATGGTCAGGATGGTAGTAGAGTTGCATCTTCTCGTAGAAGTCGTTAGGCTTTTCTCTTGTACTTACAGAAAGAAGCAGCGTTATTATCTTTGCGTTTAATTCTGTCATAACGTACAATCGTTTATGGTTATCAATGATTTAACGTCAATCCTTCCTGTTTATTGCTTGCGGCTTTTAATACCCATATAAAGGTAATGATGAATATCCATATAAGGATATTGCCCGTTACCCTTATATGGGTGTTGAGATATGCCCTTGTATGGCTCAGGGGGTCAAGGCTCTAAATCTTTCATAATAAAAATATAAATAAAATTGAAAAATCCAATTATTAATATAGCAAGAGGTATAATGTTAAAATCTATCATCATCATAATATATATAGATGCCAAGACATATATACATGAATAAATTAGATACATGCTTATAATGACCGTTTTTAGAAACCTATTATTAAAAAAAACGTTTAATATGGTGATAGTTATAAGATAACTACCACCAATTAAAGGTAGATTCCCTATTCCCTTTATACCAAACATCAAAATTATACCTTGGATTATCCAATAAAGATGAAATAGTTCTTTCTTATTTTCTTTTTCTAATTTCATATCCTTTTGGGTTATTTCGCTTTATTGCTTTATATGCAGAAGATGGAAAGTAAGGATCTTCACGTTTATAAATAGGAGGTGAAAATTGAGATGTCGCAGGAATAATTTTAGTTTCCTTAGTATCAATCTTTGCCTTTTGCAAACTACGCTGTACTGCTGTACCACAATGATTTGGTTTTAATGGATTTAGCGAGTATTCTTCTTTGCTTATGTTTACAAATTCTTTGCGGATGATATCATCTTGTTTCTTCGTTGTCGAAATAACATCTGCAGAAGTAAATTCATAATTAGCAATACTTTTATCGTTCTTATCTCCTTCTCTATTGTATTTACTTTCTAAGAATTGTTGTGGACTATCAAATTTATGTTCCCCTAAATCATCGAAAGTCCGTCCACCTGAATGTTTTCCTGAAACATATACATTATCTCCATTTACAGAATAATACTCCCATTTATTTTCTTTATTTTGAATCAAAAGTGCTAAATGTTCTGAATTTATTCTTAAAACTGCAATACTATCTCCTTTGATATCAAGTAAATTTATAGGATTATTGTGTGTTAGAGTGTATGAACTTTCACCTGGATATTTAGTTTCCATTAAATCACAACTCATCCACAGACTCTGTCTCGGCTCATAGTACCTCGCTCCATAGTAGTACATACCTGTCTCCTCGTCAAATTCCTTCGCATTGAGTTTTACTCTACGACTGGCTGCACTCGGCATAGTGCAAGCAAGCTTGGCTCTGCCCTCATTGGCACAATCGTTGAATCGATACGCTGTGTTCCATGTGTTGTTGCAGTTGGCTTTCCCTGCGGCC
>KQ959419.1:12746-43384 GCA_001552765.1 Bacteroidales bacterium KA00344
GGTGATGTAGCTACTGCTACCCAAATGGTCGGGATGGTATTAGAGTTGCATCTTCTCGTAGTCGTCGTTAGGCTTTTCTCTTGTACTTACAGAAAGAAGCAGCGTTATTATCTTTGCGTTTAATTCTGTCATAACGTACAATCGTTTATGGTTATCAATGATTTAACGTCAATCCTTCCTGTTTATTGCTTGCGGCTTTTAATACCCATATAAGGATAATGATGAGCATCCCTTATAAGGGCGTTGCCCATTACCCTTGTATGGGTGTTGGAGCATACCCTTGTACGGGTAAGTTCAAATCGATTATATATAGGCTAACCAACGAAAATAGCTTTCGTTCTAAATTTATAATTGCCAAAATATTACTGATATACCACATTAGAACATTTTACTATTTTTGAAATATGATAATCAGAATCATAACTATATGAAATCAAGAAAAAGAGACATCCGGTATTACTTACTAAATAATTAGAAGTCGTAAATAGCCCATTCCCTTCTTTCTTTATTATTGTTTTATAGTCTATTCCACTACTTGTTGAATTTAGTATAGTATCTCTAACTACCGAAAAAAATAATATGGAATCAGACGAGCTAAAGTATTCACCATCTTTTTTAAAAAAATGGTCCTTCCCTGTGTGGGTTGATGATTCTATTACTATTTCCTTTTTTGAATATGTTATATCGAAAGATTGACGTGTATTAGAGGATAAACTTTCCCTCCTCTCACTACATGAAGATAGTGGCATCAATAAAGATGCCACCATAATCGATAGAATCCACTTGCTATTTACCAAATTCTCCTTCATATTTTCTTTGCTCTTTATCAGATTCTTTCTTTGTGGAAGGATATCTCTTTATTAATTCTCTTTTTACTTGATTATAATTAGAGACACGTAGTGTCAACCAGCAAGTGCAAAATTAGTCAATCATTTTATAAAACTCTTGTTTGGTGTTGAAAACTTGAGTTTTTCACTTCCAATCTGGACGTAAAGTGCCGAAGCGTTCTCGTATATTCATTTTTCTTTGTTCTGGACTACAAATATAGCAAAAGGCAGAGAATCTATCCCTGCCTTTATACCTAATTATTTAGAACCAAATTGATTATCAAGTAATTATTCTAACAACTCTCAATTTGGAGCATTACCGTACTTATCTTTTCTATTTATCAAGGAATAGTTTATGGTATGTTGTATTATTATTCTTTACCATATATTTTTGTATATAATGTTCAGAAAAAGGTCCCATGACAGTATCTTGATTACAACATTTTAAAGTGTAACTAGATACCTTAATAATCCACCATGACAGTTTTTTCTCTCCTCGTCCTACTATTATAGTAGAGTCATTCCAATAAACAATCTGTAAACTGTCTATTTCTGGATCAGTATCACTTGATAACTTACATTTCAAATAATACGTATCATAATAATCGTCTGGTGAGCATATATAGTATTCATCAACCAGTTTAACACTGGCTGATGAACAACTCATCATACAAAGAATTAATAAAAAATGGATATATTTACTCATTTATTCCTGTACTCTTTGTTTAACCTCCTGCATCGTAGAGTCAACCAGCAAGTGCAAAATATCAATAAAGGATATTAAAGGCTTAGCTTGCTTTATTATAAATTCGTCGAGTTTACGTTAAAACATTTACTCGATAGCAATAACCTATTAAAATGCTATATATATATTTGTCGCATACAATCTCCTCTCTTTATATTGCCAAAAATAAGTTTTTTTATGTAGAATAGAAGTAAGTTTATCGGCTACAGAATAATTTTTGAATTCGTCCATTTGGAGTTTTGACAATATTATAAAAGGAGGTGTCCATTTTTCTAAAAGCCTCAATGTCAATTCTTCAGGAATAAATTCTTTTCGTTTCTCTCTTAATGATATGCCTAAATAAACACGAATTGGATATCCATGAGAATCTATATAGTCCTGACAATCTTCTGAAAGCAGAAAGCCTTTTTTAAGCCATTCTTTTCTTTCTAAGTCTGGTGATAAGAAATCGGTTATATGCCTGTCCGTTTCTGTATTATTAGATAATTGAAAACCTTTAATCCATTTTTTCATTTTATAATTATTGATATTTTTCATCTTGGTTTTCTAGTAATGTGGTAATATTTAATTTAATCACTTTGGGTAGAGAGACCTCAGTGTATAGTTCGATTATTTGAGCTGAATCAACTGAGTATATTTTAGTTCCAAAGGATAAAATTATATAGTCAGAATTAGTACTGATGCGAACGCATCAGTACTATTCTTGAATCTAAACATCATATCCTCCTGTTCTAAGCCATTTCTTCGTTTTCTCATTTAATCTAGGTTTTCCGTCTTTGAAACTTCTATCTTTATTTACAGCACACCATCTTTTAAATGTACATGTTCTTGTCCTGATTTATTATGAGCTTTGTCAGCATAGAGTCAACCAGCAAGTGCAAAATTAGTCAATCATTTTATAAAACTCTTGTTTGGTGTTGAAAACTTGAGTTTTTCACTTCCAATCTGGAGCATAAAGTGGCGATGTGTTCTCGTATATTCATTTTCCATTATTTTGGACTACAAATATAGCAAAAGGCAGAGAAGGTAACTGGCTGAAAACAGTATGCGGTTGGGGGTTGCAAAGAAAGCCTATGTGTAGATTGGGCGCAGGAATAAAATGCACGCATGGAATTAAAGCACGAATAGGCTGTGCTGCCAACAGATGTCTTCATCAAACTGAATGTAGATTGAAACGCCGGTTGGCCGGCGCTTTTGATGGGTAACCATTTGAGCAATTCGCCAAAATATGAAGGTCAATATTCATTAAAAACCACAAAAAAGCACCGTTTTCCGGAGAATTGTATTAAATTAGCATCATAAAGTGCTAAATATGAAACCATTACTAAAAATAACAGCAATCGTCTGCTGTCTGGCAGCGTGTGCAACAGCAAAGACGCCGGAACTGAAAGTTGCCAAGTCCCAACAAAAGGCTGTTAAAGCCCAACAGAAAACGGCCGAGAAGCAGCGAAAGAGCGCACAAATACTCGACTCGCTGCACAATCGCACCTATACCATCGCCTTTGACTATGTCATTCCGAGGAAAATGCAACCCCGATTTCTCACCTCTGACTATTCAGTACGCGTTCACGGCGACAGCATTGACAGCTCCCTACCCTATTTCGGCGTGGCCTATAGGGCCGACCCGGAAAACCGAAACCGAAGTCCGCTCGACTTCAAAAGCGCAATTTCGTCCTATGAGACAGACCAAGTGAAAAAGAACAAGATGCGCGTAAAGCTGAAAACACGCAACAAGATGGATTTTCTCAGCTACTATCTCGACATTTTCACCAACGGCAGTGTCACTCTGAATGTTATCGCCACCGACCGCGAGTCTGTTTCATTCACAGGAAACCTGATATTAAACGACTAAACCATGCAACTGAAAACCATACTGCTCTGCCTGCTCCTATCGCCGCTTTGTCTTTGCACACAACTCCCGGACAACACCTCGCAGCAATATGCCGTGAGATACGTGAAAGACCATTGGTTTATGCAAAACGGGGAAAATTTCAATGTGATCGACACGGATATAGAATGGCTGGAAGCCATATACTATGAGCAACCGCAGGCGTTGCAGCACTATATTTCGGAACTGTTGTTCGGCCGGGCTGCCACCGACTTTGACTCCATATATTCCGCTTTCAGGGCCAACTACGGACAAATTGTAACCGGTCAGCTGAAAACGCTGCCCGACGACCGCCGGTTCTGCTATGTCACAATAGCGGCCAAGGTGAAAGCCTACAGTCCCGACAAATGGATTTGCTATGAAATCAACTATACGGCCAAACCCGAAGCCCTATCCCCCGTAAAGGCTAAGGCAGGGCGGAAGTTTGTGGTTTATGACGTAGGGCAAAAGCAGGTGCTCAATATCGAAGATATCTTGAAATCCCGAATAATTTCGTCCGGGAGCGCAGATCCCGAATTCCTCGATATGCTGTACGCTCCCATCGCCGACAAAGACTTCGGCGAGTGGCTGTCGACCGACATCGCGGGGGTGTGGTTTGAAAACGGGGGCAAGACGGTGGCGCTCCATGTGACGTGTTACACCGACCGCACTACACTGGACTACGACACACGTTTGCCATACAAAGACGTGAGGTATCTGCTCACCAAAGCCGGGAGACGGCTGGTTGAAAAAGAAGCGGCAAAGCCCACCCCACAGTATGTTTCCCCACCAGCCACTTGGAACGGCGACCCTGTTTATAAGACCGCAGACGAGATGCCCCTATTCAAAGGAGGACAAGAAGGACTGAAGGATTATCTTGCCCGCAGCTACAGTCCGGCGCAGATGCAGGGTGGCAGGGTGATGGTGTCGTTTGTTGTCGATAAAGAGGGTTGGACCAAGGATGTGAGAGTGTTGAATCCTGTGTCTCCGGAGACAGACCGTCAAGCCGTCAGCATTGTGAAGGGAATGCCCCAATTTACACCGGGCAACATCAATGGCAACCCCGTCTGCGTGCGCATATACGGCCCGATACGATTTAAACTTGCTGCAATTCAATGAGCGAGAAACCTTCCATCGGCCATCACCGGCATGAAGCCCCAACTGCCCCAAACCGGCATTTCGTCGGGGACAACACAGATGTACAGCTTATGCTTGGCGCATTGATGAGGTTGCGAATGGTTTAAAAACATGAATTTGAAATATCGTGAGTTGATCATTGTAGAGTCTGAAATATGACGAGTTGATGAGTTTGCGAATAATTGTGAAATGCAGCATCACCACAGAAGTTACGAAGCGCATCTGAAACGCAAGAAAAAAAGAGCCCGGAAACGGCTGCTGAGAAGAGTAGGAAACACGGCACTGGCCTTGTTTTCAGGGGTTTCGCTGCTGTTGATCGTCACGGTGCTGATTGCTCCCGACTGGTTGCAGAGTCACGTGTCACATGAGAAAGAGCTGGGCAGTGGCGTCAAGACCGGCCAAACGGACAACCGACATCTCAAACGAGACTACGACGGCATCGACGTGTCGCATCATCAGGGCATCATCGACTGGCAACGTGTCGCCCAAGACTCGTGCGTGAAGTTTGTCTACATCAAAGCCACTGAAGGCAGCACGATAGTAGATAGCAGCTATCTGCGCAATGCCGAAGGGGCCAAAAAGGCCGGAATTCCGTTCGGCTCCTATCATTACCTAACGTCTCAAAGCAGCATCAAAGACCAGTTTCGGAATTACTATGGGGTGGTAAACCGGAAGCATCAGGACATCATACCCATGATTGACATAGAGGAAGAGGGCGTCCGGAGATGGTCTAAACAGGAGATTCAGGACAGTCTGGCCTACATGATTCGGCTGATAGAGCAACATTATCATTGCTCACCTATTATATATGCCTATACCAAATTCTACAACGAAAATCTGGCACCACGCTTCAACAACTATCATCTGTTCCTCGCTCGATATAATGTTCGTGAGCCGGTGGTGAACAACGCGGGGCGACACAACATTTGGCAGCACTCCGACCAAGGGGTTGTAGATGGCATAGCAACACCTGTAGACCTCAACGTTTTTGCGGAAGACACATCTCTGGAAGACATCAAAATGAATCAAACAGAAAACCGGAGATGAAAACATGCAGTGCCTAACCTAATAAATATTCGCCCATATTTAAATTACATTTGTGCATATTCACGGTATGTATATTTCTTTTTGACCAATTTTCAAAGCGTTTTCGGACATTTTGGAAGCATTTGAAGCCTGTGCGTTTTCAACTTGATTTGTCTTCATTTTTATTTACAAATAAATTGTTATACCGTCCTTTCGCATATCTCTTAAAGTAATAAGTATATACCGTAATTATATGCACATTCTTTCTTTTTGCCACAACACACCCATATTTAAAACTGATAAACAACTTTAATGCTTACACTTTGCTACTTTATACACCTCTTTTGTTATTCTTTCGAATTATAAGCCGCAGTTTTAAAACACTCACTTTTTAGATGAAAAATAATTATAAAATAGTGTTAAATAATAGTACAGATATCATCTATTTTAGCTATCTTTGCAGCACAAGAAACCTAAACAACTAAAAATACAGGAATAAGATATGAAAAAATTAGTTCTTATCTCAGCAATACTGCTCATTACAGTAGCAAGTTTCGGTCGCAAACGCGTCAGCGAAACCGCAACAATCGTTGCAGACACCATCTATTATGCTGCCGACCAAACATCGGTAACCAATGCCAACCAAGCTGCCTATTATCGTCTTTTGCTCACACAGGGCAGAGGCGCATCAAAGCAAGATGTCTTCACAGACTATTACATGGACGGCACACTGAAGGCCGAAGGCGGTTACAGCTTTATAGATCTCGGCAATGACAACAACACCGTTCTCAATGGAAAAGTCACCACATATTATGTCAATGGAAAGGAAAAGCTGAACGGCAAATATGTGAACGGTAAACGCGAAGGCTACTTCACGCTTAATCTGCGCGACGGAGGCATCGCAGTAATTATGTACCGGAATGGAAAATCAAAGTTCGATTACTTCATGGTAACTCTTCCGGACGGTACACAAGAGAAACATCCGATTTCTGAAATTAGCTCTCTCTTACAATAATTATATTATAAACAACTACAAGACATGAATTTAAAAGCCCACATTCGTGAGAATGTGGGCTTTTGCTTTGCTTGTCATCGCAGGTGTAATCACGGCAGCATACAGCAACCGTTCGGCTGCACACAACGCATGACCTTGCTTATAAATCCAGCTGCAACTCCACCGGACAATGGTCGCTGCCATAGATTTCCGTATGAATTGCAGCATGAGTGATTTTATCTTTCAAACGCTCCGACGTCAGGAAATAATCAATACGCCACCCCGCGTTCCGCTTGCGCGCCTGAAATCGGTAGCTCCACCAGCTATACGTCACCTGTTCGGGATAGAGCGTTCGGAATGTGTCGATGAAACCACTGTTCAACAGCACCGTCATCTTTTCGCGTTCCTCGTCCGTAAATCCGGCATTATAGCGGTTGGATTTCGCATTCTTAATATCAATCTCCTCGTGTGCCACATTCAGGTCTCCGCATACGATGACAGGTTTTTTCTCATCCAATTTCATCATGTAGTCGCGGAAATCATCCTCCCACTGCATGCGATAGCCGAGGCGTTTCGGCAGCTTTTCTCCCGGCAAAGCATCTTGCGAATTGGGCGTATAGACCGTGATGAGGTAGAAATCCGGATATTCAAGGGTGATCACCCGCCCCTCTTGGTCGTGCTCCTCCATGTCGATTCCGTAAGCCACACTCATGGGCTCATGCTTCGTATAGATAGCCGTGCCGCTATAACCCTTCTTCTCAGCGTAGTTCCAATACGACTTATAGCCGTCAAATTCAAGGTCTAACTGTCCCGCCTGCATTTTTGTCTCCTGCAGGCAGAAGAAGTCAGCATCCAGCTCTTTGAAATAGGTTTCAAAGCCCTTGCTGATGATATTACCGTCGGCATCCGTCTTTGGTTTCACACAAGCACGAAGCCCATTTACATTCCAAGAAACAAATTTCATAGCTTATCTTTTAGCTTTTGACACCAATGCGAAATAGGTTGGGGTGAACAGAGCACCGCTCACCATATTCGCACCCACGTAAAAACCATACGTGTTCATCTTGAACATCAAGTTCTTTCTAGCCTTCTGATAAACACCTACAGAGTTATCGTTGTAATTCAAGAACACTATTTTGCAATTCTCCACCTTGTCCCCGACGGGTGCTTTGAACGCTATGGGATCCGGAATAACATTGAGCATATAGCCGCCGTCCGAAATATTATAGAAGCCTATGTGGCATTTCAGATCGTGCGGAGGAAGTTCTTTGATAGCGGCCACCATCTTACTGTCGGCCATTTTATCAAAACTCTCCGCAAAGATATGCTGTGGGAAATGATGAATCGTGATGACAGAATCAACCGTCCACGTCATATTTCGTATCGTGTCGGGCACACTCATCAAGCCCTTAGCATACAACATAGTGCCCTCATAAGTACCGGCCATCGTGGTCATCGCCTGAGTCACATCTTCTTCCGTTATTTTCTTGCTGTCATCATCGCCCAAACACGATGTCATGCCACACACAAATACGGTGCACAGCAGCATGATTATCAGTTTCTTCATATACTATTTTGATTGATCAAATTCATAAATTCCTGTCGCGTTTTGGCCTGATTGAAGGCCCCGCTGAAGTCGGAGGTTGTCGTCACGGAGTTTTGTTTCTCCACCCCCCGCATCTGCATACACATGTGTTTAGCCTCTACCACCACCATTACACCGAGCGGTTTGAGTGTGTCTTGTATGCAATCTTTGATTTGTTGGGTAAAGCGCTCCTGCACCTGCAGCCTGTGACTGAAGATGTCGACAACACGCGCAATCTTGCTTAATCCCGTGATGTAACCGTTGGGAATATAGGCCACGTGCACCTTTCCGAAGAAAGGCAACATGTGGTGTTCGCACATCGAATAGAAATCGATGTCTTTCACAATCACCATCTGGTTGTATTCCTCCTTGAACAAAGCGTCTGTCAGCACCTTGTGCGCATCCTGACCATAGCCGCGTGTGAGTATCTGCATAGCCTTAGCCACGCGCATCGGGGTTTTCAAAAGACCCTCGCGGTCGGGATTTTCACCCAGTATCTTCAAAATCTCTTTATAGTGAGCAGCAAGCTCGTCAAGTCCGTCACGGAATTCTATTTCGGGATTCATCTATTGAATTAACAGTTGAATATGATGTATGATATGATAATATATGCGGCGTAATGTACTGACGATACTGTCAATACTGCACGGTGATCTGCCCTTTCACTATCGTAGCCGCGCTGTAGCCCATTTCCCTGACTTGCTTCAACACGTGCTGGGCCTCCTGATAGCTTCTGAAATTTCCAACTCTGCAAATCCATCTTGGTGAATAGAAGTGTACATAAATGGGCAGTTCGGGGTATCTCATTTTGATGGCGTTACCGATTTGCTGTGCCGTCTGCTTGTCATTTCTGGTATTTCCTCCTGCAAACGCCTGCACCCGGTAACCCGGTACCTTGCGACTGCCACGCATCACCTTCTTGCTCATGTCCACCGAAGGCACTTCCATTCCGTCTTCGCTTTTTCCATTTCTGGCAGTTTCACGATCTCTTGTCTCAGCCAGTCGCTTGTTTTCAGTTTCCTTTCTAGGCGCCTCCGTACGTTCCCGAGGCGTCCTTGCAGCAACAGCGTTGGTGGGAGTTTTCTTTGTTCCTCCCATCTTTCCGGCCACAGGTCTTGTCACAGGTGACGTGACAGGCGCACCCTTGTTGCTCCCATTGACGAGGTCATCGATAGCTTTGCTTTGCGTGACGGTCACACCGGCCTTGCCACTCTTGGTTTGCCTCAAATGGTCCATATAGGTTTGCGCCTCAGCAGAAGCCACAGCGCACAAAGCCATTACAGCGAACGCAACTAACTTTTTTCTATCCATTATATTTGAACTTTGGTCATTGATTTTAAAGACGCAATGCCATGTCGTCTTCACGGACATCTTCTTTTCGAATTGAGCTTTGAGCATCGCCTCCCATCCTGCCCCCATCCATTAACGTATGAGGAAGTCAGCATGAGCCGATGCCCAAAGCTCAATGTCCTTAGCAATATATTACTTCTTCCAAGCGTCGATGATACCCTTGAAATCAGCAGCCTTCAAAGAAGCACCACCAATCAGGCCACCGTCGATATTGGGTTTGGAGAAGAGTTCTGCGGCATTGCTCGGCTTACAGCTTCCACCGTAGAGAATAGAGGTATTCTCAGCAGCTTCTTTGCCATATTTCTCTGCCACGATAGAGCGGATGTAGGCCAACATCTCCTCTGCCTGGTCTGAAGTAGCTGTCTTTCCGGTACCAATGGCCCAGATTGGCTCGTATGCCAGAATGATGTTCTTCCACTCCTCAGCAGAAAGATTGAACACAGAGCCTTCGAGTTCTGCCTTCACCACCTCATTCTGCTTGTTGGCTTCGCGCTCCTCCAGCGTCTCACCGCAGCAGAAGATCACCTTCAGCCCATTGGCCAAAGCCAGCTTCACTTTCTCTTTCAATATCTCAGCGGTTTCGCCGTAGTACTGGCGACGCTCAGAGTGACCAAGGATGACGTACTGCGCTCCGGTAGACTTCACCATTGCTGCAGACACTTCGCCCGTGTAAGCACCCTTCTCTTTGTCAGCACAGTTTTCTGCACCCAGACCCACAACACTCTGATCCAGAATGTCGGCCACCTTTGCCAGGTGGATGAACGGTGTACAAATCACTACGTCACAGTTGGGTTTATCAGCAACGAGCATATCGTTGATTTCCTTAGCCAAAGCTACACCTTCCTGCAGGTTTTCATTCATTTTCCAGTTGCCTGCTACAATTTTCTTTCTCATTTCAAATGATTTTTAAAGTTGATATATTTAATATTATGTTACTGTTCCTTTTCGTCGTCTTTCGCCTTTCTGATATTCAGCAGTCGCGTCCTGCGTCTCACATACCGGCTCCACGCCCATGTGCGGTCGGCCAGCGTGAGGAAAAGCAGCGGCAGGAAAAACAAGAGTACCACCTGCGTTATCGTCTTGGTTACCGAATCATCAGCCATCTGCCCTATCTCCAGTTCGTTGAGCGGCGCCGTCAGCTCATTGCTCTTGGGCAGTGCGTTATGACTCCATTTGCGGATGATGGTGCCGTCCTTGAGCAACAATAATCCCGGATTGCTCCTGATGATGGTTTTAAGTGTCGTCTCATCGGTCTTGCAAAACGGATATTCGGCTCCGGTGATATTCTCCCAATGGGCTATCTCGCCTTCAGCAGATGCCGTCAGACAATAGAACGGCACCTTCTCCTGCTGTGCATACTCGTATATCTGGTCTATGTCTCCAAAGTTTGTGTCACTGGCATTGCTCAAATGGGGCGATATGAGCAGAAAGAGATAGCCCTTGCGCGAGAGCAGTTCGTCCGTAATATCGTCGCCCTCAGCCAACTGTATGGAGAAGTCGTGGATGGGCGGAACATAACCTTTCGCCGTCTGCACCGTCTTCGAATCAATGAATTGCCAGGTGGAGTCGGGATAGTCTTCCAACGAAAACTCCCTGCGCTCACCATTTTTCTCCATCACAAACGTTGTCTCAAACTGCGGTTGTGCAGCCCCTTCGGGAATTTCCATCCCTTTCAGGATGTTGGCACCCACATGATAGGGACGGAAGTCGAAGACGGGGAGTTTGTAGAGGCAGTAAGCACTGGTCACAATGATGAACAACACCGTAAAATTGATGGCTATCCACTGATTCGACCGCGAAATAAACCTGTACATTTCCATAGGCCATCTCCACAGCACGAGCGCACACGCCATCAACACGATATTCTTCAGCAGCGTTTCCATATTGGTCAGCACCACCGCATCGCCGAAGCATCCGCAATCCGACACGGGATTGGCCATCGCCACCCACACGCTTATCACCGTCATGAAACCCATCAGCAACAGCAACAGCTTGGACACCAAGCGACGCCGAATGGCAAACAACACGAAGATGCCCAACGAAAACTCAATGGCAGAAAGCACCACCGAGGTGCCCAGCGTCACCACATCGGGTACAATGCCCTGCAAACCGAGCGCGGCAAGATAGTCTTGTATTTTGTATTGCGTGCCCAGCGGGTCGATGGCCTTCACATAACCGGAAAACACAAACACGACACCCAGCACCAAGCGGCACAGATTCACTGCCAGCCGCACAAACCATTGCTCATGGTCCTTGCGCCCGTTGTCGCTGCCGTTCTCCCGGCCCGCGTCCGCCACGTGTGCATCATTCTGCGCTGTCGTCCTGTCTTCTCTTGTATCTTTTGAAATCATCTTTCTGCAACCTATCTGCTTTTCCTGTGATTACGCTCTCTCAAAACCCTGCCAATCCTTTCACTCCTGCAAACGAATTGCACCAAATACCGCGTAATTGATAATGTCCATGTAGTTGGCGTCCACTCCTTCAGAAACCAGTGCGGCTCCCTGCAGATCTTCCAGTTCCTTGATGCGCTCTATCTTGGTGAGTATCAGGTCGGTATAACTGCTCACACGCATCGATCGCCATGCCTCGCCATAGTCGTGGTTTTTTCTTGTCATCAGCTCATAGGCTTCCTTCGCATGGGTGTCATAGAGGGCTAATGCCTGCTCCGCCGTCATGTCTACCCTGTCGGCATAGCCGCGATCCAACTGAATGAGCCCCACTATGCCGTAGTTGATGAGCGCAATAAACTCCGGGCGAATACCCTCGCCCACAAGCGATTGCCCTGTGATTTCCAACGACCGTATGCGCTTGGCCTTGATGAAAAGCTGGTCGGTGAGCGACGATGGGCGCAAGATGCGCCATGAGGCTCCGTAATCGTGAAGTTTTTTGGCGAAAAGTTCACGACATTCCGCCATTACTTCCTTGAATTGCTGGTCTGTATTTGGTTTAGCCATAACACTTGCAAAGTTACTGAAATTAATCGTAATTTTGTCATCATGCAATGAATTTTAACGGCTCGTCATAATTTATGTCGTCAATTGGAGGTTTCTAAGTGTCCACAGGTTAAGCGTTGCAGGGGTGATTTTTGAGCATTTTGGGAAACATCGTGCAATCGCACGGGGAGGATTGGAACGACCACAAAACGCCATCGCAGCGTCAAGACTGTCTGAATATGTCAATTTTTCTTCACTAAAAACCAGTGTTCCGAATGTTGCCTTCCAGACCGCTGCATTCCGTTTTTCAGTGCTTCCATCGCAACATTCGCACCGATTTTATCTGATGTCACGACCGCGCGCACGACATGGGTCTTCCGTTAGGCCCTAACGGCATGACGGATGAGCCTCAACGGCAACGCAACAAAGGCTCAACCGCCCTGCGGATAAGCCTTAAACGCAACACGATTGCATACTCAATCGCAAACCGTTTCGGACAAAGGGAAGCAGGGAAAAATGCAAAAGGAACGCAAAACGCTGTCCCACAACACCTTACCGAAATCGCTCAAAATGCTCGTATTTTGAGCCAACGTCTTTTCTTTTTTAAATACTCGAAATTTGGCGACCTTTTTGTCGGCTATTTTCATCACTCTTTTTGACGCTTGTGTATCATGCGAACAGTGCCACAGAGAGCATCGTAGCGCACCTGCAGCGAGTCGCGCTTCACGCCCAACAGATTTCTCTTTCCTATATTGGTTGCTGCCTCAAACGCCCGTGTGGTGGCCTGCAATGCCGAGTCTGTACGGGCAATATCCTCCTGTGCCATCTTGAGCGAGGCTTCCTGCCATATTTTCAACGCCCGCTTGCGCGATTCCACCGCGTCAGGATAGTTGGCGCGCAACTCCCGGATGGTGTTCAGGGTTTTCTGATATTCCCCGTTTTGATACAGTGAGTCTATGACCTGCATCACAGGAGCGGCCTTTTCATCGGCCGAAGGCTCGCAGGCTGCAAAGCCCGCCAGTGCACAAAAAAAGACGAAATACTTCTTCATAGTCGCAAATTTACATAATATTGCTGTAATATTTGCATCAACACACTGCTAATTCTAAGGTGATCATTTGAAAATGGAAATGGCTCTTTCATTTAAGAATGAAGTGAAGACACCGATTCTCCTACCCGATTCACATGCGGATCGGACAATCCACCGCATCTGCATATCAATAAGTTATGCCGGTGTCAAAATTCGATTATTTTTCATTTTAATGCAGAAGACGCAAAAGGCTTGTGGCGTTCAATGACAATGCCTAACATGAAAAAAAACATGGTTAGAAATAAAAAAAAACAGCTCAAAACAAACTAAAACAGAACATTATCCATTACCTTTGCAGGCGTTCAAGCAGTCGTGGTGAAACCGGCAGACACGACATACTTAGAAGCTGATGTTTTGCAACGTGTAGATTCGAGTCCCGTCGGGCGCATCGAAGAAGCCACAACCGCTTAAACTTGATCGGTTAGAATTTCTTCATTCATGCCTTTGGCAACGTGCCGGGAGAGAAGCCGCAGCAGCGTCTACGCATTGCTCAAGTATTCATGAAAAGCAAAATAGAAAGTTACAAAATAAAGTTTTTACGATTTTCAAATTAAGACACAACATGAAAGGATTATCAAGAATTTACCCAACGCTGATGTTGGCATTGTTTACATGTGTCGCATTTGCGCAGACACACGTCGGTATGACCGTTAAATTTCCCGCAGACATCGACGACCACCTCTATTGTTACCACGACTACCCTTATACAGGTAAGCCTCTTCAGGGTGCCGTCAAGTCGATAACGCTTGAGAGCGAAGATCAAAAAGCGGTGTACTCGTTTGACAAGGCCGGACGATTGACAGGGCTGTCCGATTATTCCAGTGGTAAAGAGATGCAATATGAACACTACAAATATGACAAGCAGGGACGGCCTGTCAAAAAGGAATACATGGCCAATGGCTATAAATGTTCAGCCATTCTCATACCCGACGAGTTCGGCAATCCACTGGAAAGAAAATACAAGGAAGGCGGATACAAGGAAACAACAATATTCTCTTATGATTTTGCCAAGTGTCAGGTGACGGCCAAAGCAACTGACGGTGACTATGGAAAAGAATGGACTTACTACTTTGACGAGAAGGGCAGGGTTATCCGCAGGGAGAAACCAGGGAAGAATTTGAGCAAGTCCGTTACCACCTATGCATACAACGATCAGGATCAGCTCGTGAAACAGACAGACCATTTCGTCAAGGATGGCTATTACAGCTATGAGGAAGAAACAACCGTCCAGACCATCAGCTACGACGAGCGAGGATTTATCAGCAGAAAGGACAAGGCGACCTCATGGACCGTCCAAGACAAAGAAAAGGATGGGAAGCTAAAGTCAGAGGTTCGTAAGGGTGACAAAAAGAGTTTCGTGCTGTATTCCGATTATGAGCTTGACGGGCATGGCAATGCTGTGAAAAACACGATCAATCACAATGGCAAGAAGCCGGAAACGGTTGTCAGAAGCATTGTATATTATTGATAACGCTGTCTGTCATGGCGTTTGGAGGGCGAGGAGACGCAAAGCCCCCTCGTCCTTCGGTGCATATATCATCAGACCACAAGGGTATTTGGTAGACTGAAAAGTTCCAGATACCCTTTTTTTGTTACCTTTGTGCCATCTGAAATGCTGCAAATAAAAAACATGGGGCTTGCCTCAATAGAGTGGTATAAACCTTTTTTCATAAGGATTACTGTTTACAATCCTTGGCAAACAAAATAAGGACTTGTCAAAGAGATAAGTCTTTATATGTTTTCTAACTGCTCGGAAAGTTAAGAGCAAACGCGCTTTTTGATAAGTCTTGATTTTTATCAAAAAACACTGTGTTACAAAGATAGGCGCTTTCCATACTTAATACAGTGTTCTAAAATAGGTGATTTATGAAAGTTTCTTTAGGGTAAAGATAATGAAAAACAGGAGCCGTCCATCCCCTATCTGCAATCTTTTTTGTATCTTTGCAAATCATTTTGGAATAATATCAACCGCAGTTTCACAAGTGCGTTTTTTGGAGCCCAAATTGACAACGGGTGCTGTTGTCAGCGCACGAATCAAAAGGCGACCCATCGCTGCTCTCAGGCTCCAGCCATGCTTGCGAAAGGTCAGTATAGTAGAAATTCATCATGCGACAACTCAGCGACAACGATTTAGCAAAACTTTTAGATAAAGACATCTTTCATAAAATAGGCGACGCGGCCGACAGCCTTGGCATGGAATGCTATGTGGTGGGCGGCTACGTGCGCGACTTGTTTCTCGAACGCCCCTCCAACGACATCGACGTGGTGGTGGTAGGGAGCGGCATTGAGGTGGCTAAAAAATTCAAAAAGCTCGTCGGTGGCAAAGCCCATCTGTCTATGTTCCGAAACTTCGGCACCGCACAAGTGAAATTTGGCGGAACAGAGGTGGAATTTGTCGGTGCACGCAAGGAGAGCTACAGCCACGACAGTCGAAAACCCCATGTGGAAGACGGCACACTCGAAGACGACCAAAACCGGCGCGACTTCACCATCAACGCCATGGCCGTATGCCTGAACAGGGAGCGCTTTGGCGAACTGGTGGACCCGTTTGACGGACTGGCCGACATGGAAGACGGCATCATCCGCACACCGCTCGACCCCGACATCACCTTCTCCGACGACCCGCTGCGCATGATGCGATGTGTGCGGTTTGCCACCCAGCTGAAGTTCTATATCGAGGACGAGACCTTCGAGGCCTTGGAGCGGAACGCCGATCGCATCAAGATTATCAGTGCTGAGCGCATCGAGGAAGAACTCAACAAAATCATGCTGACCAACCAGCCGAGTCGGGGGTACGTAGACCTGCAACGCTGCGGACTGCTCATGCTCATTCTGCCCGAACTGGCCGCGCTCGACATTGTGGAGAAAAAGAATGGCCGTGCCCACAAAAACAACTTCTACCATACGCTCGAAGTGCTCGACAATCTGTGTGTTGCGCAGCAAAAACGCATTGCCAATGTCGAAGAAGAACTGCAGCGTCTCGACCCCGAAAGCAAGGAAGCCCGAAACCTGCAGACCGAATTGGATCATCTCACGGCCAACAAACTCTGGCTGCGCTGGGCCACGCTGCTCCACGACATCGGCAAAACCAAGACTAAACGATGGGACAACACGGCCGGGTGGACATTTCATAACCACAACTATGTGGGCGCCAAGATGGTGCCAAGTATGTTCCGACGCCTCAAACTGCCGACAGACTCAAAGATGAAATATGTGCAGAAGCTCGTAGACCTGCACATGCGCCCCATCGCTATTGCCGATGAGGAGGTGACTGACAGCGCTGTGCGACGACTGGTGAACGAGGCCGATGACGACGTGGACGACCTGATGATGCTGTGCGAAGCCGACATCACGAGTAAAAACCGAGTGAAAAAACAACGATTCCTAGAGAACTTCAGATTGGTGCGCGAGAAAATAACCGACCTGAAAGAAAAAGATT
The DNA here is from genome assembly GCA_001552765.1 of Bacteroidales bacterium KA00344. Classification (GTDB taxonomy): domain Bacteria; phylum Bacteroidota; class Bacteroidia; order Bacteroidales; family Bacteroidaceae; genus Prevotella. The sequence continues at coordinate 29,740 of KQ959419.1, forward strand.
ACAAACGCGAGTTGCAGCCCTGTATCGATGGCAACGAGATTATGCAGATGTTCAATCTCAAGCCCTCGCGCGAGGTGGGAACTCTGAAAAAAGCCCTGAAAGAGGCTGTGCTCGACAATACGGTGCCCAATGAGCGAGAGCCGCTCATGCATCTTTTAATGGAAAAGGCCAAAGAAATGGGCCTTTGCTAAAAAGCCACAATCTTTGTTAAAAAACTAAGATGTATCAATGAGTTTTCATTGACTTTTGTTAATTTTGCACAGACAAAAAACTAAAAGCCCATATTTAGTTTGGGGAAAACATAGAAAAATGGGATAATATCAATAGAAAAATAAATCTTTATATATAAATAGGTATGAAAATCAAGTATTGTTTATTCGTTGCCATAGCAACCGTTGCCCTTGCATCGTGTGGTGGAAAGGGCAGAAAGGGTATGCCGAAGTTCGGAGACAATGAATTTGCCGTGCGCACGGTTGCCACTCAAAGCGGCGATTTGCAAACCACTTACCCTGCCACCATTAAGGGTATTCAGGATGTGGATGTGCGTCCCAAAATTTCAGGTTTCATCACCAAAGTGCTTGTCCACGAAGGGCAGGCCGTGAAAGCCGGACAAGTGATGTTCGTCATCGACAGCGAAACCTATCAGGCCGCCGTACGCCAAGCACAAGCAGCCTTGAACACGGCCAGATCACAAGCCAATACCGCGCGTATAACCTACGAGAACAATCAGAAGCTCTTCGATCAGCAAATCATCGGTCGATACGAGCTTTCTACTTCTGAAAACGCCTATGCCACAGCGCAGGCTGCCGTTGCTCAGGCACAGGCCGGACTGGCTTCGGCCCGCGAAACCCTGAGTTGGTGTACGGTCAAGGCTCCTGCCGCCGGCATCGTGGGAAGTCTGCCTTTTAAAGTGGGAACACTCGTGAGCGCATCCAACGCCCTGACCACCGTGTCGAACATATCGACTGTAGAGGTGTTCTTCTCGATGAGTGAGCGTGAAGTTCTGGCCATGTCGAAGAATGCCGGAGGGGCAACCGCTGCCCTCAGCGAAATGCCGGAAGTGAAGTTGCAGCTGGCCGACGGCACCATCTACAACCATCCGGGTAAGGTGGTCAAGATGAGTGGCGTGATCGACGCAGCCACAGGTTCCTATTCGATAATAGCCCATTTCTCCAACCCCGAACAGCTGCTGAAAAGTGGCGGAGCAGCACAAATCATCGTTCCGCAGATTAACAGCAATGCCATCATCATTCCGCAGGAGGCTACTTCCGAAGTGCAGGACAAAGTTTTCATTTATCTCGTAGACAAAGATAACAAGGTGAGACTTTCTGAAATAAAGGTAAACCCGCAGAACGACGGCAAGGCCTACATCGTGACAGAAGGACTCCATGTTGGCGACCGCTTTGTGAGTAAGGGGCTTACAAAACTAACTGACGGTATGGAAATCAAGCCCATCAGCGAAGCTCAGTATATGAAAAAAATCAAAGATGCTGAGAAATTGGGTGCCGCCCAAGGCGATGCCAGCGAGTTTGCAAAGGCTATGGGTGGAAAATAAATAACTGGTCGCCATGCAGCAATGACTGACAACAGCAAACCGCAATGGCTGACAAGAACAAAAACAGAGAGATAATATGTCATTTTCAAAATTCATAAGACGCCCGGTACTATCGACGGTGATTTCCGTCTTCTTCGTACTGCTGGGTCTCATCGGGCTGATTTCACTGCCTATTGAGCAGTACCCGGACATCGCTCCGCCCACCATCGTGGTGATGACAAGCTATCAGGGAGCAGATGCCAAGACGGTGATGAATTCCGTAATCACGCCGTTGGAAGAAAGCATCAATGGCGTAGAGGGCATGACCTATATGACCTCCACAGCCACCAACTCGGGATTGGCAACCATTACCGTGTTCTTTGAGCAAGGCTCAGATGCCGACATGGCCTCCGTGAACGTACAAAACCGCGTGACTCAGGCCCAGGCCTTGTTGCCTGCCGAAGTGGTGCGGGCGGGCGTGATGGTGCGGAAACGTCAAACTTCTAACGTCCTTATCTATTCAATCAGCACAGAAGACGGCCGCTATGACAGCAAGTTTCTGACCAATTACAACAATATTAATATTGTCCCGCTGCTGAAACGCGTTACCGGTGTGGGCGATGTGCAAAGTCCTTCAATGTCCGACTACTCCATGCGTATATGGCTGCAGCCCGACAAGATGAAGCAGCATGGACTGATTCCAAGCGACATCATCGGTGTTCTGGCCGAGCAGAACATTGAAGCAGCACCGGGCTCGGTTGGCGAAAACAGCGATATGGCCTACGAATATGCCCTGCGCTACAAGGGCAGGCTGTCTACAGAGCCGGAGTTCGAGAACATGATCATCGCGAGCAAGCCCACGGGCGAGACCCTTTATCTGAAGGATGTGGCCAAGGTGGAGCTGGGAGGTCTGATGTATAACGTAAACCTCAAAAGCAACGGAAGGCCTTCGGTAATCGGTATGGTGCAGCAAGTTGCCGGCTCCAACGCCACGCAGATTGCCACAGATGTGAAGAAAGCACTCGCCGAGGCACAGGAGAGTATGCCACCCGGAATGGTCTACAACATTGAGCAAGATGTGACGGAGTTCCTTTTTGCATCCATCGAGGAGGTGATTTTCACCCTTGTGCTTACATTGCTGCTGGTGTTCCTCGTTGTTTACATCTTCCTGCAAGACTTCCGCTCGACTCTCATCCCGATGATTGCCGTGCCGGTGGCACTGATAGGTACATTCCTGTTTCTGTGGATGTTTGGTTTCTCCATTAACCTGCTGACACTATCGGCCATGCTCTTGGCCATTGCGATCGTGGTGGACGATGCCATCGTCGTGGTCGAGGCGGTACACGCCAAACTCGATCAGGGGTATAAAAGTTCGCTGATAGCGGCTATCGACGCCATGAACGAGATATCGGGAGCCATCATCTCCATTACATTGGTGATGGCGGCCGTGTTCGTACCGGTGTCGTTTATGGGCGGAACATCGGGAACATTCTATCGTGAGTTTGGTGTTACAATGGCCGTTTCCATCATTATTTCGGCCATCAACGCCCTGACGCTCTCCCCTGCCCTCTGTGCCATTTTCCTGAAACCCCACAAGGAGGAGGAAAACGAGGAAAACAAAACCATCATAGACCGATTCCATACCGGCTTCAACCGCGTGTTCGACAAGGCTACCGACAAATACAAGAAAGGTGTGACGCGCATGATTAATCACCGCGTTACCTCTGCCATCATTGTTGTAGCAGGTATCGTTGTACTGATTGTCAGCATGGCAACGACAAGTACCGGGCTTGTGCCCGACGAAGATACGGGAACGCTGTTCGTCACCGTGTCGGCCGCCCCAGGTACCAGCCAGGCCCGCACACAGGAAATTGTAGATCAGGTGGACGCCATGCTGGCATCCAATCCGGCCATCAAGCGTCGTGAAGCCATTACGGGATACAACTTCATCGCAGGGCAAGGCTCCAACCAAGCTACGTTTATTATCAAGCTGCAAGACTTTGATGAGCGTGCCTCCAAGAATATCTTTGCCCGTCTTTGGGGCGTGATTACCGGCAAAGGTGTAGAGCAACTGTTCGTCAATCCCTTGGAAGCCAATATGGTGCTCGGCATGATCTACAAGCAGACGGCCACCATCAAGGATGCGCAGATACTTGCCTTCGGTCCGCCGATGATTCCCGGTTTCTCGGCCAACAACGGTGTGTCAATGACCTTGCAGGACAAGACGGGTGGAGATCTCAATGCGTTCTTCGACATTGCCCAGAACTATCTGAAGGAACTCAACAAGCGTCCTGAGATACAAAACGCAATGACTTCGTACAATCCCAACTACCCCCAATACATGGTAGATGTTGATGTGGCCGAATGTAAGCGTGCGGGGACTTCGCCCGCTGCTGTTCTCTCGACGATGCAGGGATATTATGGCGGACTCTACGCCTCAAACTTTAACGCTTACGGCAAGCTCTTCCGTGTGATGATACAAGCCGATGTAGCCAGCAGGATGCGCCCCGAAGACCTGAGCAACATCTATGTACGCGTAGGTGGAGGCAATATGGCTCCGGTATCAAAGTTTGTCAATCTCAAGCGCGTTTATGGACCATCGAACATCGGTCGTTTCAACCTGTTCACCTCCATAAACCTGAACATCACCCCCAACGGAGGTTACACATCGGGCGACGCCCTGAAAGCCTGCGAGGAAGTGGCAGCCGAATATCTGCCCACCGGCTACGGCTACGAGTATTCGGGACTTACTCGTTCGGAGGCCGAATCGTCCAACTCGACAGCCATCATCTTCGCGCTCTGCTTCGTATTTGTCTACCTCATTCTGAGCGCACAGTACGAAAGCTATCTGTTGCCAATGGCGGTGATGCTCTCCATACCGTTTGGTCTGGCCGGCGCGTTTATGTTTACGAATTTATTCGGTCACTCCAACGACATCTATATGCAGATTTCGCTGATCATGCTGATCGGTCTGTTGGCCAAGAACGCCATTCTCATCGTGCAGTTTGCCCTTGCTCGTCGCCAGACGGGTATGGCCATCAGATACTCGGCCATCTTAGGTGCCGCCGCACGTCTGCGTCCTATCCTGATGACCTCGCTGGCCATGGTTATCGGTCTGCTCCCCCTGATGTTTGCTTCGGGCGTGGGCAAGAACGGTAACCAGACCTTGGGAGCCGCCGCCGTAGGAGGTATGTTGATTGGAACATTCGTTCAGATATTCATCGTTCCGGCACTCTTCGTTATCTTCCAGTGGCTCCAAGAGAAGTTCACTCCGATTAAGTTTGAGGATGAGTACAATCCTGAAGCCGAAGCCGAACTACAGCAATTTGCAAGCTCAGGCAAACTGATAACGCATCAGCATCAAGATTGACGCATAACATCAAGACATGTTCTGCTCCTCTGCCCGAAAGGCGGGGAGAAGAACTTGCTAAAAAGAAGAATATATGAAATCCATAAGAAATATCATATTGGGAGGTTTGGCTGTTCTGTCGCTGACAGGCTGCAAGAGCCTCTACAGCAAATATGAGCGGCCGGAAATCAACACGCGGGGACTGTTTCGCGACAGTGTCTCGCTGACCGACACGCTGGCCGCCCGTGACACCATGAGCTTCGGTAACATGCCTTGGCGCGAGGTGTTCACCGACCCACAGTTGCAGGTGCTCATCCAAAAGGCTCTGGACAACAATCCCAACCTGCTGAATGCCGCCATCAACATCGACATGGCTGAGGCTCAACTCAAAGCCGCCAAACTGGCTTTCCTCCCGCAGTTCGCATTCACTCCACAGGGAACAATTTCCCGTTTCAACGACAACACCACGCAATCTTACCAACTCCCCGTCACCGCCAGCTGGAACGTGCCACTCTTCGGAGGGCTTACCGCCGCCAAGCGGGAAGCACAGGTGTCGCTCATTCAGATGAAGGATTATCAAGTGAGCGTACAGACCACGCTCATTTCGTCTGTCGCCAACCTCTATTACACACTGCTGATGCTCGACCGACAGATAGAACTGGTGAACGAAATGGAAGCACTGACCAAGAAGACATGGGAACAGATGGAAGTCATGAAAGACGGACGGATGGGCTACCGATCCACAGCTGTGCAGGCGGCCGAGTCGAACTATTACTCCGTCCTCACACGGAAGGCCGACCTGAAACGTCAGGTGCGTGAATCGGAAAACGCGATGAGCCTGCTGCTCGGAGAGGCGTCGCAGACCATCATACGCGGCAAACTGGAAGATCAATACCTGCCCGAACAGTTCTCTACCGGCGTAGGCATTCAGCTCCTGAGAAACCGTGCAGACGTTCATGCCAACGAAATGGCACTTGCAGCCTGCTTCTACAACGTAGAACAAGCACGCAGCAGATTCTATCCCAATATCAACATCAGTGGCACAGGCGCCTTTACCAACGGACAGGGTATGGTTAATCCCGGTAAGTGGCTATGGTCTGCCGTAGGCTCGCTCACACAGCCCATCTTCATGAACGGGCGCCTCACAGCAGGCCTCCGCGTGGCTCAAGGGCAATACGAACAGGCATACAACACGTGGCAGAACAGCATTCTCAAGGCAGGCTCAGAAGTGAGCAATGCTCTGGTGCTCTACAACACCTCCGCAGAGAAAAGCGCCATTGAAGACAAACAGGTTGAGGTGCTCAAGAAGAATGTGGAACAAACCCACATGCTGCTCGATATGGCCGGAGCTACCTATCTTGAAGTAATCACCGCCGAAAGCAATCTGCTCAACGTGCAGCTTTCCAAGGTGGCCGACGACTTCCATAAGATGCAGGCCGTCGTAAACCTCTATCAGGCATTGGGAGGCGGGGTGAAATAAATGCCTCGCAGCCTTGCTCCCCCATTTCAGAGGGGAGGAAGCGATACCAATCCTAAAAATAACAACCAGTCGATTCTAAAACAACAACCAGTCGATGACCCCACAGCAACACTGGGCTACCTCCCCACGAGGAGGGACGGGGCAGACATTTATGGCAAAAGATATTAGTCCTCAAGCAGTGGTTTCTCCCAACGCAAAGATTGGAGACGGCTGTAAGATATATCCATTTGTATATATAGAAGATAATGTGGAGATTGGCGAGAATTGCGTTATCTTCCCGTTTGTAAGTATTCTCAACGGCACCAAGATGGGCCACGACAACGAGGTGCACCAAGGCACTGTGCTCGGTGCACAGCCGCAGGACCGCGACTTCACAGGCGAGGACACCAACCTGACCATCGGCAACAACAATACTTTCCGCGAGAACGTGGTGATTAACCGCGCCACGTGCAGCAACAGGCAGACCGTCATCGGCAACAACAATCTGCTCATGGAGGGAAGTCACGTGAATCACAACACCAAGCTGGGCGACCGAAACGTGCTGGGCTACGGCACGAAGATTGCCGGAAACTGCGAGATTGGCGATGGAGTTATTTTCTCTTCGTCGGTTATCGAAGGAGCTGGGACACGTGTGGGCAGCCTTGCCATGATACAGGCCGGAACTACCTTCTACAAAGACATTCCTCCCTACATCATCGCCGGAGGCAAACCCATAATCTACGGTGGTCCGAATGCAACCACCATGACAGCATGGAACATTGACAAGAAGGTGCAGAAGCACATTGCCAACGCCTACCGTCTGGTGTTTCACGGACAAAACAGTGTTTTGGACGCTGTGTTGCAGATTAACGATCAGGTGCCCGACAGTCCGGAAATCCGCAACATCGTGAAATTCATCCAGTCTTCAGAAAAAGGTATTATCAGCAAAATCATGTAACACTTGGACTTCTTTATCCATTTCTGAGAATGGAGTTGGGAGGCTCTCAAATACAGCATAATCTATATTATTGATGGTCATGTGGGAATATTTGCTACATCAAGAAGGTTATCCACATTATCAATGCAAGTACTTCCACTACATCATACGGGTGTGCGGTCAAGGTAAATTAGTATAAGCCTATTTTGCTTTTGATTTTCAATTTCCTCCTTAGCAACATCCCTGTAGATGATTAGCTTCCGCCTACAATCCTTTTCATGGAATAAAGACGGTTTCCCTGATTTTACGCATGATAGAAAATCGGGGAAACCGCAACAATATTTCATCTATTTCGTATATCCTATCTCACAACCGAGAAGCGATACACACAATGGCTCTGGTATTTTTCACCGGGCTTGAGCCAGGGTGAAGCCCACTCCGGATGATTGGGAGAGTCAGGATAATGCTGTGTTTCAAGACATACGGCCGACTGCTTCGGATAAACTATTCCCCTTTTGCCGGCTACATCCGACGTTCCCAAGAAGTTTCCGGTATACACTTGTATACCTGGTTCATTGGTCAGCACTTCCAACTTTATGCCCGTGAGCGGAGAATACAGACTGGCAGCCACCTGCGAGTCATCGCCATGTCCTTCAGTATAGGTATTGAGGCACCAGTTATGGTCGAGTCCCTCACCGGCATACTTAATCTGGTCATAGTCTGTTTGTGGAATACGTTCTTTCAAAGCCACCGGCAAACGGAAGTCCATCGGTGTTCCCTCCACCGAACGCACCTCTCCAGTCGGCATATAAGTGGTATCGGTAGGTGTGAATTTGTCTGCATTGATAGAGAGCACCATATCGGTGGCCGAGCGCGTAGGATCTCCATTCAGGTTAAAGTACGAATGGTTGGTCATATTGATTACCGTTTCCTTGTCTGTTGTAGCTTCGTAGCAAATGTCAATTTCGTTTTTCTCGGTGAGCTTGTATACCACCTTTGCTGCCACATTACCCGGGAAATTGTTGTCTCCGTCCGGCGAATGCATGGTGAGCGTCAGGACGCTGTCTCCTTTCTGCTCTGCCTCATAAACCTGATACTGCCATCCGGTCGGTCCGCCGTGCAGACAGTGACCGAAATTGTTTTGAGGCAGCTGTATGGTTTTACCGTCCACAACGATACGTCCTTGGTTTATACGGTTTGCATAGCGTCCTATGGCAGCTCCAAAATCACTGGGAGACCCTTCGATATCAGCATATTGGGCAATGTTGTCGTATCCCAACACCACGTCCTGCAGCTGTCCATTCTTGTCGGGCACCATCACACTCACAATGCGTCCTCCAAAATTGGTGATGCATACTTCCATGTTTTGGTGGTTGCGCAGCACGTAGAGGCGCACCGGTTTCTCATTGATAACTGTGTCAAAATTCTGTGTTTGCAGACCGGATTCTGTCTGTACATTCTGACCAAGAGGGCCGTTGCAGGCTATCATAGCAGCAGCGGCAAATAAAAATAAAAATCCTTTTTTTACGTTCATCACACGATTGTAGTTACAAGATTACTTCTGCAAAAATAATAATTTAAACGCAGAAAAAAGAATAAAAACGCTCATAGAATAATAAAAATAATCAATACCACCGCATAATCCCTAAGCCGGCATCCAAAATAGGCTTAAGACCACTGGCAAAGTAGGGGTCGGTCCTAAAGTCGTTGAAAGAAAAGCCAACACACGAGTAAACAAAAAAAGCCGCGAACTTCGCGGCTTTTTCAATTCTCAATGTAGCGGGAGTGGGTCACGATCCCACGACCTCCGGATTATGAATCCGACGCTCTAACCAGCTGAGCTATCCCGCCATCATTTTCAGCTTCCGTATCCGAAAGCGAGTGCAAAGGTATGATATTATTTTTTTATTTCCAAACTTTTGGCGGAATTTTATCGACGTTTAGTGGAAAATTGCTATATTTGTAGGCATATCAATATATAAAGCGATTTCCATAAGTGAAGTTATAATACAATTTCTTCGATGAGAAAGACAAAAGTTACCATAGAGCGCCCGTTGCGTTCTCGTTCAGAATCTATCATATGGAAACTTATTTCCACCCCCAGCGGACTGTCCCGGTGGATTGCCGAACAGGTGAAGCAAGATGGGGATGTGCTCGTATTCACGTGGGGCAAACCCGGTCAAGTCTATGAAACGCGACGTGCCCAAATTCTGAAAACTGCCAAAAACAAGTTCTTCAGATTTCACTGGGAGGACGAAGATGATCCGGAAGCCTACACGGAGCTGGCTATGACCAAATTGGGAGTGACGGACGAGTTTGCCCTGTGCATCACCGACTTCTCTGAGCCCGACGATATTGATACCATAACTTATATGTGGAATCACGATCTCGACAGGCTACAGCACAAGACAGGAGTGTAAAACCTCAAGACAGAGGATGTACGGCCTCAAGACCGGAGCGACGCAGACAGGGTTCGGCGCTATCATAAACTGCAAAACTATAATCACAGCCGGTCTGCTTCCTTGATATAAAAAAAGCGAAAATCAGCGTTTTCCTAATTATTTTGCATTACCTTTGCAATCTGATAAAAGCGGCACACCTCCCATCAATGCCCGTGTGCGGCACGATGATTTATGAATTTTCGGATTAAGAAACTTGACATATTCATTGCCCGTCAGTTCGGGCTTTTGTTTATAGGAACTTTTTTCATTTGCCAGTTTGTGCTCATGATGCAGTTCCTATGGAGATACATCGACGATCTGATTGGCAAAGGCCTTTCCATGGAGATCATGGCCCAGTTTTTCTGGTATATGGCCTTGATGCTTGTGCCACAGGCTTTCCCTCTTGCCATTCTGCTCAGCTCACTCATCACCTTTGGCAACCTCGGCGAAAGTTCGGAGCTTACGGCCATCAAAGCAGCCGGCATCTCACTGATGCAGTCGTTCCGCTCACTGATCTTCATCACCGTTGTTATATGTCTGTGCTCTTTCTATTTCCAAAACAACATCGGTCCCCAAGCCAACATGAAACTTATGCAGCTGCTCATCTCGATGAAGCAGAAAAGTCCGGAGTTGGAAATTCCCGAAGGCATATTCTATGACGGTATTCCCAACTGCAACATCTATGTGCAAAAGAAAAATGTCAAGACCGGGAAACTCTACGGTATCATGATCTACCGCATGACGCAAAGTTACGAAGATGCCGCCATCATCCTCGCGGATTCGGGCATGCTGCAATCTACGGCCGAAAAAAAACACCTCCTGCTCACCCTATGGAGCGGCGAATGGTTTGAAAATATGCAGGCACAGCAACTGGCGGGGAGCGCCGCCGTGCCCTATCGCCGGGAGTCGTTTGTGGCCAAACGCATCGTGCTCGACTTCGACGCCGACTTCAACATGGCGGACGCGGCATCACTCTCCGACAATGCCAGAGGCAAAAGCCTGGCTCAAATCAGCAATACCATAGACTCGCTCAACCAAACGTATGACAGCATCGGACGGGCTTTCTACGACGATGTGAAACGAATATACTACGACGCTCCCAGTCTGAACAAGCGCGACTCGCTGGCTGCCGTAAAAAGAGGGACTGCCAAAGGATTCGACTTCTACAAGTTGCTCGACAAGAAAGAAATCGTGAAGAAACGGGAAATCTACACCGAAGCTCTGAGCAGGGTGCAGGGAGAACTGAGCGACCTGGAATTCAAGAGCCTCATCACCAAGGACAACGAGCGCGTAATTCGCCAACACAAATTAGAAGCTATCAACAAGTTCACGCTGGCCTATCAGTGCCTCATCTTCTTTTTCATCGGCGCCCCCTTGGGTGCTATCATCCGGAAAGGCGGACTCGGTGTGCCCGTCATTGTCTCCGTGCTAGTGTTCATCGTCTACTACATCCTCGACAACTCCGGCTATCGCATGGCCCGACTTGGGGCCTGGTCAATATGGTTTGGCAAGGGACTGGCTCCGGCACTGCTCACACCCCTCGCCATCTTCGTGACCTATAAGGCCTACAATGACTCCGTCGTGTTCAATGCCGACGTATGGCGCAACATCATCATGCACACCTTAGGGCTCCGCACCAAGCGCCACATCAACCGCAAGGAGGTGATTCTTCAGGAGCCAGACTATGCCAAAAACAACGCCGTCTTGGCAGAAATCAACCGAGAAGTCACGGCCTATTCGCACGCTCACAACCTCGTGTCGCCCCCCAATATAATCAATGTATTCTTTAAATACCAGCCCGACCATGAAATTGAACGCCTCAACGGGATATTGGAGCAGACCATCGAAGACCTGTCGAACACTCAGGACGGACAGGTGCTCCATTACCTCAACCAGTACCCCATCATGTCGGTCAAGGCACACACCAGGCCTTTCGAGCGGAAATGGCTCAATATCATGGCCGCCTTCATCCTGCCACTGGGACTGTTCTTCTACCTCCGTATGTGGAGATACCGCCTGCGATTGCTGCGCGACCTCCGCATCATCAACTCGAACAGCACGAATATCATTAACCACACCGAGAAGACCATCATCAATCACCCCAAACCCATAGACAAAACATCCCAAACACAACATACAGAACAAAAACAAAAATAACGAGATATGGAAAAAATCAATATGAGTAGCATCGAGGATGCCATCAAGGATTTCAAAGAAGGAAAATTTGTGATCGTAGTGGACGATGAAGACCGCGAAAACGAGGGCGACCTCATCATTGCCGCAGAAAAAATTACCCCCGAAAAGGTGAACTTCATGTTGAAAAACGCGCGTGGCGTGCTCTGCGCACCCATCACCCTGTCGCGCGCAGCAGAACTTGACCTCCCTCATCAGGTGCATGACAACACTTCGGTACTGGGCACTCCGTTTACCGTAACCGTAGACAAACTCGAAGGTTGCTCCACCGGCGTCTCCGCCCACGACAGAGCCGAGACCATCAAGGCACTGGCCGACCCTGCCTCTACTCCGGAGACCTTCGGGCGCCCCGGTCACATCAACCCTCTCTATGCACAAGACAATGGTGTGCTGCGCCGATCGGGCCACACAGAAGCAACTGTAGACCTGTGCAAGCTGGCGGGCCTATACCCCGCCGGAGCGTTGATGGAAATCATGAACGATGACGGCACAATGGCCCGTATGCCCGACCTGCAAAAGCGAGGCAAGGAATGGGGCATTAAAATTATCTCCATCAAAGACATCATCGCCTATCGCCTGCAGCGCGAAACCAGCATCGAGGTGGGCGAGGAAGTGGATATGCCCACTATCTACGGACATTTCCATCTCATCCCCTTCCGCCAAACCAGCAACGGACTGGAACACTTTGCCATCATCAAAGGCGAATGGGAGCCTGACGAACCTATCCTCGTCCGCGTACATTCTTCATGTGCCACGGGCGACATTCTGGGTAGTCGGCGGTGCGACTGCGGCGAACAGCTGCACAAGTCGATGCAGATGATTGAGCAAGAGGGCAAAGGTGTGCTGGTGTATATGCAGCAGGAAGGGCGCGGCATCGGACTGATGAACAAGATTGCCGCCTACAAACTGCAGGAACAAGGCATGGACACGGTAGACGCCAACGTGCATCTCGGATTCAAACCCGACGAGCGCGACTACGGTTGCGGAGCACAGATGCTGCGCCATCTGGGAGTTCACAAGATGCGCCTCATGACCAACAATCCCACCAAGCGCGTAGGATTGGAAGCCTACGGACTCAAAATCGTGGAGAACGTTCCCATCGAGGTTTCGCCCAACAAATACGACGTGAAATACCTGCGCACCAAGCGCGACCGCATGGGGCACAACCTGCATCTGTAGCAGAAGCCCATTGCTCATCAATACAACAGAATCATCCCAACGGCTCAATGACAACGGTACAGTCATTGAGCCGTTGGCCGTCATGGAGCATCTCCATTCAGGCAGGCCCCATACCCCACCCGCACTGAACATCCCATGAGATGTAAAAAAGAATAACCATTTTTCGGAGATAATTTTCGAGCCATCCAGCGCGAAAAGGGCTATGTTTCTGCCCTCGTTATCCATTCTTGCAACCCGAAAACAGCCCCGTTTTCGGGCTGCATGGTCTGCCGTCCTGCGATTGAAGCCTTCTCACAGCATGTTTAGGCCTTATCGGTGGTGCGAAAGAGCCTCAATCACACTGCGATTAAGCCTTTTCCGCCACGCCGTTCGATACTCAATCGCAGGCGGAAAAATAGAAGAACACGGGGCGATTTTTCAAAAACGCTGATTGTCAAGCATTTATAAACCGACGCATTTTTGTCGTATTTCGAACGAAGGCAAACTTATTTTTAAATACACGAATTTGAGAGGGATGTTTGTCCATATATTTAACCATTTCTAAATCTTCAAA
>KQ959420.1 GCA_001552765.1 Bacteroidales bacterium KA00344
GATGGCTACGATAGTCTCCATGGACATGTCGAAGTCATTGGTAAGCAAAGATACCAGTTTCGGCATCTTTCCCTTCTTGATGTCTGCATATGTGATGATACGCGCTATATGGTTGATATCGCCCTTCCTGAACACCACTACCTGCTCACGATATTCCATCAGCCCATCCTCGTTCATATCCATGCAGTCTGCCAACACCTCGTATTTGAGATTTTTCTTCATCCTGGTGACATAGACGACGTTCCTCTCGGTCAGTTCCTCAAACTTTTCATAGTTGATATATGCACGATCCAGGGCAATGATTTCATCATGCTTGAAATGGCTGGAGGCGAGCATGAAGGAATCATTGGTCGCGGCAGAGGTGAACTTCACGTCACAGTGAACTCCCTCGTTTGCATGAATAACGGAATGCACTTTTATGCCACCCTTCTTCTTTCCCGTCTTAGGATGACGGCCCATGCCCTTGAAGATGACGTTAGAGAACAGAGTTATCGTGGTGGAATCGATGATTCTCAGA
>KQ959421.1 GCA_001552765.1 Bacteroidales bacterium KA00344
ACGTGTAAACGCAATAAGGACGTTCAAGGGTTTAGTTGCGGATTTGAGGTTTTAATAACTTTTAAAAACTATATTTCATTTTTACCCACGCCTCCGAGTTCTTCGCATACATTTGGAACTTGCCTTTATCAGCATGGAAATAATCGTAGCCAGCGGTGAGTTCGATTTGGTCGTTAAGAGAATAGGAAGCCGAGAAACGATTGAAGATGCCGCCGTCTGCCACGTCTATATAAGCAAAAGATGAAATTTTCACTGTGTTTTGCAGCAGTTCTTTGGCGAGACGTGCCGTGGCTATCCCTGCATGGCGATAGGTAGGCAGCCTTTCGAGGTTGCCCGATGTGTATTTGTGGCAATATTGCAGACTTGCATTCCAGTCGTTGCCAGGGTACCAATCAATGCCGATGAGGGCATTGAGTGCATTGCGGCATTCCACTTCGCATCCCATTGCAGCATTTTGCGCCTCGTCGATGTATTTGGCTACCTCTGCTCGAATGACAAATTGCCCGACGGGCAACGAACAGTCAGCTCCTAACATCGTCATGCGGCGATAGCGCCCATCGATTTGTAGTGACTTTCCGTCGGTTGTCATTCCCATGCGGAGGGCTGGCAACTTGTTCCATGTGCGCAAGGCACTCACGGAGAAATCCACACCGCTGAGGTTGACGGTGATGCGTCCACCATATTCCATGTTCTTCAGTCGCTTTTCTGGTTTTCCTCTTTCCAAGTCTATGGAATAAGGGAGGGAGGTGTTCGGCAACCGCATTGCCCACGGATTATGCAGGTCGGTAGGTATCACAGCGATGTTAGTCACTGGGTTGCACACCGCTTCTGCTGTAATAGCTCCCAAGGTGTATTTGGCACGTAAGCCATTCACAGGCATACGTATGTCGTCATAGTCTTGGGCGAGAAATTCGGTGTAGTCGATGGGCGACACACAGTCGGTAAGGCGCAGTGCGTCTGCCACTCCCCATATCACGATTTGCCGTCCCACACGCAGATCAAGGTTGCCTTTGGTATATGACAGGTACGCCTCACGCAGTTCTATGCCTGTGCGTTCTTTCAGTATTCCGTTGTAAATAGCGTTCAGCGAAACAAAGAGAGCTGTCGCTCCTTTTTCGAGTCTCACTTCGCCCCTTGCCCGAGTTCTTGACGCCATCCAGTCGGCATTCCCCGTTGTTCGGAGTGCGTGATAGGTATCAAGAAATCCCTTCACCCGAATTTGTAATACGTCATCGCTGTCTTTTTCATACGTCTCCTGAAGAGTCTCTTCGGGTACTGTTTCAAGACTGTCAATTGTTACTGTTGGCGTTTCTACTTGGGCTGATGCCTGTGCCGAGAACATCGGCACAAGCAAGAGAGTGGATAGTTGTATCAGGTTCATTTTAGAGTCCTTTCTCCAATTTGGAAACGGTGAAGAGGTTGGGCGCCACCTTGATGTTGAATCGCTGGTTGTCCATGCGAATGATGGTCTTGTGCCCCGTCTGCACATTTTCCATTTGCATGAGGTGCATCGTCCAAAATCCCTGTACTTTA
>KQ959422.1 GCA_001552765.1 Bacteroidales bacterium KA00344
ACACATCTGTCGTCGGGGACCTTTTTTATTGTCGGTTTTTCATTGTTTCTTTTATCATCTTTTTAATTGTCAGCGGATTCTTATGTCTAGATTCTACTTCACTATTTACAAATGTTGATTTGAAAAACTTTTCGGCAGGATTATTTATTCTGTTTATTAGACAGCTTTTTATTTTGATTTTTAGTGCTTTTATTTTTCTCTATTTTTAGAGGGAGCTTCTCACATTGTTATTTTATAGGATTGGAAATGATGCAGGTTATTGTATGCAGATAATAAATAGTTTTAATTAGAAGCTCTTGCCGGAGGGATTTTTGGATTTTATTATTTGTAGGGAACAATGGTTTTGATATAATTGAATAGAGTTTTAAAAGATGGTCTTGAATAGTTGAGATGAAAAAATGATGGAGTGTATTTTTAATGGTTGTGATCCCGTATCTTTCTGTATTCCAGAATTTTATAACGTTAATACAAGTGTTTAAAATGGTGAAATAGCTTGGTGGAACAGCTTTTTTTTCGTACCTTTGCACCCGATAAGAATAAGGATAACAACTGCTTTTTGTTTTGGTGGTGCTATTCGCTAAGGTATCAGCTAACGGAACTGAGACTATAGCTAAACTTTTTCTCATAAGCATAGTCGTGAATTACATTTGTTTTTCAGGTTCCATAAATTTTTAAATATGGAGAAATTAAAGAGGACATTATTAATTTTAGTAATGCTTTTTACAGTTTGTTCAATTCAAGCAGCGAATGCTTTAAAGAAGACAGATAAGGTATCTATTTTTGATTGGAGTAGGGTGATTGATGCCATTATTATGGTTGAGAGTGAAGGAAATCCTTATGCAAAAAGTGGAAATTCTGTGGGTGCGATGCAAATTACACCTATCATGGTTGCAGAATGTAATCAGATTTTAAAGAGCAAAAAAAGCAGACGACGTTACACTTTGGCTGATCGCTTCAGCATTAAAAAGTCGAAAGAGATGTTTTTACTTTATCAATCAAAATATAATCCCAAAAACAGTATTGAGAAAGCAATTCGATCTTGGAATGGAGGAAATAACTACAGTTTACGTAGTACACAGCGTTACTTTGAAAAAGTAAAAGCAGCCATGAAGCGTAGAAGGTAAGCCGCTATTATAGCAAACAAGCCCATAATTTGAAAAAAAATATGGGCTTGTTTGTATATATGAACTTTATATGTATGCCAATAATGTGTAATTGGCTGTTTGTCAATTTCTTATCATGGTTAGAGAGAGGGCTTTTTCAGCGGATTGTTGAAGTAGCATTTCTGGTTTAGGGGGGTGACGTGGTTAAATGTTTATTTGGCGATCATTTTTGTTTTTTTGTGTTTCTAATTTGATTGTGTAAAAATTAAATACTGTTTTTTGAAGATTTTATTTGGAGCATCCAGCGCAAAAAGGGCTATGTATATGCCCTGATTATTGATATGCTCATTCTGAAAATTATTCGGGTATCTAAATTTTTATTTTATCATGTTGCGACAAGGCCTTAATCGCAGTGCAGTTAGACTTTAGAGGGGATGCGGAGGAGGCTTAAACGAGTTGCGATTAAGGCTCTTCCGCCACGCCATTAGATGCTTAATCGCAAATGACGAAACAGACGATGCAAGTGGTATTTTGCAAAAACCACTGACAATCAATAGAGTACGAAAATGCGCGAATTTTGCGAAATTCGGACAGAGAGAAAAGTTTTTTCAGAATATTCGAATTTTAGAGAGGGTTTTGTCAAAAAAAATCATTGATTATCAGTCCCCTTCGGAAATTAGGTGTTATATGAATTTCAGGCTAAATGTAGTGTCGTTGCTGAATTTATAAAATTTGAGAGGTGCTTGTAGAAGGAAAATGAAGATACCCAATATGTTTTAAGCTTTTCTGAAATTAACCGCTCAAGATGCTATCCTGTAATCTTCTGTTCGTACTTCCATCATTAAAATAGTTTCATAATTCATTGAAAAGATTTTCATACTTGTCCATTTGCCAACGACGTAGTTGTTTTTAATTATCCTGATGTGAGCCGAATGGATGGGGGCATAAAAGAAAAACGCTCAGAAGCCTTTATGTATTAGCTATCTGAGCGTTATAGTTGCGGAGGCAAGACTCGAACATGCGACCTCCAGGTTATGAGCCTGGCGAGCTACCAACTGCTCCACTCCGCGATATTTATGTAAAGGTATTTGGTATATTAGTTATACTGTTTCCTTATTTGCATTTGCAAAGGTAGCGCTTTTTATTGTTATTTCCAAATGTTTCTGCCATTATTTTATGTTTTTTAATATTTTCACTTTTTTTTGTTACGATGTTTGTTAGTTTCAAGGAAAAATGATATTTTTGCACTACCTATGAATGGTGTGCAATGTTGTGATTACCATTTTGATTTTGAATAAATTATAGATATGTCAATTTCTAAAACGAGGCAGAAACTTGTAGACGTGGCGCGTCAGCTCTTTGCGAAGAATGGTTTTGCGGCCACGACAATGAATGATATTGCTGTATCGTCGGGAAAGGGTCGTCGTACGCTTTATACTTATTTCAGTAGGAAGGAGGATGTCTATTATGCTGTAATAGAGTCGGAGTTGGAGCGTTTGAGCGACAAATTGGATGAAGTTGCGTCTAAGAATATTCAACCTCATGAGAAAATCATAGAGCTTATTTATACTCACTTGAGCATGATCAAGGAGACTGTCGTGAGAAATGGCAATCTTCGTGCAGAGTTCTTCAGGAATATCTGGACAGTAGAGAAGGTGAGAAAGAATTTTGATGAAGACGAGATAGAGCTTTTCTGTAAGGTTTATGCTGAAGGAAAGGAGGAGGGCGAATTTGACATAGACAATGTTGAATTGGTGGCCGACATTACTCATTATTGTATTAAGGGGCTGGAGGTGCCGTTTATTTATGGCCGTTTAGGTCATGGCCTGACCGAGGAGTCGAGCAGGCCATTGGTTGCCAAGGTGGTTTATGGAGCTTTGGGCAAACGTGGAATGTCTAAGTGATTTTTTATATTTTATAACAACTAATCATAATAAATATGGGATTATTAAGCGGGAAGACGGCACTGATTACCGGTGCTGCACGTGGAATTGGAAAGGCTATAGCTTTGAGGTTTGCTCAAGAAGGTGCTAACATTGCTTTTACCGATCTTTTTATAGATGAGGAGCATGGTGGTCTGCCCACAGAACGTGAGATAGCGTCTTTGGGCGTTAAGACTAAGGGGTATGCAAGTAATGCTGCCGATTTTGCTGAAACAGAGAAGGTGGTGAAGCAGGTCAAGGAAGATTTCGGCTCTGTGGATATTCTGGTGAACAATGCCGGAATTACCAAAGACGGCCTCATGCTCCGTATGACCGAGCAGCAGTGGGACGCTGTTATAGCTGTAAACCTAAAGAGTGCTTTCAACTTTATCCATGCTTGTGTGCCGATCATGATGCGTCAGCGTAAGGGCAGCATCATCAATATGTCGAGCGTAGTTGGTGTGCATGGTAATGCCGGGCAGTCCAATTATGCTGCATCGAAGGCTGGCTTGATAGCATTGGCTAAGAGTGTTGGTCAGGAAATGGGGCCCAAGGGTATTCGGGCCAATGCCATTGCTCCGGGTTTTATCGATACTGCCATGACCCAGGCATTGCCTGATGACATTCGCACAGAGTGGATTTCCAAGATTCCGCTTCGTCGAGGCGGCACGGTGGACGACATCGCAAACACTGCCGTTTACTTGGCTTCAGACCTTTCCAGCTATGTTTCCGGACAGGTTATTCAGGTAGATGGCGGTATGAATATGTAATTTGAAAATGATAAAAAGATTAGGATGAAAGTCGTTTACGAAGATAATCACCTAATCATCGTATATAAAGAAAGTGGGGAGATCGTTCAGGGAGATAAGACCGGCGATGTCCCCCTTTCTGAAACGGTGAAGGGCTACATCAAGGAGAAGTATCATAAGCCCGGAGCGGTGTTTCTGGGTGTTGTGCATCGCCTTGACCGCCCGGTTTCCGGATTGGTTGTATTTGCGCGTACCAGTAAGGCTTTGACACGTCTCAACGATATGTTTCGCCGGGGAGATGTGCATAAAACCTATTGGGCTATCACCAAGAATGCCCCACCTCATGCTATGGGAACGCTCGTTAATTGGTTGGTGAGGAATGAGAAACAGAACAAAAGTTATGCTTACGACCGTGAGGTATCGGGGTCGAAGAAGGCTGTTCTCAATTATCGTCTCGTAGGGCATACGGATAATTATTATCTGTTGGAGGTTCAGCTTCTCACCGGTCGCCATCATCAGATAAGATGTCAGCTTGCGCATATAGGGTGCCCCATAAAGGGAGATTTGAAATATGGGGCAAGACGCAGCAACCGGGATGGCAGCATCTCTTTGTTGGCCTGTCGGATAGAGTTTGTTCACCCTGTTTCAAAGAGAACCATAACTTTAGAATCCCCTCTGCCCAACGATGTGTTGTGGCATGATATTACAGAAAGTGTCAAAAATGGGCAAATTAAGTAATTTCTATCCCAAACAGGCTGTTAATTCCCATTTTTTTATTTACTTTGCACCATACGCTTTGAGCAGTGTCTTATGAGAAAATATGTAAAGTGGGGCGGTATAGCCATTGGAATACCGTTTCTTCTGATAATTATATTGTGTCTTCTGTTTTATTTCCCCCCATTCCAGAGATGGGCGGTGAAAGAAGTCACGGCCTACGCGTCGGAAGAAATGGGTATGCAGATCAGTGTAGATCGTGTTAGTCTTAAATTTCCATTGGATTTGGCTTTGGAGGAGGTCAAGGTGTTGCAACCCAACGATTCCATTGAAAATGTTAAGGATACTGTAGCCTATATCGGAAAAGTAGTCGCTGATGTGCAGCTTTTGCCTCTTTTCAGCAAAAAGGTCATGATAGACGAGTTGGCTTTTGAGCGCGTGAAAGTGAACACCGGACAACTCATTCCTTCTATGTGCATCAAGGGCCATGTGGGACATTTTGATCTAAAAGCTCATGACATCAATCTTAAAAACGAGTTGGGCAATATAGACAAAGTCTTGCTGAGCGATGCAGTTTTGAGCATTGAGCTGAGCGACACTGTTCCGCCCGACACGGCTCTAAGCGAAAACAACTGGAAGATAAGGCTGGCAGAGATTAAAGCCAACAATGCCGCCCTGACCATCCACATGCCGGGCGACACGATGGCTGTTAATGCGTATCTGGGCGATGCCGTTGTAAAGAACACATACCTCGATCTTCAAAAGAGCCTTTATACGGTCTCGCATCTGGATTTGGATAGGGGTCATGTGAAGTATGACCTAAACTTTGAGCCGAAGATCAAGGGTTTTGACCCCAACCATCTCTCACTTGACAGATTGAAATTCAAGGCCGATTCGTTCTATTATGGAGACAACCGTATGGGTGTAAAAATACTGGAGGCAGCTTTTCTTGAAAGAAGCGGCCTGGATGTTGATAGCCTGCGCGGGAAGTTTTTGATGGACAGCATACGGCTTTCCCTGCCCGATATGTATCTGAAAACCAAGGCCGGAACGGCTTTGGCTTTGGATTACAAAATGGATCTTAACGCGTTTGATGACCATCTGCCCGGACAATTTGCGGCAAATGTTGCGGGCCACGTCGGCAAGCAAGACCTGATGATGTTCGCCGGCGACGGTATGCCGCGTGAAACGAAACGGCAATGGCCCAACAAACCTATGGTTGTGGTTGGCAAGGTGTATGGCAATACTCAGAAGGCGTACATTAAGAATCTATCCCTGAATCTTCCCGGTGCGTTTAAGATAAAGGCCGATGGCGTTGCTGAGAATATTATGGACAGTGGCCGCCTGAAGGCTTATATGGATGTAAAAGCCCAAACGGGCAAGGTGGATTTTTTGACAGCCATGCTGGATAGGGAAACGAGACAAACAGTCCGGATTCCACGGGGCATAGCGCTAAATGGCAATGTCGAGGTGAACGGCAGTCAATACGCCGGCAAGTTCACGGCATCGCAAGGTGGCGGAAGCCTGCGTGGCGGAGTGGTGTTAGACGCCTCGAAAATGGCGTATAATGTAAAGATGGCGGCACGCGCTTTCCCACTTCAGAACTTCCTACCCAATATGCAGCTGCACCCCTTTACAGGCACAATAGCTGCCAGCGGAAAGGGCACCGACTTTATGTCTTCCAACACACGTTTGGTGGCTAAGGCCAAGGTGCAAGACTTCAGGTATGGCGATTATAACCTGAATCATATCGATGCGGACGCCACTATACACAATGGGCATGTTGTGGCCAACATTGAAAGTCGAAATTCTTTGATAGACGGCAATTTCACCGTAGACGCGCTAACCGGCGGCAGAGAGCTTCGGGGCACGGTGTCGGGCGATTTCAGACAGATCGATTTGCAAGGCCTCCATGTAGTCGATGAGCCATTAACCCTTGCGGCGTGCGCCCACTTGGACCTTTCCTCCGACTTGAAACAGAAGCACCATTTGAGGGGCACGTTGAGCGAACTGACGTTTAAGACCCAGACTGAAGAATATCATCCGGAGAATGTCGAACTCGACTTGTTCACGTCGCGTGATACCACCCATGCCATTGTGGAGACTGGGGATTTCACGCTGAACATGGGCACTTCCGGCGGATATGAGCAGTTGCTCGAAAACAGCAATGCCTTTGTTGCTGAACTTCAAAGCCAACTCAAGAACAAATACATAGACCAGACGCGTCTGCGCGCCCGACTTCCCAATGCCCGCATATTCCTCTTTACCGGTAAAGACAACATTTTCGTTCACACACTGAACCACTTTGGCTATGGATTGGGCAGCGCTTTTGTGGATATGGATTCTTCGCCGTCGTCCGGTTTGAATGGCAATGCCTTTGTGGACTCATTGATGTTGGGCGACTTTCAGGTTGATACGGTGAGATTTGGCTTTTCTTCAAGCGAGGGCAATACAACCTACACTGCGCAGCTCCGTAATGGTAAGGGCAATCCCCATTATGTCTTCAACGCATTCCTTGACGGATCTATCAACGAGAAAGGTACTTTTGTGCGGACACGTATATATGACGAGAACGACTCTCTGGGTGTGCGCCTGGCATTGCAAGGCTCGATGGAGGAGCATGGCGTCAGCATCCATCTCTTTGGCGACAAGCCGATCTTGGGCTACAAGGAGTTTTCCGTAAACGACAGCAACTATATTTTCCTTGGCGAAGACGAGCGTGTGCGGGCGAATATGGCGCTTCGGTCTGCTGACGGAATGGGTATCCAAATCTATAGTAATGATGAAAATATGGATGCTCTTCAAGACTTAACCATCGGCACACGGCATTTCGACCTTGGTGAAGTATTGTCGATGATTCCCTTCACGCCGGACATAGGCGGTATCATGAACGGCGATTTCCATATCGTGCAAACTCCGGAGGCGACAACCGTTTCGTCTTCGATATACATTGATGACATGGTATACGAAGGGAACGCAATGGGCGATATAGGCTCTGAGTTCACCTATATGCCACGTCGGGACGGCGGTCATTACGTGGATGGAATATTCACGCAAAACGGCGTAGAGGTAGGTGTGCTCTCGGGTACTTATTTTGCCACAGAGCAGGGAAAAGTTGATGCGCAGCTCGACTTGGAGCGCTTCCCCATGGATTTGGCCAACGGATTTATTCCGGACAGGATCATTGGTTTCAGAGGTTATGCCGAAGGCTCGCTGAATATCAGCGGCACGCTGTCTAAACCCGATGTCGACGGAGAGGTATATCTTGATTCTGCCTATATGTTCAGTGAGCCGTACGGGGTGGAGATGCGCTTTGCCAACGACCCGGTTACCATTAAGGACAGTCGCGTGCTGTTTGAAAACTTTGAAATGTTCGCTCATAATGAGAGTGCTCTCAACGTTCAGGGCTATTTTGATTTTTCAAATACCGACCGCATGAACATGAATATACGTATGCGTGCAGATAATTATCTGCTTGTGGATTCAAAGGAGACAGAGCGGTCGGATGCCTACGGACAGGCTTATGTTAATTTTTACGGCACCATGCAGGGATTGCTTGATAATCTCCGCATGCGGGGTCGGTTGGAGGTGCTCGGCACTACAGACTTGAAATACAACCTAAAGGATTCGCCCCTCTCTAATGACAACCAATTGGAAGGTTTGGTCGAGTTTGTGAATTTCGAGGATACCACAGCAACCCAGATTATCAGTCGTCCGCCCCTCACCGGCTTCAATATGGACCTCTCGATTAATATTGATGAGGGAGTCCACGTAAACTGTTATCTCAATGCCGACCACTCGAACTATATAGACATAGTGGGTGGTGGAGAAATGCGTTTGCTGTATAATACGGTTGATGAGATGCATCTCACGGGTCGTTATACCATAGGTAGCGGCGAAATGAAGTATTCGCTGCCCATCATTCCGCTCAAGACATTCACGATTCAAGACGGCAGCTACATACAGTTTCGTGGCGACCCGATGAATCCGGCCCTCAATCTCACGGCTACGGAGGAGGTGAAGGCTGCTGTGGGTGGCACGTCGGGCAATGAACGAGTGGTGAAATTCACCAGTGGGGTGGTTGTCACCAAGACGCTCAATGACATGGGACTTGAGTTTATTATCGATGCGCCGGAAGATATGACCATTCATAATCAGTTGCAGGCCATGTCGAAGGAGGAACGAGGAAAAATGGCAGTTACCATGCTCACAACAGGTATGTATCTGGCCGATGGCAACACGTCCGGGTTTACCATGAACTCTGCACTCAGTGCCTTCCTTAACAGCCAGATCAACCAGATATCGGGCAAGGCCCTGCGCACGTTGGATGTCAGCTTTGGCGTTGACAACTCTTTCAACGATCATGGCGACCTGCACACAGATTATTCTTTCAAGTTTGCCAAACGTTTCTGGAACAACAGACTGCGTATTGTCGTGGGTGGCAAACTGTCGTCGGGCTCGGATGTTGTTTATGAGGATGAGACTTTCTTCGACAATGTCACGTTCGAATACCGACTTAGTCCCACTTCCAACAAGTATCTCAATTTGTTTTATAAGCGCGATGACTATGATTGGCTGGAGGGCAGTGTGAGTAAATTCGGTGCAGGCTTTATGTGGAAGCGCAAGCTGCGCCACTTCAAAGATATTTTCCGGTTTGACAAAGATGTAGACCTTATGCGTCCGGTCGAAGCCGACACCCTTAAGCAAGATACGATAAAGAAATGAAAATATACCGTGTAATCATCAGCCTACTGACGTTAGCATTGCTGTCGGCCTGCTCGACCACAAAGGGCATTCCCGACGACGACCAACTGTTCATAGGCCTATCGAAAATAGAATACAATGCTCCGGAGAAGGGCAAGAACTTTGTCGCAACTCAGGAGGAAGTCGAGGCAGCCCTTGCCACTGCTCCCAATGGGGCGCTTTTCGGGAGCAGCAAGATACGTTCGCCATTCCTTTTCGGATTGTGGATATGGAATGAATATGTGGATGCCGAAGACGGTTTTGGCAAATGGATGCGCAATACGTTTGGCTCTAGGCCCGTCTTGATGAGTTGGGTTAATCCCGAACTGCGTGCATCGGTAGCGAAGGAGGTGTTGCGTGCTCACGGTTATTTTCAGGGAAGCGTCGATCATGAGGTTGTCGAGCAGCGCAATCCCAAGAAGGCTAAGATAGGCTATAAGGTGAATATGGGGCACCTGTTCACCATAGACAGCATCAGTTACGGTGGTTTTCAGGCTAATGCCGATAGCTTGATAGACAGCACGATGACTGAGTCCTTGATTAAGAAAGACGACCCTTTCGAGGTGGCCACCCTTGAGGGAGAGAAGCAGCGTATCAGCAAGTTGCTCCGTAACAATGGTTTTTATTATTATCAACCGTCCTATTCATCCTATCTTGCCGACACACTTTCTGTTCCCGGCAAGGTGCTTTTGAAATTGCAGCAACATTCCAACATTCCCGAAGCAGCCAAGCGCAAATGGCACATCGGAAAGATCGCGATAGAGATGCGCAAGCAGTTTATGGAGCAGCTCCATGATTCTGTAAACCGTCGCTTCCTTACCGTCAGATACAATGGGCGTCGCACACCGGTGCGCACCTCCGTAATTCTCCGCTCTATGGGGCTTCGTCCCCGCCAGCTTTACAACTATGCCGACCATCAGGAGAGCCTCGCCCGACTCACGAGCACCGGTATGTTCAGCATAATCGATTTTAATTTCACTCCTCGCGACACGACGGGGATGAGTGATACGCTCGACTTGAAGCTGAACTGCGTACTCGACAAGCCCTACGATTTTTATGTAGAGGCCAACATGATGGGCAAAACCAACAACCGATTTGGTCCCGGTGCGGTTATCGGTCTTACCAAGCGCAACGCCTTCCGGGGAGGCGAACTGTTGGATATCAATCTTCGCGGCAGCTATGAGTGGCAGACGGGGCATCGCGCTGAGGGTACATCGTCCCGATTCAACAGTTATGAATACGGATTCGATGTGTCGTTGCATTTCCCACGACTCGTGATGCCCTTCAGTAAAAAAATCCATCGACGCTTGCGCCGCCGTTTCCGCCGCAGCCATTATTTCTCTACACCGACAACAATACTCAAACTTTCTTCTGACATCATCAACCGGGCAGATTATTTCAGACGTCACGTGCAGTCAGGAGAGTGGACCTATAACATTCAGCCGTCGCCAACCGTCAGGCATCAGTTCAGCCCGCTTATCTTTTCCTATGAACACATGAGAAGTACCACCCACACTTTCGATTCCATCATGGAGAAGAATCCCTATTTGTATTATACCATGCGCAATCAGTTTATACCCAAGCTGCAATATGTCTTCACCTACACCAGTCCCACCAGCTATCGCAACCCTATATGGTGGCAAACCACGGTGAGCGAGTCTGCCAACTTGATGTCGCTGGGCTATATGATAGGCGGGAGCAAATGGAGCGACAAAGACAAACGCTTGTTTGGCAATCCGTATGCACAGTTTGTAAAACTGGAGACCGAGCTTGTAAAAACGTGGCGACTGTCGGAGCGAAGCAGCTTGGTGGCTCACTTCAATGCCGGTGCAATATGGAGCTTCGGCAACTCTTCCGGTGCTCCCTACAGCGAGCAATTCTACGTGGGTGGAGCCAACAGCATCCGAGCTTTCACCGTGAGGTTTATAGGACCGGGAAGCTACCACACTGCGGGAGATTCCTATATTTCATACCTTGACCAGACCGGCGACATCCGTTTGCTGGCCAATCTGGAATATCGTCCCCGCCTTTTTGGAAATCTCTATGGTGCATTGTTCCTCGATGCCGGTAATGTTTGGGAGATGCACAGCAGCTATCGTGAAGGCGGAAAGTTCAAGTTGAAAAACCTTCCTAAGGAAATGGCTCTCGGCACAGGTGTCGGCCTACGCTACGATTTGGACTTCCTCGTCATCCGTGTGGACTGGGGCTTAGGCCTGCACGTGCCTTATAAGTCGGGCTTCTACAACGTGGGCTCTTTCAAAGACAGCCAAAGCCTCCATTTTGCAATCGGCTATCCGTTCTAATGGGACGTCCTTTTGTGCAGGGTTTTGTCCAAGAAAATGAGCAGACCGCAGCACGATGACGCGGTGTATCGGCACCTATCCAACAGATGAGAACATAGACATGGAAGACAGGTTTTTTATTGTAGACAAGCAAGCACTGGCTCGATTGAGAGTGGCATTGATACTCATTTTTATAATTATGTTCTATTATAGCTTTCGCGGAACGATTATAAATATGGGCTATGATAATCCGCTGTTCATGTTGATTTATCCGGTCATACAGTCGTCGCTGTTCAATAGGCTCGTTGCCTTTGCGCTCATGTTGGCGAAAGGCTTGTTTTATTTTGACCTCATGAAGCAGTTTCAGCAGCGTGACAGCAAGGCTCATCTGTTATGCCTTTGCGTTATTGCGATGTTGTCATCTGTTTTTGTCTTGGGTTTCTTCCAGTCAATGCGATGGGTTGAGACAGGCGTAATCATCCCGAATATCCTCCGCTTGCTCAACACCGTTTTCCTTCTGCTGCTATCCCTTGTGTTCATCTCTCAGTATCGGGGCTATATGAAGTTGGCGGGTATATGCCTGTTGGCTTCAATCATCATTGCCTACGTCTTGTCCGTAGGGTTATTCTTCTTACTCCAAAACAATTATCCCACGACTTTGGGTATGGTGTTAAACCTGATGACGACAACTTGCGAATGTCTGGCCTATTTCTTCTATTTCCGTTCGTTCAAGTTGGCATAACGTTTCCGCTTCAGGTTTTCCCACGTTTCCTGTTCAACCGGACAAACTGAAAGGGCCGCACTCCCAGCGAAGAGTTCGGCCCTAATATTGTGTTCAGTCATCAGTTTTACCAGAAGTTCACAAGACTTCTATGTTCTTCGGGATTAAATCCCGGCAGTTCTGCTCCTTCCCTATAGAACGACACTCCCCAATATGAGGCATTAGCATTACTGCGATCCGATTCCACTTTGCTTTCGATTTCATCCGGCAGGTTGCAGAAGAAGTCGATGCCTGTCCGTTTCTCCAGCTCCGCGATGGTGATATATGCGGTGGAACTTGCCTTGTGATGAGGCGACCAGATGCCGAGTGCGTGGTATTCGTCTTTAGCCTTATCATAGGCCAGCAGTGCCATGTAGAAATATTTGGGCACGAGCAGGTTGCCACTGATCGAACGCCCTGCCACATCCTCTTTCTTGTCGATGGTGGCTGCCTTGATCACGTAAAGCGTGTCGCATCGATCAGCATATTTCCTTACTTTCTCTTCTAACTGTTGCCACACTCCACCATTATGGCTCTGAATTTGTGCCTGCATATTGCTCAGGAAGAATGTCTGGCTGTTTTGTTCTCTCGTATTCACTCTGTCGCCCGAAGGGCACAGGTGTCCGCGCGAATAGCCGGAGCCTTTATATTGCCCCAAAGTGGTCCGATGTTGCCGATTTGTGATGTCCGGGTCTTCTCTGAAATTATTGTCACGACTAACGTTATTAACGAGATTGTCGGCATACAGCTGATAGCAGGTCCATCGGTTGGCTTGCTT
This sequence comes from Bacteroidales bacterium KA00344, assembly GCA_001552765.1. Classification (GTDB taxonomy): domain Bacteria; phylum Bacteroidota; class Bacteroidia; order Bacteroidales; family Bacteroidaceae; genus Prevotella. The sequence continues at coordinate 13,052 of KQ959422.1, forward strand.
TTGTCCGTCCCATTCCAGCGAGAAGTTCACTACCGTAGCACCATGTATATCTCTTGCAGAATGGGTTATCTCGTATGTGAAATTCTCATCTCCTTGGTGCAGTCTTGGAAATTCCAGTCTCCATGCTTCCGAGTTTCTTTTTAGGTCGTCGCTGTTGTTTCGGTTTGCGTTATTGGGATCGATAGTTGCTGTCCAGAATTCCACATGGTGAATTTGGGAATAGAGGAAGTCTATCTCACCGGTGTTCTTGTCGTATATCTTGATGCCGAGCGAATCATTGCTTGGCGTAAAGATAACGCGCGCACTGTCTTGTGTGTCTTTTTCAAAATGAAATTGGTAGCCGGTCGTCAGTTCTACGGTCTTTACTTTCTTACCGGTTTGAGCCGACATGCCCATTGCCATGAATATGGTGACCAAGTATAATAGTTGTCTTTTCATAATTTTCTAAATCAATCGTTGTGTAATTCGATCACTGATTATTTAACATACTTCTTACCGTTGATAATATACACTCCCTTAGTCATTTGACTTGGAGAAATTCGGCGCCCCATCAGGTCATAAACAATGATGTTCTTGTTCTGCTCCATGTTCATTTGATGGATGCCGGTTGGGGTCAGAGGCAGGAAGTCTGCTTGCATGTCGGCAGCAGGATTGCCAGTGCGCTTGTAGGCCACATTATGTATGAGCGACAGGTTGAGATTGCTGTCTGCCGTAGAGTTTACGATGCCAAAGAAGTCGTATTCTTTTCCCGATTGAATATCGGCATATTCCGATACATTGAAAGTGTTGGCCACGTTTACAGTGCCTGTGGCATCCTGCCCTTGTTGGCCATCGGACATTTTCACGTTCTTGATGGTCACCCAGTCTGCATAGTGCTCAGACATCGCAGCGGCAGTAGTTTCAATAGGCTCCACGTTCGGTTCAGTCACCGGGTCGGCAGCAATCAGCATATAGGCGTTGGTGGTTGGTGATGCCGTGAAGGCGGGCATGTTGCCGATAACGGTTTTCTTGCCCGTGATGTAGCCGGCCACATGTTGATTGTAGGTCATTTTCTTATCAATGTTATACAAACAAACCGCCCCCGTATTGTCGCGCAGATAAATATATTTGTCGTGCGCGAAGGTAACGCGTGCGTTTGCCTCGTCGCTCAAATAGAGAGCAGCCACCTGACCGTCTTTCAGCGCGTTCAGCTCGGCAATGCTGGCCACGGAAGCAATTTCCTCAGGCTTCGGCTCTATTTCGCCTCCCGATTCTCCTTCGCCATAGTAAACCTTGATGGCCTTGATGTAAATGGCTTTAAGCGGTTCGCTGTTGCTGTAGACCAATTTAATTTCTCCGGCCGCACTTCCCGTGAAGGTAGCTTCCGTAGATTCTTTGGTCAGATGATAGGCGTTGCCGTCGCTTGTGGCGTATGCGTTTCCTCCTACAGAGACTTCAAGCGTGGCCGAGATATCCCTGGCACCGCTGGTCTCCACAACGATTTTGGAAACTTGTTGCGTGATGCCAGTGGTCGATAATGTCACGGTTTGTGCAGGTTTGCCTGCACTACCAATCTGTTGGCCTTTATTTTTGGCGAAACCCCAAAAAATCTTTCCGGGCACTTGGATTGTCCAGTCGATAGAGCCGAGTGTCTTCGTGCCCTCGCCGGTAAACACCTTATTGCTGAATTCGTAGCTGTATTCTCCTGCTGATACCGACGTGGTAACCCATGCCAGAAGAAACAGAACCATAAATCGTAAACTTTTCTTCATTTTTAGTTTTTATTTGTTATATGGTTTATAGTTATAAATAATGCATTATAGAAGGCTGATGGGAAATTGATTTTAGGTTGATTCCGGTCGCCTTTTGCTTTTTCAGTTTCCAACAGTTAGATGTCAGGTCGATATATTTGCAGCCTCATCTGCTGTATTCGAGACTTGCCCACCCCCAAACAGCGAACAACTTGGAAAAGGGAGTATAAAATTACATATAATATAACAAGAGTTGGCATTTTTAGGCAGATTTTTCAAAACCGCCCCTGTTTTTTAACGTTTAAGCGACGTTTTTTAATAGATATGGTCGTTTTCCACCTGTCAGTTGGTTGTATGTTCCCCGCATTCTTAAAAGCGGTGTTATGTTTATTTTTCTTACATTTGTCTTCCTGCCCTTTTGCTTTTTTATTACCTTTCCTTCAAAGAAAAACGAAACTTTCTTTATCCCAAAGGCCTGTAAATCGCAGTTTTTGTGTAAATTTGCATACAGTGAACAATTGATTAACTTCTAAACATATTACAAATGAAACCAACATTGTTACTCCTTGCTGCTGGTATGGGGAGCCGCTATGGCGGGTTGAAGCAGCTGGACGGTCTGGGCCCCAATGGCGAGACCATCATGGACTATTCTATTTATGATGCCATCAAATCCGGCTTCGGAAAGATTGTGTTTGTTATCCGTAAGGATTTCGAACAGCAGTTCCGTGAGCAGGTGCTTTCAAAATATGAGGGACACATCCCCGCAGAACTTGTGTTTCAGAGCTTGGATGCTCTTCCTGAGGGATTTTCCGTTCCGGAGGGGCGCGAGAAGCCTTGGGGCACCAACCATGCCGTGCTCATGGCCAAAGACGTGATCAAGGAGCCTTTCTGCGTGATCAACTGTGACGACTTCTACAATCGCGACTGCTTTAAGGTGGTAGGCAAATTCTTGGCCGATCTGCCGGAGGGAAGCAAGAACCGCTATGCTATGGTCGGCTTCCGTGTGGGCAACACCCTGAGCGAGAATGGTACGGTGGCTCGCGGCATCTGCTCGAAAGACAACGAGGGCAATCTGACCACCGTTGTGGAGCGCACGGAGATTGAGCGCCATGGCGAGGACATTCAATACAAGGACGACAACGGAGCATGGGTGACGGTGGCCGACAACACACCGGTATCGATGAACGTATGGGGATTTACGCCCGACTATTTCGATTACAGCGAAGACTATTTCAAGAGCTTCCTGTCTGACCCCAAGAATTTGGAGAACAAGAAGGCAGAATTCTTTATTCCGCTGATGGTCAATAAGCTCATCAACGACAATACGGCTACGGTGAAGGTGCTCGACACCACCAGCAAATGGTTTGGCGTGACCTATGCTGCCGACCGTTCCGGTGTTGTGGAGAAAATACAGAAACTTGTAGACGAGGGAGTTTACCCTGCAAAACTGTTCTAAAAAACGCTGGTATAATCATGAGAATGGCCGTGTGGTGCATGAGATTGTTGCATTGCGCGGCCATTCTGTTTATGTCTCGTGCCGATAATGGGAAAGGGCATGGTGCCTGCTCCGTCTTGGTTTCCTCATATTCCTGATAGGGTTGCTGTCTGCGAGGGGCCGACATGGCTGAATTGGAGTTGGCCAAATATGTAATAAAAACGCCCCCTAAAAATATTTACAAAAGGTCTGAAATGCTTCGCTTATTTCAAAATGAAAAGCAATTCATTTTGAATAGGCCAAAATTTTCGGTTTTCCATAATGGCTTGATTCTCTTTGGTTTATCTTTCTTCTCCCGTTTCAGACGCGCTGAGAGTTTTCTGGTGGCCCCGCGATTGAGGCCTAACCGTAGGGCCGATAGGCCTTAACCGCGTGTCCTTTAGACTCTTTTCGGAGTGCGGATAGGCCTTAGTCGCAGAGCCATTAGGCTGTAATCGCAAACTCCGGAGTTGTTTGTCGGCATCTCGTCCGGTTTTGATGATGGAAAACATAGCCTTTTTTGAGCTGGTTGATGGCAGCAAGCGAGATGGTTTTTTAACCAAAAAGATTTATAATTCACAATCTTTTATAATTCACAATGCACAATCGTTTACAATTCATAATTCACAATTTTCAATTCACAATTAAAGTCCATCGTAGACCAGTGTTCATTCCAAATTCTCGAAAGATGACGAGTTGATATGCACGCGAATAACTGTGAATTGAAAATTGTGAATTATGAATTGTAGACGATTGTGCATTGAAAATTGTGAATTATGAATTACAAATGATTGTGCATTGTGAATTAAAAAACTTACCTTTGCAGCTAATTATGGAATTGAATCTTTTATCAGCAGAACAGGCTGAGACACTGGAGCGCATGATAGCGGCTGCAGAACATATAGTGATCACGACCCATTCGCGACCGGATGGAGACGCGCTGGGGTCTTCTTTGGGCTGGGCGGAATATCTGCGAGAACGTTATGGCAAGACGCCGACGGTGATTGTGCCCAACGGTTATCCCGATTTCCTACAATGGCTGCCAATGAGCGACAGCATCATCAGGCACGACAAGCACCCGCAGGAGGTGCAGCAGCTGCTTGACAATGCTCAGCTGGTATTCTGCATCGACTACAATGGACTTAACCGCGTAGAAGGCATGGAGGAAGCGCTGACACAATGCAAGGCTCCGCGAGTGATGTTCGATCATCATCTGGACCCCACGTTGCCGGCCGAGATCGCGGTTTCGCATCCCGATTTGAGTTCCGCCTCGGAGGTGGTGTTTCGTGTTGTGTGGCAGTTGGGCGGTTATGAGCAACTGACAAAGAAGTTTGCCGTGCCCATCTATTGTGGCATGATGACCGATACGGGAGGTTTCACCTTCAATTCCACGCGTCCGGAAATCTATTTCATCATTTGCCAGTTGCTCACCAAACGCATAGACAAAGATAGGATTTATCGCAACGTTTACAACAATTACAGTCAGTGGGCCATACGGCTGCGCGGCTATCTGATGTCTCAGAAGCTCAATGTGTTTGATGATCTGCACGCTTCCTATTTCACGCTGACGCGCCAAAACATCCGCGATTTTCACTATGTGCGCGGAGACGCAGAAGGGCTGGTCAATGTGCCGCTGCGCATCAAGGGCATGAAAGTGTCTATATCTCTGCGCGAGGACGACCGTGTGGACAACAAGATATGGGTGAGCCTGCGGTCTGTGGACGATTTTTCGGTAGAGGAAATGGCGAAGCGTTTTTTCAATGGCGGAGGCCATTTCAATGCCAGCGGAGGCCAGTTGGACTGCACGATGGAAGAAGCCGAACGAATAACGCGCGAGGCCATCCACTTCTATGCTGACCGGCTGAAGGGCAAATGAAGCCCAATGCACGAGGTGGAAAAGATGGACAACGGAAGCGTTTTTAATCTTTAATATTCGTAGGTTTATAGGGTTTTTATTACCTTTGTATCCATAAACAAAATAAATACGACGATGAAGAATTTGACCTATTTGCTTGTGTTGCTGCTCGGCATGACGACATTTGTTGCCTGCAATAATAGTGAAACCTATGCCGACCAGAAAAACAGGGAGCGCACGGCCATCAAAAAATACATTCAGGACGCTGCCATTTCGGTGATATCGGAGGAAGAATTTGCCCAAAAGCATTATACGACAGACGTCAGCAAAAACGAGTATGTGCTTTTCGAGTCTGAGGGAGTGTATATGCAAATTGAACGCAAGGGATGCGGCGAGAAGATTAAAGACGGCGAAACCGTGACAGTGCTCTGTCGCTTTACGGAGCGCAACTTGTTGACCGATTCTATCGAAGTTTCCAACGTTTTGGCCTCTCAGTTTGGCAATTGGGTGGATAAAATGTCGGTTTCCAATAACTCCGGCACATTCACCGGCTCCTTTATTTCGGGAGGAAGCATTTTGATGGCAGCTCATCGGCTGTCGTCTACGGCTGTGCCTGAGGGCTGGCTGCTGCCGCTTACTTTTATCAATGTTGGCCGTCCGGCTTTGGCAAACGATGAAATAGCCAAGGTGCACATCATCGTTCCCCACGACAAGGGACACATGATGGCAACGTCTCGTGTGGTTCCCTACCTCTATGATATAACCTATGAGCGAGGAAGGTAAATAATTTTTGTAAACTTTAAAGACTTGATGTAATGACATTAATCAAATCAATATCAGGCATTCGGGGTACTATCGGAGGCCCTGTTGGTGACACCCTGAACCCGTTGGATATCGTGAAGTTCACATCTGCATACGCTACATTCATCCGCCGCAGCGGGAAGTCGTCGAGCAACAAGATTGTTGTAGGACGCGACGCGCGCATTTCCGGCGAGATGGTTAAGAATGTGGTGTGTGGCACATTGATGGGAATGGGCTACGATGTTGTTAATATCGGGCTTGCCACCACGCCTACCACCGAACTCGCCGTGCGCATGAGTGGAGCAGAGGGTGGCATTATCATTACCGCCAGCCACAATCCCCGCCAATGGAACGCTTTGAAACTGTTGAACAATGAGGGCGAATTTCTGACGGCTGCCGATGGCAAGGATGTGTTGGATATTGCTGAAAGAGAAGATTTTGAGTATGCGGATGTAGATCATCTGGGCTGTTATACGGAAGACAACACGTTCAACAAACGTCATATTGATGAGGTGCTGGCCTTGGAACTGGTGGATGTTGAGGCTGTCAGGAATGCCAAATTCAAGGTTGTAGTAGACACGGTGAACTCTGTGGGAGGTGTGATTCTCCCTGATCTGTTCAAGGCTTTGGGAGTAGAAGCAACCTTCCTCAATGCGGAGCCGACGGGCGATTTTGCCCATAATCCTGAGCCAATAGAGAAAAATCTCGGTGGCATCATGGGCGAATGTGCCGGTGGAGGATACGATTTGGGCGTCGTGGTGGACCCCGATGTAGACCGATTGGCCTTCATACAGGAAGACGGAAAAATGTATGGCGAGGAATATACGCTCGTAACAGTGGCCGACTATATCCTCAGTCACAAGAAGGGACCTACGGTGAGCAACTTGAGTTCCACACGGGCGTTGCGTGATGTGACCGAGAAACACGGTTGCAAATACTACGCGTCGGCAGTGGGCGAGGTCAATGTGACCACCAAGATGAAGGAAGTTAGTGCCGTTATCGGTGGCGAAGGTAACGGCGGAGTGATCTATCCGGAAAGCCATTACGGCCGTGACGCATTGGTGGGAATAGGCTTATTCCTAAGCTCAATGGCTCAGAAGAAACTCACAGCAAGTGCTCTTCGTGCCACGTTTCCCAATTATTTCATTGCCAAGAATCGCATAGACCTCACACCGTCTACCGATGTGGATGCTATCCTTGTGAAAGTGAAGGAGATGTATGCTCAGGAAAACGATGTGCAGGTGACCGATATAGATGGTGTGAAAATTGACTTCCCGGACAAGTGGGTGCATCTTCGCAAATCCAACACTGAGCCTATCATTCGTGTCTATAGCGAGGCTTCGACGATGGAAGAGGCCGATAGGTTAGGCAAAAAACTGATGCAGGTAGTCTACGATATGCAATAAGAATGAACCCAAAAGAATAGCACAAACGGCTCATGCCACACACAGAATATAGCGTAAGCCCTTCTCTGATCCGGAGAAGGGCTTGCTGTTTAGTTGTCCGAGTTGCATTTCTTAATTGAACTTACGCAGGCTTCCATGCCACGGGAGTGCAATAAAAGTCAGAGAGGCAGGTTTTCATCCATCCAATGTCATGGCTGCCACATTCTACTGAGGCGTGGACGTAGGATAAAGCTGAGCGATAAATAAACAAAAAAGCCAGGCAAACTTGTTGTTGCTTGGCTTACTTTGGTACACCCTTAGGGATTCGAACCCTAGACCCACTGATTAAGAGTCAGTTGCTCTACCAACTGAGCTAAGGGTGCATGAGAAACTATCTTGAACGGTGAGTACACCCTTAGGGATTCGAACCCTAGACCCACTGATTAAGAGTCAGTTGCTCTACCAACTGAGCTAAGGGTGCATAGTCTCATGCTTCAAGAGTAGCACACTCTTCTAAAAGCGATTGCAAAATTACAGTTTTTTTTTATAACAGCCAAATGTTTCTTGTCTTTTTTGAAAAACATTTTAATTACAGAACTAGTCGTAATATGGCAGATAGGTATTCGTCTTGGTAATATTTTGATTGTCAGACAATAAATGTCGATGATAGTATAAGGGGCGCTGCCTATGCAGAAGAATATGATCCGTTTATAAATAAAACATGATAGAATACAAGTTTTATGTGCCCCCCTCAGGATTTCCAAAATAAACAGGATGATGTATTCTCCTTATATTATAAATATTATAAGTACAATTTGTAAAACAAAAAAAATAAATTACGATATAAACAAAAACGCAAGTGGTTGAAAAACCACTTGCGTTTCTTGAATTGTCGGGGCGACAGGATTCGAACCTGCGACCGCCTGGTCCCAAACCAGGAGCGCTACCGGACTGCGCTACACCCCGCGAGGCATATAGAAAGGCGGTGTAATCCCAACCGTTTCTAATTTGCGCTTGCAAAGGTATGCTATTTTTGTCATATAACCAAAGTTTTTTCTGTTTTTATATATGAATGAACACAAAAATAGGGTTTAGGTGAGACGTCCGGTGGCGGATGGGCTCGTAATCGTCGTAACAATAGTGGTCGGTGCCAATAGTTTGGGCGAGACGTCCGGTGGCGGATGGACGACAGAATATTTAAAAAATATGAAACAATAGAAATAAAAAGCCGTAACTTTGCAATTGTGAATTATAATAAGCAATAAATAATGGTGGATTCCAAAATAGATTATGAAGCGTTAATCCGGACAAATATTGCCGGGTATCTGCAAAGTAAGAACGAGGTGGACGAACATTTGCCCGAAGCTCCCGATATAGAGGGGCTCTGGGCTAAAATCGGCGAATCTTACTTGCCTGATGGAATGCGGGAGTTTAATGACTATCCAACGGTTGCTTTGGGATGGATTATGTATGTGGGAATGGCCGTCGCCAAATATTGGGATGAGGATTGGGAGCTTTACGGGAAGGTGCCCGACCTCTATGTCTACCTTCGTGACAAGATAGATTTTGACCACATGGATGATTATATACGTGAGAAGGTGCTCATGCTCGATGCTGCGCAGGCCGATGTTTTGCAGGCCATTGTGGGCGAGACGTCTGCCAGGGTATATAACCAACTTTGCCATTTCAATTTTGAGCCGGGCACAGAGAAGGCTTTTCGCGGATTTGTGGCTGCTCTCCACCAGATGTATCTCATGGGCGCGGCCATGCAGTTGAAGCGAATGGGATACCACATGACACAACTTGGGGGCTGAGAACGGATGCCGGACGTCTGAGTTATTCTTTGATTATGTAATTAAGTATAGGGCATGAGCGATATGTGGAAAGATTTTTTGATAGTAAGCGTAGGTAGTTTCTTTGGTGGAGGAGCACGTTTTTTGCTGTCCCGCTTTATTCAAGCCGTCACGGTTGTTACATTTCCTTTCGGAACATTCATGGTGAATATATTTGGTTGTTTGCTCATAGGGTTCTTTTCCGGGCTCCCGGCCGTGGGGACGGTGGCGCACGAATGGATGTCGCCTTCTGCGAAACTCCTGCTCACCATGGGATTCTGTGGGGGATTCACCACATTTTCCACATTTATGAATGAGAGTTTAATGCTTGTAAAAGATGGGCACGTCGCCTCTTTGGCACTGTATCTTTCGGGCAGTCTTGTGCTGGGATTTTTGGCAGTTTTAGCGGGTTACGCGATGGCAAAACTGCTTTGAGGGACACATTTTTTGCTACTTCCTTCGTAATAGGTGGAATGCAGCTCCTCTTTCAGTAAGTACAAAAATAAACGTTAACAGATGTTGTGCGCGTACACATAATTGTTGAAATCGGTTAAAAGAACACTCCAAAAGTTGTATGGCACCAATAAAACACTTATATTTGCAATATCATAAGAAAATAAATCATTTAGGTTATAGGTTAGTAGTATAATTAAGTTTAAGTTTTCATAAGGTAGAACAAGAGAGATTGTTCAGTTAATTAGGTTTTAGTTTTAAGGTATATAAAGATTAGGATAACAAGATGATGCGAGATTGATGGTGTACGCCGCGAGGCGTTATCCACTTTCAAGCTTCATAAATTTATTAAGGAAATTACATAAGCAAGGACTGTGAGGCCCTTGCTTTGTCGTTATATTCAGTCTTGTGTAGCATAGTTTTATTAAAAGTTTGATAGCAGGAAGATAGGACGTAGGAATAAGAGTTCGTACATGTAAACACGTCTATTGTACTCAGATGCTTCAGATACATTCTTTCCTCTTCATTCTAGCTCTAATTTGTCCGCTTCGTTTTTCTCTCCTCACTCTTCACTTTAATTTATATTCTTCCCTCTCCACTTAGTAAAATATTATTACCGTTTTTTGATCATTATTTTCGAGTCATCCAGCGCAAAAAGGGCTATGTTTTTTCGTCAAAATCGGGCTAAACATTCCTAAAAAATGTAAGGCTGCTGCGATTGAGGTCTATTCACAGCCTGGTTAGGCCTTATCGGCAGTGCGGAAGAGCCTCAATCACGCTGCGGTTACGCCCTTGTCGTCATGCCGTTCAATACTTAATCGCAGGCGGAAAAATAGAAGAATACGGGGCGTTTTTTCAAAGACGTTGATTGTCAGGTGTTTATAAATCATCGCTATTTTCGCGTATTTCGGACGAAGACAAACTTTTTTTTAAATACGCGAATTTGAGAGGGCTGTTTGTCCATAAAAATGACAGTTTCTAATTCTTCAAGACCTGTATTCGGGATGAGCAGGTATTTTCAAGATACCCTTAAAAAGTGTGTAAGCAAACTGTTGCGATCTTGAATCGGCACACATCCCTTTCGTCCCCTATGTAGTGCATGATTATTATTTCCAAAAATAGACCTATGACCACCTATTACAATAAAGGGATAATCTTAAAAGCAAAAATGCCTTTCCACATTTTTTCTACTGAACCAAAGTTTGTGCTCTAAATTGAATGTCCTGACACGGGGCGGGACGTTTTATAGAGATTGAGGGAATTGGGGATAAAGTCTGATGAGGCCTATGTTTTCATCATTCATCGTATGCGTCATAAGAGACACGGTCTTCGTCCCACTTATCTTTGGGCTTTGCTGTCTGAAGGGGATAGCCTATGGCAATGACGTTGAGTGGTATCACCTCGTTTGGCAATTCCAATATTTCCGCTATAGCTTTGCAGCGCTTTCTGATGGGGTGGCAGCCTGTCCACACGGCTCCCAACCCAAGTGCGTGGGCAGCCAGAAGTATGTTTTCGGTTGCGGCGGATGCGTCTTGCACCCAGAAATCCCTGCCTTCTCCATCAAAGGTCTTGCGCGTGTCCCCACACACAATGATTGCTAAGGGCGCTTTGGCGATGAATTCAGCGTAAGGACTGGTTTCGCCAATGGCCTCAAGTTGGTCTTGGTCGGTCACCACAACAAATCGCCAAGGACGCTTGTCGCCGGCGGTAGGAGCTGCCATACCGGCCCTGAGCAGGGTATCTATCTTGCCGTCTTCTACAGCTTTCTCTTTGTAGGCACGCACGCTGGCGCGTGTCATGATGTTGTCGATGGCGGGATTGGAAATGGAATCGGTCTTCGCAGTGGCAGCTCCCCGTTCTTTTCCGCCAATGACCATCTTGCCGCAGACAATGACCAGTGCAATGGCTAATATCAGACTTAATAATGTATTTGCCTTCATTGTATATTCTTTTTGTTTGATTCTGTTGTTTTTATCGATGGAAATGTTGGTTGTTCGAGCCTTCATGGTGCCATGAGGGCGAGACTGTTACTTGTTGTTTTCGGAAACTTTGAGCAGTGTGCCGGTGGGGCATATAAAGCGACAATATGGGCGCGGCACGAAAACGGCGAGAAGAACAAACACGATTGCCATCACGATGACAACGGTGGCAGCCGATTGGAAGATAAAAGCTGAGAACACTTCGTAATCCATCCATTCAAATCCCACACCAACAAGCATGAGTATCATGAGTACGGCAAACAGTGCCTGGCGAAAATATCTTAATCGCCTGGCAGTCTTCTTACCCATCTTCCATTTCCTATGGTTTGCCTTGCCGGCCAAGTCCTGAGCTGAGCCGAAAGGGCAGACCTGGTTGCAATAATATTGTTTTTTACCAAAAAGCGGATAGATAAACGCCGTGATGAGCATCACGATGGGGATGAGCGATATCCAGACGTTGATGCCATTGGACATATATCCCACAAATAACGACCAGTTGAGGAACGTGCCACACCACAGCCCCAGCACCGCGACGTTGAGTGCGAGCTGAACAATGCGATAGGTCTTGTTGCGAAAAAACAGCGGGATGATGGCCGCCATAAGCACAACAATAAGCCCCGCGATGTTTTTTAGACTAAGATCTATTTGGTTAAAAACGGTGGGAGCGACGGAGTTTTGAGAAGCATACTGCAAACCAGCCTGCACATTTTGGATAATGGCGCGAGAAGTAAATGTGGCTCCGCTCACCACGTCCACCTTAGCGTTCTGAGCTTCTTCCACTGTTTTGCCGTTCCAAAGATTGAGAAGCTGCTTTGCCTCCTCAAAAAAATCGGGTGTTTCATTGTTTTTCAGAGCAATGACTTGGCTTACGACTCCGCCTTTCAAATGAATTTCCAGAGGCACAGGTCCGGCATAGCCGGGAATGTCTTTGCCCAGCGTAGTCGTGTTGATGATCGTAGTGCCGTCATCGAGAACAGTCATGGGGCTTATGGCGGCTTGGCTTGTCGTGTCTGCCTTTGAGGAGTCAGCGAGTTCGTGCCCCCACACCCTGCCGTCGCGCTGAATGGCACATACCACCATAATGACAAGACAAGTTGCCAATAATACGATTTGTTCTAACTTTTTCATAAATACATGAAGAATTATCCGAATAACGTGTCCAACCCTAAAACCTATCTGTCGGACCTTTATTCCTATCTACAAAAATACGCCAATTATTCCGAAGAGCAGGTCGGGGAAGTGCAAATCTAACGTTCCTTATTCCATATTTGGCTTTATTAACAAGTTCGTGGGAAGGCATCATTCAGAACGGGTCGCGCTGTTTGTTTCACGAGAAGCATCGTTCATACGTAGTCCCCTCTCCATCTATCCATGTGTAGCTGAAACTGCGGTCGTCTTTATTTTATGCTACCGTCAAGAAAGGATGCCGGTGTTTTCACGGCAGTCTTACAACGGGCAATCCCGACACTCTTTGTCTTGTGGAGTATCGGGATTAACCTTACAGTGTATCACGGCCTATTTTACAGCGTGCCGGGTTTAGTCTTGCGGAGTATCGCGGCATACTTTGTAAAGCACCGGCGTTTACCTTGTACTGTTCCAAATTTTATTCTGCGGCATACGCCTGTTTATTTTGAGGAGCACTCGAAATCATCTTTTCGTTTCGCAGAATAATATTGTTACTTCTTTGTTTCTGCTTTAGCTGTCTTCTTTTTTGCCGTTGCCGTTGACTTTGTGCCAGTGCTTTTCGGCTTTGCAGGCGTTGTTGCTGCCTTTGCCTTACGGCTTGCAGATGTTTTCTTGGCAACCTTAGCCGTTGTTTTTTTCGCAGTCTTCTTTGTCGAAGCAGAGGCTCCTTCATGTTGCTCACGGAGTTTCTCGGCTGCGGCTTCTATCTTTTCTATCTTAGCTTGAAGGCGGGCAATCTCCTTGTCCTTCATGGCAATCTCCTCGCCTTCGTTCTTGATGGTGGTGAGAAGAGAATTGAGCTGCTCGTTGTCGATGTCTGTGGAATACATGTTGTTGATTCGAGTGATGAAATCACCAAGTATGTTCATGTAGTTGGTGAAGGCATCGAACGGACTGCTGTATATTCCCCGATCAAGTCCAACGTTGGAGGGTTTGGTCGTCATGAAGCGGAAATTGTTGCTTGCCTGCAGGTAGTCCCAGTCCTGATTGATGCGTGGGTCGTTGGCAATGCGTACGCGTTCCGACACACTATAGAGCTTGCCAAATGCCTCGCGCTGCATGGAGTTGCCGAGCCAGCAGCTCACGTCGCGTTCCTCGTCTGCCCACGAGAGAGTGTCGGGCACGTCGAGCGTTCCCACACTCTTGAACTTGTCACATATCTCTGACGGTGTAGAGAAGGTGATGCCTCTCATCTTTGCAAATTCAGGCAGGGCTTGGAGGAAATCCAAAATGCGTGACGACAGAGGTTGGGCAATGCCGAGTGCGGAAAGCTCCATGAAGATATTGACTATCTGTGAAGCTTCGGGCAATGAGGCGATGGTGTCGATGTATTGGTCGGCAAACATGGGGTAGCCTTCCCAGTCGGCATTGTTGAATCGGAGACTGATGTCGTCGCTCAACTTAATGTCGCGCAACAGCAGCTTCAGGTCGGGAGCCAGCGCACAGCCATATACGTAATGTGGCGACTTCCAACCCAACACATGCTTGGCACCTTCGGTCAGCATCCCCTTGAAACCCATGTTGTAGGCCTGCAGGCCGATGTCGTCGCTGTAGATGAGCGAGGAGTTGCGCAGTACGGTTGGCGCCTTGCCAAAGTACTCCTTGATTTTTTTACATTGTTTCTTTACATCGAGAGCAAAACATTCTGCATCGATGAGCGAGGACAGACCGTGCGAATAAGGCTCTGCCAGAAACTCCACACAACCGGTTTCGTTGAGTGATTGCAGCTTCTCAATAACCTGTGGAGCGTGCATCTCCATCTGCTCAATGCCCACCCCCGACAACGAGAAGGCCACCTTGAAATAGCCGTCGCTTTTCCGAATCATCTGCTCCAGAGCGTTCAGCGCGGGCATATACGAGCGTTCAACGATGTCTGTGATGCTACGCTCGTTTTCGTAATCGTCGTAATAATAATGGTCGGTGCCAATATCAAAGAAGCGATAGCGTTTCAGGTGTATAATCTGATGTATCTCGAAATATAAACAAATTGTCTTCATATACTTTGAAATTTTACTTTGAACTTTATGATTGCCATGTTCTTTGAACGTTGAGCATTGCTTGTTTTCACATTATAGTTGCCGTGTCCTTAGAACATTACGATCAGAACTTTATGCTTTGTGGGTTGTTTGTTTCGATGCTCTCATCCAATTCTTCTCTGCGAGAAGGGTGGAAGTGAGCAGCTAATTCCAATTTAAGGTACGTCTATACAGTTCTCGAATCCATGCTCCGACTTTGTCCCATGTAATCTCTGCCACCTCTTTGCGCCCTTCTTCCTGAAGATATGTAAAGAGGCTGTTGTTGTGGCAAATGCTGTATATGGCGTCGGCAAGTGCATGGATATCCCAGTAGTCCACTTTGATACAGTTGGTCAGTATCTCTGCACATCCGCTCTGCTTAGAGATGATGGTCGGCGTGCCACACTGCATGGCTTCCAACGGCGAGATGCCAAAGGGTTCGCTCACCGATGGCATGACATACACGTCGGACGCTTTCAGGCACTCGTACACCTGCTTGCCCCGCATGAAACCGGGGAAGTGGAACCGGTCGGCAATGCCCCGTTCGGCAGCCAGATAAATCATCTGTTCCATCATGTCTCCCGATCCTGCCATCACAAAACGGATGTTTCTCGTGCGGTGGAGCACCATGTTGGCGGCCTCCACGAAATATTCGGGACCTTTCTGCATGGTGATGCGTCCGAGGAAAGTCACGATTTTTTCCTTGTCGGCGTTGTCGCTGCGGGGAATGGCCTCGTTTTCTTCGCTCAGTGGGTACACCGCGTTGTGCACGGTAAACACCTTGCGCGGGTCTTGGTGATACTGGTGAATGACCGTATTCCGAGTTAGATTGCTCACACACATGATGCAGTCTGCGTTGTCCATACCATCTTTCTCAATGGAGTAGACGGTGGGATTTACCTTGCCTCGACTGCGATCATAGTCGGTGGCGTGAACGTGTATGCACAGCGGTTTGCCGCTCACCTGCTTGGCGTGGATGCCGGCCGGATAGGTGAGCCAATCGTGTGCATGGATAATGTCGAATTCTTCTGCGCGCGCCACCACACCGGCAATAATCGAGTAGTTGTTGATTTCCTCGTGCAGGTTGCCCGGATAGCCACCGGCAAACTCCATGCAGCCAAGATCATTGACGTGCATATAGTTGAAATCGGAATAGATATGGTCACGATAACGATAATACTCGTTGGGGTCCATCAGATTGCCCACGCGTCCGTTTACGTAATCATAGTCTACGTCACGATAGGCGATGGGCACACAGTTCATGGGCACAATCCTTGCGTATGTGCGGTCTTCGTCGCCCCAAGGCTTGGGCAGACACAATATGGTTTCTATGTCTCCCTGCGCGTGCAGCCCTTCGGAGATTCCGAAGTTGGCCGTGGCGAGTCCGCCGTAAACATGGGGAGGATACTCCCATCCAAACATTAATACTTTCATTTGCTGTTCCTCCCTTTAATATTTATACTTTTCCAATTGCTCAAGTGAGCGGAGAATTTCTGCCACATTCATGGCGAACGACACGGCTCCGCGCCCGTGGAACGGGGGATTACCGTCGAAAAGTTCGGGCAGCGTGCCCAAGCAGTGATAGAACATTTCGTTTTCGTAGCCCACCATCTGCCGCTCGATGAAACTCAACCGCGTGCGCTTATAGAGCTTCAGGCAGGCTTCCATGTAGAAACCGCCCAGCCATGGCCATGCCGTCCCCTGATGGTAGGCATAGTCGCGTTGCACCTGTGGCCCTGTATACATGGGGTTGTAGCCGTTGCTCTTGGGCGACAGCGAGCGCAGTCCCTTGGGCGTGAGCAACTCGCGCGTACATATATCTATCACATTCTTTTTCTGGTCTTGCGAAAGGGGCGAATAGTCGAAGGCTGCCGCAAAAATCATGTTCGGACGCACGCTCCAGTCTTGGTCTGAGCCGTCTACATAATCGAAAAGATAACCGTGCTCATTGACAAATGTCTCCACAAACGACTTTTGGCATTTCGCCGCGAGCCTTTCGAGCCTGTCGGCTCGTTTTTGGTCTTCACCCGTTTCGGCTAAGGCGGCACCGAATTTCAGTGCATGATACCACAGCGCGTTAAACTCCACGATATACCCTGTGCGCGGCACCACCGGCCGACCGCTGCTCATGGAGTTCATCCATGTCACCGGGCGCTCTTTGCCGTCGGTCTTCACCAGTCCGTTGTCTTCGAGCGTAAGGTTGGGGTGTCGCTGGTCTTCGATGTAGCTGATGATGTTGAGCACCAACTTGCCATATTTTTTTCCGCATTTCTCGATGCCTCTTTCCTTGGCATATTGCTGAATACACCACACGGCCCACAGCAGCACGTCGGGTTGTTCTATTTCGTATAGTTTCACCGATAGTGGCTTGCCGTCCATAAATTCGCGCAGCCCTTTTTCTGCGGTTTTCATGGCATTCTCGAAGTAGTCGTCCTCCTCGATAGACAGCGTCAGCCCCGGCAGGGCGACGAATGTGTCTCGGGCACGAGCCTTAAACCAAGGATAGCCGGCGAGAATGTATTTGTCGCCATTCTTGTCTTCCACATGAAATTGGTGTGCGGCGTTGACCAGACAGTGGAAAAAGTTGTCGCGCGGAGCACGGTCGTCTACTTCCTTGGCGAACAGCGACCGCAGT
Source organism: Bacteroidales bacterium KA00344 (assembly GCA_001552765.1). Classification (GTDB taxonomy): domain Bacteria; phylum Bacteroidota; class Bacteroidia; order Bacteroidales; family Bacteroidaceae; genus Prevotella. The sequence continues at coordinate 30,396 of KQ959422.1, forward strand.
CCCCGTGTGTTGCTTTCGCTCGTGGAAGCGGCGAAAACCACACTGTCGCCTTTCCTGACGTTCAATTCGAAATAGCCCGGCACATAGAGATCTTCATTCGAGGCATAGCCGCGCTCCTGCTCTTTGGGATATTCGATGCCACGATACCAGTCTGGCTCAAATACAAAATTGCACTTGCGCGAGAATTGCATATAAAGTTCCGGATAGCCGGCATACAGGCAGGTCTTGATGCCGTTGTCCACTTCTTGATAATCTCGGTTGACGATGGTGTTCTCGTGCGTAAACTGTCGCACGCTCCTAAAGGCCAGAAAAGGTTTGAAACGCAACGTCGTCGGCGAGTGGGCATCGAGCAGCGTGTAACGAATCAGGATGCGGTCCTCATAGTGCTGAAATACCACTTCCTTCTTCATCACTACTCCGCCGACGCGGTAGACGGTGGTCGGCACCTTGTCGCAATCGTAAGAGCGGATATATTTGTGCCCATTCGGGCTGTAGTTGTTGCCCTGATACTTATGCAGACCGAGGTTGAAAGCCGCTCCGTGCTGAATGACAGTACAGTCGAGCGAAGATAGGAGAACGTGGCCGTCATCGTCGAGTTCCGGTATCGGAACGACGAGCAGACCATGATATTTCCTCGTGTTGCAATCAACAATGGTGGAGCATGAGTAAGCACCGGAACGGTTCGTGCGGAGAATTTCCTTTGGCAAGGACTCCTGCAGGTTGGTCATCAGCGCTTTTTCGAATCTTATATAACTCATAGCTGGTAATTAAGGCGGTTATTTTTTTATATTAGTTTGTAATAGGTCGTAGAGGATAGGAGCTAAGGCCCCGATAGCCTCTTGCTTTGCCAAAGGTAAGTAAAAATTGATATAAATCAAAATAATAAACTACATATTTTGTTTATTTTTTATTTTTATCCGAATGGACATATTACGTGTTGAGAAAGGGAGTGAAATGCAACACAGAGGTATAGAAACAGAAACACAGTTTAGAAAAGAGCGCATTTTGTGGTCGGAAAGTTTTTGTCGTTCATTTTTTATTACCATTTTTGCATTGTGATTTGTGCTGAATGACAGTTGGGGGCATGATCATGTTTTCCTCTGTGGTCGTTTATGCGCCATGTGGATTTCGTTGGAAATGGAGATGTTTCAGGCTGAAATACGGTGAGGCTCTGTAAAGAATACTTCACTAAAATCCTGTCAGGATTTTCGGTCGTTATAGCGTGCAAAATGCCTTTTTTTGTCAATTATGATGCTGTTTTGGAAGCTCAATAATTCCGGGCCATTGCGATTGGGGCCTAACGGCCTCATGGTAGAGGCCTAACGGCATCATGGAAACGGCTTTGACGCCTCACGATTGCTACTTTATCGCGATGCGAAAAGGCCCTAACGATATGACGAAAGGATGAATAAAATGCCGATTTTAGGGTTTTTTGAAAGCAACTGTTTGATTGTTAGGTGTTTGCGAAAAGGTGCTCATTTTTCTCGTATTTCGGGCAAAAAGATTTGCATTTTCAAATACGCGCAGCATAATAGAGGTTTTGTCAAGAAATATTCGTGGAATTAAGAGATATACGAAGTAATGAAAGGATTTTTTATAATTACAGTGTTTGGTGCGATGTTGGGGCTTCTTGTCTGCTGCGGCACGCACAAAAAAGCCTTCTCGGAGATAAGGAATGTGGAGTTCACGGTGCTGCGTAACTATTATTTCAACAGCGATGCCATTGTGCCTGACAATCCGATAGTAACCACGCGGGAGCAATTTGAAAAACTCTTTGGAGCGGCTGCCGTGATGGGAAAATACGGTATTCCTACGACGATAGATTTCAAACGTCAGTTTGTTATAGGCATAGTGTTGCCGCTGACGAACGATGAAACGGAAGTCGTTCCTACGCATCTCACGACAGACGGGAAAATGCTTGTACTATATTATAAGGTGAACATGGGTGCGCGCAATATGTCGTCGACCATGCGTCCGATGGCTCTTGTCGCGGTAGACAGGCTGCATCTGGCCGGAGAGTGTCTGTTGCAGCGGGAATGGTGAGTTTGCATGGGCAGCGCTCCGGAGGGTTGTTTCACCTCCGGCGTGGCCTGAATTGTCATGAAAAAATGTGGGACAAGAGCGACAAGGTGAACTTGACGAGCAGGACGATGATGACGATGCAGCCCAGAATGGCTCCGGCAAAGGCAAGGGCTTTGCGGTTTACCTCATGAATGATGGCCCGATCGTTCTCGACAAAACCTTGTATGAGTCTCATGTTGCGAATGTAGGAATGGTGGAAAAAGTCGATAATGTCACCAATGAAAAAGGGAATGAGACCCAAGACCATGTCCCGGAGCGTGTTGTAAATGACAGCCAGGGTGAGTGGCAGCGATTTTACTACAAACAGGCTGAACCATACAAACGGTAACAGCATGACAGCGGAAACCATGTCGCCCCAACCTCCCGGCACCAAACCGAGGATGGGGTCTATGTGGTGGCGGTCCATCCATTTCGTGATTTTTGACATGATTCTGTAAGGTCGGGTGTCTTTCACCTGCAGCCTTCGCGTTGCTTTGTCGTATGATGGGCTAACTGTTTCGTCGTATGATTGGGTATGGGTCGGCACATTTGTTTTGCTGCTTGTCACTTCATTTTTCATCGTTTCTTACTTTTCTTATCATGACGCATAAAGTCGTGAAACAGTTACATGGCACACCCAACATTGTGTTTGCCCCGCGATTCGTGCGTCATGGCGGATGAGCCGAAAGTTTGTTCAAAAAGAAAAACGTGTCAAATGGTCGATAATAGACCATCCGGCACGTTGCATTTCTTGTTAGATGTGCGCCTGACAGGAATCGAACCTGCACGTCGTGAAACACTAGATCCTAAGTCTAGCGCGTCTGCCAATTCCGCCACAGGCGCATCTGGGGTGCAAAGATACACAAAAATTTTCCAAACGTTGTACAAACTAGGGAGAAATTATCAGATTATTCTAATTTATGATTAGAATTTGGGTGTATCTCTATTATAAATTGGGCGCATCGCTATTAGGGTTTAGGCGTGTACCTATTAGAATTACATAATCTCTTATTAGAATTTGAATATTCTCCCTATTAGAATTTGAGAGAGTTTCTATTAGAATATAGCCGTATTTCTATTAGGGTTTAGCCGAATTCCTATTTGAATTGCATAATCTGTTATTAGAACTTCATAGTCAGGGCGATGCGGTTTCGTCGGCGGTCCACCGAAATAACTTTGACCCTGACGTGCTGGTGAAGTTTCACTACGTCGTTTGGGTCTTTCACAAAGCGGTTGGCCATTTGGGAGATGTGAACGAGCCCGTCTTGATGAACGCCAATATCGACAAAGGCACCGAAATTGGTAATGTTGGTCACGATACCCGGCAACTCCATACCCGTTACGACGTCTTCCGGCGTCTTGACGCGTGGGTCAAATTCAAAGGTTTCTATCTTGTCGCGTGGGTCGAGGCCGGGTTTTTCCAACTCCTTGAGAATGTCGTGCAACGTTGGAAGTCCCACTTCGGTCGTGACATAGCGATTGATGTCTATTTTCTTGCGCAGTTCGGGATTCTTCATTAGGTCAATAACCTTGCAGCCGTTGTCATCGGCCATACGTTTCACGAGGGGATAACTTTCGGGATGTACCGCGCTGCCATCGAGCGGATTCTTGGCATTGGGGATGCGCAGAAAGCCGGCACATTGCTGAAAGGCAGCCGGACCGAGACGTGGAACTTCCATGAGTTGGCTGCGCGAGATGAAGGCTCCGTTTTCTCTGCGATAGTCCACGATGTTCTGTGCTAATGCCGGACCGAGTCCGCTTACATAGGTCAGCAGATTCTTACTGGCTGTGTTGAGGTTTACGCCAACGGAGTTTACGCATAACGCTACAGTCTGGTCGAGCGAATGTTTGAGCTTGGTAGGGTCTACATCGTGTTGGTATTGTCCCACGCCGATGTTTTTGGGGTCAATCTTTACAAGTTCGGCGAGGGGATCCATGAGGCGTCGCCCGATGCTGACAGCACCCCGCACGGTGACGTCTTGGTCGGGAAATTCCTCGCGTGCCACTTCGGATGCCGAGTAGATGCTGGCTCCATCTTCGCTCACCACATAGGTAGGAATATCCTCGATTTGGCGTAGAATGTCTGAAGTTTCACGCGAAGCGGTGCCGTTGCCCACTGCAATCGCTTCGGCTTTGTATTTCAGAGCGATGTCCTTGAAGCGCTGCAGGGGAGTAGGACTGCCCGGCTTGGAACTTTCTGACTTGTGCCCAACGGCATACACCACGTCGTGGAAGAGCAGGTTTCCCTGTGCATCGAGCATCACAACTTTGCATCCCGTGCGGATGCCGGGATCGACACCCATCACGCGCTTTTGTCCCAACGGGGCAGCAAGGAGCAACTGTCGCAGATTCTCCTTGAACACTTTGATGGCCTCGTCGTCAGCTTTTTCTTTGCTGATCGCTGCAAATTCGTTCTCCATAGAGGGGCGCATGAGTCGTTTGTAAGCGTCTTCCACAGTTTCGCTCACCAATTTTTGGCATGGCCCGGAGCCGTGCACATAGTAGCGTTTGAGTCTTTCCACGCACTCGTCGTCGTCAGCTGTAATCGTCACCTTGAGTATTCCCTCAGCCTCTCCACGTCTCATGGCAAGCAAGCGATGGGAGGAACAGCGTCTGAGTTCTTCGCTGAAGATGAAATAATCGGAGTATTTCTGTGCCTTTTCCTCATCTTTCATCTTAGGGATAACACGTGAAGTTATGGTAGCTTCGCGCCTGAACACGCTGCGCACACTTTTTCGTGCCCCTTCGCTTTCACTGATTTTTTCGGCAATAATGTCCTTGGCGCCTTGAAGGGCAACCTCGACACTCTCCACATTTTCTTTCACGAAGCGTTGAGCAATGCCTTCGGGGTCGCGTTCCCGCTGCTTCAGAATGATGTCGGCAAGAGGCTCCAGACCTTGCTCGCGGGCAATTTGGGCACGTGTTCGGCGTCGTGGTTTGAAAGGCATATAGATGTCTTCCAGTTCGGTTGCGTTCCAACTGGCAGTGATGCGTTGCTGCAAATCTTCGGTGAGTTGGCCCTGCTCGTCTATGGTTTTGAGGATGGTGTCCTTGCGCTTTTGCAGTTCTTTGAGTTTATCGTTAAGGTCACTGATGGCCGCCACCTGCACTTCGTTGAGGTTTCCGGTGGCTTCTTTGCGGTATCGGCTGATGAAAGGAATGGTGCAACCGGCTTCGAGCAGGTCGAGTGTCGCGTCTACTTGGGCCTCCCTGATGTTGAGTTTGGAGGCGATGTGGGGAGTAAATATATTCATTTCGATGAGTATTTATGGAATGATTGCAGCCGAATGGCAAACTGTTGAATCACAATTGATTTTGCAAAAATATAAAAGAGGTGATAATCAAAAGAAATGATGTTGGGAAGCTCGGAGCCTATGAACTGTGTAGAAAAGCTCTGGCAGCCTCTATGAGCGTGTCTCGCCCCCGATGGAAATCGATGGGAGAGAGTGACACATTGATGTCGGGGGCGATGCCGTCTTCCGTGCTTTGCTTATCCTTATCATACATGGGGCAGGCCGAAAAACGCACGCTCCACCCGTTGGGAATCTCACTGGAGAATGGGAGACCGCCCCCACCGCCTGTTTGGTCACCGATGACGGTTACCTGAGGACAGCATTTCATGTATTTCACAAACTCGTTGGCAGCAGAGAAAACATGTCGGTTGGTCAGCACAACAACTTTCTTTTGCCACCGCACGGCTTTGGCGGGTTTCAGTCTCTGTGCTTTCATCTTGGAGAAGTCGTTGTGCCCTTTGCCGGTCTTGTGTCGCATATATCCCACAAGGATGGTCTCATTGGTGAAACGAGCGGCAAATTCTTCGGCAGCAGTGAGCATACCTCCACCGTTCTGTCTGAGGTCTATGATAAGTCCGTTGCAGGGAGCCAGATACAGCAGAATGTTGTCAAGGTTGACCGATCCGATAGCATTCACAAAGCTCGCAAACCTGATATATCCCACGTTATCATCGAGTATGCGGTAGCGGAAACCGTTCGTGATTCTGTAATCCCTACTCAAATACTTGTTGATCAGCGTGTCACTGTAGTTGCTTGGATGGTTTTCATGGAATCCCCAGTATCGACCGGTGTCGAAAGAAGTAAACAAATTGACGTGCCCGTCTTTGAGTTCGGCCAACATATTGCCCAAAACCTCAAGCAGTTGGCCTTCTGTCATGCCGTCGTTCACTTGTTTATGATAGCGCGTGTACACCTCGTTCCAATCCACACCCTTCTCTTGGAAGAAGCAATAATGCTCGTCCATAATCTTCCACAAAGCCTCAAAATTGCCACGGGGATTGTCAGCAAATTCTTCTTCTTGGACACATGACGAGAGCAACAGCATCAAGGCAGGGAGAAAATATGTCAGGAACGATTGTTTCATAGTTATGGTTTGTAGGTCTTAATATTTCCATCCCAGCACCACCCCGTGACTGTATTGATGGTATTTCAGGCTGTTGGCCCTCATCTGTCGTATGTCTCCGAGATACCCCACACTGAATGTTGATCGCCAAAGTCGGAAGTCGAGCGTGAGCCGCATCTGTAGCTGGGGCCCGCTGAAAGGTGATGTTACTACAATGTTGTGGTCGTAGTTCCCCTCCGAAAAAATCTCATAATACGACTGTCCGTAGTTTGGCGAGAAGGCCAATCCTATCAACGGCATCGCTATTTCATAGTTTAACGCGAATGGGTGTTCCTTGATATGGAAGTCCCAGCAAACCTTTGCCGAGGGATCGATAGACAGGGATAGCCGTGCCTGCGCGGGGTTGTTGGAATTATGCGTGTTGTATGACCCGCCGAGCGTACCATCGACCAGCCCGCCAACCTTGAACTTGAGGTCCGGACGGCCCAATTGCCAGTTGTAGTGCCATCCTATTTTAAAATTATACATTGCGGTCAGCAGGGAGTTGTTATTGCCCCGTGTTCCTGCCGAAGACAGGAAGATATGGTGTGTCACTTCGCTCGACACTCTACTGCCGACACGCTGTCGTTGTGTTTGCGAAACGTATCTTAGTTCCGTGCCTTTGAACGTTTCCTGCGAGAGATAAGTGTCGAGAATGTCGGTGTGGCTTATCCCAAACATACCGCGTCGCTCCGTCAGTCTTGCCGGCTTCCTCCTGATGGAGTCGCTTTGAGCATAGACGGAGAGGCACGCGAGCAGCAGCATGCACATGGCCGGCAGCCTTGTCAGATTATGATTTATGGCTTGAATCCTCATCATTGAATAAGCTCAGCTGACCGGTCATCTCGTCAATGATTTGTTGTTGAGATTTCCCTGCATCGGGGTCGAGGTTTTCCTCCTTCTCCTCCTCCGCATCTTCGTCTTCATCCGCAGATGCTGATTCGGGGAAGCGCAGGGGCTCCAACTCCTCTATCTTGTCGATGGTCCATGTCGAAATTCGCTTGCCTTTGGCTTTGAATCCCTTGACAGCGATAAACTCGTCGGCGTCAATCTCCATCGGCTGGCGCACGGCATCATCTCCGCCAAAGGTCACAAGAAATCGCGGATAGGCCGTGTCGGTCAGCGTGATCAGCTGACTTTCCGGATTGTCGCCAATATAGTTTTGGTGGCGTTTGGTAGCCTCCATCTGGAATCGCTTGATGTACGGATAACCCTCGTTTTCGGCATCATAGAGCAGGGCGGTCCACACTTTGTCGGGATCCCACTTCTCCAACACCTTGATGTTCTTTTCGTAATGGTTGTTTACGTCAAAATCGGTGATATAGAAGTCGCCGTTGTCGAGCACCACCAATATGCTGTCGTCGTCGTTAAACTCGCCGAGCAGTCGTCCGTGTTCCTCGTAGTTGATGCGGTTTACATCCTTGTCAAACCACACCTTGCGCCCGCCCAGCGTGGAGCGACCATGACTTTTCAGCGTCACGCGATGCACACTGCGCTTCGTCAGTATGTTTCCCTTTGCCGTGCGTCCCTTGATTTTGATTTCGGAGAAGTCCATCTCCATGAAAATGTTTTGTCTTTTCTTCTTGGGCTCCGGGTTGAGCGTCACCTTGATGATTTCGGCTTCGCCATTGGGGTTGGCCGTGAAATAGAGCACTTTCGAGCCCGGTTTGCCTTGCGTAACGTCGTATTCCCGGTCGCGGGTCATGCTCGTCACGTTGAAACGCTTGATATAGCTGTAGCCGCTTTTCCCGTCACGATAGACAACATTGTATATGGTGCGCTTGTCGTTCTTGTTGAACACCTGCACCCATATCACGTTTTTGCCCACAAAAATCTTGTCGGCCACCTTTGTTATCTTGTATTTTCCGTCTCGATAGAAGATGATGATGTCATCCAGATCAGAGCAGTTGCATACATACTCATGCTTTTTCAGTCCCGTTCCTACGAATCCATCCTGACGGTTGATGTAGAGTTTTTCATTGGCTTCCACCACCATTGCCGCTTCTATCGTGTCGAAACTGCGAATCTCCGTGAGTCGCGGATGGTCCTTGCCGTAGGTGGCTTTCAGGTGTTTATACCATGCAACGGTGACGTCGGTCATGTGTGCTAGGTCGTGTTCGATGCCTTTGATTTCGGCTTTCACCTTTGCCATGAGTTGTTCGGCCTTGTCCTTATTATATTTAAGGATGCGTTGCATCTTGATTTCGAGCAGCCGGAGATAGTCGTCCTCTTTGATCTCGCGTATCAGGTCTTTCTTGAACGGGTCGAATTTCACGTCGAGAAATGCCACGACGGCTTTCTGGTCGGGCGCCTGTTCAAATTTCTTTTCCTTATACATACGCTCTTCGATGAAGATGCGCTCCAAGGAAGCAAAGAAGAATTGTTCCTCCAACTCTCCCTTTCGGATGAGGAGTTCCAGCCTGAGCAGTCCCATCGTGCGGTCCACATTGTGCTTCAGCACATCGCTCACCGTGAGGAACGCCGGTTTGTCGCCGTCGATGACGCAACAGTTTGGCGATATGTTGATTTCGCAGTCGGTGAAGGCATAGAGGGCATCGATGGTCTTGTCCGACGATATTCCCGGCGACAGCTGCACCTGTATTTCCACCTCTCTTGCCGTCATGTCGGTCACGCGTCTGGCCTTGATTTTTCCTTTCTCAATGGCTTTGGTAATCGAATCCTGCAGCGAGGCAGCCGTCTTGGTGAACGGCACTTCGCGAATGACGAGCGTCTTGCTGTCTAATTTTTCTATTTTTGCACGCACGCGCACCGTTCCTCCGCGCTGCCCGTCGTTGTATTTTTCTACGTCGATGGCGCCGCCTGTGGGGAAGTCGGGATAAAGCTCAAACGCTTTGCCACGAAGATAACTAATGGCGGCATCACACAGCTCGTTGAAGTTGTGTGGCAACACCTTACTGCTCAGTCCCACTGCAATACCTTCCGCACCCTGTGCCAGCAGCAGGGGGAACTTCACCGGAAGCGTAACCGGCTCCTTGTTGCGGCCGTCATAACTCTGCTGCCATTGCGTAGTCTTGGGATTGAACACGGTTTCCAAGGCAAATTTCGAGAGTCTGGCCTCGATGTATCTTGGTGCGGCAGCACGGTCGCCGGTGAGAATGTTTCCCCAGTTACCCTGAGCATCGATGAGCAGGTTTTTCTGTCCGAGCTGCACGAGGGCATCGCCGATAGAAGCGTCGCCGTGAGGGTGAAACTGCATGGTGTGCCCCACGATGTTGGCCACCTTGTTGTAGCGCCCGTCATCCATGCGCTTCATCGAGTGGAGGATGCGCCGCTGCACGGGTTTCAGTCCGTCTTCGATATCGGGCACGGCTCGTTCGAGTATGACGTAGGAGGCATAGTCGAGAAACCAGTTTTTGTACATGCCGCTCAGATGGTGCACGGCCGACGCGTCGAATCGGTCAGCCGGCATATAGTCGGAATGTTGGTCGTCGTCGGCCATGTCGTCTGTGCTGTAATCAGCAGTCTCCTTGTATTCGGAATTTTCGGGGGTTACTTCTTCAGAAATCCCGCCTTTGTTGTCTATGTTTTTATCGTTGCTCATAGGTGATTTGACTAATCCTTTTAATGCTCCAAAGGTACGAAAAAAAACGGGAAAAGCAAAAATATATTTAAATGTAGGATAATCTTTTAAAACATTTTTGTGTTTTTCGTGTTTGGCCTGTTCTCTGGCAGGCGCAAAGCCGTCGCAGGGTTTCATGCCATCTGTAAGGAGCCTTGGCGTGTCTGCCTTTTTGAGGAGCGTGATGTCCGTTTTTTTGATAATGTTTGCAGGTCGTTTTCTTCTTTTCTTGTTGAAGCTGTTTTGCAGGAGGCCGTATGAGCCGACCGTTTCGAGGCTGTTGTTGGTGGTTCCCGTTTTTCGGGGAAGTAACTTTTAAATCTTGGGAACGAGACTTAAAATGAGGGGACAATAGAGCGCAATCCCCCTTGCTGTGTGACACGAAACGGAAACAGAAAATGAGGTTATTTTCTTTTACAAACACTCGTTTATGCTTGGCTTATTCAAAAATGATTTTGTTTTTGCCCGAAATACGCCAAATATGCGGACGTTTGTAAACGTCTGATAGTCAGTCCTGTTTGTAAAAGTGCCATGGTGCCTCCTGTTTTCTGCCTCGCGGTTGCATATCGAATGGCTGTGTGGGAAGGCCTTAATCGCCATGCGTTTAGGGCTTCCTTGTCCGGCGGTTAAGGCTTAATCGTGTGGCGATAAAGGCCTTGTCACGAAACGGCAGGATTCAAAACTAAGGATATGCACGTTTTTGAGGCTTCCCGACCACACAACGAAGGTGAAAAGATAGCCCTTTTTGTGCTGGATGCTCAGTGAACAGTTGTTAAAAAACAGTAACTAAATTTTACATGCAAAGGTTGATGGACGGACCATGGCTTGATAAAAACGCATCCGCCAAGTTGCCGGAAACGGTCTCTTGTACCATTGCTATACAGTGATGTTTAAACGCAGCCGATGCATGGGGAAATTTGCTTTTGACGGGAGGCGGATGTTCACCGGTCAGATGTTTTGTGAAAAAATAAGGAGGGGACATGCTGCTACTCAAAAAGTTTACACGTAAA
>KQ959423.1 GCA_001552765.1 Bacteroidales bacterium KA00344
ATTTATAATAGTGTTGCGGAATTAAGGTTATAGTGTAATATCTTATTTATCCACAGCATTTACTGTCATTTATTAGATCCTTTTACGGATAAAATTTGATATTTCCGTTTATTGGACAGTATTCAAAAAAAGAAGAATGCAAAAGTAAATGACTTTTCTTTATAGTACCTTCTCTATATCCGTATAATCCAATTTCTTCTAAAGGAGTCATAGTGCCTAGTATGAAATCATAATCAAAAATAATTGAATACGATTTCTGCTCTATTATCAAGTAACGATTGCTTAATTGAGCTAATCTAGAAACACTACTGCTGTCATTTTTTAATACCCTTAGAAAGTATAATTGAATATTAGGATTACAAAGATGTATGTACACACACAGTTCCTCTTTTGGAGAAATTTTCATTTTTTTTATATATTTATTTATTTGAATTTCAGCAGAGTCAGACACAAAATAATTTATTTTATAATTCTGCGAATATGTAACAGTTTTAATTAAGAATAAAACAAAGATAAATATTGCCCTTTTCATTTTTTTTTAATTAGTAGACTTACCAAGGATATTTCCTCGGTGAACCTGTTAAATTATTGATTAACTGATTTACTTCTTCCCTATATTTCCAAGGATTGCCTCCCAATATCTATTGGATGTTTATTTTTGTTTTTTATGCCCATAGTATTACCAATCTTCAGATGCCGAGTTCCATCAGGATCAACTCTGTTGATATTAGCAGATGCACCTTGTTTACCAGAACCGGACATAGCTTCTATACCATAAATTGGTATTTGTAATTCCATAGCTGTATTGCGGTCTAATTCAGACATATCGGACGTAGGAGTCAACCAGCAAGTGCAAAATTATAAAA
>KQ959424.1 GCA_001552765.1 Bacteroidales bacterium KA00344
AAAGCCTTTGCCATTGACATAGTCGGGATTGTCTTGACCGTTGTATGGCAAATCAAATGTCTTGTAATTATCCTTGATGGATTGTAACTGCTGATTGTACTTATCCTTGTAATTGATGGTCAAGCCTATCAGCTTCATTGCCTGCGTATGGTATTCGTCTTGGGTCTGTCTCTTATGTTCACCGATATATGCTGCTTTTTGATTTTACTTCAAATTCTATCATAACTTCTTATTGTTTATGGTTATCAACTATTTAACGTCATTCTTTCCTGTTTATTGCTCTCGGCTTTTAATACCCATATAAGGGTAATGCCCGTTACCCTTATATGGGTGTTGGGACATACCCTTGTATGGGTAAGTTCAAACTGTTTATATATGGTTCACCATAGACTTGTTGTTTTAATGTTATACATTCTGTTATTTTTCGCTGTCGTGGATTGCCGTTTTCGTGCCACGTTTGTTGTTCTTTTTATTTAGATAACTCCCGATTTGGAGTATTATCCACATTATTTACCAATTTTCATTAAAAGACAATAGTTCCACAGACCTTCCTGATTGGAAAAAAAGCCAAGAAATAACACCATCTGCCATTGGTGCCCTCTTGCAAAAAGTAAATCGTATTTTATGTTTACATAGCCTTTTTATAATACAATTTTTTTTATCCCCTCTTAAAATGAACGTATAGTCTAAAATCTTTGTATATCCAAATATTTTATTATCATATCTAACATCATCTTTATCTAGTAAATCTATGGATATAAGAGTCCCTTTACTTCTGCGCGTTAAAGTCATTACTAACATTTTTTTTGAAGAAGGAATATTTTTCTTTTTCAAATAAGAAATTGTTATATCCAATATATCCTTGCGAAGATTGGAATGGTGTAACTCATAATAGCTCAAACCTATAGATGACGTATTTCCTATCCCCTGCGCTGTACAGGGGATAAGAAATAAAAAGAAACCTATAATTATGAAAATGAAATGTTTCATTATTTTTTCTTTTTATGTCCAACAACAGAGACTCCTTTTAGGTTGTATGTAGGTATTCCAAACCCAAAATCTTCAGGTGAAGAATTTGGACTAAACTTAACATATGTGCCTTTTCCTGGCAGATATATTTTAAAACTCGGATTTTGTTTGCTCTCATCTGTAATCCATTGAGCATAAGGAATATCACCACTTCCTCCATTAAGTCCAGAAGGATAGGGAGTATTTTCAGGATGGCTATGGACATTACTTCTTAAAGTATAACCATTTTTTAATTGTTTGTCAAAGAGATCTGCCATACCAGTTTCAGTACTATGTTGATGAGAAGTGGTTATGTAATTTAATCCTCTCTTACCTTTAAATCCTGTTTGCATCTGACTCCATTCTACAGATGTGTTTTTAGAAAAATATTCAAAGAGTGAAGTTCCTTGCTTATCACCTCGTACCAGATATACATCATACAATAATCCCCTATCATTTTTTTGACCAGTGGCTTTTTCTACTGTACCGTAAGTAAAACTGATACTTTTTCCTCTTATTCTCTTACCTCTATAATTAACGATATAAAAAGCATCGTGCTTATCGGTCTTTATATGCTTTACTATTTTCCCTTGTTTGTTTATTTCCCATTCATCTTGACCGTCAGGATCTATATAACGAAGAGGATTGTCTTTCGTATAAGCATATGGAGAAATCCAGTTCTTTAAATTTGCAATTGGATCCACACTCATCCACAGACTCAACCTTGGTTCGTGGTATCTCGCACCATAGTAGTACATACCTGTCTCCTCGTCAAATTCCTTGGCGTTGAAGAGATAAGGGGTGTTCCAAGTATTGTTGCGTTCTTCTATGAAGACTTCGCCAAATGGAACATACTCGATGTGCTGCGATACCTCGCCGTCAAGGTTGGTGATGTAACTGCTACTACCCAAGTGGTCGGGGTGGTAGAAGAACTGCATCTTCTCGTAGTCGTCATTCGGCTTGAAGTTGCCATTTGCAGCCCTTGTGCGTGCCATAGCCCTTGCCTGTGCTGCCTCCGGCGTACCATCATTGCAGCAGAAGCCTTGACCGTTTACGTAGTCATCGTTGTCCTTACCATTATATGGCAAGTCAAACGTTTTGTAATTGTCTTTAATGGATTGTAACTGCTGGTTGTACTTATCCTTGTAGTTAATGGTAAGACCATCAGCTTCATTGCCTGCATACGGAATTCGTCTTGGGTCTGCGCCATAAGAAGCGAGGTCGCCGAGCTTGCTGACGATACGCTGGCTGCCCACATAGATGTGCTTCGTATATTTGCCACCTTGCCCTGCCACGAGGTATGGGCTGACATAGAGCGAGAAGCGTGCTGTACCAGTATTGCCACCCGAAAACTCAGAGTTCACATAAATGGCCTCATTCTCGCCACTCGTCTTCACCGTGCGCTCACCATCGGCATCATACCAATAGTTGCTCACAAAACCGTTGACCTTCGGTCGATTATTCTCACGCTCGGCATAGCTCAAACAAATTTGGCTCTGCTCTCGCTTAATCGAATAATTCTCATCGGCTGCCAACAAGCGGTTTTCCTCGTCCCAACGGTACTTCTGCTCACTTGCCTTTTCATCTTCCTTGCCGTCATGCTTTACACGGCTGGTGTTGATATAGACAAGGTTTCCGTTGGCATCATAGGTGTACTTGTGT
>KQ959425.1 GCA_001552765.1 Bacteroidales bacterium KA00344
CGGTTATCAGTACAGCGAAATCATCCGTTCCCTTGCGTTTCTTCTTAATCAGTCCGATGAAGGCCTGGCGGACTTCCGTGCGGTGGGTCTGCGGTTTCTTCACCTTGTGACGTGCGCAGAACTTATCAAGCAGGCGGTCTATCAGCTTGCTGCCGTCCTCCAACAGGTTGGAATCCGTTGGATAGCGTACCTCGGCGTCGCAGCATGTGGCGTCAATCTTCATCGTCCCGCCGTGATCGTTGCCGTCCTCGTCGGTGTGTTCCTTCTTCGGCTTGCTCCCGTCTGTTTCCGCCAGCATCAGGGTCAGCATGTTGAAGAAGTCATGATCGAGTCGCTTGCGGACAAGGACGAACAACTCTGGAACGAATACCGGCTTTTCCGTAAACTTCTCAAGCCCAAGCAGGTACTGCATGTAGGGGCTCTCCTGAATGGCTTGGATGGTTTTCTCATCGCTCAGTTTTTCCCCATGCTTCACGATTAGCGCTCCCACCACCATGCGGGCGGGCTTGTTGCCGGCACCGTTGTGACTGTTCCTCAGACGTTTGTTGTATTCCTTCTCTATCCTGTCCCAGGGAAGGTGGTCGGCCAGCTTGACCCAACGGTTGGATTTGCTCAATCCCGAAAGTGACTCCTGAAGTTCAAACAGGTCGTGACTGCGATATTGTGAGTAGTATTTCATCTCGATTCTTGAATGTTTTAACATCCAAAGGTAGTCATTTTGGGCGAATTGACCAAATTTTATACAATATAGATGGTTAATTGTCAGATAGTTATAGTTAATTGGTAGACCCTAATTACAGTTCGGGGATTTTTTATAGATAGATGAACACACCGTCAAGGTGTATCAGTTCTTCGTTTACAAGATGTTGAAGCGCCTTGTCCAACTGGGATTGGCTGATGTTGAGTTGATGCAGTTCGTCGATTTTGTGTTTTTGTTTATCGTTGAGTAGTGTCATGATTTGCTCCTGAGCTTCTGTTGTTGCTTTAGATGAGCTGTAGTTAGGCTTGTTGTCCAGACAAACGTCACAAACATTACAATCGTGAGTATTGGCCTCTCCAAAGTAACGGAGCAGCTGTCGGCTTCGGCACACCTTGTCATTGGTGGCATATTCTATCATGGCCTCAATTCGTTTGGCGAATTGATCCTTTCGATTTTCATATACATTTCGGGGAATAATCACGTCAGACTCATCCACACGATTTTGTGTGTAGGTGATATACGGAGTTTTGCGTTGCGGTATAAAATGCAGAATATGCTTCCCGCTCAATGTCTTTAACACCTGATAGGTCAGCTCTCGCCCAATTCCGGCTTCCATGGCAATCAGTGCTTCGTCGATATAACCGTAGTCAGTAAAGAGGCTTCCATAGTTTCTCAGTATGGCCGTAATCACGGCTTCTTCATGTGAAGTAAGTTCGTTGAGTCGGTAGAGTTCGTTCCTTCCCAATAGAAACATCAGCCTTGCACTCGAGTCCGGATCCATTTCATATTCCAGATAACCGGCATTTTGCAATAAGCGTAGGGCTGCATTGACTCTCAGAGGAAAATATTTATAGATATGGCAAAACTTATCTATCTCGAATGAGAAAGTGTGTTCGCTGCCACTCCCAACACCTATCACGTAATAATAGGCTAAGTGTTCATATACATCCCTGATAAAATCTTTTTCCGGAAAATTGTCTGCAATTCGTTTGTTCAGTTTCCGATGGTCGCTGTTATTCCATAACAACACGGCATAGGCCTTGTTCTTATCTCTTCCGGCTCGGCCTGCTTCCTGAAAATAGGCCTCTATAGAGTCCGGACAGTCCATGTGCACAACTGTTCTGACGTCCGGTTTGTCTATACCCATACCAAATGCGTTGGTCGCCACCATCACTCTTTTCTTATCTTGTTTCCATTGCTTTTGCCGTTCGTCTTTTATTGTCGGCTCAAGGCCGGCATGATAGAACGTTGAGGATATACCGTTTTGTTCCAGCATTGCCGAGACGTCCTTGCATCTGCGGCGACTGCGTACATAAACGATGGCACTACCGTTTACGCTTGATAAAATATGCACAAGTTCTCGCTCCTTATCGGTTGCCACTCTCACCACATAAGCCAAATTCCTGCGTTCAAAACTCATGTGGAACACATTTTCGGCTTTGAAGGAAAGTTGCTTCTGAATGTCGCCTATCACTTGAGGAGTGGCGGTAGCCGTAAGGGCAAGTACAGGTGCGTTTGGCAGCAACTTCCTTATTTCTGCAATTCGCAAATAGGAGGGACGGAAATCGTACCCCCATTGGCTGATGCAGTGAGCCTCGTCCACAGTGATGAAGCTCACATTCATCTTTCTAATCTTGGTTTGAAAAATAGCGGAGCCAATGCGTTCGGGCGATACATAGAGCAATTTTATATCTCCGAGAATGCAATTATCCAGACTCTTCACAATCTCATGCCTGGACATTCCCGAATAGATTGCCGTAGCCCTAATACCTTTGTCCCGAAGGTGTTGCACCTGATCTTTCATCAGAGCAATCAGCGGGGTTACCACAACGCATAAGCCCTCCTGTGCCATAGCCGGCACTTGGAACGTGATAGACTTTCCTCCGCCGGTAGGCATCAGCCCAAGCGTATCTTTACCGGAGCCGATGCTTTCGATGATTTCTCGTTGAATACCTCGAAAACTATCATATCCCCAGTATTGCCTCAGTATTTTAAGATATGAATCTGTCTTCACTTTGTGCTGACTTAACCGATTGGATCTTCTCCTTCAGCAGGTCTTATGTCTTCAATTTGCAGCTGCACTTGGTTGCGTTTAAACACATTGTCTTCAATGGTGTAGGCAATGTCGAATGCACGTTTCGACTTGATGTATCTTGCCGAGGCACTTTGTCCGAACGCTATTCCGTTCATGACGGTGGCAGAGATAGAATCTACCAGTTCCAATTTAATGTGTTCTTGTGAACGCCCTACTACCTTACTTGTACCATAATCGTAAACGCCTTTGGTGTAGAAAATGGGTTTGCTGTTTCCCGGACCGAATGGAGAGAAACGCTTCAAATCGCTGTGAAATCGTTTGGTAATATCCTTAAAGTTAATTTCTGCGTCAATTTCCAAACAGGCTTCTATCTGTTCCGGCTCAATGTGTTCTTCCACATATTGGTGGAATCGTTCGCAAAATTCCGGAATGTCCTCCCATTTCAGTGTGAGGCCGGCAGCATAGGTGTGTCCTCCGAAGTTGGTCAAGAGATCACGGCAGCTCTTGATGGCCGCATACACATCAAATCCCATGACAGACCGTGCCGACCCCGTCGCAAGTTCACCATCACGTGTGAGCACTACAGTGGGGCGGAAATACATCTCCGTGAGCCTTGATGCCACAATACCGACAACGCCTTTTTTCCAATGCTCGTCGTAGAGAACGATGCTTGAATGATGCTCCTGACTTTCAAGTTTAGCCACGATTTGATTGGCCTCCTCTGTCATTTGCTTGTCAATATCCTTGCGTTGCTCGTTGTATTCATTGATAAGACGTGCTTCTTTCAGGGCTGCGCTGTAATCTTTCTCAACTAGCAGATCAACGCTTTCCTTTCCGTTTTCCATACGTCCGGAGGCATTGATGCGTGGTCCTATTTTAAAAATGATGTCGCTCATAGATAGTTCGCGCCCGTTGAGTCCGCATATATCAATAATCGACTTCAGACCGATGCTTGGATTCTGATTGAGTTGTTTCAGTCCGTGAAAGGCCAGAATTCTGTTTTCGTCCACCACCGGAACAATGTCTGCAGCGATGCTCACTGCACAGAAATCGAGTAGGGGGATAAGCCTTGAAAAAGGAATACCGTTGTTTTTGGCAAAGGCTTGCATGAATTTAAAGCCCACGCCGCATCCGCACAGTTGCTTAAAGGGATAGGTATCATCAGGCCTTTTAGGGTTGAGAATGGCCACGGCGGGAGGCAGAACTTCATCAGGAACATGATGGTCACAAATAATAAAATCTATGCCAAGACTTTTGGCATATTTGATTTCCTCGATAGCTTTGATGCCACAATCGAGAATAATAATTAGCTTTACATTGTTTTTCTGTGCATATTCCACTCCTTTTTTGCTCACTCCATACCCTTCATCGTAACGGTTGGGAATGTAGTATTCTATGTTTGAGTAGAACTGTTGCAGGAATTTATATACCAATGCAACTGCTGTGCATCCATCCACATCGTAGTCGCCATATACCATGATGCGCTCTTTGCGTCCCATAGCATCGTTTAGACGGTCTACAGCAACATCCATATCTTTCATCAGGAAAGGATTGATGAGGTCTGCCAGTTGGGGCCTGAAAAATCGCTTGGCAGCACTTTCAGTGGTTATTCCGCGATTAATAAGCAGGCCGGCCAATAGGGGAGCTATCTTGAGTTTCTCGCCTAATTCTTTAGCTTGTTGGGTATGGTCTGATGTAGGTGGGTTGTATTTCCATCTAAAATGCATTTTAAATTATTTTTATTCTGCTTCAAAGTTACTAAAATACATTGAGAATAGGTTGGCTTTTCATTAAAAAGTTATAATAATTTCTACAACTTTATGTTTTTAGGTGGGTATATGTTGATGAAGAAGGGAATAGGATTTCTGCTGCAATATGCGAACTTGCAGACTTACCCTGAGCGTATTTCGAGTCGGTTGTCACGTTTTTGACAAAGTGAGGCTTATCGCAGAATTTCGTTTGTCCGGCATGAACGGTGCTTTAACCTGCAATTTTTGTTTTCTATTCTGCCGGTTATGGTACTACACAAACGCCCCCGAACAGCCAAATGTTGTTCGGGGACGTTTGTATTCAGGATATCATCTGTTAGATATTGATTTTCTTTCTTATGTCTTTCGGAACAGCGTTTTTATTCACCATGAAATCCATTGTGTTGGCGATGATGAAATTCTTGGTCATATACCATATTCCCTTGTACTCTCCGGTTTCGCCCCACGAGTTCTTCACCATATAGTATTCCTTGCCGTTCTGGTCTTTGGCAATACCGTAAATCAGCATACCATGATCGTCCGTGAGTTCCCAGTTGTCAAAGCGCTCCTGTCGTTGCTTTTGTGTAGGTGTTAGCTCCGGAACATTAACGCCCAGAGAGTCTATGATGTTCTTTTTCTTTTCTACCGACAGTTTAAGCCAACGTGCCATGTCGCTTCCATCCATGTTTTCCATTTTCTTGGTGTCGTACATATAGGCCAGGCCCTGACGGGTAAAGCCATCTTCGCTCACGTCGCCACCCCATGCTACGGTGTATCCGTTCATGATGGCATTGTCGATAATCCTTTCCAAATCTTTAATGGGCACGTTCCATGAGAGCGGGTAGCGCCAGTTGTCCTGTACCTCAACGGCAAATGCTGTCCAGAACGGGTGGTGTGTGTACGATGTGAAAGTAACATAGTTGTTCCAGTCCAATCCGAGACTTGCGGCGAAGCTTTTCGGAGTGTAGGTCTTACCTTGATAGGTGAAGCTTTCCGGACACTTGCCCAGATAAGCGTCGAGGATTCCTTGCAGTCCCACTTTCCATTGGCTGGAAAGTTTTTTGGCTTTGCTTTTAGCCACACTTTCTACGTATGGAGTCATCACCGAGAAAAATTCGTTGAAGTTGTTCAGCGAGTCGCCATACAAGCTGCCGGGGAATGGCATGGCTTCCTCAGGACAAATACCGAAGTTTTGTATCACATAGAGCGGGTCGAAAGCGCTGCCACCCTGCGCGAACTGACAGTCGCCATGTAGACGCACCACCTGAATGGCGCGGTCCATATAGGTCTTGTTGGCGACGAAACTTTCACAAAGGTCGTATGTCTTGCCTGTAGCTTTCAGTATTTCTGCCTCAAAAAAGCTCAGCGTGGAATATGCCCAGCAAGTGCCGGAACGGTTTTGGTCCTTGATACTGGTAATGGCATTTTCTTTCACTACAGTGAAAACGGGCTTGTTAGGATTCTCTTCCGTCTTCTTTTCCTGTGCGTTAGCTCCTAACGCAAACACTGTTAGGAGAGCCGCAAAAAATAGTTTTTTCATTATGATTGTTACTTGTTTATATTTTAACATTATATTTATGATTGTCTTTTAACGGGCAATAAAGGCCTCTACATCCTTGGGATGATAGGGAATGCGTTCTTTCCCGATGAAACGACAGCCGTCTTTGGTGATGAGCAGGTCGTCTTCAAGTCGAATGCCGCCAAAGTCTTTGTAAGTTTCGAGTTTGTCGAAATTGATGAAGTCCTTGCAGTGTCCTTTGGCTCTCCATTCATCGATGAGGGCCGGAATGAAGTAGATGCCCGGCTCGTCGGTCACCACAAAGCCCTCCTGCAAACGTCGACCCATACGCAGGCAGTTTGTTCCAAACTGTTCGAGATTGGGACGCACTTCATCGTCGAAGCCCACATTGATTTGGTCGAAATTCTCCATATCGTGTACGTCCATTCCCATCATGTGTCCCAGACCGTGCACCATGAACATGGCATGTGCTCCGGCTGCCACAGCGTCGTCGGTGTCACCCATCATCAGACCGATTTCTTTCAGTCGCTCAGTCATCAGCCGACATACGCCGAAATGCACGTCCCACCATTTCACGCCGGGTTTGGCTATGGTGAGCACATAATCATGACATTCTTCTACAATAGAATATATCTCCAACTGACGTTGGTCAAACTTGCCGCTGACCGGCGTCGTGCGCGTGTTGTCCGAGCAGTAGTTGTTGATGGTTTCGGCTCCCGCGTCGCAGAGCATGAGCCTTCCTTCCTGCAATTTATCCATCGAGGGTGAGCCGTGCATACATTCTCCGTGTTGTGAGAGAATCGTTGGGAAACTCACCATAGCCCCCAATCCATTGGCTATTCCGTCCAGCACACCTGCAATTTGTTTTTCCGTGATGCCCGGACGGCACATCTTCATGGCCGTTGTGTGCATCTTGTATCCAATGCTTGCCGCACGTTCCAATTCTTCTATTTCTTCCGCGCTTTTCGTAGAGCGCATTTTTACAATGGCCTGAATCAGAGGCATCGAAGCACTGTCCTTTTGCTGGTTGGGATGAATACCCAACAGATCGAATATCTGGATTTTGATGTCCGAGCGATAGGGGGGTAGGAAGTGCACTGTGCGTTTTTGGCGCAGAGCGTCAAGACAGATGGTTGTCAGTTCCTTCATGGGGGCTGTGTGGGCTACT
Source organism: Bacteroidales bacterium KA00344 (assembly GCA_001552765.1). Taxonomy (GTDB): domain Bacteria; phylum Bacteroidota; class Bacteroidia; order Bacteroidales; family Bacteroidaceae; genus Prevotella. Next base: position 7,171 of record KQ959425.1, read on the forward strand.
CCCACTTGAGCTGCCATGTCATGCATGGTTTCTACGGTACCATACCAGACGATGTCGTCAATGGAAATATCATCACCGATGAGTGTTTCCTTATTGTTGTCTATATCGATAACGCCAACGAGCCCATCTCTGTTTTGTCCAAAATAATAGAGGAATGAAGAGTCCTGACGAAACGGGTGATAACCGTTGCTGGGAAAGTTTGCCGGTGAGCCGTTGTTACCAAAAAGAACAATGATACCACTCTTTACGAGTTTTTTTAATTCTGTGCGTCGGCTGACGTAGGTCTCTTTACTGAACATATTAGGGATTTTTATATTTTAAATTATTGCAAAGTTATGAATAAATCGGCAAATTTGAGTATTTTTGCAATTAAAATTAAGGTTTCTTATGCGAATTGACAGAAATACAGGACTTGTGCTTGAAGGTGGAGGGATGCGCGGTGTTTTTACGAGCGGCGTGTTGGATGCTTTCATGAAGAACGACTTGTATTTTCGTTATGTGGTTGCCGTTTCAGCGGGGGCGTGTAATGGGATGAGTTATATCTCCCGTCAGCCGCGACGTGCCCGCATATCCAACATTGATTTTCTTGCTAAGTATGATTATATCGGCTTGCGCTATTTGGTGACACAGGGTTGTCTGTTCGACCGGAAACTGCTTTACGAGCGTTTCCCAGACGAATTGATACCTTTTGATTATGACGAATATTTCAGGCATGCCGATGGTTTCGAGATGGTGGCAACCAACTGCCGTAGCGGACAGGCTGTCTACCTGAAGGAGTTGAAGGATAAGGTTCGTGTTAATGAAGTTGTGAAAGCGTCGAGCAGTCTGCCCTTTGTGAGCAAGATTGTAAACATAGACGGGGAGCCGTATCTTGACGGTGGAATAACGGATTCCATTCCCGTGATGCGGGCCATAGAAACGGGCCACAAGACGAATATCGTTGTCTCAACTCGTAATCACGGCTTTCGCAAGACCGCTAAAGACCGCAAAATACCCTATTTCATTTACAAGAACTATCCACGCCTTCGTGTGGCGTTGAGTCGTCGCATTGAAGCCTATAACAATCAGTTGAAGCTTATAGAAGATTTGGAAGCCCAAGGCAACATCGTCTGCATACGCCCTCAAAAGCCTGTGGAGGTGGGGCGTCTCGAACGGGACACTGGTAAACTTGAGCGGCTCTACGAGGAGGGTTTCGAGCTGGGTAACCGTTTTTGTGAGGAATATATATAAGCAAATATCCCTTTTGCCGATTGGCAAAAGGGATGAATTTCATGTAGAACAGACCTATCTAAAGAATAGCATTTCAAGTGCTATTTCAGCAGGTCGGGTCTCAACCGCTTGGTCCGCTCCATGGCTTGGTCTATTTCCCATTGCTTGATTTTTGCTTCGTTACCACTCAGTAGAATGTCGGGCACCTTCCAACCCTTATAGTCGGCCGGCCGTGTGTAGATGGGGGCGGCCAATAAGTCATCCTGAAAACTGTCGGAAAGAGCACTTTGTTCGTCGCTGATGGCTCCCGGCACAAGTCTCACAACGGCGTCCGTGATGATCGCTGCTGCCAGTTCTCCGCCAGTGAGCACAAAGTCGCCGACACTGATCTCTCGCGTGACCAAATGGTCTCGCACCCGCTGATCGATGCCTTTGTAATGACCACAAAGTATCACCAGATTCTGTTGCAGGCTCATCTCGTTGGCTATGTGCTGGTCGAACTGCTCTCCATCGGGCGTCACAAAGATCACATCATCGTAGTTTCGCTCGGCTTTGAGGGCAGAAATGCAACGGTCGATGGGCTCTATCTGCATCACCATTCCGGCGAAACCGCCGTAGGGATAATCGTCTACGCGACGCCATTTGTCCAGCGTGTAGTCACGCAAGTTGTGCAAATGGATTTCGGCCAGTCCTTTCTTTTGAGCACGAGCCAGTATCGACTCGTTAAGAAAGCCCTCTATCATTTCCGGTAAAACGGTGATGATGTCTATTCTCATGTTCTTGTATGCGATTTAATGATGTTTTAAAAGGGGGCGTCAATCAAACGTCCATTTCAATGCAAGGGTGGGAATGGCATAAAGATGGTTGTTTTCCCCCTTGTTGTTCCAAACAAAATTGTTGCTCAATTCTACTTCCGTACCGACACTTAAATTTACTTTATCCCATCCCTTTAAAGTGTTGAGGTTGAACCAGAACTGTGGCTCTGAAAGCAGAATCCACTTCCCCTTTACATTGGGGTCGTACCATGTGTCGCAGAATCCGCTGAAAGTGCAGAGTTTGTTGGCGAATGTGATGTTCCAAACTTCGGTCAGCTGAAAGGAGCTGAAGGGCCGTGCAGCGTAATGACGGTTTTTGAAATAATATTTGTACATTGCCTGAATACTGAATGTGCGACTGAAATCGGCACTGTGCCAGTTCCATGCTCCTCCGATCAATGTGGCATGTTGGAAGCGTGTTGCCTTCCAGGTGTTTTCATCGCTGGTCAGTCCACCGTTATATTCCATGTGGGCTGCCCATTGTTTATTCTTCGTCACGTTAAACTCGCGGGCAATTTCCCAATAGGCTCCGGCCACACCGTCGCGCTGATAGTCAATGTCCGTGAAGGTGAACGTGCTTCCCCAAGCGTCGGCTTTGAACATCTCAAACGTTGTAGTCATACTTGGGCGATTGCTGAGGTTTTGCCCCATTGAATGTCCGAAATCATAGTGCAGCTGGATATTCTGCGCGCTCAACGAAAGCGCTGCTGCCATCAAGGCTGCTGTTGTGAGGATTTTTTTCATGTTTTTGTAAATTTTGCGCAAAAGTAAGTTAAATTCTCAAAACGTCCAAATGTTTGCTTGTTTATTCCGCAAACCGATCGATAAACTCATCCTCCGACAGGATGGGGATATTCAGTTGCTGTGCCTTTTTGTTTTTGCCACTGGTCGAAGTCACGTCATTGTTGATGAGAAACGAGGTCGATTTACTTACCGCACTAGTCACCTTTCCGCCCTGACTCTCGATATAGGCCTTCAGTTCGTTGCGGTTTTTATAGTGGTGTACGTCTCCGGTGACCACAAAAGTCAGTCCTTCACATTTCTTTCCTACGGGTTGGGTCGATGTCTGTTCTATGGTAACTTCAGCCAATAGTCTGTCAACAATTGCTAAATTTCGAGCATCTCTGAACCAATTCACAAATGAGGCCGATGTCTCCGGACCAATACCCGGTATCATGGTGAGCAATTCATTTGGCGCCGGCGCAAAGAGGTCGTCGGCCTTTTGGCGACCTGCAGCCATGTCGATGAGTTCTCGCAGGGGATAGGCGGCGAGCAGACGATTACACGCATCCTGCCCAACCATGGGGATAGACAGGGCGTACAAAAATCTGCGGGCTTCCACCGTGCGAGCTTTTTCGACAGATCGTGCGATGTTGGCCGCCGACCTTTCGCCAAATCCTTCCAGACGGGCAATCTCGCGGGCGTGGTCGGGGAGATGATAGATGTCGGCATATTCGGTAACCCATCCGAGGTTGATAAATTTAGAAATGATTTGTTCGGAGACGCCATCCACATTCATTCCCTCCTTAGACAGGAATCGCCTGAATTTCTTCAGTTGTTTGGCTGGACAGCCCTCGTTGGTGCAGTGCAGTGTCTTGGTACCGCTGTTGGGACTTATGACAATCTCTGTAGGCGATTGGCAGACCGGACATTCGCACGGAATTTGCATTTCGCCCACCTTTTCCCTGACCTTGATCACCTTCGGAATAATCTTGTTGGCCTTGATCACGGCCAGTTTTGTGCCTTTCCCACCAATGCCCAGTCGTTCACACTCGCTGATGTTGCAGAGCGAAGCGCGCTTCACGGTGGTGCCTTCCAGTTCTACGGGTTTGAAGACGGCAACGGGCGAGATGGTCGATGCCGCACAGCTCCATTCTATCTCTTCCAGCTCCGAGTCGGCGCTTTCGTCCTGCCATTTGAATGCGTAGCCGCCACGTGTGGCATGGTGACCCGTCACCGAGCCGGTGGCTGCATATTCGGTGTCGTCATAGACAATCACAAGACCGTCTACGGGATAGGGGTTTTGCCGGTTGGTGACGTGTAGCGTCCACCGGTCAATCACCGCTTTAATGTTGTCGAGTGTGGGGTGTTCGATGCGTTCGTGTTCTACGCATTTCATGCCGTTGACTTTCAGAAAATCCATGCGTTTGCCCCACGACGAAATTTCCTCGTCGCAATACACCAGATTAAACGGAATCCAATTGATGTGTCTTGGGCCCACCTCGTTAGGATCTTTCAGAGTGAGGGAGCCGGAAGCGAGATTTCGTGGGTTGGCATACTCCTCATCGTTCTCCATGTTGAACTGCTCAAAATCCTCATACGAGATGACCGCTTCGCCACGAATAACCACATGGCCGTTGGCTTTTATCTTCTGCGGAATGCCTGCAATGGCTTTGCTCAGGTGGGTGATGTTGGTACCGATATGTCCGTTGCCGCGCGTCACCACCTTGGTCAGCGTACCGTTGTCATAGGTCACTACCAGCGTCAGTCCGTCCAGCTTCCACGACAACCATATAGGCTTGTCTTCGGCCCATTTCACCAAATCTTCCGGCTGTTTGGTCTTGGCCAGAGACAAGGTGGCAAACTCGTGTTCCTCTTTTTGCCCCGCGATGTTGTCCTCCGAAACTTTTGTAGTAGGAGAGTCAGGCAGCGTTTCGCCCGTTTCCTGTTCAAGCTGTTTCAACTCGTCAAACTTTGCGTCCCACTCGTAGTCGGTCATCAGTTCTCCCTGACCGTTATAATATGCGTCCGAAGCGCGGTTGAGTTGCTCAACCAGCAGCTGCATTTTCTGTTTTTTGTCCATAGAAGGCGTTTATAGTTTCCTTATGTGGCCATCCGATCTAATCTAAAAAGATGTGCCAATTCTTCTACAAAGATAGCTATTTAATTTTGGATTTGCTCCGATTTCTGTTCTAAAATTCACGGTCATCGCCAAGTGTCAGGCACAAACAGACATTAACAGTTCGAAATGTATTTGCTTCCGTGTGTCCGTGTTTTATCATGTTCTTCTCATAATCAAGACAGGAAGCCTGTTGATGGAAATGCAGGAATCCACACTATGATGCTTGTCATGGTGTGCCGGATAAGCCAAAACATACACTGCACACCACTCGACATCGTCAAGAAAACTTCACTGTAAAGTTGTCTGAATTTTAGGATGCTACAGCAAAACAAAAGTCATTTTCTGCCCATTTTATCGAGATTTTCATTCCTCTTGTTCATCATGAGTTTGCGACTAAGGCCTATTGGCATTGCGGCTAAGCCTTATTCGTGATGCGGTTTGGCTTTTGCCGTGATGTGATTAGGCCTCAACCACACTGCCGTTGCATATCCAATCGCAGGGCAGAAAATGGTTACTTTTTTGCCGTTGAGCGCAATTTGTTTGTAAATCTCTGTTAGTCAGTAAATTGTAAACTATGCGTTATTTTTGCGTATTTTGAGCCATCGCCTTTTCATTTTCAAATACGCAAATTCTGGGAGGACTTTTGTCCATATTTTTCTCCTTATTAAATAACGCTACTGATAGGTTTGTTTGGAAATTCTTCGTATATTTGCACAAGCCCTCAAAGAAGATGAAGCCATTTTCTGATAAAGAATGGAGAGAGGCAACGGACTGAAAAATCATACAAAATGAATATCATTGTTTCTGAAGAGATTAAACAGGTATGCCCTGATTTTGTGGGGGCGTGTGTGGATGCACAGGTGAAAAACAGCAAATATAGCCAAGCATTGTGGGATGAGATCAATGCTTTGGGTGATGAATATCGTGCCACGCTAACCACCGAGTCGCTGAAGGATTTGTCGGGGATTGCTGCCACGAGAAAGGTTTACAGAGCTTGCGGGAAAGATCCCTCGCGCTATCGACCGGCTGCTGAGGCTCTGATTCGCAGACAACTTAAGAACAAGGAGTTCTACCAAATAGATACTTTGGTAGACCTTATCAATTTGGCGAGTATCCGCTTTGGCTACAGCATCGGAGGCTTTGATGCTGGCCGGTTTGCAGGCGACACTTTGACATTGGGCGTTGGCCGTAGAGATGAGCCATTCGAAGGAATTGGACGGGGAATGATCAATATAGAGGGGCTGCCTGTCTATCGAGATGCGGAGGGTGGAGTAGGCACACCCACTTCGGACCATGAACGCACGAAAATCAATATTGGCACCACACATCTTGTGGTGTTGATTAACGGATACGACGGTGATGAGGAGCACGTAAGGGCTAACGCGATGTATATTCAGGAGCTTTTGCGGAAGTATGGCGAGAGCGATGGAGGAACATACAAGGTTTACAAATGACAGAGCCGTAAGGTCTTCCCATAAGCCAATCGCTGCTGAGAGATTGAAACCACAGGAAGACCTTGCTGCTTTCAGAAATAGACAACGGGTTATTGCTGCTGTATTAAATCTACGATTTTCCTGTCGGCATCGGTCCATGCCAATGTGGAAAGGTCTTCGGCGGAGAGCCATTTGGCATCGAGATGTTCGAACATCGTGAATTTTCCTTCTCCGCCCTTGCAGAGATAAGCGGTCAGTTCGATGGTGAAATCGGGATAATCGTGTGTGATGGTGCCTATTTTGCGCCCTACATACACATCCCAGTCCATTTCTTCGTTGATTTCCCGAAGGAGTGCTTCGTGATCGCTCTCGCCTTCTTCTACCTTTCCGCCGGGAAATTCCCAACGTTCGGAGTTGTATGCTTCGTGCGAGCGACAACGTTGCATACACAGATATTTGCCGTCTCTGACAACGACGGCTGCAACAACTTTGGTTTTCTTCATCGTGTTTTATTTTTGGTTTGATATTCGCGTTGTAGGACTGTAGAATTTCAGTCGGGCTTGTCTGATAGCGGGCCGCGACCATCAGTTGTGATGACTGCCATGCTTGTTCCGCTCCCTTACATGCTTTTGCGAATTTACAAATAATCTCTTGTACATGCTTTAAAATGCGCCGTTTTTTCGTATTTTTTAGAAAACATATCAAAAATGATAGGCATATTATTGATGCTTACGACTGCCGATTACCTTGATAAACTGCAAATTACTTGCGTATCCCAAGTATTTTAACGAACTTTGTAATTGGTTAGTACACATGACGATCAGAACCTGATGGTTTAGTTATGATCAGGGTTGTTAAAACCGGGCAAAATGTGTATTGCTCTATACGTGACACACTAATCAATGTCGCCATTAGAATTGGACGTGACGAGAAATTCATAATACAAAAAGCAGTTTGATATAAATATAATATGGTAATAGGTATAGATGTAGGTATCAGCACTACAAAAATTGTTGGAGTGGATGATCAGGGCGAGGTGATTTCGCCGATACGAATAAGAGCAACTGACCCTATAACATCACTTTATGGTGCGTTTGGTAAATATTTGTATGACAATAACATACAGTTGGACGATGTAGAACAGGTGATGGTAACGGGAGTTGGCTCGACTTATGTTAATTCTCCCATCTACGGATTGCCGACAAAGAAAGCCGAAGAATTTCTCGCAGACGGGCTTGGGGCGCGTTATGAGACCGATCTTGACCGTATGTTGGTTGTGTCGATGGGAACGGGTACAAGTATTGTTCAGTGTGACGGTGACGATATACGCCATATCGGAGGTATCGGTTTGGGAGGCGGTACGCTTATGGGTTTGAGCCGTATTATGCTCAAGACCGACGATGTGAAGCAGATTGTTGCGTTGGCTTTGGAAGGTGATATCAGGAATATTGATGTGCTTATCGGCGATATCAGTCCCGATCCCTTACCGGGTCTGCCCAAAACGGCTACGGCTTCGCTCTTTGGAAATGCGCGAAGCAATACATCACGCGAAGATATTGCGTTGGGAATCATTACCAGCGTGCTTCAAACCATAGGGTCAAGTTGTATTCTTGCTTCACTCAATACGGGCATCAAAGAGTACGTGCTTATTGGAAATCTCACGCTTCTGCCACAATGTAAAGATGTGTTTCCGGCGATGGAGAAACTCTATAAAGTGCGGTTTATCATTCCCAAATATTCAGAGTTTTGCACGGCTATTGGCGCAGCTTTGTCCTATAAACGCTGAGCGGACTTGTTGGATATATGCAGAGTGATGTGCATTCGGGACGTGTCAGGAAGTTTTAGGAGTTAAATGTTGGCACGCCAGATGGTTTTTATTTCTTCCTAACGATGTTGAGCCATTGGGCAAACTCATCACTATAGCCATTAAACACGTTGATGTCTACATCACCATGAATGCCTGCAACGCGACCGTCGGGAGCCAGTTGCCATATCCATAGCTTGATATCGGGCTTGTATTCGCCATATCGAGCTATCCACACGGGGTAATTGTGCTTGATGTCTGGGGCTACATTGAGGTATTTGTTCACAAACATCTGACTGATGTAAAGGATGGGGCGCATCCCTGTTTGTTGTTCTATGATTTTCAACCAACTCCGTACTTGTTTCCACATGGCAGCAGTGCCGCCCATCTTGCGCACTTGACTCGGAAAAGGCTCCAAGTCTAAGACCGGAGGCAAATCACCTTTCCTGAAATTTGAATGACGCAGAAAGTACATGGCTTGGGCAGTTCCCGTTTTGCGGTGTGAAAAGAAATGATAGGTGCCTACGGGGTATCCGTGAGCACGAGCAGCGGTATAATCGGCCCGATAATATGGGTTGCGGATAGTGGTCCCCTCTGTGGACTTGATGAAGATAAATGATACTCGGTAGTCTACTTTCCCGCTAATCCTCTTTTTTGATAGCGTTCCCAAATGGCTGATGCGTAGTTTCTTCCAGTTAATGTTATACCGTTTTCTCCCTTTAACATGTTGGTGTTTGGATATATCGATACCATAGATACGAGCCGAAGTGTAGTTAAGACGTTCGCCTTTGTACACGTTTTGTTTCCATTCGCCAACTCTGAAAATATGGTGTTGGGATGAAAAACCGAAGCCGCTGCGTTTGTCATTATGCCATTGTCCTTCGTAATAGGTTCCTTGATTATCGCGAAAAGCACCATGTCCCTGTGCCATAAGGTGACGATTAAACTCTCCTTGATAGGAGCCGGAGGAGTCTTTCCGTATGCCGTTTACAATGGTATCAGCCACCCAGACGGCATCGATGCGTCGGCCAAAAGCGTCGATTGCCCATCCTTTTCCATATCGTTGACCATGCCGCCATTGCCCGGAATAGACAATGGAGTCACCTTGATAAAGCACGCCTACACCTTCACGCTTGCCGTTTTTCATCTGACCGCGATAGGTAATGTTGCCTTGCTGAACGGTCGTTATGTCATCGCTGTTGATGGTGCAACCGGAAAATAGGACGATAATAATTAGGAATGGATATATGTTTTTAACCGTTTTCATTATTTTTTGATGCGCTTTCAAGTCCTAATTTCAACGTTTAATGTTTTGTCTGTTTATGATGCCGACAAACTGCCCGTGTGTTGTGAACACCGGACTGCCTTCTCTTGCAAACAAATCGGGTAGATTGTGACGCGTTTCGTCAATCCAGTTACCTGTTGTTAAGAGTGCATGATGGGGAGCCGTAGATTTATCTCGGGTAAGTGTTGCCGTTACAATTTGTTTGCCACCTATTATCGGACAAGGCGTTCTCTTTATGGCATACACTCCATGAGGAGTTTGGAATTGTTCCGTGTGGATAATGATTGGCACTTCCGATAGATTGTCGTCGACCAACGACGGTTGGCAATTCATGGTGTTGAGCAGGCCGTCAGAATCATACCATGACACATGAAGGAAATACCTTCGCAGCCAATGGCTTTCCGGATTAAGTTTAAAGGATTTCAGCTTCTGCCAGACTATCTTTAGGGAATCTGCTTTTCTCTTTTGAACATCTGCATAATACGAAATCCTGTTATAGCCTTCATCCTGCACTCCATGACTGCGAATATAATACTCAATTTCCTTTTGTTCTCTATCCTTTGTAATGAGTAATTGCTCGATGGAATCGACTATTTCTGATATTTGAAGGGATAAATTGGAGTCTTCAGCGTTGTTGCTATGGTGTGAGGAAACATTCTTCTGACCAATGGTAAGTATGCTTCCGTGACAACTTGGCCACCACCAGTGTTTGTTAATCCATGTTCCCTGCTGACAAACAGTATCAGATTGCAATATGATGGTGTCTTGCTCGGTGACGAGGCACAACTGAACTTTTCCGTCTACGAAGCATACTGACTTTCGTATATCGCTTTCACCGGTCGGCATCAGTCTTGTCAGTAATACAGCAAATAGTGTGATTATCAGGATAACAGCAACGATCTTTAGCCTACACCTTGATATTATTTTCTTCAGATGAGAATTTTCCCGTTTCATTTCCTTACAAGGTTTATGATTTCATCGATGTGTCGTGTTGCTTTATCAGTACGTCGATGAAGTCGACATAAAAAAGCTCTTGCGGGGCTATTCTCTCGAATATTACCTCCAATCTCTTACCTGTTTGTGACAAATCCAGTCCGTTTGTTGTCATATTTCGTGCTATCATACGATGAATATCTTTTCGTCTGCAAAGTTAATCATTTTATTATTTTACAGTTTTATAATCCCATAATTTGTTGGTTATAATACAAACTTTACAATGATGTATGGCAAAAATATGTGCTGTGTGGTTTTTAAATGTTGCATTTCAAATTGTATTCTTACCTTTTTTGCATATATTTGTAAACCAAATAAAAATAATGAGAAAGATAGACAAGGATATACTTAGATTGGCTATACCATCTATTGTGAGCAATATTACGGTGCCTTTGCTTGGATTGGTAGACTTGGCCATTGTAGGACACATGGGGTCTGAACAATATATAGCAGCCATTGCGGTGGGTGGAATGATATTTAACGTCATTTATTGGTTGTTCGGATTTCTCCGTATGGGCACAAGTGGCATGACCTCGCAGGCGCTTGGCCGTGAGGATTATGCTTCGGTGAGAATGTTGTTACGCCGTTCACTTTATGTATCTGTGGTCATAGCGATGACGTTTGTTATTTTACAACTACCATTACGTTGGCTTGCCTTGTTCATCATATCGCCTTCACCCCAGATTCATTCGCTGGTGACTACCTATTATAATATCGTGATATGGGGTGCCCCCGCAATGTTGGGTCTTTACAGTCTGAACGGTTGGTTTGTGGGAATACAGACAACCAAAATTCCGATGATGGTGGCTATATGGCAAAACATTATCAATATTTTTGCTTCATTATTCTTCGTTTTTGGATTAGGAATGCACATTGAGGGAGTGGCTTTGGGCACACTGATAGCCCAATGGAGTGGATTTCTGCTCGCCATGTGGTTTGCCCAAAGACGTCTTAGGCCAGGGACTGTGTTGAGAGAAAATGGTCGTGGAGAAGGGAAGAAAAAGGTTACATGGTCTGATTTCTTCGTGGTCAATCGGGATATATTCCTCAGAACATTATGTTTGGTGGCGGTCAACCTTTTCTTTACCTCTGCAGGTGCCCGACAAGGAGATATGATGTTGGCGGTGAATACATTGCTTCTCACTTTCTTTACCCTCTTCAGCTATGTAATGGATGGGTTTGCCTTTGCAGGCGAAGCATTGAGTGGTAAGCTGTATGGGGCTGGAGACCACAGTGGGCTGCGTGCCATGATACGTCGCCTTTTTATTTGGGGAGGCGTCATGGTTGTCGGTTTTACAATGGTATATGTGCTGGGAGGAAACGGGTTTTTGGGTTTGCTTACCGATGATCAGGACGTTATAGCAGCCTCAGATGCCTATTTTGTATGGGCTTGTATGGTGCCGGTGGCTGGTGTTACGGCTTTCGTCTATGATGGAATTTTTATAGGTATTACGGCCACACGGGGAATGTTGCTGTCGAGTTTTGCTGCAACCCTTATGTTTTTTGTATTCTTTTTTATAGGCATCAGGTTGTATCATCCCAACCATATTTTATGGATGGCCTTTATTATATATTTGGCATCGAGAGGCGTGATGCAATATTTTATTATGAAACTACAATTAAAATATTAATGTACCCATGGAAATCGTTTTTCTTTTTATAGGAATAGTTGTTGGCTTTGTGGTGGCCTATCTACTGCAACAAGGTCAGAAGAAGAGTATTTCAGCCGACCTTATGCTATCGCGCCAGCAGAGTGAGACAGAGGCAAAAACACGAAGCGAGGTGCAGGAAAAACTTGATCAGGCTATCAATGAGATACAAAAACTGCAGCAACAACTCACCGATACCAAAGTGTTACAAAGTGCTCTGGAAACGCAACTGGCTGCGGAGCGCAGGCAACATGACGAAGAAACCGCGTTGAAACGTGAGCAAGAAGAGAAGTTAGAACAGCAGCGACAGCAGCAGTTCGAAGCACAGATAGAAACTGTAAAGGCACAATTTCAGAACTTGGCGGCCAAAGTTTTGGACCAATCTACTGACAAACTAAAGGTACAAAACACGGAGGCAATGGAAATTATTACGGCGCCGCTGAAAGATAACTTAACCAAACTCCACGACGCGATATTCAATACCAATCAGGAAACCGCAAAGAACACAGCTTCGTTATCGGAGCAGTTGAAGGCCATGGCGGAGCAGACGCAGAAGATTGACGATACGGCCACAAGACTGACCAATGTGATGCGCGGAGGAAATAAGATTCAAGGCAATTGGGGAGAGCTGATACTGACTGAGATATTAGAGCAGAATGGCTTTAAACAAGGAATAAATTACGATGTGCAACAGACACTTACGGACGAAAAGGGATACGTCCTTACCAATTCGGAAAGTGGTAGGAGAATGGTGCCCGACGTTATCCTTCACTATCCGCAAAACGAAGATGTGATCATCGACTCAAAGATGTCAATCGAAGCCTATGAGTTGTACGTGAATACAGAACATGAAGATTTAAAGAAGAAATATGCCGATGATTTAGTGAGAAGCATTCGTACCCAGTTTACAAATCTTGCGAAGAAAGACTACAGCAGCTACGTGAAGCCGCCCCGTCGTGCAATAGATTTTGTAATTATGTTTGTTCCCAACGAAGGAGCGTTACAGTTGGCGATGGCTACCGACAAGCAACTGTGGAATGATGCGTTTGCCAAACACGTGTTCATCACGTCTCAGCAAAACTTGATGGCCATACTGAAGATCATCGAAATAGCGTGGAGACAGTACATCCAAACGGAAAATCAGCTGAAGGTATATGGTTTGGCTGAGGAGATGTTGAAGCGGGTAGGAGAGTTCATTAAACGATTTGATAAGGTGAAAAAAGATATTGACATACTTGCAAAAGACTATGATGATGCCTACAAAAAAGCTTATACGGGCCGACAAAGCATAGTTCAGAAAGCTAATGAACTAAAGCAACTGGGGGTGAAAGAGGCGCCCAACCAACCGATTCCGCCTGTGGAAGAAGACTTTCTTACGCTGATAGAAGACTGATAGAAGACTATTGTGAAGTAATGGCATTATTGTTAGCGCATGACTATCTCACCATAGTTTATGAACATACAAACGCATTACAGTGCACGGACAGCCTATATCGGGGATGGCATTATTTATGTAAACTTTTGCTTTCAGAGCGGATGCAGGCTGTTCTTATGTGCAGAAATTTTCGATTTAGGAAAGTGAAGAAATGTCATAAATATGCATTATATCTTTCTTTTTTGGTTTCATTTTGATAAAAAATAAAGAATTGTAATTACATTTTGAATTGTTTTTTATAAATTTGCAAACTAATAATAACAGCAAAAGCAGACAGTATGATTTTAGACTTAGATATGTTAAGGCAATTTTATGCCAATTATTCTACAAAGGTAAAAAAGGCTCGTAACCGTTTAAACAGACCGCTTACCTATACGGAGAAAGTGCTTTTCGCACATTTATATCATGATAATGACCTTGCTCCCTTTAAACGCGGTGAGACTTATGTCAATTTCCGCCCTGATCGTGTAGCCATGCAAGATGCTACGGCTCAGATGGCATTACTGCAGTTTATGAATGCTGGCAAAACTCGGGTGGCCGTCCCTGCCAGTGTGCATTGCGACCATCTCATTCGTGCGGATATTGGAGCAGCGAAAGACTTGGCAACGGCAAAGGATACCAATCGAGAGGTTTACGACTTTCTTCGTTCGGCATCGGCTAAATATCACATAGGTTTTTGGGCACCGGGAGCAGGTATAATCCATCAGGTGGTACTCGAAAACTATGCCTTCCCGGGTGGAATGATGGTAGGCACCGACTCGCATACGCCTAATGCCGGAGGTTTGGGCATGGTGGCTGTAGGCGTTGGTGGTGCCGACGCGGTGGATGTATTGACCGACCAACCGTGGGAACTCAAGATGCCTCGACTCATTGGAGTGCACCTCACGGGTAGACTGTCGGGATGGGCTTCGCCAAAAGACGTGATACTCAAAATATTGGGTATATTAACGGTAAAGGGAGGCACAAATGCCATCTTAGAGTACTTTGGAGAGGGTGCTCAAACCATATCCACTACCGGTAAGGCTACCATCTGTAATATGGGAGCCGAACTCGGAGCTACGTGCTCTATATTCCCATTCGATGACAATGCTGTGGATTATCTGCGCCAGACCGGTCGTCAGGAAATTGCGGATATGGCACGACAGCATGTTTCAGATTTAAGGGCCGATGACGAAGTCTATGCTCATCCTGCCACTTATTACGACCAAATCATTGAGATTAACCTTTCGGAAATAGAGCCACACCTTAATGGACCGTTCACACCGGACGCGGCGTCTCCCATTTCACAGATGAAATCAGTAGGAACAGCCAACGATTATCCTATGGTTGTGGAAGTGGGGTTGGTAGGTTCGTGCACCAACTCTTCGTATCAAGACCTTGCTCGTGCTGCCTCGATAGCACGTCAGGCTACGTCGAAGAATCTCAACATCAAGGGACAGCTCATTATCAATCCTGGCTCTGAGCAGATTCGCTACACCGCAGAACGTGACGGGCTGTTGGAAGACTTTAAGAAGATGGGGGCGGTGATTATGACTAATGCCTGCGGACCGTGTATCGGTCAGTGGAAACGACATACCGACGACAACAACCGAAAGAACGCGATAGTAACGTCGTTCAACCGAAACTTCCGTCGCCGGGCAGATGGAAACCCCAACACTTATGCCTTTATCGGATCGCCGGAATTAACTACCGCTCTGGCCATTGCAGGCAGATTGGACTTCAATCCGATGACCGACAGCCTGACAGACAGAAACGGTAACAACGTGATGTTGGACGAACCACACGGCTTTGATTTCCCTCCAAAAGGTTTCAGTGCAGGTAAAGGCACGGCCGAAGATAGTGTTCAAACATTGATAGACATGGGGCTTTTCATTGCGCCCAGTGATAAACACAAAGATGTTAAGGTGGAAATCAGTCCCTCGTCTGATAGACTTCAGAAACTGGAGCCATTTAGCTCTTGGGATGGTGAGGAGTTGACGGATATGCCCTTGCTGATCAAGACAAAGGGCAAATGTACTACAGACCACATCTCGATGGCAGGACCTTGGTTAAAATATCGTGGACATTTACAAAACATCTCCAATAATCTCCTGATGGGGGCCGAAAATGCGTTCAACGGGGAAAGTAATTGCGTGAAAGATCAGATAGACGGTAGATATAAAGAGGTGTCATCGGCTGCGAAGAATTATAAAGCTGACCATGTGGCAAGTATTGTGGTTGCCGAAGACAACTATGGTGAAGGCTCATCGCGCGAACACGCTGCGATGGAGCCACGATTCCTCAATGTTTGTGTCATCCTGTCCAAAAGTTTTGCTCGTATCCACGAAACCAATCTGAAAAAACAAGGTATGCTTGCTCTGACGTTTGTCAATAAGGAAGACTATGACAAAGTGCAGGAAGACGACAAAATCTCTGTTGTCGGACTCAAAACGTTTGCACCGGGCTCTAAGTTCACCGTTATCTTGAAACATAAAGATGGCTCTGAGGAGAGCTTTGAGGCCAGCCATACTTATAACGATACGCAAATCGCATGGTTTAAAGCTGGGTCGGCTCTCAATTATGCTGCCAAATAACTTATAAGGATCAATTATATGACACACTTGCAGACTATATGTAAAGCTGATTTTACGATTTTAAGACTCATACCCATTTAAAAAATGAGAGAAACGAGCGTATAGGATATACTCGAGAACAATAATTAAAACTTTGTGGAATATTTATTCTATATCAATATCAAGTTTAACCATTAACAAACCGTCTTGCGAGGAAAAAAGCAGATTATGAATAAAGAATATTTGATATATAAACTAAGTGACGAGGTAAAAAGTATATGTAAATTGCCTCAGGAAGCATTCCAGAAATATGGAGTGAAACGTGGATTACGCAACGAAGACGGATCAGGTGTGTTGGTCGGCCTTACCAATATTGGTAACGTGGTAGGGTACGAGCGCGATGCAGACGGCAAACTCGAAGCATGTCCCGGACAGCTTTTCTATCGGGGATATGAGTTGGATGACCTGGTATCACCATTGTTGGCAGAGAAACGCTTTGGTTTTGAAGAAGTGGCCTATTTGCTGTTGTCGGGCGAGTTGCCGGATAAGGAAGAACTTTATGCTTTCCGTGAGCTCATCAATGAGAACATGCCGCTCGACCATCGCACCATAGTGCATATTATAGACCTTGAGGGCACAGACATCATGAACATCCTCTCACGATGCGTGTTGGAGATGTACACTTTCGATCCCAACCCCGATGACATATCCCGTGACAACCTGATGCGTCAGGCCATAGAACTCATAGCCCGTTTCCCAACGGTTATAGCCTATGCCTACAACATCTATCGTCACACCGTTCATGGGCAGAGCCTCAACATACGCCATCCCCGCGAGAACAAAACGATAGCGGAAAACTTCCTTTATATGTTGAAGGACGATAATTATACGGAATTGGATGCACGTATGCTCGACCTGTTGCTGATTATCCAGGCAGAGCATGGCGGTGGTAACAACTCTACTTTCACGGTACGCGTAACTTCGTCTACCCGCACCGATACCTATTCAAGCATTGCAGCGGGTATAGGCTCTTTGAAGGGACCTTTGCATGGAGGAGCCAATATCAAAGTCATCTCAATGTTCCACCATTTAAAGGAAACCATTAGGGATTGGAAGAATATTGATGAGATTGATACCTATCTCAACCGTATGCTCAACAAGGAGGCCTACGACAAGTCTGGCTTAATATATGGTATCGGTCATGCCGTTTATACGATGAGCGATCCGCGTGCCGTTGAACTTAAACGCCTGGCTGGCGAACTGGCTAAGGAGAAGGGGCGGGAGAGCGAGTATGATTTCTTGAGACTTATAGAGCAAGAAGGTATTAAATGTGTAACAGCTTTCCGAAAAACAAATAAGCCAATCTGTGTCAATCTCGATTTCTATAGTGGGTTTATCTACGAGATGATAGGTCTGCCGCAGGAAATATATACGCCGATATTTGCTATGGCACGTATCGTTGGTTGGATGGCCCACCGGATTGAAGAACTCAACTTTGATAGCAGAAGAATTATTCGTCCGGCATATAAGAATATCTTAGATCAGAAAAGATATACACCAATTGACGAGAGATAGCATAGTTACATAATTTGATAAAGTCTTTAAAATCATAAAACAATAGAGAGCGTAGAAAAAGTCAATTATGGGTATTTTGTCTATTCTATTGATAAGCATCGT
Source organism: Bacteroidales bacterium KA00344 (assembly GCA_001552765.1). Classification (GTDB taxonomy): domain Bacteria; phylum Bacteroidota; class Bacteroidia; order Bacteroidales; family Bacteroidaceae; genus Prevotella. Next base: position 24,865 of record KQ959425.1, read on the forward strand.
TGTTATGGCGTTTATGGACACTGAACAAAGTATTATCACTCATACCTCTATGTCGATGGCTCTTGGAATCACGGTTTGTGGCAAGGCCCTTCATACGGACTTACAAATATCTAGAGAATTAAATCTAACCTAATTTCTTCCTTCGATAGTAAAACGGAAAAAGAGATAAGTAATGGAGATGATATAAAATATTATATACTAAAACAGTACGAAACTGTCCATCGTCACTATGAGCATGACCATTATCCCAAATCTTCAAATTATGATTTGACGAGAGAACTACAGTTGTGGAGAATCCCTGTAGGCCATACTACAGGGATAATTCTTAATGAGAAAGGGCGGATAACATGCTACGTCTTAAATGGTAAATGTACCTTTGAATACTCACATTGGGAATATGCGATATTTGTAGATGACGATAATAAAAACAATGATGTAGCTACATGGAAAGAATTCAGAGCAAAAGAGCAACTATCTATAAACAAGATTGGTTTTGCGAAATGTAACGCTTCCCGAGAGGAGACAAATGCCCCTCAAACAGCATGGTATAGAATAACGAACACAGGTAATTCCGAATTACTTCTTTATGTTGTAGATGCAGATAAAACTTGGCTCAGTAGAAATTTACCGGAGATAGACGTATAGTTTTGCAATTCTGAACAGGAAGAACTTCTTGTTTGCTACTCCTCTTAGATTGACTCGGTAAGGTTTAATTATGGCATTGTTATAGAAGTTTAATATCTCATCATAATGCTCGTAGAATGGTAATCATGAAAAAGCTCTGCCCAAATCAAGAGGGTAGAGCTTTTGCGGTTAGTTTAACATGGTACTTTATCAGATGAATTATATGCTCATTTCTTTAAGTATTTCTGCCATCTTCTGTTTTGTCTCAATCTTTGTGGGAACTAAAGGCAGACGAAGTATATTGTCTATGAACCCCATATCATTGAGCAAAGCCTTCACTCCGGCGGGGTTTCCATCGACGAATAGCAAGCTGTAAAGCTCTGTAAACATGTGGTGTATCTTTCTTGCAGGCTCATATTCACCCTTAAATTCCAAGCGGATCATGCGGGAAAACTGCTTGGGCAAAGCATTGCCTATAACCGAAATCACGCCGGCTGCACCACTGGCTACCATCGAAAAGGTCAGTGCGTCGTCGCCACTAATGACGTCAAAATTATCGGGTTTATTTTTGATGATTTCGTCAACCTGTTCCAAACTCCCTGAAGCTTCCTTAATGCCCACGATATTAGGACAGTCGTTTGCTATCCGTACTGTAGTTGCAGCAGTCATATTGACACCTGTTCTACCCGGCACATTGTACAGCACGATGGGTAAAGGACTTACGTTGGAAATGGCCTTGAAATGCTGATATAGTCCTTCTTGTGAGGGCTTGTTGTAATAGGGGCAGATGCTCAAAATACCATCGATGCCACTCCAGTCTGTATTCTTAATATCCTCGATAACTGCTGCTGTGTTGTTTCCACCACAATATTTCAATATGGGAATACGTCCACGCACGAGGTCTTTGACGAGTTCTGTAATTTTATCCTTTTCTTCCCTGTTCAGACAAGGGGTTTCAGCTGTGGTAGCCAGAATACATAGAAAGTCGGCACCGTTATCCAGCTGATACTCAACAAGTCGTTTCAAAGCCTTATAATCCACTTCACCGTTTGGGGTAAAAGGGGTTACCAAAGCTATGCCAAGCCCTTTGAAAATGTTTTGTGCCATACTTTTATATTATAAAATTACACTTGCCGTTCTTTGATTACAAATCGACCACAAAGTTACTCTTTTAGTTTCAAATTGCAAAACAATAGGCTACAAACTATTAAAAAAATTATTTACTGCCTATATATAGAAACACCATGCCCAACAAAACAAGTGCTAAATCCACGGCTTTAGTCTTGAGATTCCGTTCGTGGAACACAATTGCTCCAAAGAGAAAACTAACAATAACACTGCCGCGTCGTACCATAGAAACAATAGAAATCATGGCTCCCGGCAAACTTAGTGCGTAAAAGTACACAAAATCAGCTGCACACAGAAAGACGCTGATGCCAATAATGGTCCAGTTCCAATGAAAGGGCGTGTGGGCTTTGCGGGTAGGCCACCATAGAATCCAGAGGATGATGAACATCATTATCATTTGATAGATGTTGTACCACGCTTGTACGGTCATGTGGTCAATACCGATTCCGCCATTCTCTACAGAGGCCATGAGGTATTTGTCGTACAGGCCGCTGATGGCTCCTAATACTGCTGCAATGACGACAAACCATATCCAACGATTGTGTGCAAAGTTGATGCCTTCGCGTTTGCTTGATCTGCTCAGTAGGAAAAACGAGAGAATGGCAAGCGATACGCCTATCCATTGCCATCTGTTGAGGCTTTCGCCAAACACTAACAGGGCGCCTAATAGTACCATGACGGGGCGAGTGGCATTAATCGGACCAACGATGGTGAGCGGAAGATGCTTCAGACCGAAATAGCTGAATAACCAACTCGACAATACGATGAGGCTTTTCAGTAGGATATACTTATGAATTTCCCATCCGCCTGACGGTACATAAAAGATGCTTCCATCCAACAGATGTCCCGTCGCGGAGATGATAATGAAAGGTAGAAAGATGAGCGATGAGAAGACAGTATTGAGTAGCAATACGGGAATGACAGCGTTACCCTGAAGTGATTTTTTCTTGAACGAGTCGTAGAAGCCTAACAGCGCTGCTGATAGGAAAGCTAAAATTAACCACATAATCTATATTATCCTTTAATGGATACAAAGGTACGAATATATTTCAGAAGTCACGCGGAAAGTTAAATTCATCTTGACGCATCCAATATAATTTCGCTCAGGGTGGGGTGAATGTGGATAATGTTGGATAATTGCGAACGGGTAACATCGAAGTTCATTAAGGCTGAAATCTCCTGAACGATGCTTGCAGCATCGGCACCAAGAGCATGACAAGCTATGATTCGGTCGTTTTCGTCAAAGATAAGTTTAACCAATCCGTCAGTCTGCTCTATGGCCTGTGCTCGCCCATTGGCGCGATAGATGGCCTTTTGGGTTGTAAAAGGCACATCGTTGGCTTTGCAAACGCTCTCTGTCGGACCGACCGACGCAACCTCCGGATGCGTAAATACTGCAGCCGGCATGATGTCGAGACGAATGTTATCTGTTTTGCCCAGAATGTGATTTACAGCCCGATAACCCTGAAATGTAGCGGCATGAGCCAGCATCTGGCGTCCGTTCACATCGCCAATGGCATAAATATGAGGTAAATTGGTCTGCATATTCTCATTGGTAAGAATGCCTTTGGGACCGCTTCCCACTCCTATATTTTCTATATTCAGATTCTCCACACAGGGCTTTCTACCCGTTGCAACGAGTATAACGTCTGCCTCAATATCTGCCACAAGGTCTTTCTTGACATCTTTAAAGATAACCTTGTTGTTATCAATGCTTTGTACGGCTGATCCCAAGTGAAACTTGATGCTTTTTTTTTCCATTGATCTGCGCAGCCTTCGGGCTATTTCCGCATCCATCGTTGGCAGACATTCGTTGAGAAACTCTACGACAGTGACCTTGCTACCAAAGGTGGAAAACACAGAGGCCATTTCCAAACCTATGACACCTGCTCCTATGATGCAGATTTTGTTAGGTAACTCCTTTCGGGCTAAAAGTTCTTCAGAGGTAACCACAAACGGACTAATCGGTTGTCCATTTCCTCCTAATCCGTCTATGGGGGGGAGTTTAGAGGTGGAGCCTGTGGCAATAATGATGTGCTCAGCTTCAAAGTTTTCTTCTCCCACTACAACGCAATGACTGTTCTTGAACGTACCATGCCCCCGAACCAAACGAATTCCCGGTTGATGCATTAGGGCCTCCACACCTTGTCGAAGATTGGTAATAATACGGTCTTTACGTTCAATGGCTGCCTCAAACAGAGCTTTTCCATCCGATTTCCCCATAGCTTCCTCGGCATCGTGTACCAATGCTTTGGTGGGGATGCAGCCGCAATTCAGGCATGTACCTCCTACGTTTTTCTCTTCGATAATCGTTACTTGTAAGCCTTGACGGGCAGCATAGGCAGCGGTCTCGTATCCTCCGGGACCACCGCCAATGATAATTAAATCTGTTTTCATAGTTTATTTTCAGGGAAAACCAATACAGGTTGGCGCGCGGCCATCACATCGTCTACTCTCGAAATAGGCGTGTTGTGAGGTGCAGATTTTACCTTTTCCGGTTGCGTTCGAGCTTCCTCAGCAATCTGTCGCATCACCTTAATAAACTTATCTATCGTTTCCAAGCTTTCGTTTTCTGTAGGCTCGATCATCATTGCCTCATGAAACAGCAAGGGGAAATAGATTGTAGGGGCATGATAACCGAAGTCGAGCAGACGCTTGGCAACGTCCATTGTGGTTACGTTTGTAGATTTGTCTCGCAGCCCATTGAACACAAATTCATGTTTTGAAAGCCCTTCAATGGGTAGTTCATAGATGTCCTTGATCTGTTCTTTGATGTAGGTGGCGTTAAGTGTAGCCAACGATCCGACCTTCATTAGATTTTCCTTGCCTAAAGTGAGAATGTAGGTTAAGGCCCGAAGCTCGACCAAGAAATTACCGTGATATGGATTTACCATTGGGAAGAAGGCTTGCAGCCCATCGCGAACACCTACCGGACCACTGCCCGGACCGCCTCCTCCGTGTGGGGTTGAGAAGGTCTTGTGTAAGTTTAGATGCACCACGTCAAAACCCATATCGCCCGGACGGCATACGCCCAATAACGGATTAAAATTTGCACCATCGTAATACATCAGACCTCCACATTGGTGTACCATTTCAACAATCCTCACAATGTCGTGTTCAAAGAGTCCCAACGTATTTGGGTTGGTCATCATCATGGCTGCAATCGAATCGTCAAGCTTGGTCGCTAAGTCGTCTACGTCTACAGTGCCATCATCTTTGCTTTTCACTTCAACCACTTCCAATCCACAAACGGCAGCCGAAGCCGGGTTGGTGCCGTGTGCCGAATCGGGTACAATAACCTTTGTTCTTCTGGTGTCTCCACGACTCTCGTGATACCCCCGAATAATCATCAGCCCCGTTAATTCCCCATGAGCACCGGCGCATGGCTTCAAAGTAAAGTCTGCCATACCGATAATTTCCGACAAGGCTTTGCGTAAAGTCTTGCTCACAGACGCCGCTCCGCGTGTCGTTTCTTCCGGTTGCAGAGGGTGCAGATTTAGGAAATGACGGTTCCCTGCTATCTCATCATTGATTTTAGGATTGTATTTCATGGTACACGATCCTAACGGATAGAAGCCGTTATCCACCCCAAAGTTATTGCCACTATGATTGGTATAATGACGCACAACCGTCATTTCGTCACATTCGGGAAGTTCAGCCGGATGTTCTCGTAGCATGGAGTTGGGTAGGGCATGGCGTGAAAACTCGTTTTTGGGCAGGCTGTAGCCTTCTCGTCCATTATGGCTGAGTTCAAAAATAAGATTGTGATATAGCTTATTGTTCATAGTTTTACTTCTTCTTTAATTCATTAAACTCAACCTTTATTGAACAAAACTCAACAGAGTTTCCATTTCTTTCTTTGTGCGTTGCTCGGTTACGGCAAGCATCAGGGTGTTCTCGGCAATCTTCACGCCACCAAAAATTCCATTGTCAAGCCATAGCTTTTGCAATGCGTCAAGATTTCCATCATATTTTACGCAGAACTCATTTAAGAACTCTTTGCCGGGGAAAGCATCATGAAAACGACCTGTTTTCAATAGCGCATCGTGCAGAAAATGTGCACCGTCGCATCCTCTCTGTGTAACTTCCTGCATTCCTTGTTTGCCCATGAGCGACAAATAGAGAGTCACCCAAAGCGTCATTAATCCCTGATTGGAGCATATATTTGAGGTCGCTTTTTCACGACGAATATGCTGTTCGCGTGCTTGAAGGGTCAATACAAACGACCTTTGACCGTCTTCGTCTACGGTTTGTCCAACTATTCTGCCCGGCATCTTGCGCATATACTTCTCTATAGTGCACATATAGCCAAGGTACGGGCCACCCCATGCCATTGGTATTCCTAAACTCTGGGCCTCACCAACAGCAATATCGGCACCCCATTCGCCCGGTGTCTTGAGCAAGGAGAGGTTAGCTGCAATACTATTAATGATGAATAAGGCTTTCTGTTCATGACATTTATCGGCTATGCCGGAGAAGTCCTCGATAATACCATAGTAGTTGGGCTGCTGCACGATCACACCTGCCACACCACCTTGCGCAAGCTTTTCAGACAATGTCGAGAAATCGGTTTTGCCGTTCTTTTGGGGTATCATGTCAATGCCGATGTCACGAAAATGAGCATAGGTTTTCAACACCTTCAATACCTTTGGATCAATCGTTTCCGAGACGAGGACCCGACTCGACTTCCTCACAATGGCCGATGCCATCATCATTGCTTCGGCCGTTGCGGTGGAGCCATCATACATCGAAGCATTGGACACCTGCATTCCGGTGAGCCGAGCCATCATCGTTTGGTATTCAAAGATATAATGTAACGTACCTTGCGATATTTCGGCCTGATAGGGAGTATAGCTCGTCAGATATTCAGAACGACTCGTGATTTGTGGAATGACAGAAGGAACGTAGTGATCGTAGACGCCCGCTCCGGCAAAACAAATCTTTTGTTGATTCTCTGCTCCTACCTGTTCAAAGTATCGACGTATCTCAATCTCACTCTTTGCACTTGGCAGGTTGTAGTCATTTTGCAGGCGAATATCTTTGGGGATGTCAGCGTTTAGCTCGTCCAAAGAATTTACTCCAATGACTTTCAGCATGCGTTGAATGTCATCAGGGGTATGTGGAAAATATTTAAACATCGGCTAATGTGGTCTATGGTGTTTAATGTTGGTGGATGGAGTTTATTCAACAGAGGCTAAATAGGCTTCTTCGTCCATTAAATCGTCCAATTCAGATACGTCGGATAGTTTCACCTTGATAATCCAATTAGCGTTGGCATCTTGGTTGATGAGTTCAGGCTCGTCTTCCAAAGCCTCGTTCACCTCAACAACGACGCCACTAACCGGACTCATCAAGTCGCTGGCAGCCTTAACGCTTTCTACAGCACCGAAGTCTTCACCGGCCGTTACTTCATCATCCACGTCGGGCATATCTACATACACAATGTTACCCAATGCTTTCTGTGCATAGTCGGTAATACCGATATAACCAAACTCGCCCTCTACGCGAACATACTCATGTGATTTGCAAAAATAAGTCATAATAGTATTGTTTTATTGATATTTATTTCTTGTAATGTTTCTCGTAAAACTTCTTTTTAACAATGGTACCGGGGAAGGTCTTCTTGCGAATTTGCACTTCCACCTTGTCTCCAAGCTTTAAATTCGCATCGACCAGAGCCACTGCACAACTCTTTTCTACAGAGATGAGTCGATAACCGGTAGTCACTTCGCCTACTTCCCGGCCATCTTTCAGCACTTTGTAGCCGTTTCGTGGCACAGCCTTGCCCTCCAATTCAATGCCGCGAAGCCGTTTTGATGGTCCCTCGGCCTTTTGCTTGGCAATCGCCTCCTTTCCAATGAAATCAGGCTTGTCCAATTTGCAGAACATGCTCAGACCTGCCATTACAGGAGTTATCGTGTCAGACAGTTCGTCGCCGTAAAGAGGCAGTCCGACCTCAAAGCGCAGCGTGTCACGACATCCCAGTCCGCACGGAACACATTGCTTGCTTGCCATCAGTTTGTCCCACTGGTCTATGATGAAGGCATGAGAGCCATAAATCTCAAAACCGTCCTCACCTGTATATCCCGTCCGACTGATGATGACTTCCTCCTCACCGTTCATCTCTGTCTTTACGGTGTAAAATTTCAAGTCTTTGCAATCCCAACCCAGTACGTCGCACATCACTTGCTCTGCCTCCGGGCCTTGTATGGCCAACTGGCCATAGCGTTCGGAGGCGTGGTCTATCTCCACTTCAAAGCCCTCCTTGTTCTTGTTAATCCAGTCCACATCCTTATCAATGTTGGCAGCATTGATAACGATGAAGAATTCCTGACTGCTCATTTTGTAGACCAACACGTCATCTACTGTACCACCATCGGGGTAGAGCATCATACCATAGTAAATCTGATGAATGGGAGCGTTGGTCACATCGTTGGTAAATATATGGTTTACAAAGCGTTCTGCATCCTTTCCTCGCACAAAAATTTCGCCCATGTGGGACACGTCGAACACCCCGCAATGCTGTCGTACCGCATTGTGTTCCTCGATAATTGAAGTATATTGTATTGGCATTTCATAGCCGCCAAAAGGCTGAATGAGTGCACCCAGTTTGGTGTGCCGTTCATAGAGACAGGTTCGTTTATTCATAGTCTTGCAAGATATTGTAGTTTTATGTTGAAAGGCATAAGGTTTCCTTACGTGCAAACTTAATGAAATATTTTGAATAAACTGATTATTTTTTGAAAAAAATATGCCCCACTGAAACCCTAAAAAAATATAAAATAAATGCGTGTATCAAATGATTCTCCTTTGGCAAATTGTCATCTTGACTCAAAAAAAAGAGCAAGGGTTTACATCTTTTGATACACGCACCGACATGCTGTCTATTTGTTTAATAAAGCAATATTATTCTTGCATAAGAAAATTCTTAAATGATTCAAAATCATTGGCCATCTCAACGCTCTGTTTTTTTCCTTTCATGAAATTTTGCAGACGCTGGGGGATAGCAATATCCGTTCCAAGAATGTCATCCACCTTTTCCTTGAACTTGGCAGGGTGAGCTGTTTCGAGGAATACGCCCACGTCGTTACGTCCAAGTTGTTCTTTCAGTGCTTGATAGCCACAAGCCCCATGCGGGTCGAGTACATAGCCTGTAGAGGCATAACACTCCTTCATGCTTTCCCGGATGCGCGGGTCCGGATAGGTTGCTCCGCTGATGTCGGCCTTGATGCTTTCCCAGTGATTGTCGTAGAGCGTGAGAATGCGGGCAAAGTTGCTTGGGTCGCCTACGTCCATCGCATTGGCTAAGGTTTTCTTGCTTGGCATGGGCTGATAGTTTCCCGTTTGCAAATAATTGAAAAACACGTCGTTAGCATTGTTTGATGCAATGAAGTGTTTAATTGGTAGTCCCATCCTTGCAGCAAACAGCCCGGCGGTAATATTTCCGAAATTGCCACTGGGTACACATACCACGAGATTGCTCGTGCCATCTTCCGACCAACTGACCTTCCCTGCTTTTTTCAGTTGAGCATAAGCATTGAAATAGTAGAAAGCCTGTGGCAGAAAACGAGCCACGTTAATGGAATTTGCCGATGTCAATGCCATGTGTTCATTCAGCTCACTATCCATAAACGCAGTTTTCACCAGTGCCTGACAGTCATCGAATACACCGTCCACCTCCAAAGCCGTGATATTTTGGCCTAACGTGGTGAATTGACATTCCTGTATTTTGCTCACTTTGCCCTTGGGATACAACACATATACGTGAATACCGTCTACGCCGAGAAAGCCGTTTGCTACGGCCGACCCTGTATCGCCGGACGTGGCTACCAAAACATTGACACGGCCATTGCTGCGATTGTCTTTCCTGATAAAATATTGGAGCAGACGAGCCATAAATCGTGCACCTACGTCCTTGAAGGCAAGGGTGGGACCGTGAAAGAGTTCGAGCGTGTAAATATTTTGCTCCACGTTTACCACAGGAGTTTCAAACGCCAGTGTGTCATCAACGATTTGTTTCAGGGAAACCTCGTCCACATCGTCTCCAAAAAATGCCTTAGCCACCTCGAACGACATTTCCCGGAAGGTCATTTCGTCTATATGTTCGAAGAAATTACGGGGCAGAGCCTTGATATGTTCGGGCATATAGAGTCCTCGGTCGGGCGCCAAGCCTCTCTCCACAGCTTCTCGAAGTGTGGCGAGAGGAGCCTGATGATTGGTAGAATAATATTTCATGATTAGTCTATTTTCATAAATGATTCCATAAATTCACCCAGATGGAGTAGGCCGTATGCGCCTGATACACACGCCACTTCGTCATAACGTTGCACTGAGTCCGGCTCTATGCCCTTATGCCAAAACAGGAATGGCACCGGCTCAGAAACGTGGGTACGAATTTCTATGGGTGTCGGGTGATCGGGCAGCACCGCGATACACACCGGCTCGTCCCATTGGCTCACCTCTTTATATATAGGCTCCACAATGCGGTGGTCCAGATATTCAATGGTGCGGAGTTTCAAATCCAAGTCGCCGTCGTGCCCGGCTTCATCGCTGGCCTCAAGATGAAGATATACGAAGTCCTGCTTGCGCAGCGCCTCAATGGCTGCAGCAACCTTACCCTCGTAATTGGTGTCGGCCAGTCCTGTGGATCCGGGCACCTTGATGATGTCCAGTCCCGCATAGTGGCCGATGCCCCGTATCAGGTCTACGGCCGAAATAACCGAGCCGGTCTTCACCTGCGGATAGTGTTGCATCAGGGTTTGCATACTTGGCCGATACCCCCCGCTCCAAGGCCAGATACTGTTGGCAGGGCGCTGGCCTTTGCGTTCCTTGTCTTGGTTGAATGGATGAGTGGATAGAAGTTTCTGTGATTTGAGTATCAGGTCGTTAAGCAAATCGGCTGTTTCCCTGCCCGACATTCTCACTTCGCCGGTCGGATTACCGTCAATCCCGAAGATTGGCTCGTGCACGTCTTCCCATCCTTTTTCGCTCTCAACCAGCAGTTTGCGCCATTCCTCGTTAGGATGGTCGTGAGGCGGAGCACACACCACGTGCTTGCTCGCACGCTTGATGACAAGCAGGTGGCGATATTGAATACCGGTTACAAAACGTATCTGCTCTGTACCAAGGTTGGCATTGAGGTAATCAATCAGCTTGTCGCCATTCTCCGTAGAGAGGTTTCCGCCGTTGTGAGTGATAATTGTTCCGTCTTTCAGCGTGATGAAGTTACATCTCATCGCCATGTCTTCAGGCTCCATGTCGTAGCCGATACTGGCTGCCTCAAGCGGTCCCCGACCTTCGTACACCTTATTCAGGTCGTAGCCTAAGATGGCCGTATTGGCAACCTCAGAGCCGGGATGAAATCCCTCAGGAATGGTCATCAGCCGTCCGCATCGCCCTTCACGGGCCATCCTGTCCATGTAAGGCGTGTCGGCAAACTGCAACAACGTCTTTCCGCCGAGCCTTTCCACAGCGTGATCGGCCATGCCATCTCCCAATATAATAATGTGTTTCATTCTTTCATGTTTCTTGTTCCCAAGTAGGGAAATAAGGTGTTGCATCAAATGTTTGCAATACTCATAATGTTGGCAAATACTCCGGCTGCCGTCACGCTTGCCCCGGCGCCATATCCTTGTATTTGCATGGGGTATTCTTTGTAGCGTTCGGTGGTGAGCATCACAATGTTGTTGCTCCCTTCCAGACGGTAGAATGGATGGTTGCGGTCTACAGCCTGCAATGCGACGCTTGTTTTTCCACCATCCATTGTGGCCACAAAACGCCATTTTTTGTCTTCAGCTTCGAGTTTCCTTCTTCGGGCTTCAAAGTCGGCGTCAAGCTGCGGCAGTTTTTTCCAGAAATCCTCTACAGACCCTTTAAAATATTCATCGGGAACAAACAGCGACTTCTTTACGTCGGCCTGCTCCACACGATATCCTGCTTCGCGGGTCAGAATCACCAACTTGCGAATCACATCTATACCGCTCAGGTCAATGCGTGGGTCGGGTTCAGAATAGCCTTGTTTCTTAGCTCGCTTCACCGTTTCAGAGAAGGGAACGTCTGCTGATATTTCATTAAAGATAAAGTTTAACGTTCCACTCAAAACCGCCTTAATCTTAAGTATTCGGTCTCCGGAGTTTCTCAAGTCATTGATGGTGCCTATAATGGGCAGGCCGGCTCCGACATTGGTCTCGTAGAGAAACTTCACTCCACGTTCTAACGCCGTAGATTTCAAGTGTGCGTAGTTCTCAAATTCTGAGCTGGCAGCTATCTTGTTGGCTGTCACCACACTGATATTGTGGCTTAGAAACGATTGATAGAGGGCTGCAATTTCCTTTGATGCTGTGCAATCCACGAAGACGGAATTAAAAATGTTCATCTTCAAAATCCTGTCGCGCAGTTTTTCGGGATTGCTTGGCTCCGAAGTTTCGAGCAGTTCTCGATAGTTGTCGAGATCTACTCCGTCGCGAGAGAGGATGGCTCGCTTTGAACTGGCAATGCCCACCACATTGAGTTTCAGGCGCGAGTGTTCTTTCAGTTCTTCGTATTGTGACCTGATTTGCTCAATGAGTTTGCCGCCCACCGTACCAATACCGCATATAAACACGTTGAGCACGTTGTATTCTGAAAGGAAGAATGAGTCGTGGAGCACGTTCAGCGATTTGCGGAGATATTGCGAATCGACTACAAAAGAGATGTTGGTTTCCGACGCTCCCTGCGCACAAGCGATGACTGAAATACCGCTTCGGCCCAATGTGCCAAACAGTTTGCCGGCAATACCCGGTGTGTGTTTCATGTTCTCGCCGACAATAGCGACAGTAGCCAGATTGCTTTCGGCGTGCATGGGGAACATGGCTCCGTCTTCGATTTCGGCTTCAAATTCTTTGTTCAGCACGCCCATTGCCTCATCGGCATCTTCGTCGCGTACACCGATAGAAGTAGAATTTTCCGACGAAGCCTGCGACACGAGGAACACACTGATGCCGTTGTCGGCCAAAGCCGTGAAGATGCGGCGGTTTACACCGATGACGCCGACCATCGAAAGACCCGATACCGTGATGAGCGTGGTACCCTTGATGCTCGAAATTCCCTTAATAGCCTTGCGGTCGTTTTCCACCTTTTTCTTGATAACCGTACCCGGATTTTCAGGGTTGAAGGTGTTTTTTACGCGGATGGGAATATTCTTGATGCAAACCGGATAGATGGTTGGCGGATAAACCACTTTAGCTCCGAAGTTGCAAAGCTCCATTGCTTCTATATAGCTTAGTTCGTCGATAGTGTAGGCCGAGCGAATAACTTTGGGATCGGCCGTCATGAATCCGTCCACGTCGGTCCAGATCTCGAGTGACTCCGCATTCAGGGCGGCGGCTATAACCGATGCCGTATAGTCGGAACCACCACGTCCGAGATCGGTGATTTCGCCCGTATCCCTGTCGGAGGCAATAAATCCCGGCACAAGCGATATGCGTGGTAAATCCTCAAAAGCAGCTTTCACCAACTTGGTACTCAACTCACTGTCGAGGTTGTTCTTGCCGTTCAAGGGCTCGGTTTTGATAAACTCCCTCGAGTCGAACCATTTAGAGCCTCGAACGAGCGTAGCAACAATATTGGAGCTCAGACGCTCACCATAGCTCACGATGGCGTCTTGTGTTTTTTTACTTAAATCATGAATGAGATATACTCCGAAATAAATGGACTGGAGTTGTTCGAAAAGGGCGTCTACCTTATTAAATAAAGATTCGCGGTCGTGGGTGTCTGTGATAATGGTATCGATCAGTTTATGGTGTCGGTTCACCATATCCTGAAAGGAATTTTTCCAACTTTCGTCACCCTCTACTGCCATTTGCGATGTGGCAATAAGTTTATCGGTGATTCCACCTAAGGCACTGACTACTACAATAATCGGCTGGCGACGTGCCTCGTTTTCTACAATGCGTTTTAAGCTGAGAATGCTCTTTACGGAACCTACTGATGTTCCGCCAAATTTCAGTACTTTCATCAATATGATATTTTAGTCATGTAATGCCACCCCTGAGACAAACAGGGCCGAAGCAAAACTTAGCTGCAAAAATAACAATTATTATAATGATGTCCAACTAAAATGGTTGCAAAATATTGGTTTTATTGAATATTTGCCTACAAATTGTAGTTTCATATTCTTTTGATGTACATTTTGATAGTTTTAAAGGAAATATTACAGGCTTTTGAATAATACAGTCGGAGGTGTCATTATTAAACATTGAATTTACATGACAAAAGGGTCTTTAATTTTCGCTTATTTTTAAAAGACATGAACTTGTTTTCAAATACGCGAAAATTGAGCGCATTTTCCAACTTTCTGATACTCACCAGATTAGCGGATTTTAGGTTGAAGTTGACCGGTTTTGAACAAAAAATCGGCTTCAATTATATATCTAATCGCACTATGATTAGGGCTTAGGGATGAGGCGGTTAGCGTATAACCATGTTGCGATTAGGGCTTATCCATGATGGGAAAAGGCCTTCACGGCAACATCGGCATGTTTTTATTTGTCAAAATTTAGAAAAAAATCGCTTATTCTTTAAATTTCAGATGCTATAATGTCAGTAGAAAAAAGCCCCTTTTTTGTGACTTTTTAATGACATAACGGGCTGTTTTTGATGTCCGGCTTTCGTGAGGACTATTTGTAGTCTTTGGGGGTGAAAGTGACTTCATACAACACTTCCTTAGTCTTTTCAGAATGTATGACGTAGTGGAAGTTGTAGCCCTTGTCTTTATAGGCCTTGCTGCCGGTGTTGCTGATAAGCTCGTTGCGCAGCGCCTCCTTGATCCTCGACTGCATCTTATTAACAGCCTGACTGTCGTCGGCAGCACCGGTAAATCTGTAATAATAATTGAAAGTCAATGTGGAACGGTCGAAAGTGACACTGTCTGTGCGCTGCATATTCTGCACGGGGGTAGGGCAATAGCGCTCAGTAAAAGCCTTTGCTTCTTTCTCGGCACGATCTTCCAGTGTGTCGTGTTTGCAGGAGGATAAGGCGACAACAGAAATAAATATCAATACGAATGCGAAGGGATGAAAATATTTTTTCATTTGATGACGTATAATTTTTTGCAAAGATAGTAAAAAAACGAAGTATCACGGTTTGATATGTTATCTTTTTTGTATCTTTGCAGAAGATAGGCTGCACTCGGCAATTCGAAAGTAAACTTTCATTGCGCTCGTTTGTGTTATCTTTGCAAAAGATAGGCTGGGGCTGTCAATGAAAACGAAAATGAATTGATTGGGTTTAAAAGGCTATCGCTAAAGAAGATTTATTATCATTCATGAAACATATAAGAAACTTTTGCATTATTGCACATATAGATCACGGAAAGTCGACCTTGGCTGACCGTATGTTGGAATACACCGGGACGGTTGCGATAACCGAGAATCAGGTGTTGGACAATATGGATTTGGAACGAGAGCGCGGCATTACCATCAAGAGCCATGCCATCCAGATGGAGCATGAACTTGATGGAGAAAGGTATATGCTGAATTTGATCGACACTCCGGGACACGTAGACTTCAGTTATGAAGTGTCGCGCAGTATTGCAGCGTGCGAAGGTGCCTTGTTGGTGGTGGATGCTACACAGGGAGTTCAGGCCCAGACAATATCGAACCTTTACATGGCCATCGACCACGATTTGGAGATTATCCCCGTTATCAATAAGATAGATATGCCCAATGCGATGCCTGAAGAGGTGGAAGACGAAATTGTGGAACTCATTGGGTGCGATAGGTCTGAAATCATACGCGCCAGCGGCAAGACGGGAGAGGGTGTAGACAAGGTTATAGAGGCCGTAATCAAGAGAATTCCGGCACCGGTCGGAGATGTCTCAGAGCCATTGCAGGCTTTGATTTTCGACTCTGTCTTTAATCCTTTTCGTGGCATTATCACGATTTGTAAGATTGTAAATGGGAAAATTCACCAAGGCGACAAGGTGAAGTTTGTGCAAACCGGAATGGAATACGACGCCGATGAGGTGGGAGTGCTCAAACTACAGATGGAGCCTCACAAGACCTTGGCTGCCGGCGAAGTGGGTTATATTATATCCGGTATCAAGGATGCGACAGAGGTGAAAGTGGGAGACACGGTCACTCATACGGAAAGGCCTTGCTCTAAAGCCATTTCCGGTTTTCAGGAAGTGAAACCGATGGTGTTTGCGGGAGTGTACCCGATAGACCCGGCTGAATATGAAAACCTCAGGGCGTCGTTGGAAAAACTTCAGCTTAACGATGCTTCTCTGACGTTCATGCCCGAATCATCGCAGGCGCTGGGCTTTGGATTCCGCTGTGGTTTTCTGGGCCTGCTCCACATGGAAATAGTGCAGGAACGACTGGGACGGGAATTCAATACGGAGGTTATCACGACTGTTCCAAACGTGTCGTACAAAGTACACGACAAGTTGGGTAATGTTACAGAGGTGCATAATCCGAGTGAATTGCCTGAGGTGACAAAGATAGAGTTTATTGAAGAGCCTTATATCAAGGCCAACATTATCACCTCTGCCGACTATTATGGTCCTATTATCAAACTGTGCCTGGACAAGCGTGGCGAATTGGTTAATGAACAATATGTTTCCGGCAACCGAGTGGAACTCCATCTGATGATGCCGCTTGGAGAAATTGTGATAGACTTTTATGACAAGCTTAAATCAATTTCGAAGGGGTATGCGTCATTCGATTACACGATAGACAGCTATAGACCTTCCAAGCTGATCAAACTTGATATATTGCTCAACGGCGACTCCGTGGACGCGCTGTCCACACTGACCCACTTTGACAATGCCACTTCGTTTGGTCGCAAGATGTGTGTGAAACTGAAAGAGCTGATACCGCGTCAGCAATTCGACATAGCTATCCAGGCTGCTATCGGCGCCAAAATCATAGCCCGCGAGACCGTGAAACAAATACGTAAGGACGTGTTGGCCAAATGCTATGGTGGAGATGTCAGCCGAAAGCGAAAACTGCTTGAAAAGCAAAAAAAGGGAAAGAAGCGCATGAAACAAATCGGTAATGTGCAGGTTCCGCAAAATGCTTTCCTTGCTGTGTTGAAGCTGGATTGATCAATAGTCTATTAATTACTCCTAATATTATTAACTGAATGGAAAAGTTACAGACCACCACCCGCGATATAGCGCGTGAGTTAGCTCGAAAATACAGTACGATGACCCATGAAGAACTTGATATTCTGGAGAGTATTCTGGTTCCCAAGAGATATGCTAAAGGAGAGATCATTCTTGCCGAAGGTGAGGTGTGTGAGGAAATATCATATATCGACAAAGGCCTTATCAGGCAGTTTTACTACAAGAATGACAAAGAACTGACAGAGCATATCGGAGCTGATGGCGAGATATTCATGTGTATTGAGAGTCTCTTTAAGGAGGAAAAGACATATTTGCAGGTTGAAGCATTGGAGCCGACTACGGTGTATGCGCTTCCCAAAATGCGTTTGGAACAAGTGGCTCTGCACAATGTGAATATCCAGATTCTGTATAGAAAGATTCTTGAGGAAAGCCTTATTATTTCTCAAATTCATGCTGATTTGGTGAGATTTGAGACCGCGCAAAATAGGTATTTGCGACTTTGCAAAATGAAGCCGCAGGTGGTGTTGCGTGCCCCTTTGCTCTATATTGCCAGCTATCTGCAAATGACACCGGAAACTTTAAGTAGGGTTAGGGCAGCTACCGTGATGGGGTAGGTGGTCGCAGGTTACACCGATCTGAAGCAAGTTAAACGTCAGAACAACCGCACAGTAGGGCAATTTGAGATAAAAAACGATTCTATTTCTTAACGAAACATCCTGCACATTTGGTTAATATGATAAAACGCTCGCAAGCCTTGCAGCTTGCGAGCGTTCTTAATTAGTCAATACGCTATGGCCTATAACTCAGTGACCAAAGTTTATAGTGTTGAATTAGAGTGTTTTGCTATTGTCTATATAGGCTTCAAGAAGCTGTGATTTCTTCTCCTTGTTGTCTGCTATGATTTCAAAATCGGCAACCGAGGCAGGTATCAATGCACTGTAGCCCTCTTTCAACGTCACTTCCTCATTGGTACATTTCAATCGAATACGACAGTCGCCATGCATACACATCAGGATTACAAAGCTGTCACATGCTTTCAAATCATGATGGAAGTTGCCATCGACATCCGTGACACACACATTGAAAAAAGAACTTTCCACGATCGGGTTTGCCTTACCCTTTTGATAGGTATATTCCGTCCGATAGTTGTCTTTTACTTTGTAGTCTAATGCTTCGGCTGCCTGTTCGGTATGCAGTTCACGAGGTTTGCCGTCCATCCCGGGACGATTATAGTCAAATATGCGATAGGTGACGTCGCTGCTCTGCTGTATTTCTGCCAACAATATGCCGCTTCCGATAGCGTGTACACGTCCTGCCGGCAGATAAAACACGTCTCCGGCCTTAACCTCATGCTTGGCCAACACCTCTGTAATGGTGCCTTCTGCAATGCGTCGTCTGTATTCTTCAACAGCCTCCTCGCGATTTTCAGGACGCGCATAGTTCTCATCATGAGCCATAGGTTTGCTGAAACCGGAATAAAGGAAGGCGCCCGGCTTGGCATCGATGATATACCACATTTCGGTTTTTCCGCGTTTACCATACAGTCGTTTCGCCATCTCATCATTGGGATGCACCTGAATGGAAAGATCGCGCTGAGCATCAATAAACTTGGCCAACAGTGGCAACTGGTTGTCATATTGACGTGCAACGGCCTTACCCAAGATCTCTTCCGGCAACTCATTGATGACCGATACCAAATCGCGTCCCCTGAATGTTCCATTGGCAATGATGTTCACGCTTGATGGTACTGCGCTAACCTCCCATGATTCACCAATGGGTTTGCCCTCGTCGGGAAGCCCCTTCCACTTTGCGATCTTGTCTCCGCCCCATATAATGGAATGTAGGTTAGACTCGAAAAGAAATGGGTATAATTTCATGCTTGTTCTATTTTATATTTTGTGAATACTCTTTTATCATTTGTTCATTGTCCAGCGAACAGATGAGCAACCTGCCATCACGTAAAGCAACAATATAATCCTCTAATCCCTGAATGACCACCTGCTTGGCATCTTGAGCATGAACGACACACCCCTTACTGTCATACAGATGGATGTTTGGACCAATATGGGCATTGCCCTGATTGTCGCTTTTAAGCAGATTTTGCAATGCTCCCCAACTGCCCAAGTCACTCCAACCAAACTCTGCTGGTATGGTATAGATGCTTTCCGACTTTTCCATCACGGCATAGTCTATACTAATTTTTTCACAAGTTGGAAACACCTCTGCCAAAACGGCGGGTTCTCGTTCTGTGTAAAAACAAGAATTCATGTCGTCCATCTTCTTTGCCAAATCGGGAGTGAATTTACAAATAGCATGCGTGATGGTCTCGACATTCCAAACAAAGATACCCGCATTCCAGAAGTAGTTGCCGGCAGCCATATATTTTTTTGCCGTTTCCAGGTCCGGTTTTTCCTTGAAGGCTGCCACCTTGTGTATCTCGCTATTTTCCATCTGCCCCGCAGCGGCTATGTATCCATATCCGGTTTCCGGACGAGAGGGACGTATGCCGATTGTAACAATATTGTTGCTGTTGGCCGTAAACATCAAAGCCTCCTTGATGACACGCTGGTATTCCGTCGTATTGATGACCAACGCATCTGAAGGAGTCACTACGATATTGGCTGCGGGATGTTTTTTCTTGATTTTCCAACAAGCATAGGCGATGCAAGGAGCCGTGTTGCGCGGCTCCGGTTCTGCTAAAATATTTTGTTCCGGGATGTCGGGCAGTTGCTCTCTGACGATATCTACGTAACTTTGGCTGGTGACAACCCAGAAGTTGCTGATGGGGGCAATACTGCTTAAACGCTCTGTTGTGAGCTGAATAAGAGATTTCCCCATCCCCATCACGTCGATAAACTGCTTGGGATATTCCGGTGTACTCATCGGCCAAAAACGGCTCCCGATGCCACCAGCCATAATCACGATATGATTATTATTTGCCATGATTTCTATGTCTATCGATTTTTATACATTTCGTCGTAATACTTCAAATAGTCGCCGCTGGTCACATTGTCCATCCAATCTTGGTTGTCGAGATACCATTTCACTGTACGTTCGATACCTTCTTCAAACTGGAGGCTCGGCTCCCATCCTAATTCCCGTTGGAGCTTGCGGCTGTCTATGGCATAACGTGCATCGTGTCCGAGACGATCGGTGACAAAGGTAATCAAATCGTCGTCGGCTCCTTCCGGCCGGCCCAACAAGCGGTCTACCGTCTTGATGACAAGTTTGATGATGTCTATATTCTTCCATTCGTTGAATCCACCGATATTGTAGGTGTCGGCAACTTTACCTTTATGGAATATCAAGTCGATAGCTCTGGCATGATCTTCTACATACAGCCAATCCCTCACGTTTTCTCCTTTGCCGTAAACGGGCAACGGTTTGCGATGACGGATATTGTTGATGAATAACGGTATCAACTTTTCCGGAAACTGATACGGGCCATAGTTGTTGGAACAATTTGTTACGATAGTCGGCATGCCGTATGTATCATGAAAGGCCCGAACGAAATGGTCGCTGCTCGCCTTAGAGGCAGAATACGGACTGTGGGGCATATATTTCATGTCTTCTGTAAAGAAATCGGTACCATAGGCATGATGGTGATCGGACGAAGCCTTTGTGGTAAAAGGAGAGTCCACACCTTCCGGATTAGACAATTCCAATGCTCCATAAACTTCGTCAGTAGAAATATGATAAAACCGTTTGCCTTCATATTTCTCAGGGAGTCCTTCCCAATAAAGTTTGGCGGCCTGCAGCAGGCTTAGCGTTCCCATGACATTGGTTTTGGCAAACGTAAAAGGATCTTTAATACTGCGGTCTACATGGCTCTCGGCAGCCAGATGAATGATGCCGTCAACATGATATTGAGCCATCAGCTCACTCATCTTCTCAAAATTACAAATATCTGCTTTGACAAAGGTATAGTTGGGTTTATCTTCTATATCTTTTAATGTAGCCAGATTCCCGGCATAGGTTAGTTTGTCGACGTTGATAATATGATAATCTGAATATTTGTTCACAAAGAGGCGAACAACATGGCTGCCAATAAAGCCGGCGCCACCGGTGACGATGATATTGCGTTTGTAATCCATAATATAATTGGTTTTCTGCAAAGATAAAGTTTTTTAAGCTATTAATCAGGAAAAAACAATGAAATTATGAATAAAAGGCAGAATCATCAAATGTAACATCATATTATAAGAAAATGAGAGGGTGCCTATGATGACATCCTCTCATTTGAAATTACTCTCCCAGTTGCTTGCCAAGAAAGGTGTTGAGATTTTCGTTATTATCCCTACCAACCTCCAATACGGAAGGATGGGTGGGAGAGAATTTACAGAATAGTCTTTACGGCCTCTAACATTCCCTTTTCCTGAATGAGGTCGAGATATTCCTTCACGAGGGCGGTCATGCCGGGAACGGTCTTGTTGAGGTCTTCTTTCCAAACATACTCGAAAGCAAGGATACCTTCGGCCACCTTCTGTGTATCGCCGGTAGCCCAAAGTTCGTTGAGCTTGTCAATGATTTTCTGGTCATCATTTGGCACGATAGAAGCTCCGTCAGCACGCTTTCCGCCCTTGTAATAAGTAATAATGGCAGCGAGTCCAAATACCAATCCCTTAGGCAGTTCACCTTTTCGTTGCAAGTAAATCTTCACACCGGGAAGGTCGCGCGTCTCGTATTTGGGGAAGCTATTGAGCATAATGCTTGTCACTTGATGGTCTACAAATGGATTCTCAAAACGCTCCAGCACGTCGGAGGCGAATTGCTGAAGTTCGTCCAAGGGTAGGTCGAGGGTCTGCATGAGCTCATCGAACTGCACCTTATGGATGTACTTGCTAAGTACAGGGTGTTCGCAGGCATCACGGACAATGTCTACACCGCTCAAATATGTAACAGGCGAAAGCACTGTATGAGGGCCGTTCAACAATGTAACTTTACGTTCGTGATATGGTTTTTCGTTATCGGTAATAAGTACATGAAGTCCGGCCTTGTGAGCGGGGAACTCTGCTTTTAGTTCGTCAACAGTCATATTTTCTGCCTTTTCGATAACCCAAAGGTGGAAATTTTCAGCTTTCACCACAAGGTTGTCCTTGTAGCAAATCTTCTGTTGAATTTCATTAATGGTGTCGCGCGGGAAGCCCGGTACAATGCGGTCTACTAATGTGGCGCAAACATAGCAATACTTTGTAAACCACTCTTTGAATCCCTCGTAGTCGGCTCCCATGTCGTTTTTCCACAACTCGATATACTTATAGATACATTCCTTCAGGTGATGTCCGTTCAGGAAAATAAGTTCGCAAGGCATGATAATCATTCCCTTGCCGGGGCATCCATCAAAATATTTGTATCGATGGAACAACAGTTGAACCAATTTGCCGGGATAACTTGAAGCGGGAGCATCGGTAAACTTGCAGCTTTCGTCGAAAGCGATACCGGCCTCAGTTGTGTTGGAAATGATAAAACGCATCTCTGGTTGCTCGGCCAGAGCCATAAAAGCCTGATTCTGAGTGTAGGGATTCAAGGCTCTGCTGATGACATCAATACGGGTTAAAGTGTTCACGGGTTGTCCTTTTTCTTTCCCCTGAAGATTAACATGATAGAGGCCGTCCTGCCCATTAAGCCAATCTACCATACCGCGTTCGATAGGTTGAACAACCACGACGGAGGAATTGAAATTCGTCTTTTGATTCATGTTGTAGATAATCCAGTCTACAAATGCACGGAGGAAGTTTCCCTCGCCAAATTGAATGATTCTTTCAGGCATATTGCTCTTGGGAGCCGTACGCTTGTTGAGTGCTTTAAGTTTGTTCATGATTTGCTTTATAATTAAATATTTAAGAGATTCCGTTTGATTTATCTACAAAGGTACAAAAATACATGAAAGAGTAGAGAATATGTTCACGTTAAATATACGTAAACCTTTACGTAAACAGTTTATTATTTGTCATATTTATTATTAATCTTAAAAAAATCATGTACCTTTGCAGAAGAGGGATTGTTGTTTATGGCAAGAACATGAGATGATGCTTATAACAACATTTTCTTCAAGATAATATATAACTCCTCAAAATATGAAACAGACCAAAATAGTATGTTCCATCAGTGATCAGAGATGTGACATTGATTTTCTCCGCAAATTGTTTTTTGCCGGAATGAACGTGGTTAGAATGAATACGGCTCATGCCACACCGGACGGTATTCGAAATATTATCAATAATACGAGAGCAGTTTCGTCTCACATTGGTATTCTTATTGATACTAAGGGGCCGGAGATACGCACAACGGCTGTAGACGCCCCTATAAAATATAAAATGGGAGATGTTGTCAAAATTTTCGGTCGTCCGCAAATGAATACCACGCACGACATTGTTAATCTCTCTTTCACGGACATTGCTAATGATATAAGAGTGGGCGACAATATTCTTTTTGATGACGGCGCACTCAACATGGAAGTGACCGACATTGTAGGTCCAACGATTTTTGCTCGTGTAACCAATGACGGCGTTTTGGGATCGCACAAAAGTGTAAATATTCCCGGAGAACACATAAATCTACCTGCCCTTACAAAAAAAGATAAGGACAATATTCTTCTTGCTATTGAAGAAGATATAGATTTTATAGCCCATAGTTTTGTGCGTTCAGCAGCCGATGTAAAAGCAGTACAGAGCATTCTCGACGAACATCATTCCGACATTAAGATTATATCGAAAATCGAAAATCAGGAGGGGGTAGACAATATCGACGAGATTATTGATGCCAGCTATGGTATTATGATTGCGCGCGGAGACCTTGGTATCGAGGTGCCTCTTGAACAAATTCCGGGAATACAACGCAGCATTATTCATAAATGTGTGCAAAAGAAAAAACCCGTTATTGTGGCCACGCAAATGCTCCATACGATGATCAACAATCCCAGACCCACTCGTGCAGAGGTAACAGATATAGCCAATGCCATTTATTCTAACACCGATGCACTCATGCTCAGCGGTGAGACAGCTGCGGGCAAATATCCAGTGGAGGCCGTACAGACCATGTCGGCCATTGCAGAGCAGGCAGAGAAAGATCGTGCTCACTTCGGAGAACAAGACGAAGTGCCGTTGAGTCCAAGCTGTTCACAGAAAGATTTTCTTGCTCATACGGCAATCAGCTCTACTCGCCAGTTGGGTGTGGCAGGTATCATTACCGACTCTGAGACTGGTGAAACGGCACGCCATTTGGCAGCTTTTCGTGGTCCGAAACCCATTCTTGCCATCTGTTATAAAGAAAAAACGCAGCGTTGGCTTAATCTTTCGTATGGAATTATTCCTATTTATCAGAAAGAATACGTCAGCTCTGAATATATGTTTATGGCAGCTTTACGTATGCTTCGGCAAAAGAAATATATTGGCTTAGACGACAAGATAGCCTATCTGTCCGGGTCGTTTGGCGAAAATGGCGGTACTACCTTTGTTGAAATCAATGATGTGAGAAACGTATTCGAAAAGAGCTATCAATTCCATCTGCCCGACAGACGATAAACTAAGCAGAGCCACCAAAGACATAAAGGGTAACTCTTTATGTGCTTGGGGCCATGATTTTCGTTGTTTTCAATACAGATGGACTGATAAAAAGCCTTGTACATTTATATTTAATGTGCAAGGCTTTTGTAATATGGCCGTGTTCGAAAAGACATATCGGTTGTTTCTTTTCTTCGACAAATCAACATAAAGTGGGGGAGTCTCTCGCCGTTTCATTGCCGGAAGTAATTTCATAAGGACCTCGGCAGTGATACTATTTCTTCATTCGCAAAAAAAGTTATGATACGCACCGACTATGCTGTCGCTTTCATCTAATATATAGCTATGGCGGTAGGCACTTATGACCACGTTTTTCAGTTTCAGTATGTAGCCGTTGTTATAATAGCCAATAACCTCTTGGCGTTTATCGAAAATGTAACCGTTTGCGTATGTTTGATAGGACATGTAGGAATACCCCATACTGATTGTTAAGAAACTAATCCAAAGGTAATGAATGTTTTTGCACTTCATATTCTTAAATGAATGATAGCAAAACGACATGTTTCTAAGCTAAGCTCCCTTGCATCACAATGACATTTTTCGAGAAGACGACAGTAGGCGTTATTCTATTTTCCCGTATCCCACCAATCTATCTGTGCGTTCACCATTTCCACGAAAATACACCAGCATTTGATAAGCGTTCTGGGTTTGATAGAAATTGCCTTCTGAAGGTACCGGTACCATACGTCCATCAGTCTGTTGCAGGAGGTATTGATAGTTGTAATAACCTTGTTTCAGCCACACACTTGCCTCATATAGCTGTTGCGTCTCGTCCCATTCCATCTTGTATTTCGGAATAAACCTGTCGTTGGTCCACACTCCGTTCAAATAGACTTCACCGGGCAGTCGGGGAGAAGCAAGTCGGAAGTGTACCATTGCATATTCTGAAAGCACATTGTTGTCCCAGTTATCCGAATTTCGTATGTAGAAACCGCCGTCGGCATCCTCGTCGTACACATAACTTGGGCGGGGCTCGTCGGTCCATATAGTTGCATGATACATCTCCCCGTCCCACGTCATACTTTCCAGCCCCATTGTGGTGTGACTCACATCGAGCATCTCAAATTTCCGGTATTCGTTTCCTCCGTCGAATATCAAATCACGGTTATGGTCCCACATCAAACCGTTGTTGCTTACATATTGTGGTTTAGAATTCACCACGGCATTATCCCACCGTCCGTTTTGCATCACCACAGTTTTCACCTGTGTGGATGGGTCGGTCACTCTGATGTTTCCATAATCCACCTGCAGTGAAAGCTGCTGATGCCGACCGTTTATATCTGCATCTGTATTTGTGGTCAGCTCCATACTTACGCTCATGCGTGGCTCAACCACCATAAAGCATGCTGTAAATGCCACCGCATCTTCATTATACTCATCGTACACCGTTACTCTGTAATTACCTCCAAGCTTTATTTTGCATTTATTGTTGGGTATATTAAACTGATAATGAGTATATAACTGATTTGTGTTTAAGGATTGTCTAAAGTCCTCTATAGTGTTTCCACTGGCGAATCCCTCGCAATAATCACTCTCGAAAATGCCTTCCGATACGGTCCAGTCGGCTTCGCAGTGCTCCAATTTGTAGGAATAGCGATGATAATCATGCGTAAGGTCATCGAATGAAATAGTCAGAGGTGTTTGTTGTCCCAGTACAATGATTGGCAAATCCATCCAGTTATCACCTGCCACCACTTGCAGCGACGCAATGCGTTGGCTGACAATCTCGTGGCGCTGACCAAACAATGATAGTCCAATACAGGTACAAAATATAATCAATAAGATAGGTTTTTTCATTGCATATCTATTATATGATGCAAATATAAACAAAAGGAAGTGATGCGACAAATTAAAAGAACAAACTTTAAGAAAGACTTGAAGCGTCTGACAATATGCAATATGTCAAGCGAATACAAACAGACAGCTTTATGTCGTTTAGGTCCGTTGGTTTTAATGACAGCACATAATAAAAGCGTCTTCTCATGATTGAAGAAGACGCTTAGTATATGTAAAGATCTCATGTTGGAATGAGACGGCTTGTCTATTCAAAAGAAATTAGCCTTTGATTGCAGCTACACCGGGGAGCGTTTTACCCTCAATGGCCTCGAGCATGGCACCGCCACCTGTGGAAACATAAGATACCTTGTCAGCCAAGCCAAACTTATTGACAGCTGCAACAGAGTCGCCACCACCTACGAGCGAGAACGCACCGTTTTTCTGAGTAGCCTCAGCAACATACTTGGCAATCTCACCGGTACCGTGAGCAAAGTTTTCCAATTCGAAAACACCTACCGGACCGTTCCAGAGAATAGTCTTAGAGTCGAGGATTATCTTCTTCCATTCTACCAAGCTTGCTTCGCTGGCGTCCATGCCTTCCCATTCGTCAGGAATTTGGTCAATCGGGAATACTTTACGCTCGGTATCGTTAGAGAACTCCTTACCGCAAACCGTTGCAACAGAAAGCGAAAGGTTTACACCCTTCTTCTTAGCTTCAGCCATTACGTTCAGAGCCTCAGGCATCAACTCGTCCTCATGCAGAGACTTTCCAATCTTGCCGCCCTGAGCTTTGATGAAAGTATAACCCATACCGCCACCAATGATCAAATTATCAACCTTGTCGAGCAAGTTCTTGATAACGCCGAGTTTAGAGCTAACCTTAGAGCCACCAATAATGGCGGTGAAAGGATGCTTGGCATTCTTCAATACGTTGTCGATGGCTGTCACTTCTTTCTCCATCAGGAACCCGAGCATCTTAGCATCTGTGTCAAAATAATCGGCGATGACTGCGGTAGAAGCGTGCTTACGGTGAGCGGTACCAAAGGCATCGTTTACGTAAACATCAGCATACGAAGCCAGTTTCTTGGCAAATGCCTTCTGAGATTCCTTAAGAGCTTTCTTTGCTTCGTCATATTCAGGAGTGCCCTTTTCAACGCCAACAGGCTTGCCCTCTTCTTCCGGATAGAAGCGAAGGTTTTCAAGCAACAAAGCCTCACCCATCTTCAAAGCTGCAGCTTCAGCCTTAGCGTTGCCGCAGTCCTTAGCAAACTTAACATCAACATCGAGAGCCTTCGATACGTTTGGTACAATCTGGCTCAGGCTCAACTTCTCATTAACCTTGCCTTTAGGTTTCCCCATGTGGCTCATCATGATTACAGCGCCGCCGTCTGCCAGCACCTTCTTCAATGTTGGAAGAGCACCGCGAATACGAGTGTCGTCTGTTACATGTCCGTTTTCGTCCAATGGCACGTTGAAATCTACGCGAACGATAGCCTTCTTACCGGCAAAGTTAAATTGTTCGATTGTCATTTTTATCTTTATTTTAAAGTTAGAAATTTTTCTGTCTGCAATATTGCAAAGTTAATCATTTTACGGGACAACATGAAAATCACAATATGATATTTTGGTTTTTTCACTCGTTTGCTTTCTATTTGTCATACGGATGTGGCAAAATGAGTGATGAGAAGTATCAAACAGACCCTCCTTAGTCTTCATATTCTGTGTGATCTTCGATGCCTGCTTCCCTGAGAGCTTCGATACGCTCACAACAAGTACCGCACTTGCCGCAATGCTTTTCGCCACCTTTATAGCAACTCCACGTTTCGGTATAGTCTAACCCTATTTCCTTGCCGCGACGCGCAATGTCACCTTTCGTAATGCCTGTGTAGGGAGCCAAAATCTCTATGCCGGGGAACGTTCCGGCCTTAATGGCTTCTGACATGGCACTAACAAATTCCGGACGACAGTCAGGATAGATAGTGTGGTCGCCGGAGTGATTGGCCATCATGACGTATTTCAGGTTACGGCTCTCGGCTATTCCGGCTGCAATACTTAGCATGATGCCGTTGCGAAAGGGCACAACGGTAGATTTCATGTTGTCTTCGTCATAATCGCCTTCGGGTATTGCATCAGCACCTTCGAGCAAACTCGACTTGAAATACCTGCCCATGAAGTCTAAAGGAATGGTAAGATGGGAAATACCCAACCGTTTACAATGCAACTCCGCAAATGGAATCTCCCTGGCATTATGGTTGCTACCATAATCGAAAGAAAGCCCCAAGGCAATACGATCTTTAAATTCATGAAGCATCGTGATGGAGTCCATCCCGCCACTTACGATAATAACAGAGTCACGGTAACCCTGAGTAGGGACGTCCTCAATCCCCTCCAATGAAAATGACATTGCCTTGTCTGTCTTGTTTTTATTCATAATATATCTTGTGTTAGACCATCAACTCTCTCCTTGAGCAGAGTTTAAACTGAATCTTATCCAAACAAACATCTCAATGCTCCTTCCACTTTTTTTACGGGATGTAGCTCTATCTTATACTTCTTGGCATTGAGATTCTTCATATTGTGCGAGGGTATGATAATGTGTTTGAATCCCAGCTTTTCAGCTTCGGCAATGCGTTGTTCCACCCTGCTCACAGGACGCACTTCGCCACTAAGTCCAACTTCACCACACATACACCATCCCGCCTCTATAGGAGTATCAACATTACTTGATAGAACGGCGGCTATTACGCTGAGGTCCATAGCCATATCGGTTACTCGTAGACCTCCGGCTATGTTGAGAAAGACGTCTTTCTGCATCAGCTTGAAGCCCACTCGCTTCTCTAATACAGCCAGCAACATATTGAGTCTGCGCTGGTCGAAACCTGTGGCCGAACGTTGAGGGGTACCATAGGCTGCCGATGAGACAAGAGCCTGCGTTTCGACGAGGAATGGGCGCACGCCCTCAATGGCCGAACTGATAGCCACACCCGACAGCCCATCATGGTCTTCGGTGAGCAAAAGTTCCGAAGGGTTGGAAACTTGACGCAGACCGTTTTGCTGCATCTCGTAGATACCAAGTTCCGATGTACTCCCAAAGCGGTTTTTCATGCTCCGCAGTATGCGATACATATAATGTTGGTCTCCCTCAAACTGAATAACCGTATCTACAATGTGTTCCAATATTTTCGGTCCGGCCAGCGTGCCCTCCTTATTAATATGTCCAATCAAAATCACCGGCACACCACTGGTCTTGGCGAAGCGAAGTAGGGCGGACGCACATTCACGCACCTGCGTGATGCTTCCGGGAGACGAGTCTACCGTTTCGGTGGAAATGGTCTGAATGGAGTCTATAATGAGCAGTTCGGGTTTCACTTCCTGAATATGTCCGAAAATGTTTTCCAATGATGTCTCACACAACACAAATATGGAGTCGGAATTGTCGGGATTGAGACGCTCGGCGCGCATCTTGATTTGGTGTGCGCTTTCCTCACCACTCACGTAGAGAATATCTCGTTCCGACATCGAAAGAATGGTTTGAAGTGTGAGCGTAGACTTTCCTATGCCGGGCTCACCACCCAGCAAAATGATGCTTCCCGGCACAATACCGCCTCCCAACACTCGATTAAGTTCGGCATCGTGAGTATCGATGCGCGGCTCATCCTTGGCAGAGATGTCGTTCAGGCGCATAGGCTTGTTCTGAGAGCCAAGATGAAGATGGGTGCTCTTGTCGCCATGGCGAAGGGTCAATGCCGCACTCTTTGCCGCACCGGTACCCGATGTGTCGGCAACCTTTATTTTTTTGAACGATGACCATTCGCCACATGAAGGACACTTGCCCAACCATTTAGCCGAGTCATAGCCACAGTTGCTACAAACATACATCGTTTTATCTTTTGCCATTTTCTTTGGGAATTTATATTGTTTCAGGATTTGCTGTGTGTTCGATTCGACAGGAATTGAAAGTCGGTGATTCATATCCGGCACTGTAGAAATTGTTCGAAACAGTCATCAATATATTCGATAAGTTAAAGAAAAATCTACATCTTCAGATTTTGGTTTTGCCTAATTTCAAGGTGGCAGCTTCCTTCAACTCCACGAGTTCGATTTAAATTTACTCATGCAAAAGTAATCTTTTTTTTCCGTAATTGCAAAATATAATTATTAACTTTGCAATAGTATGAAAAGACCTTTGTTTTACATTCTGTTGTTTGTCGTATCGCTTGCCTTTGCAGCCTGCGGCCAATCGTATGAGCAGAAGCAGGCACTCTCGAAAAAACAGCGCTCGGAGGCAGCTCGGAGAGATTCTGCTGCCTTGAAAATTGCTACTACTCCGACGTTGGATTGTCTTCCACTTTTTGTTGCTTTAGAAGATAGTCTTTTCCAAAGCGGAGGGGTAGACGTGCGTCTCCGTGCGCGTACATCTCAGTTGGATGGCGACACGTTGATAGAAGGTGGGCACGTGGAGGGGTTCGTAACCGACCTTATTCGTGCCGAACGACTCAAGAAACGTGGCACGCCACTACGCTATGTGACGGCCACCAACAGCTACTGGCAGTTTATTTCCAATCGTTTGGCTCGTGTAAAGGAGCTTAAACAGATGTCAGACAAAATGGTAGCCATGACACGCTATTCGGCTACCGACTATCTGGCTGGGCTTGCCATAGATAGTGTCAAAACCAAACACGAGGTCTATCGAGTACAGATTAACGACGTGGACATACGGTTGAAAATGCTTTTGAACAACGAAATAGACGCAGTGTTACTTACTGAGCCACAGGCTTCTACTGCAAGAATGTTCAAGAATATTGTCTTGATGGATAGTCGCGACAAGGACATCCGTTTAGGCGTGATTGCTTTCAGAGAGAAGGCATTGGCTCAAAAGGGGCGTCAGGCGCAGCTTGACGCTTTTGTCAGAGTATATAATAATGTGTGCGATTCCATCAACCGGCATGGAGCGACACATTATCGTGACATTATCAAAAAATACATGCACGTAGACGACAAGACCATCGATGCTTTGCCCAAACTGCATTATCAACGGGTTGCACCACCGCGCGAGAAAGATGTTGCCCGTGCAAAGCGGTATTGGAAGTAATTTATCGTGCTCATTTTCTTTATTTTTTCTCATTCTTCAATATGGACAATTATCAACAGTCAGCTGACTGGACTTCCCAGCTACAAAATCTCCATCGCATACGGCAAAACATCATAGATTCAGGCTATTTGGGCGAGGCGCTGTCAAGAACTCGCACTTTCCTAAAATCCTTCCAATACGACTCTTTAGTTCCCCGACTGGAAGAGATTGAGAACGACTACAAGCTCATGTGCGATTTTCTGAAAAAAGGGTATCATGATGATAAACGGCAGGACTTATACGACAAACTGCTGATCAGACTCTACACACTGCTGCGCGACATCGAACTTGATTTTCGCAGACTGAACGACCCCTCCGTCGTCAGTCATGCACCTGCCAAACCCATAATGGAGTTAAACTTGGAAACAGTTAAACATAAGCTGGAGGCTTTTGTCTCGAATGTGGCCATGGCATCGCTCGACCCGGAAAATGAGAGAGACGCAACGCTAAAAAAACTTTATGTCGACCATTATCAATACATACAGTCGTTATTCAGCACGCTGCTTTTCTCCCACCAATGGTCACACGAGTTTGCTATGGGATTGGCCAAGTTGCTGGTTTCTCCCACAATAGATGCGAACGACGCACAACTATTAATCAGCGCTACAATGCTGGGAGCCATTCTTTCGGGCGATGCGGAGCGTGTTCTCGCCCTGCTTCATATCTATGAATATGCCCAAGATGTACATAGCCGGCAACGGGCTTTGGTTGGATGGGTGTTTGCACTACATGGTTTGAGCCTGTCTATGTTTCCCCAAGTGAGTACACAACTCCAAACGCTTCTGAAAAAGGCCACTGTGAGAGAGGAACTTGTAGAGCTGCAAATCCAGGTGGTGTATTGTAGAAACGCGAAACGCGACAACGAAAAATTGCAAAAAGACATTATGCCCACCTTGATGCGCAACCAGAACTTTGAAATTACCGAGTTGGGTATCAAGGAGAAAGAGGAAAACACATTAGACAACATCCTAAATCCTGATGCTGCCGACCGGAAAATGGAAGAGATGGAGAAAAGCATCCGTAAAATGATGGATATGCGTGAACAGGGCGTAGACATTTATTTCGGAGGTTTTTCCCAGATGAAGCGTTTTTCATTCTTCTACACGCTGTGCAACTGGTTTATGCCGTTCACATTGGACCATCCGCAATTACAACACCTGACACCGGAATTTCTTCGCTCCAATATGATTAAAAATATTTTGGGTAGCGGTTTGTTTTGCGAATCCGATAAATATAGTTTTATTCTGGGCACCTCCAGCGTGTTTCGCAACCTCCCGGCCAGCCTCAAGGAGATGCTCAATTCCGGCAACGTGGCCATGATGGGTATGGGCGAACAGAATATAGATACCCAAGATCCGAGTTACATCCGACGGATGTATCTACAAGACCTTTATCGTTTCTTCTCGCTTTGTGATGCGCACAAGATTTTCGAAAACCCCTTTGAGAGTTGGCAATTCCTTTTTATGGCCAACAATGTGTTCCAAAATCAGATGAGTGAGGAGGCTCGTCACGTTCAGAAGTTTTTATTGAAGAGAAAGATGTATTCCTCTATGTCATACTTGTTTTACGCATATAAAGATCCCGACAATATTGAAGATATGCGTATGGAGGCAAGCCTCAAGATGCGAAGTCGTAAATATATGGAGGCCCAGGCTATCTATGCCCGGCTGTGTGAGCAACTCCCCGATGATGACCATGCCATGATGGGCTATGCTCAGGCATGCTTTTATGTAGAGGATTACGAAGAAGCCGCTCAACTTTATGAACAGCTTCATCAGCATTATCCTGAGCATCGCAATTTGGCACTCAACCTTGCCATATCACAAATCAACTCCGACAATGCTGATGCAGGCATGAAGCTGCTCTATCGGTTGGATTATGAGAATCGGGGAGAGATAAATGTGAAACGCGCCTTGGCATGGGGGCACCTCTGGCTGAAACGTTTGGAACAGGCAGATGCCCTTTATCAGGAAATTCTGACCCATAAGGCTTGCAACGCCTCTGACTATCTTAATGCAGGATATTGCAACTGGTTTGCGGGTAGGGTAGATCTGGCTATTACCCTTATCAAACAGTCTGTCGCCGCTTCCGAAAATGTGATGAAGAGTGCCGAAGACATCATGCGACAATTTGAGAAAGATAAGGCGCTGATAGATAAATACGATATAGGCGAGATCGAACAGAAGATGGTGGCCGAGTTATCGATGATATAAGGGTCGGACGCAGAGGCTGCACAAGAGTCAAAGAGACATTATGCAGCTTTCCGACATCACTCTGACACAACCTCTTTGCCAAAGGGAGTCAAGGCCAATCCTGCCAAACTGAATTGCTTTTTGCCAAAGGGGATGCCCACGATCGTAAGACACAGCAATACGCCAAAAAAGATGTGTGTCAGCCAAATGGCAAGTCCTCCGCACATTATCCATATCACATTCATCATCAAATTCAAACAACCATAGTTTGCACTCGATGGCTTGGCTACAACTTGCTGTCCAAAAGGCCAGAGTACATACATCCCAATGCGCAATGTGGCAATACCAAACGGAATACCAATGATGGTACACATCAACAGCACGCTTGAAACAACGTATTCAAAAGCGGTAGCAAGTCCGCCAAATAACAACCAGAGAATGTTTCCCAATAGCTTCATATTATTTTATTCTTATATTAACTTATGTATCAGACGTTAGTA
Source organism: Bacteroidales bacterium KA00344 (assembly GCA_001552765.1). Lineage (GTDB taxonomy): Bacteria > Bacteroidota > Bacteroidia > Bacteroidales > Bacteroidaceae > Prevotella. The sequence goes on from KQ959425.1 coordinate 58,884, forward strand.
TGATTTATAATGTTGCATATAGATTTGATATGCTATTTATTATATTGAAATAACAAGACAAACACCTCTCTATATTTCGAGAATTTGAAAATTCAAATTCACTGATGCAGAATACTCCAAAATAGCGAGTTTTCCATAAGTTACTAACTATCAGCATGTAAGCCCATGTTATGTCGTTTTTCCGTTTTTAAAGTTTTATTGAAACTTTATCATTAGTATTTAACGGCATGATGATTAAGCTGTTATCGTCATGCGAATAAGCTTCATCCGTCCGACGGTTAAAGCCTAACCGCAAGGCGAATGGGCAGCAACGGCAGATGGGTGCTCATATATTGACTGAAATATTGAGATTTGGTGGGCATCAAATTGGTATTATTGTGCTGGAACGTCTAAAAATACAGACAAGTTTATAGTGAAGTTTTATTGACAATTTAGAGTATCAAAAATCGATGATATCCTTTGGATGGCTCACCAAAACCGTTGCACCATGCTCGATAAGAAAACTCCGACTTTTGAATCCCCAGAGCACGCTGATGCAGGGTAGGGCGCAATTTTTCGCAGTGATAATGTCTACATCGCTGTCGCCTATATAGACAGTGTCGTCAGCATTACAGTCCAACTGCCGCATGGCTTCGAGCAACATGTCGGGTGCCGGCTTTTTGCTAATGTGTGCAGACTCACCGATGGCCACTTTAATATCATCACCGAAATATTGTTTCACCAATGCTTTGGTGGCTGCATCAAATTTATTGCTTACCACCGCTACGCCTTTGCCACGCGAATTCAGTGTTTTCAACAGCTCAGGAATACCATCATAAGGGCGGGTGTATACCGAATTATGTTCAAGATAATGAGTCTTGAATGTGCGTAAGGCTTGCTCAAACTGAGGGTTGTTAATTCCTTGTGGAACACTGCGTTCCATTAGCTTTTTTACGCCGTTTCCCACAAAGTCTTGAATCTCCTGAACAGAATATTCCGCCATTCCGCAACTGCGTAAGGCATAGTTGCAACTTGCAGCCAAATCCTCAATGCTGTTCAGCAAAGTTCCGTCTAAATCAAAAATATAGTTGTTGTATTTCATCTTGAATGTAAAGATACGATTAAATATTCAATCTAAAGCGTAACAAATTAGATTTTTGTAGCTTTAAACATTCGTTTTAAGATTTTTCAACTCAAACTTTATGAAAATAAACGAAAATGAACAGTTACATCTCTATAGAGCTAAAACAATATTGCTGCTCCTCAAATTCCAAAAAAATGACTTTAAATTTTCTAAATATAAAATTGGTACCTCTATATAGTTATATTGGAGTCCCTGTATTTTCATATTTCATTTTACAAAAATTCATTCTACCATTTATTACCAATCAAAACAACATATTTATATTGTATTATCCCCAATTCATTTTAATTTATAATCGGCATTATGATAAATATAATACAACAACTTTAGTTCCCCTATAAAGACAGTGAAGATAAACAACAAGAACCCCCAATGCATATCATAAGAGAACTTTGCATTGGGGCTATTGATTATTCATAAACTTCGTCTATTCCAACTTCGCCCATCGGATCGATGTCTTTGTCGCATGGATCGAAATTCTCCGGAATGTCGAAAGTTGAATTAGAATTGTATGGAAGGGTTTTGTCGCGATATACTTTTTTCATGAAATATGCCCATATAGGTAATGCCATTGTGGCACCCTGTCCCATTCGCATGGAGTCAAAGTGGATATCACGTTCTTCACCCCCTACCCATGCTCCACTCACGAGTTGAGGGGTGAATCCCATAAACCAAGCATCCGAATTTCTATTTGTCGTACCGGTTTTTCCACCTATCTCTCCTTCCAGATTGTATTTAAAGCGAAGCCGTCCCGCAGTTCCTCCATCAACAACAGCCATAAGCTCAACCAGCATTTTATAAGCACTTGAAGAACTGATCACCTCATTCATACGGGGTTGGAATTGTGTGATGATATTACCTTCGTTGTCTTCTATCTTTGACACAAACATCGGAGCAATCCGAATACCGTTGTTCGGAAATGTAGTATAGGCACTCACCATCTCTGCAACAGACACCTCGCATGGTCCTAAACACAATGCCATAGATGGGTATATATCGGGATTGTCGATACCAAACTTATGAAGAATGGAGACAAATTGTCGGGGATTGAGGCGACTCATCAGATGTGCCGAAATCCAGTTGTTGGATTGAGCCAATCCCCATTTCAGTGTTACCATCTCCCCATAGCGTCGCCGACTGCCGTTTCTTGGCGTCCATGGTTTGCCGGCAACTATATAGGTCTGCTGCACATTGGGCACCTTGTCACATGGAGAAGCCCCATTTTCCATAGCCAATGAGTATAGGAAAGGTTTGATAGTTGAACCAACCTGACGACGCCCCCCCATAACCATGTCGTATTGGAAGTGTTCGAAGTCGATACCGCCAACGTATGCCTTTACGTGTCCGGTATGGGCTTCCATACTCATGAATCCAGCTCGTAGGAACGATTTGTAATATCGGATAGAGTCCATCGGAGTCATCACTGTGTCTACATCGCCATGATAGGTAAATACAGCCATGTCTGTAGGCGTGCGGAAAGCTTTGGCAATTTCTTTTTCAGAGCATCCCGACTGTTTCATCGTAAGATATCGTTCGCTCTGTTTAACAGCTCGATCCATGATTTGCTTCACCTGCTTCTGGGACAGTTCGCTAGTGAAAGGAGCATTAGGTTTCTTACGATTTTCCTTGTTAAATTCAGGCTGTAGGTAGCGGGCCACGTGTCCATATACCGATTCCTCGGCATATCGTTGCATACGTGAGTCGATTGTGGTATATATTCTGAGACCGTCTGTATAGACATTATAGGGGCTGCCATCTTTCTTGGTATTTTTCTTGCACCAACCGCAAAGCGGGTCGGTAGCAAAGGCTATGGAGTCAATCACAAACTGTCGACGGTTCCACGAAGGATAGTCGTCCTTTTCGGGTTTATCCATCATCATGTATTGACGCAGAAATTCACGAAAGTAAACAGCCACACCATCTTTATGGTCAGAGCGGTGGAAATGCAGTCCTATTTCTTCCCGGGCATTCTGTTGATATTCTGCATCGGACAGATAGCCTGCCTTTTTCATCTGAGCCAGCACAACATTTCGGCGATGTTTACTGCGCTCAGGGTATCTTACAGGATTGAAGTATGAAGGATTCTTACATAAGCCAACCAGCAATGCCGATTCATTAACTGTAAGATCCTTAGGCTCTTTATTAAAATAAGTGTTGGCCGCAGTTTTGATGCCCACAGCTCCGTGAAGGAAGTCAAAATAGTTTAAGTATAGGGCAATGATCTCTTCCTTGGTAAAATTTCGTTCAAGTTTGATGGCAATAACCCATTCTATAGGTTTTTGCAACAGACGCTCGACGGTCGATTTTACGGGTGCAGAATAAAGCTGCTTAGCAAGCTGTTGCGTGATGGTGCTGCCTCCACCGGCGCTCTCCTGCCCCATGATGCCACGCTTGACGACTGCTCGTGCCAGAGCGATAAAGTCTATTCCGGAATGCTCATAAAACCGTTCATCCTCCGTTGAAACAAGAGCATGGACCAAATGCGGAGACAGTTTGGAATAGGATATGGGAATTCGATTGGCCTTGTTGACATTATATGTTCCAATAACCTTGCTGTCAGCCGAATAGATAAGCGAAGCCGATTTGTTAATAGGGTTTTGCAAATGTTCTATATCCGGAGAGTAACCAATGGTTCCATTCCAAATGAGGTAAAAGAGTATGGAAGCTATTAACACCGTCAAGAACAAAAATGTCCACAGAGATATGATGAAAAATTTTCTCATTATATAATTCAATGTAATTTGTGCAAAAATACAATTTTTCTTTTGAAATGGCATGAATAAATTGAAAATAATCAGTAACTTCGCAATCGAATTTGCAACTCTCAATCTGTATTTAAATGGAAAAACATGACTTTGTGACAATTGCCGACCTATCTAAGGAAGAGATCCATTATCTCCTTGAAATGGCGCAAGAGTTTGAAACATATCCCAATCGGGAATTGTTAAAAGGTAAAGTAGTCGCCACCCTATTCTTTGAGCCTTCGACCCGCACTCAACTTAGTTTTCAAACAGCAGCCAACCGTCTCGGCGCACGTGTCATAGGCTTTTCTGATGCTAAAACATCGAGCACCACAAAAGGTGAGACTTTGAAAGACACTATTCTGATGGTGAGCAACTATGCCGACATTATCGTGATGAGACATTTTATAGAAGGAGCTGCACAATATGCCAGTGAGGTGGCGCCGGTACCTATTGTCAATGCGGGCGATGGCGCCCACATGCACCCCTCACAGTGCCTGCTCGACCTGTATTCCATCTATAAGACTCAAGGCACTTTGGAGGATTTGAACATCTATCTTGTGGGAGACCTAAGATATGGACGCACCGTACATTCCTTGATCATGGCCATGCGCCACTACAATCCGACGTTTCACTTTATTGCTCCGGAGGAACTCGCTATGCCTCAGGAGTATAAACAGTATTGCAAGCAAAATGGAATCAGGTTTTACGAACATACAAAATTTGATGAAAACATCATCGCCGATGCCGACATCTTGTATATGACGCGTGTGCAGAAAGAACGTTTTTCAGACCTCATGGAGTATGAAAGGGTGAAAAACGTATATATATTGCGCAACTCCATGCTCAGTAAGGTTAAGCCCAATATGAAAATATTGCATCCCCTGCCCCGTGTAAACGAAATAGCATACGACGTTGACGACAATCCGCACGCATACTATATACAGCAGGCCAAAAACGGATTGTATGCCAGAGAAGCCATATATTGCCATTGTCTGGGAATATCCCTCGATGACGTTAGGAACGACAAGACCATTATCTAAGAACACCAATATATAAACATCACAGACTATGGGAAAGAAAGAATTACAAGTGGCGGCAATCGAAAACGGTACCGTCATCGACCATATACCGGCAAACAAGACCTATGAAGTGGCGAAACTGCTGAGGCTTCACGACTTGGACGCACAAGTTACCATCGGTTATAATCTGCCCTCAAGCAAGATAGGCAAGAAAGGCATCATCAAGATCGCAAACAAATTTTTCACCGACGAGGAGATCAGTAAGCTTTCTGTCATTGCTCCCAAAATAATTCTCAATATCATCAGAGATTATGAAGTGGTAGAAAAGAAGACGGTGGAAACGCCCGGTGAGCTTCGGGGGATCGTAAAATGCAATAATCCGAAATGTATCACCAACAACGAACCCATGCAAACTATCTTCAATGTCATAGAAAAAAACAAGGGGATTCTCAAGTGTCACTATTGCGATATAGAACAGGATATAAGCGAAGTGGAATTGATTTGACGTAGTAAAGTCAATTCCGCAAACACAATGTCCATAATTAATTTGCTTTAGGTTGCACATCAAGGATAATTTATATAATTTTGTAAGGTAATAAAATTCAAACCATTTCAATAAAAGTCAACACAATGGAAAGAGACCAGGAGATTTTTAATCTTATAGAACAGGAGCACCAACGCCAGCTGAGAGGCATGGAACTCATCGCGTCTGAGAACTTTGTCAGCGAAGAGGTGATGAAAGCAATGGGGAGTTATCTCACCAACAAATATGCCGAAGGCTATCCTGGCAAGCGCTATTATGGTGGCTGTCAGGTAGTAGATCAGGTAGAAACCTTAGCTATTGAACGTATCAAAAAACTCTTTGGTGCTGAATATGCCAATGTGCAACCCCACTCAGGAGCACAAGCCAATCAGGCCGTACTGCTGGCAGTGCTCAAGCCGGGAGACACTTTTATGGGGCTCGACCTTGATCAGGGCGGACACCTCTCACACGGAAGCAGTGTAAATACATCCGGTATTCTCTACAAGCCTGTAGGTTATACGCTGGACCGCGAGACCGGTTGTGTTGACTATGATGAAATGGAGCGACTGGCTTTGGAGCACAAACCTAAGCTCATTATCGGTGGTGGATCTGCCTACAGCCGAGAGTGGGACTATGCACGTATGCGTAAGATTGCCGACGAAGTTGGCGCATTGCTGATGATAGACATGGCTCACCCTGCCGGACTTATTGCAGCCGGTTTACTCGACAACCCTCTGAAATATGCTCACATCGTTACCACCACCACCCACAAGACCCTGCGTGGTCCTCGCGGTGGCGTCATTCTTTTAGGCAAGGACTTTGAAAATCCATGGGGGTACACCACTAAAAAAGGAATTGTGAAACCCATGAGTATGCTTCTTAACTCTGCTGTGTTCCCAGGCAATCAAGGTGGTCCACTGGAACACGTGATTGCAGCCAAGGCCGTTGGCTTTGGCGAGAATCTCCTTCCATCATGGAAAGACTACGCCATGCAGGTGAAAAAGAATGCCTCTGTGTTGGCTCAGGCACTCACAGAGCACGGTTTCAGTATCGTGAGTGGAGGCACAGACAACCACTCTATGTTGCTCGACCTTCGCCAAAAATATCCTGACCTGACGGGTAAAGTTGCAGAAAATGCTTTGGTGGCAGCCGACATCACGGTAAACAAAAACAAAGTTCCCTACGACGAACGCAGCGCATTCCAAACTTCCGGAATCCGTCTGGGTACGGCTGCAATGACTACACGTGGTGCCAAAGAAGACATGATGCATCTCATAGCCGACCTCATTAACGAAGTTTTGGCTGATCCTGAGAACGATCATGTTATCAAAACCGTACGCGAAAAAGTAAATGAAACGATGAAAAAATATCCTCTGTTTGCCTACTAAACATTGGAATTTAATATAACTCACACCTTGTAAAGACGATAGGGACGTTAAATCAGAATTGTTTTCTGACTGCGTCCCTATCTTGATAAAGTATATTTTGAGACTGCGATTTGTATTTTTGTTTTTAACCTTGCTGTTGCATACAATGGCATATTCGCAAACTCCGATAGCCAATCGCGTTAAAGCGGTAGCAAAGAGTTTGCAGAATGATTCCGTGATTGTTGCCAAATACACCGATAATCACCGACACTGTCTATACTATATAGAGGGCGATCGGTTGTTTTGTTATGATGTGATGACAAATCGCAGAGAGGAAGTCCATTTCACCAACTCAAGTTATGACAGTATTCTATCTGCTTGGCTGAGTCCCGATGGTAATTTCTTTTTTATAGCTGTTGACAAGGGAACGCTTGTGAATTTCTATATGGATTGCGGACAGGAACTCTGGCGTTTTGACTCCCGGACAAAACGAACATACAAGGTCGGAGTAGGATTCAAGATAGAACGCCGCAAGGGTTGCATTGTCATCAAGCGCGGCAACAGATGCCTTAATCCGTCGGCCCCGCCTTCCCGCCGACAATGGATGGCACAAGACCACTTTTACGACTTATACGGTAAAGTGATTTGGGCAAAGGATGAATATAAAGTGAAAGAGTAAACTGTACCCTATCTTACGCTGATATGGAAACAGCCCTGATGCACTTCGTATTTGATATAGCATTTGCCCGCCTCTCGCATGTCACGCAACACTTCGGCAAGAATATATTTCAACGTGTCGTTGCGCACTTCCCTTCTGGACTCTCCCGGAGCTTCCACCGTTTTATACCGATTATAACAAATGTCAAAAGTGGTGCCATAGAGGTGGCAACTGTTTTCGGTAGCATTGCCGTTGTGTCCGCGTAGCTTCGCCACATCATCCTTTGTACGAAGCACACTTGTAACAATTAGCTTATGCAGGGGCACTCCCTTCAACTGAAGGCTGTCGAAAAAATTATTCCCAATTTCGTGTAACAGATTGGAGGCACGGGGTACCAGATATGGAACACTGCTCTTAAGTGGGTCCACATGAAAATAAGGATTGCTCGCAACGTAGACAAGTTCAGACTTCTTCCTTTCCGCCTCTTCCCGGTTTGCCACTGGACTTACGCCCCATTTTTTAGCAGATGCATACTGCACTTCCTGTAAATCCGGAAAGGTTTTTGAATAGCCCGGAACGCTTAGTATCTTGTTTTTGATTACCGAGCCGTCCGCATTAAAAAACTTCGAAGCAGAGGTTAAAGACTTGTCCTGTTTGTCTACAGAAGCAGAGTTCTTTTGTTTCTTCTTTTCTTCCTCTACTTTTAAATTATCTTTATTGTGATCTTGATGTTCAATTTTAGAATCATTGCCGGTCAGGGGTGATTCAACAGTTCTGTCGGCCGCTACAGAGGGAAATATGCAGCGCACCAAAGCCAAAACAAACGTCACAGCCAAAAAAACTTTGAGAAATTGCGTTTTCGTTATTTTCATTTCAGATGCAAAAATAGTACAAAACAAAAGAAACACAAAACAAAACGTAGGAAAATACTCAACAGTATCAACTTCAACATGCAACAACGCTTGCAAATTTAAAAAATATGGTACAAAGCGTATGCTGCTCCTACTCCACCCCTGTTTTTTAATTTGTAAAATTTAATTATCATTTTTCGATGATTATTTTTTCGACAACCAGCTCAAAAAGGGCTATGTTTTGACCTTTAAAATCTGCTTGTATAATCGGAAAAACGGTCTGTCTGTCTGATTTGTATTTCGCTATATTGTGGTTAAGGCTCAATCGCAGTATGGTTAAGCCTTAGTGGCCGTGCGGATAAGCCTTATTTGCAAGGCGATTAAAGCCTTCACGCCCAACCATTCGATACTTAATCGCGAGTGATAAAATAAAAGCGAAAAGGGGCGTTTTTAATATTTATCTGATTATCAGGTGATTATAATTTTTCAAATAAACGTCGTATTCAGAGCGAAAGTAAGTTTGTTTTTAAATACGCGAATTCTACAGGGCTGTTTGTAAAGAAAAAGTGGGGTAATAAGATGATGACACATCATATATCAAACTGACGGTTTCTGTATATCAAGTCCACCTTTATCCGACTGTTTGGAATGAAAATATGATGATGGGCGAAACGTGTCAGAAAATTAAAAAGGACCGTTCGCAATCGCTACGAACAGTCCTTGAAAATATCTAAAAGTTAAATAATAATCAGAAATGGATTTTCAGGTCAGCTCCTATCTGCAATGGGTTTCCGCGCTGAGCAAACCAATTTGTCTTGCCTGTGGCTCCACTGCTCGCGGCAAACACATTGTAGCGACTGTCGGTGAGGTTTCGTCCCCAAACGTTTAGTTTCACTTGGCCAAAGTCAAAGCCTACATGAGCACCAAGCACGGCATAGAACTTCTGGCTCATTGTATTGGCCTCATCCCAGTAAGTCTTTCCTTGTCCGTTCACATTGGCACCAACGATGATATTCTTGAGCATGCTACCGGAGGTAAGGTCGAAGCGATAGTCTGCGCCGGCGGCAAAATTGTGTTCAGGAATAAAGGGCACTTTGTTGTCCTTATAATCTACCAATGTTTTGACACCCTTCTTCATTATAGTGTCTGTATATTCATCAAAGGAGGCATGGGTATATCCGTAGTTCAATCTCCATGTGAGATGATCGTCGAACGCATTTCCCCTAAGCCCGGCTTCCACACCGCAGCTCATGCTCTTTCCCGCGTTGGTCATCATGCGGCCGAAACCGTAGTTGCCTGCCATTTGTGAGAGTTGCTGATTGCGAATCTGCATATAGAAGGCGGCTACATCCATTTGCATTCTGCCGCCGAAAAGATTGAGGTGCGCTCCCATTTCATAGTTCCAGCTGGTTTCAGGCTTATAAGCAATGGTCTTGTTGATATTTTCGTAGTCTTTCTCTGTATGGGGCACTATGTAGTCTGCACGTTGCGAACTGTTTTTCTGAATTTCTGTTTGCAGAATGTCTGAGAACATCTGGATGTTATATCCACCGGCACGGTAGCCCTTGCTCACGGTTGCGTAGAGATTGCTGCCATTGTCTGCCACCCTGTAGGTGAGACCGAATTTGGGGAGCAACTGTTCGAAACTGCTGTTATGATCGTTTTTCAACGCAGAAGAAACGTTCACGGTTGCCTCGCGTCCCATCACTTTGGCTGTCGATGAGACGGCTGCACTCGACTCATAGTCAATGCTTACATAATTCCAGTCGTAGCGCAATCCTAAGGTTGCAGTAAGGCGATCGGTAACGTCGAAGTTCGACTCATGGTAGATACCGAGATTATAGGTTGGTGTTCGGAAAACTCCCGGCACATTCTTTATATCGGTGGTCAATGTTACACCACCGGCTCTTTCTATCATGGCCGCAGCCTGCTGTGCCGCAGCTTCGGGCGACATGCCGCGTGCGATAAACCGGGCAGCCATCGAATGGACCATCGCGTTGTACATGGCGCGCTGTATGGTGTTGCCTAAAAAGGCATCCATGTTTTTGCCAAAATCAACGTCGCTATTCGTCTTTAACCATGAGAAACCTCCAAAGACACCTGCTGTCCAATTCCAAAAACCACCTACCGGCTTATTGCTTTTCAGCGTAAACTCCTGCGTGTAAGAGTTTTGCAACTGGCGCTCCTGCATCTCAAGGAAATCGGCCGGACTGTAATCGATATCCATCATCATATAGTCTTTGAGAAACTGATAACTGGAGGTCGAAGTGAAATCGGCTGCTGTTCCATGATAATGAAAGCTCAGTGCCGTGTTCGACATATTCCTGCGATAGTTGTGCTGGCGGTTTGTATTGGGATCCATAGTCTGCCCGTCGTCACCTATCAAACCATACGGGAACCCGTTTTGACGGGTGTATTGATAATCGCTCAGGAAGTTGATTTTCCACCGATCAGTAGGACAGTATATGAGTTTCAAGCGTCCACCGGCTTCATTGTATTTGTCGGCATATTCGCCTAAAGTCTTATTTTTGAAAAAACCGTTCTGTCCATTATAGAATCCGGCTATGGAAAACGCAAATCTGTCGCTAATCTTATTATAATGTGAAACTTCGACATTGCGATAGAATCGGCTGCCACCGCTGATGGTCAAATCGGTGCCTTGATAGTCCATAGGGTTTTTGGTGTAGAGGCGAACAAGTCCGGCCTCGCTGTTCAAACCGTACAGAGTGCCCTGCGGCCCACGCAGCACATCGACGCGCGAAAGGTCGTAGGTGTGGGTGTTGAAGGCAGACTTACTCATCAATGGCATGCCGTCTACATAGATTCCCACTGATGGAGAATTGATACGTGAGCCGGTGCCACGCATATAGATAGCAGAAGTATAGCGGGAGCCATAGTTGGGCATTGTGAAATTGGGAACATAAGAGGACAGCTCACGCAAGTCACGAGTGCCCAGCATGGCTACGTCGTCTGCTGAATACATGGACGAACTGATAGGTTGCAAACGCAAACGGTACTGTTCTTTGGGCTGACTGATCACTGTCACCTCATCCAAGTCATACACGCGAGAACTGTCGTTCAGTTGATATGGGTTGTTTTTGGCTGAAACTGAAATACACCCCATAACTAATAAGAAACCTACAAACCTTTTTTTGTTCATATTCAATAAGAGGTTGTTATAATATCATTCCGATGTTTAATCGTGCCGTAAAATTACGATTAAACATCTTATCTGACAATCCTTATTTATAAGGAAATATAAGGGTTAAGGGTTCAAAACAGTCTATTCGTTCACTGTTCCACAGTAGGGGCAGGTGCCTTTGTCGTGCAGTTTGGCTCCGCATTTGCCGCAAACATAGTGGGCATGGCTGTGCCTAAAATACTGGCGGAGAGCATAATAATAATAAATCACAAGAAGTATATAGCCCACATAGTATAAGGTTGTGATGCTGAAAACGATATAATTCACCGCACATACCGCAGCCAGTCCGCCAATATAGAGTATGGCTTCGTTGAACGGCAACTGATGGCGGACGTCGTCTACAGCGGCTAAAGCCGTGATGAGCATAGCCCAAACCAAGAGAAGGAATACGCACAAGACAAGAGGAACAGAGAATGGATTGAGCGTTGGGTGGAAATAGAAGTGCTGCCACATCTGCGGAACAAATGTCTGTATACCGGCATAGAGTGTGGCTGCAGTGGCTACAATGAGGCACAACAGGGTGGGATAAAAAGAAGCAATATCATTGAAATGCACGATACGTGCCTGGCGTCGGAACATGCTGCGCAGCAGATATAGGGCGCCGATAATGATAATGATGCCCAAAAAAATGATGACATGGTTGTCGGAAAAGTCGGAAATGAATGCCGAAATAGAATCATCGGGCATGGCACTCTTCAACAGTGCGCTTTCGTGGGTCCAGCCAAAGGCCGATGTGTCGTTGGCAAGCTGTATCCACACAGAATCGATGGGGTCGGCCGGCATCATCCGAATGTCGGCAACGACAAGGTGTGAGCCTTTGTAGACCATAAATGTGTCCGTCTGCATACCGCTGATATACTCCTCCGGCTGTTGCTGAAGCAGCGCCAAACTGTCGCTCTTGACTACAAAATTATAATTGTTCGTGTAGTGATGGGTCGTAAAAAAGGACAAGGAATCGATTTGGCGCTCACTGAATTCTGTGGCCAAAGGGGCGCGACGGCGATGTTCATAGCAGGAACTGAGCATTAAAATGAATGTCAGTGCCATGACCAAAATGTAGGGGGATTTCAAAGACGCTGCTCTTTTCATGTTCATCATCTTTCACTGTAAACATTCATTTGACACTCGCTGCATTTAAATTCCAATCGAAATCGGCGACCGTCACCCAATCGGAGCGATAGGGGTTCACGCCATGTAGGTTTACGTCCACCGTGTCGCACGCAAAAGCCCATGCTGTATCGCAAGCAATGCCGACACTGCATCAGGATATGTTCCTTTCCATGATGCTCAACTTCGAATGCCGGCTCAACGTAGGAAAGTCCGTGAGTGCTGTAAAAATCTTTGGCAACGGAATTGGACACGTTATAGAGATAGCTAAACTGCTGATACTCCGGTTGCCATGCTTTTATTTCCGATTGACGACTGTCAGTACTAGCTTGTATCTGTTCTTGCTGTATTTCCTGTCTATGTTCGGCAATCATTTTTTTTGCCAATGCATCCGTAGCTTTACGCCGAAGTTCTGAGAGCAGACTCGACGGAGCAAACATTCGCGCAGTCTCAGCATCTACCTCAAAATGGTCGCAAACAAAGGGCGTGTTGCCCAATTTGGTCAGCTGTATGCGCATATTGTCCTCTTGCGGTTTCTTGGCTAATTGATGTTCGAACGATATAATAGAAACTGTTTCTATATCATGCTTCAACCCATTGGCCTTGAATGTGAGACGAAGCTTGAATCCGGTTTCGGTCATCCCGAAAATCATCTGGATGGGAAGTCGTCTTTCTGCGGTGTCGCCTGACAAAATCTTGTTGAAAGCCTCGTCATTATTACGATATAATCTTGTGTTTGGCTTTAATCCGACGGGCATCTTGAATGGGAATAGCCTGTTTCCAACGGCTCTGTTCACTCGAAATCCTTCCAGTTCATGATTTGAATTGAGGAAACACAAGCCATCGCCATTGCTGAATGAAGCTGTGCCGGAAACGTTGAAAGAGTCTCGCTTCACTTCCTTGACGTTGCCAACATACTCTCCCAACGCCTTGGGGGTGTCGAAAGATGCTATATCCGGTTGTCTGTCATTGAGGAAATAAGACGTAAAGCCACGATTGAAGGTCCTCTTCAAGCTGGGTTTAAAATCATACTCTACCCTGCCATACGATGCTCTGCAATATTTATCAGGTTGTTTGGCAACAAGCTTATCAAGTTTCTGACTATATGCCGACACCACATTCTTCACGTAGCCGACATCTTTCAGTCTGCCTTCTATCTTAAAAGAGCTGGCTCCTGCAGCTGCGAGACTTTCAAGATTGTCTATCTGGCACATATCTTTCAGCGAAAGGAAGTATCTGCCCTCCTCTATCACTTTGCCGTCAGCATCCAGCAAATCAAACTTCATGCGACAAAACTGCGCACACTCTCCCCGGTTGGCCGAGCGGTCGAAACAGTACTGTGAGGCATAGCATACGCCCGAATAACTCACACATAAGGCTCCATGCACAAACACTTCCAACTCCATGTCCGGTACCGCCTCATGGATTTCCCGTATCTCCTGCAAAGACAACTCACGGGCAAGAACGGCTCTCGAAAAGCCAAGAGCGCAAAGCCATTTCACCTTTTCGGGCGTTCGGGTGTCGCATTGGGTAGACGCGTGAAGAAGCGGTGCATGACCAATCTCATCGACTGCTACTTTGTGCATACGGAGAGTAGCCATGTCTTGAATGAGCATAGCATCAACACCCAACTCCGAAAGTTTAAGGATGAGTCGTTGGGTAGCGTCTATCTCATCTTCGTAGACAATAGTATTGACAGTGACATATACCCTTGCACCAAACTGATGTGCATAGTTGCATAAAGTCTTGATATCGTCGAGGGAGTTGCCCGCAGCTGCACGGGCACCAAACTTTTCGGCACCAATATACACCGCATCGGCACCATGAGTGATGGCCGCAATCCCACACGCTAAATTCTTTGCAGGTGCAAGTAGCTCAAGTTTACGCATTTTCTCGTACTCTCCTTTCACAAATATCAAGTCCACTACTTGATTTCATCAATATTGTAGGGGGTTTCCTGATAAACATAATAGTTGATCCAATTGCTGAAAAGCAAATGGGCGTGAGACCGCCATGTAACCAACGGTCCCTTGTCAGGATTGTTATCTATATAATAGTTATACGGAATTTCAACATCATCGCGCTTACCGAAATCACGTTTGTACTCTTTATCGAGCGTGTCGGGGGCATATTCGAGATGTCCGGTGAAGAAAAACTCTCGACCGTTTCGGGCCATGACCATGCTCACGCCGCTTTCGGGAGACTCCGCGATGATGGTCAGCTCCTTAACCCGGTCTATGTCTTCACGCCTGACCTCTGTGTGTCGGCTGTGTGGCATCATAAACAAGTCATCAAAACCTCGGAAAATCGGTAGATCCTGAACAAGTGGACGCTGCTTGAAAATGCCAAACATCTTCTTGGTTAAAGGGTATTTCGGTACCCCATAGAAATGGTACAGACCAGCTTGTGCCGCCCAACATATATAGAGTGTTGAGGTGACATGGGTACGCGCCCAATCAAAGATTTCCTTGATTTCCTCCCAATATTCTACATCCTCAAAATCCAAAAGCTCTATTGGTGCTCCTGTTACGATCATCCCATCCCACTTCTGTCGTTTCAGCACGTCAAAGTCTTTATAGAACATCATCATGTGTTCTATCGGCGTATTCTTGGGCGTATGACTCTTGAGCTTCATGAAATTCACCTCCATCTGCAAAGGATTGTTGGAAAGAAGGCGAATTAAATCAGTTTCGGTTGTGATTTTCAGGGGCATAAGATTCAACACCACGATTTTCAGTGGACGCACCATCTGGGTGTGGGCGCGGCTTTCATTCATCACAAAGATATTCTCTTTCTTCAGAATATCTACTGCTGGTAATTTATCGGGTAAACGTAGTGGCATCTTTAAAAGAAACTTGTAAACAAGGACAAAGTTACAAAAAATAGGTCACATTAAATACATAAGGATGCAAAATTTGACTTTTGCATCCTTATGTATATCATTGGTTTATGGGATAGTTTCTTACCAGAGTTCCAACCTCTCGTTCTCCGGTATAAACATTTTATCGCCCTTTTTCACGCCGAAAGCTTCATACCATGCGTTGATATGGGGCAGCGCACCGTTCACACGCCATTCGCCCAGGGCATGCGGGTCGGTATTCACGCGATTGCGGATTTCCTGTTCGGTGATATTCTGTCCCCACACACCGGCATAGGCAATGAAGAAACGCTGTTCCGGCGTGAAGCTGTCGGCAGTTTTCAAAGGCTTTGCCCGGGTTGCATTCTTAAAAGCATTGAACGCCACTTGCAGTCCACCGTGATCAGCAAGATTCTCGCCCAGCGTGAATTTACCATTGGCGTGCAAGCCCGGCAACACTTCAATGGAGTCAAAGAATTCGGCATACATATTGGCGCGTTGGTCAAAACCCTTAGCATCTTCAGCCGTCCACCAATCATTCAAGTTCCCTTTTGAATCATACTGACGGCCTTGATCGTCAAATCCATGAGTCATTTCATGACCGATCACAACACCTATAGCACCATAGTTGAAAGCTGCATCGGCCTTAGCATCAAAGAACGGACGTTGTAAGATTCCCGCAGGAAAGCATATTTCGTTGGTTGTCGGATTATAATAAGCATTGACTGTTTGTGGTGTCATATGCCATTCATCCCTATCCACCGGCTTTCCTGCCTTCTCACTGATATGCTTGTCGTGAGCAAACAGTCGAGTGGCCAGCACATTCTCATAGTAGCTCTTGGCAGGATCGATGTTCAGCTTGGCGTAGTCCGTCCATTTATCAGGATAACCAATTTTCACATAGAACTTATTCAGTTTCTCATGCGCATTAGCTTTGGTAGAATCGCTCATCCATGTCTGTGCATCAATTCTCTCTCCCAGACTAATCTGCAGATTGCGTACCAATTCTTCCATCATCTTCTTGCTCGAAGCAGGGAAATAACGGGCACAATACATTTTGCCCAGTGCTTCACCCATTGCACTTTCCACCTGATTGGTGGCACGCTTCCACAGAGGATAATCTTCCTTGCGTCCCTTCATGGTCTTACCAAAGAAATCGAAGTTTGCCTCGCGCACCTCGTCACTGAGATAAGCAGCCGACCCCATAATGACATCCCACTCCATCAACGCCTTCAACTCGTCCGCAGTCAGCAGGGCAGCCAACTTGTCGTAACCCGCAAAGAACGCGGGCTGACCGACAACCATCTCCTGTATATATTCAGTATTGACACCCTCAGCCGCCGACAATTCCTCCAAAGGAATATTGGGATAAGCCTCCTTAAACGCTTTGAGGCTCATTTTATTATAGTTGGCCTGTGGGTCTCGAAGTTCAACATTGCTCTTGGAAATCAACGCAAGCATGGTTTCGAAACGGAAAACATCCCGACTCTTTTGCTGAGCTTCAGCATCCGAAAAGCCATAAAGCCCAAACATACGGGCAATGTGCTTCTTGAAAGCTTCGCGAATATCTTCGTTAGCTTTACCGTTATTGACATACCAATCTTTCTGGCCGAGCGTTAATCCTCCCTGATAGAGATTGAGAATATTCATGGTTACATTCTTCTCGTCGGCTCCAAAGAATGAGCTGAAAGGTATGCCGTAACCCTGTTTAGCGTATTTGAACTGCAGCTTCCTCAAGCCTTCCACTGTTGTCTCAGCCTCAATTTCGTCAAGTAAGGGCTTCACAGGCGTTATGCCCTCCTTGTTTCGGCGATCAATATCCATAGCAAGCTTATAGAAGTCGCTCAACTTTCTTTCGGTCGTACCTTCTTTATATTTCTTTTTTGCGAGGTCAGTCAAGATGCTGTTCACCTGCTTGTTCACATTTTCCTGCAACATATCGAAACTGCCGTAACGGCTATAGGCTGCCGGAAGCGGATGACTTGCCTGCCAGCCACCGGTGGCAAACTGATAGAAATCCTCTGCAGGATTTGTCGATTTATCAAGGTTGGAGAGGTCCAACCCCGACTTGCTCTGGGCACTGCCCCCCATCACGGGTGCCGCAAATAGCATTATCATTGAAAAAAAATGTTTAAAGTTCATATTGTATAATGTTAATATTGAAATTTTCATAGAATGTAAACTATGTTCTACTAAACAGTCTGTCAAATCTGAAATAAAGCATAGATCTTTAAGAAGCCATATCCTCAAGCGTTTCCGAAAGCTCCATCCATCGATCGTTTTCCTTATCAAGTGCCTTCTTCACAGACGCGTATTCATGGGCTAGTTCGATGTTGGAGGCATGCTCAGGCATCATTAGCTGCTTGTTGAGCTCATTGATTTTAGTCTCCAAACGGGCAATCTCTTTTTCACATTCCTCCACCGCACGCGCAGCTTTCCTGATTTTTTTCTGCTGTTCTTTATGCTCTTGGTAGCTCTGCTTGCTGTTCGACTCCTCCTTCACTTCCTCTGCAGGCTGGGGCTTAGCCGCTTCCGAAGCCACTACAATAGCTTCGTTGATGGTCTCGGCATTGTGTGCCTGAAGATAATCGTAGATGCCACCAAGGTGTTCTCTCACCTTTCCGCCACCAAATTCATAGACTTTTGTCACCAATCCATCGAGGAAATCACGGTCATGGCTCACCACAATCACAGTTCCGTCGAAAGCCTTAATGGCTTCCTTCAATACATCTTTCGATTGCATGTCCAAATGATTGGTAGGCTCGTCGAGAATCAACAGGTTAACCGGCTCCAGCAGAAGGCGAATCATGGCCAGTCTGGAGCGTTCGCCACCCGACAACACCTTTACTTTCTTCTCCGATGTTTCGCCCCCAAACATGAATGCACCGAGCAAGTCATTGATTTTCAATCGCATTTCGCCGGTAGCCACCTGATCGATGGTGTCGAATATCGTAATGTCATCTTCGAGCAGTTGAGCCTGATTCTGAGCGAAATAGCCAATCTGTACGTTGTGTCCTATCTTAAGTTTTCCAGTATAGGGAATTTCGTTCATGATGCATTTAACAAGCGTAGACTTACCCTCACCATTCTTACCGACAAAAGCCACTTTCTCGCCACGGCGTATCGTCAGGTTCACATGGTCGAACACCGTGTGGGCACCATAGTCTTTTCTCACTTCTTCGCAGATGATGGGGAAGTCACCGGACCGCAAACAAGGCGGAAACCTCAGGTGCATCTTTCTGTTATCCACCTCATCCACTTCTACTGGCACTATCTTCTCCAACTGCCTGATGCGTTGCTGCACCTGTATGGCCTTCGAAGCCTTATAGCGGAACCGATCGATAAAAGCCTGAGTATCGGCAATCTCTTTTTGCTGGTTTTCATAGGCGCGCAACTGCTGTTCACGTCGCTCTTTGCGCAGCTCCACATAGTGGTCATAACTCACCTTGTAGTCTTCGATGTGCCCACAGGTAATTTCGATGGTGCGATTAGTCACATTATTAATAAATGCGCGGTCGTGGCTAACCAACACCACAGCCTTTGCACTCTCGGCCAAAAAACGCTCCAACCACTGTATGCTCTCTATGTCGAGATGGTTGGTAGGCTCGTCGAGCAACAGCACATCGGGCTGTTGCAACAATATCTTGGCAAGCTCAATACGCATACGCCATCCACCGGAAAACTCGCTCGTGGGCCGTTCAAGATCGTCGCGCGAAAAGCCAAGCCCTGCCAAAGTGCGCTCCAATGCTGCCTCATAGTTTTCTCCTCCCATCATCATGTAGCGATCATGCTCCTGCGTAAACTTTTCCACCAATGATAGATAGCTTTCTGTTTCATAGTCGGTGCGTTCTGCCATTTCCTGCTGAAGCGCGTCGAGTGTCGCTTTCATTTCAATGTGATGGGAAAATGCTTTGCGCGTTTCCTCCCGAACAGTAGTGTCGTCGGTTATCTTCATCACCTGCGGCAGATAACCTACGGTGGTGTCGTTGGGAATGGAAACTGTGCCGGATGTAGGGCTTTGCAAACCGCAAAGTATTTTCAGCATCGTAGATTTGCCTGCTCCGTTCTTGCCGACCAGCGCGATGCGGTCGCGCTCATTGATCACGAAACTAACGTCTCGGAAAAGTGGGCGCACGCTAAATTCTACGGTTAAATTATCTATAGAGATCATTGTCTAACTTAATGTCGTTCAAGCTACAAAGTTACAAAAATACTTCGAAACCTGAGTTCGGGACAAGCATATTATTTTCACCGCCCCGGCTTGTCGTCGTGCAGAAACACAAAGAGAGACTACCTGTCGCCTTGCCAATATAGTATTATGGGAACGGCGAATGGTAATCTCTCTTTATTGTCAGTTACGATCAACTAATCGCTATCTATTTAATCAGGTCTACACTGCGTGTCAGGAATTTGTCGAGGGCCTCCCCTTTCAGCATACCGTTTTGCAACAGGGCCAAGTCTATGAGCTGATGCACAATGCTGTTGCCTTTGGCATAGTCAGACAAAATTCTTCCACGCTTGTCCTTCTGTTCATTCACGGCCTTCTCGGTATTCTGTACGTCGTCTTTCTCTTCTTGAGAAATGTCTTCCGGTTTCTTGTCCTTTTGACTTTGGCGCAGTGCTGCCAATCGAGCCTGCAGGCCCTTCAAATCACTGTCTACCGGTTTCAAGCTCTCGGCTGTGGATTTGTTGGCATCATCCAACACATTCTTCACTAATGGGTGGTCGGCATTGAGCACCACCGTGTAGCTATCGGGCATCTGTCCATAGAAGCTCATACCCGGCTGGAAACGACTCATCTCCTTCATGCGTCGCATATACTCGCTCTGTGTAATCACCACCGGCTTGGCCGTTTCGCCCAATGATTCCACGTCTACGTTAAACGTCGCCTTGTCGATAGATGGCATCTGCGAACGGAACACTTCTGACAATTTGTCACGGTCTTCCTCCCCAAGTGCTGTCTTCCTGGCATCGTCTTTCACAATGAGGCGGTCTACAATGTCACCGTCCACACGCACAAATCTGCTCTTTTCAAACTTATTTTCCAGCATGCTCACCAGTGGTATATCCAGCTGACCATCAAATAACAGCACACTGTAACCCTTGTTCTGCGCACTCGAAATGTAGGCATATTGGTCGTCCTTATTGGTGGCATAGAGATAAATCAGGTCGCCGTTCTTGTCGGTTTGCTCACCCTTAATCAGCGTCTGATACTCCTCAAACGTAGAATAGTTGCCCTCTACGTCCTTAAACAGGGCAAAATCCTTTGCGCGATCATAGAAGTCTTCCTGTGAGAGCATACCGTAGTTGATAAACAGCTTCAGGTCGTCCCACTTCTGCTCATAATCCTTACGGTCGGCCTTGAATATCTGCTGCAGTCTGTCGGCCACTTTCTTGGTGATATACGTAGAGATTTTTTTCACATTGGCATCGCTCTGCAAATAGCTTCGGCTCACATTCAGCGGAATATCCGGAGAGTCGATAACACCGTGCAGCAACGTGAGGAAGTCGGGCACAATGCCTTCTACCTGATCGGTGACAAACACTTGGTTGCAATAGAGTTGAATCTTGTTGCGCTGCAGGTCGATGCTGTCATGAACGCGTGGGAAATAGAGGATACCTGTGAGATGGAACGGAAAGTCTACGTTCAGATGAATCCAGAACAGCGGCTCGTCCTGCATAGGATAAAGCGTACGATAGAATTTCTTATAATCCTCGTCCTTCAGCCCCGACGGCGTTTTGGTCCACAGAGGCTCTACATCATTAATAATGTTGTCTTCCTCAGTGTCTACCTGTTTGCCATCTTTCCATTCGGTTTTCTTGCCAAAGGCTATAGGCACGGTCATGAACTTGCAATATTTGTTGAGCAATGTTTCTATGCGAGCCTTTTCCAGAAACTCCTTACAGTCGTCAGAGATGTGGAGCACAATTTCTGACCCACGATCGGCCTTCTCCACTTCCTCTAAGGTGTAGGAGGGGGAGCCGTCGCAACTCCATTTCACAGCCTTGGCGCCGTCCTGATAACTCTTGGTTATGATATCCACGCGGTCGGAAACCATAAAACTGGAATAGAAGCCCAGACCAAAATGACCGATGATGGCATTGGCCTCTTCCTTGTATTTGTCGAGGAAGTCGGTAACGCCGGAGAAAGCTATCTGGTTGATATACTTGTCAATCTCTTCCGCTGTCATTCCAATGCCTCTGTCGGCAATGGTGAGTGTCTTGGCTTCGGCGTCGAGAATGATGCGCACAGTGGTATCGCCCACTTCACCCTTGAATTCGCCCTTTTGAACAAGCGTTTTCAACTTTTGGGTTGCATCAACGGCATTAGAAACCATTTCGCGAAGGAAAATCTCATGGTCTGAATAGAGAAACTTTTTGATAACGGGGAAGATGTTCTCTGTTGTAACCCCGATATTACCTTTTTTCATTATTTATGATTTATTTTCTTTGAACTGCCTACTCTATTGCAAAAAACATGCCAACCGCAATTCAGGTCCCGCTCTCCCGACATTGTGGTCATTCAAACAGAATTAAATGCTCCCAAGCATCCCCCATGCTCCTACTCCATCCATACTGATGTCGACGTCATTGAAGGTTGTCCACATAGAAGGTGGAACCTGTAAATGAGCATCGTTAGTAGAAAATACTTAATGTGGACAACGATTTGTTGCCTCACTCCTTTGTTTTCGCCACTCCCTCTGCAAGCGTATTCAGAAATATCTTCCGTCACACGCTTTAACTTTCCCAAAGGATGCTCCTTGAAAATAAACACAGGATCTACCAATGTAACGACATAGGGGTTTATTAAAAATAAATTACCATTTTTCGACAATCTTTTTCGAAGCATCCAGAACAAAAAGAGCTATGTTTCGGTCTTCAAAACCAATTCATGCAGTCTCAAAAAAGTCACTTTTGTAAATTTTGCGCTTCATCGTGTTGCGTTAAAGCCTTAACGACAGTATGATAAAGCCTTAATCACTATGCGTTTAAGTCTCATTCGTACATCGATTAAAGCCTTGTCGCAATGCCAATAGATACTCAATTGCGAATAACCGAATGGTGGGCAAAACAGCATTGTTTTAAAACGTTCTGAGTATCAGCAAACTACGAAAATCACTAATTTTACGATATTCAGACAGAAAACAAATTTGTTTCAGAATAAGCGAATTTTAAAGCATACTTTGTAAATAAAAATACAAGTCGAAATACGTGTAACTCATGGAGGGTAATCAGCTTAGCAAAGACAAGGAACTATCATTATTTCTCCGTGAGAAACTATTTTAAAATGAAATTAAATTATAAAAACTATTAAATGCAATGTAGTTTTTTAAACTTTATTGGTATCTTTGTAAATCAAGTAGACAAAGGAGGCTTTTTATGAACAAATCTAACACACCTACAGAATATCGGCAGGAGCTGCGCAGCAAGATTCTCAATACTGCATCGGAACAGTTCCGCACCAAAGGCATAAAAGCCGTAAAAATGGATGACATAGCCGGCACCCTTTCCATCTCCAAACGTACGATGTATGAGATTTATGAGAACAAGGAACAGTTGCTCATGGAGACCGTCAAGGAAGATCATCAAAAATTTGAAGACCAAATGCAGGCTTATCTTGCCGGAGGCAAACGAAATGTGATTGACACCATACTTGCCTTCTATCGCCTGAAGATGAATGCCCTGTCGAAAGTGACTCCACTGTACTATACAGAGCTGCAACGTTACCCTGAAGTTATACAGTGGATGGAACAGAAACATCTACAACACGAACACGAAGAACAGTCGTTTTTCCAGCAAGGTATCGAGGAAGGGTATTTCCGTCCGGATGCCGACTATGAGTTGCTGTGCAACGTGAGTACCGGCATAATGACCTATATTATGGAAAATCAGCTCTATAAGCAATATGACCTAAAGGAAATATTCCGGAATGTCAGTATGCTTTTTCTGCGTGGGTTGTGCACACAGAAGGGAATTTGCGAGTTTGATAGTCAAATGGAAAAGATGGACAAGTAGTTTCATAATATATCTTATTTTTTAGACACAAAGCGTGCCGCAAACAATGGATGGTTGCGGCACGCTTTGTTTGTCATACACAGGAAACCTTAAAATCAAACACATTTTTTCTCCCACGCTCCTATCTTCAAAACATCTTCGATGCTTGGCTGAATGTTCTATAACAATATTTTAAGTTGTAAATACAACTATATCGAATTTTATTCGTACTTTTGCAATCTATAGATAAACAAAAAGAACAACAAGATACAATTATGAGTAAGCAAACAGAAAAGATTAAAGAGCTTGTTGCCAAGCGCGAGGAAGCTCGTCTTGGAGGTGGCGAAAAGGCCATTGAGAAACAGCACGCACGTGGCAAATACACAGCGCGCGAGCGTATCGAAATGCTTGTAGACAAGGACAGTTTCGAGGAGTATGATATGTTCAAACTCCATCGCTGCCATAATTTTGGTATGGAGAAAAAACGTTTTTTGGGCGATGGTGTCGTTACCGGGTCGGCTACCATAGACGGCCGACTGGTATATGTATATGCCCAAGACTTCACCGTGAACGGCGGCTCACTGTCGGAAACAATGGCCCAGAAAATATGCAAGGTGATGGATATGGCCATGCAAAACGGTGCTCCGATGATCTGTATGAACGACTCCGGAGGTGCGCGCATTCAGGAAGGCATCTCTGCGCTGGCCGGCTATGGTGAGATTTTCGAGCGCAACATCCTCGCTTCGGGTGTGATTCCGCAAATCAGTGCCATTCTCGGCCCATGTGCCGGTGGTGCCGTTTATTCTCCGGCTTTGACTGATTTTATACTCATGACCGAAGGTACAAGCTATATGTTCCTCACCGGACCGAAGGTTGTGAAGACCGTGACGGGTGAGGAGATTGACTCCGAACATCTCGGAGGAGCCAGCGTGCACGCCAGCAAGAGTGGCGTGACCAGTTTCACGGCCAAAACAGAAGAAGAAGCCATGAAGCTGCTGAGGAAGCTTCTAAGCTACATTCCGTCTAATAACACAGAAGAAGCTCCCCGTGTGGAATGTACCGACCCGATAGACCGCAAGGAAGATTTGCTGAACGAAATTCTGCCCGACGACCCCAACAAGGCATACGATATGTATAAGGTGATCACCGCTGTGACCGACAACGGAGAGTTCTTTGAGGTGCAACCCAAGTTTGCCAAGAACATTATTACCGGCTTTGCCCGCTTCAACGGTCAGAGCGTGGGTATCGTGGCCAATCAGCCTACAGCCTATGCCGGCGTGCTCGACGTGAATGCCAGTCGCAAGGGCGCACGCTTTGTACGTTTCTGCGATGCTTTCAATATTCCGATCGTAAGTCTAGTAGACGTTCCCGGATTCCTGCCCGGTACCGGTCAGGAATACAATGCCGTGATTCTGCATGGTGCACAGTTGCTTTATGCCTACGGTGAAGCCACCGTGCCCAAGATTACCATCAACCTGCGAAAGAGCTATGGCGGCTCACACATTGTGATGGGATGCAAGCAGCTCCGTGCCGACCTGAACTTCGCCTGGCCAACTGCCGAGATTGCTGTTATGGGTGCTTCGGGAGCTGTAGCCGTGCTGTGTGGCAAGGAAGCCAAGAAAGTTAAGGAAGAAGGTGGCGATGTCAAGGCATTCCTCGCAGAGAAGGAAGACGAATACACGGAGGCATTTGCCAACCCGTATCAAGCTGCACAATTCGGCTATATCGACGATGTTATTGAGCCGCGCAACACCCGTTTCCGCATCTGTAGGGGACTGGCACAGTTGGCCAATAAGCGTCAGAGCCTGCCCAATAAGAAGCACGGGTGTATGCCTATGTAAGTATTAGCTGAAAATTTTGATTTAGGAAACAATCAATATGGATAAAAATATATATGCAGCCATTGCCATGGCACTCTTTGAGTATCAAGGCAACAATGTTCATGACAAGGAACCCGGCGTCATCACCATTAAGCCTAAGCATACGATGTGGAACGCCAAATTCCTATCATTTACCGCTAAACCATAAGAGAAAATGAAAGAATTTAAATATACCATCGACGGAAAGGAATACAAGGTCGAAATCAGCGACATTAACGAAGAGACAAATGTTGCCAACGTACAGGTGAACGGAGAGGCTTTCGAAGTGGAAATGGAGAAGCCGGCCGAGCCGGAGAAAAAGAAGGTGGAACTTGGCAAGCCTATGGCTGAAGACAGCAAAGGCGACGCCTCCACAGCTTCTGCGGACAGTGTGGACACGGGCAAAGCCATCAAGGCTCCGTTGCCGGGTACCATCACTGCCATCAATGTCAATGTGGGCGACGAAGTAAAGACAGGCGACGCGCTTCTCGTTCTCGAAGCCATGAAGATGGCCAACAACATCGAAGCAGAACAAGACGGCAAAGTGACAGCCATCTGCGTAAAGGTGGGTCAGAGTGTCATGGAAGACGAAGCCCTCGTTGTCGTAGAATAAATCGATAGTATTTGGCCTATAAAGTCAATATAATTCAATTAAAACGAGATGCTGACCACTCGTTCAGAGAATGATGAACAGATGACGAAAAACATCGCGTTTTAATTTATAAATGAGTTCAAATGCATCCGATTTTGTGTGAAATCATGCAAAATCGGGTGTGTTTCCAATAAAATTTTGTACCTTTGTATTCAAATATTAACTTAGGAAAAATGTACAATGGTCAAAAAAAAGGTTTTATTTATTAATCAGGAGATAGCTCCTTATGTACCGGAGTCGGAAATGTCGATCATGGGACGTGATCTCCCTCAAAGCATGCAGGAAAGCGGATTTGAAATTCGCACTTTCATGCCCAAATGGGGATCTATCAACGAACGGAGAGGACAGCTGCACGAGGTCATTAGACTATCAGGCATGAACTTGATTATTGATGATACCGACCACTCATTAATTATAAAGGTAGCAAGTATACCGGTGTCAAGAATTCAGGTGTACTTTATCGATAACGAAGATTATTTTCTGCGTCGAAAGGCTATGACAGAAGATGAAAGCGGAATGGAATACCCGGACAATGGGGAACGCGCCATATTCTTTGCACGTGGAGTTTTGGAAACAGTTAAAAAACTGCGTTGGACTCCGGACATTGTACACTGTCAGGGATGGATGGCGGCTGTAGTGCCTCTTTATATCAAGACGGCCTACCACGAAGACCCGTCTTTTGCCAAGTCGAAAGTGATTACATCGCTCTTCCATAACCAGCCGAAGACGTCATTGGGAGATAATTTCAAGCGATATGTAGAATTTCGGAGTGCTAAGGCCGATTTACTCAAGCCTTATGCAGAGAAGTTCGACTTCATGGAGTTAGGCAAGATGGCAATCGACTACAGTGACGGCATTATCGAAGCCGGACAGAACGTTAATCAGAAACTGGTAGAATATGCCACTTCGAAGAAGCTGCCGTTTCTTGCAAATCCCGGAAAGGATTATGCTTCAGCTTACGACGATTTCTACAATAAGCTTCTTGCTGAAGATTAAAATTATACTTTATTTTACGTACAAAAACTTATACGCGTCACATAATGAACTCAAAGTTTCTTGTGAGTATAGCTCTCGCCTGTCTTGCCTTTACGGCCTGCGATGACACAACTGATAATATAGGCACATCGCTGACAGAAGGCAACGATGGAGTTTCTGTTCAAACCGCTACGTTCGACGTGATCAGCCGTTCCGTTGCTGCGGACTCCGTACTATCCCGCAACATCATCGGACATCTCGGAAAAGTGAGAGATCCGGAGACCGGCGCCTACATTACGGGGGATTTTATGGCCCAGTTTAACAACCTTGAGAACTTCTCATTCCCTGCACTTGACAGTTTGGTAACCTATGATTCAGAGGGAAACCAAACGTTTGGAAACAAGGGAATCATAAAGGCTGACTCATGCGAAATCAGGCTATTCATAGACGGCTATTATGGAGATGACAAGCAAACCATGAAGCTCACGGCTTATGAGATGGGCAAAGCCATGAATGAAGACCAATTGTATTATAGCAATTTCGATCCTATCAGCAAAGGTTATATCAGAACCGATGGCGTCAGGAAAGATAAAGTGTACAATCTCATCGACTACAATGTGCCAAAGGAAAAGCGTGACACCAATTCATATACACCATGCATCACCATAAAACTTGACGAAGCATATACTGACAGGAACGCCAAAACCTATAATAATTACGGTGCATATGTGCTCCAAAAATATTACGATGCCCCGTCAAACTTCAAGAATGCCTATACGTTCAGAAATAATGTGGTGCCGGGATTCTTCTTCAAATTGAGAAGCGGATTGGGAAATATGGCGAAAATTCAAACTTCGCAACTCAATGTTTATTTTAAAAATAAAGTTAGAAAGGCCTATACCGACAAGAGCAGTGGCACTGCAGTGACAGCATATAAGGACACTATACTCAATCAAGTGGCTGTATTCTGGGGCACTGAAGAGGTGTTGCAGACAAGTACGATTACCAATGACAAACAAACCATTGGCAAACTTGTGGCTGATGAAAGCTGCACCTACCTGAAAACGCCGGCAGGAATATTTACTGAATTGACGTTGCCGGTGGAAGACATCTTGCAAGGTCATGCGACTGATACAATCGTTTCTGCCAAATTAGTGTTGCCTAGACTGAACAACAACGTGAGCAGTGACTACGCTTTTGATGTACCTCAAAACATTCTCATGGTGCCGAAAGATTCGCTCTATTCATTCTTTGAGAACAATAAAATATACAACAACAAAACTTCGTATGCTGCCAATTGGGCCTACAAAGGGAAGGCTCAGTCTGTCGACAACAGCTATGTATTTCAAAACATTTCAGGCCTGATAAGTGCAATGAGTAATGTTAAGAACAAGTCGGAGAACTGGAATAAGGTAATATTGGTACCTGTGTCGCTGTCTACCACTCAAATATCCACATCCTATGGAGAAAAAAAGACAATCGTGACGAAGGTTAGCAACGATATGTCACTCACCAGCACACGATTGGTAAAAGGAACAGAGACTAACAGCCCCATCAAAATCAGTGTCATATATAGTAAAATCAAATAATATGGCCGACAACTTCTTGGAAAAGCAAAGACAAGACTATGAATTGCGAAAGGCAGCTTGGCTGAACAATAAAAAGCGTATGCCCAAAGTGAAACGCAAATTGGAAAAGCCTGTTGATGAAAGTCTTTGAAACCGTATAATACCGGAACGCTCTCTGAAAAATCCGTCTGAGGATATTCAGAGAGCGTTCTGACTTTGTAACAATGTCTACCCTATCACATTGAATCTTGCAAACTTCAACAGCAATTGTTTCCGTCCGGTTGTATCAAATTCTACGGTGGCTTTGGCGTTCTCACCCACTCCTTCCACTTTGATTACAGTGCCTCGACCAAAGCGATGATGTTCTATTATCTGTCCCACCTGCAGTCCTGAGACCGGTCCCTGAGAAGATGCAGGGCTTGCTGAAGATGGATTTGCCGAAGCAGAAGATATGGAAGAAAACACTCTGCCACCATTGGTCATGGCTTGTGAGACACGTTTCCATCGCCCACTCTGTTTCAATTTCTGTTCGAATGTTGGAGAGAAAGGGTTTACTGCGGTTTCCGGACGACGTGGGGCCGTTTCCTTAGGCTTAGCATCGGCCATAAACTGACCTGCCACCGGACGTGAATTCTGCATTCTGTCACTCATCCGTCGATATTCCCTATTCCATGACCCCGACCCCATATACGGGCGATTTATTTCATAATTATCATCCCAAGGACGGCGGACAGATTCATTATCATTGTCAAACCATCGGCCGGAAGAACGTCCGCTCTCCGTCCTAACCGTGATATATTTTTGGTCAATATCATTCAAAAAGCGACTTGGATTTACAAAACTATCCATCTTCCCGTAGAGCCATCGCGAGTGCGACCAGGTGAGATAGCAATGTTTTTCAGCACGTGTGATAGCCACATAAAGCAGTCTTCGCTCTTCCTCTAATTCCTTTGGCGTTCCCACAGACAGCGTACTCGGAAATATATTTTCCTCCATCCCCACAATAAACACCGTAGGAAATTCCAATCCTTTGGCCGCATGAATGGTCATCATCGTTAGTTTATCATCGGACCCATCATCGGAATCTATATCCGTCATCAAAGAAACGGTCGAAAGATAATCGCTCAATCCTACATGTTCGGCTTGATCATCTTCTCGCTGTCCTTGCACAAAGTCGGCTATGCCCGACAAAAGGGTATCAACATTCTGTCGTCGCCCATCTCCCTCTGCAGTTTTGTCGGATGCCAAGTCAGCCTTAATGCCTGACTGTTCGATAATTTCATTTCCTAAGGTAAAAGCGTCGGTCGATTTACTTTTCTGCATGAACCCATTGATCAACGACTGAAACGCAGACAGTTTTCCCAATGTACCTTTGTTCACATCCAACTGAAAATCAATTGGTTTGCATACTACTTCCCAAAAACTTACATGATATTGTTGGGCTGTATCAATAATTTTTTGCAAGGTTGTAGCACCGATTCCCCGTGTCGGATAATTGATAATTCGGCGGAAAGCCTCCTCATCGTCAGGATTGACAACCATCCGGAAGTAGGCAATGATGTCCTTGATTTCCTTTCGCTGGTAAAAACTCAACCCTCCATAAATGCGATAGTGCTTTCCCATATCCACTTCGGGCTTGCGCATTTCCTCCTCAAACGTTCGACTTTGCGCGTTGGTGCGATACAGAATTGCAAAGTCGCTCCATCGGCAATTTTCCTCACACTTGATGCGTTTGATCTCCCGGCACACCATCGCCGCTTCCCGCTTGTCAGATATTGTTTCAAAGACGGTCAGCTTTTCTCCTTCCTCGTTTTTGCTGAAAACTTCTTTGGGAATCTGTCTGGAGTTGTGTTTCATCAGTGAATTTGCGGCTGCGACAATGAGCTGAGTAGAGCGATAGTTCTGCTCCAGCTTAAAAAGTTTAGCTTCAGGATATATCTTATTAAAGTTCAGTATATTGTCTATCTTTGCTCCACGAAACGCGTAGATACTCTGATAGTCGTCTCCTACAACACAAATCCGACGATGCTCCTTGGTCAATAACGTTACAATTTGCTGTTGGGCAAAATTGGTATCCTGATACTCGTCTACAAAAACATACTGAAACCGCTCCGCATACTTCTTTCGAAGAGACTCGTCTTGTTGCAACATTCGATAGGTAAGCACCAGCAAATCGTCGAAATCCATGGCGTTTGCCTGGCGCAGTCGCTGTTGGTAAGACATGTATATCTTATATATTTCGGGCATATTGCGATGTCGGTCACGATTTCTCAAGTCGCCGTCCTCCGCATATTGGCTCGGCATACAGAGCCTATTCTTCGCCATCGAAATAGCCGAATGTACCGAAGCAGGCTTGTAACTCTTGTCGTCGAGACCCATCGTCTTCACGATATTCTTAATCAACGAGCGAGAATCCGTTTCGTCATAGATGGTGTAATCCGAATTATAGCCAATGCTTTGAGCCTCCACGCGTAATATGCGAGAGAATACAGAGTGGAATGTTCCCATTTGCAGGTGTCTCGCCCGCTCCTCTCCAACCAACTGTCCGATGCGTTGCTTCATCTCCCTGGCAGCCTTGTTGGTGAACGTGAGGGCAAGAATGTTCCATGGCTTCATCCCGTAATGTTCCAAGAGCCAAGCTATTTTGTAGGTAAGTACACGAGTTTTTCCTGACCCCGCACCCGCTATGACCAGTTGCGGACCGTCACAGTATTCCACAGCTTCGCGCTGACTGTCATTGAGTTGAGTTAGGAGTTCTTGGTCTGTCTGCATTGTATATCGTCTATTTTAGAAGTAAAGGGGTGAAAACTTGCAAACAAAAATGGTGGCCTAAAGTATGATATGCCCCATTCTCCTTCACTTCTTCGTCTGTTCTTTATTTATAAGTAGTCCCCACAGCTGTGCTCGGATCATAGTCCTCTCCTTCTTTGGGGAAAGAAGGAATGTATCTCATGTTGGCCATAATTTGGCGTTGGCGCAGTCGCATATATCCACTGGGGTTTTTCGACGAAAATTGTCTTGGATTCGGCAATGTTCCTGCAATCAGTGCGCATTCACGTCGATTTAAGTCTCCGGCCGTCTTTCCGAAATTATATTTCGCACACGCATCCACTCCATAGATGCCATCGCCCATCTCTATGGAATTGAGATACACCTCCATGATGCGCTGCTTACTCCAGGCAATCTCTATGAGCGCAGTGAAATAAGTCTCAAATCCCTTTCTCACCCATGAGCGTCCCGGCCACAAAAATACATTCTTCGCCGTTTGCTGACTAATAGTGCTGCCCCCGTATTTTTTCCCTCCTTTATTATTTATATTGCGCTTTGCAGCTGTTCCGATAGCATTAAAATCAAATCCATGATGCAACAAGAAGCGCGCGTCCTCACCCGCCATCACTGCTACCGGCATGTGTGGCGACATTTCTTCAAGTGGTACCCAATGATGATGCATTGTGAGATTTCCGTTTTCGAAACATCGAATGACCATCAGTGGTGTTATATAAACGGGAATAAACCTATATGCCACCACAACCAATATCGTTGAGGCAAAGAATAGGCTTAAGGCCCATTTCACAAAGTTTTTCAGTAATTTCATGCCAAAAGGGGGATGTAGGCATATGCCAACATCCCCTATTTATTCGTTTTTTGATATACTTATATTAATATGGATCTACTACTGAAGCGTACCGGCATTAGCAGCATCTACCATAGCCGGAGATGCATAGAGATAAACCTCTACACGGCGATTGACACGAGAAACCCTCTTATCCTCAATCTCATCCTGGCTGCCCTTGCCAATAATGTTCTGCATTTGGACACCGCTTACGCCGCAAGAAGACAAATAATTAGCTACGCTCTGTGCACGTTTCTGGCTCAATGGCACATTGATTGCATCGTTACCGGAACGGTCGGTATATCCGAAGATATCTACATGGCAGTCTGAATTGTTCTTCAACACTTTGGAAAATCTTGCCAATTCGTTCTTGCTGGTAGCATTCAGGGTAGATTGGTTTGTAGCGAACAAGATACCAGAATCAAACGTCACCTTGACAGCCTTCAATCCGTTGGCATCAGTCACTTCTTCTACCTTGGCGTTCTCTACCTGTGCAGCTGTTTCCGCAGCCACTTTATCCATATGTCTGCCAATGATGGCACCGGTACCGGCGCCAACGGCACCGCCA
The DNA here is from genome assembly GCA_001552765.1 of Bacteroidales bacterium KA00344. GTDB lineage: Bacteria > Bacteroidota > Bacteroidia > Bacteroidales > Bacteroidaceae > Prevotella. The sequence goes on from KQ959425.1 coordinate 91,565, forward strand.
ATAGCCGCACCAACAGCAGTATTTCCTGAAATCTTACCAATAATTCCTCCCAGCACAGCTCCAGCACCCGTGCCAATTAAAGCACCGGTACCTTGCTTGGTTGAACAGCTACAAATAGTGAGCATGCACAACCCCATTGTTGCAATTTTAATACTCTTCATAATCTTTTTTTAATTTTTAATCGTCTATATGCAAAGTTAATTCTTTTTTCTAAGGAAACCTTATTATCATGTTTTTTTTTAGTAACTTTGTGACAAAATTAAGCAAACAAAACGATTGCTGCAATGGGAAACACCTACTTTGAAATAGGATTTTCCCTACAGGTAAACAAAATTTAAAGACAAAGAGATAAAAATGGCTAAAGAATTGAAACATTTAACCAAGCGCGCAGACAACTACAGCCAGTGGTATAACGACTTGGTAATGAAAGCAGATCTTGCTGAAACATCGCCCGTGCGAGGATGTATGATTATCAAGCCCTATGGCTATGCTATCTGGGAAAAGATGCAGGCGGCCCTCGATGGTATGTTCAAGGCAACCGGAGTACAAAACGCCTATTTCCCCCTCCTTATCCCCAAAAGTTTTTTTGCAAAAGAGGCCGAGCACGTTGCAGGCTTTGCTAAAGAGAGCGCCGTGGTGACACACTACCGCCTCAAGGCTACCGAGGATGGCAAAGGCATTGAAGTAGATCCTGAGGCCAAGCTGGAAGAAGAACTTATCATCCGTCCAACATCAGAGACGATGATATGGAATACTTATAAAAACTGGATCCAGTCGTATCGCGATCTCCCCATTCTCTGTAACCAATGGTGTAACGTGATGCGTTGGGAGATGCGCACACGCCCATTCCTCCGCACTTCGGAATTCCTATGGCAAGAGGGACATACTGCCCATGCCACAGAGCAGGAAGCACAAGAAGAAGCCCGAAAGATGCTCAAAGTTTACGCTGAGTTTGCAGAAAAATGGATGGGCGTACCCGTTGTTCAAGGTGTCAAGAGCGAGACAGAACGCTTTGCGGGTGCTCTCGATACCTATACCATAGAGGCTATGATGCAAGACGGCAAGGCGCTACAGAGTGGTACAAGCCATTTCTTGGGGCAAAACTTCGCCAAGAGTTTTGACGTAACTTTCCTTAATAAGGAGAACAAGCCCGAATATGTATGGGCCACCAGCTGGGGCGTTTCCACCCGACTCATGGGTGCCCTTATTATGGTTCATTCAGATGACAACGGCCTCGTGCTTCCTCCAAAGCTTGCTCCTATCCAGGTGGTCATTGTGCCAATAAGCAAGAACGACGAACAGCTCGATGCTATTTCCGCTAAACTTCAGCCCATCATCGACAAGTTAATATCTCTGGGCATTAGCGTGAAATACGATGATTCTGATAACAGACGTCCGGGCTTTAAATTCGCCGATTACGAGCTTAAGGGTGTGCCCGTACGTCTTGTGATGGGTGGTCGCGACTTGGAAAGCAACACTATTGAGGTTATGCGCCGCGACACGTTGGAAAAAGAAACCGTTTCTTTTGATGGCATCGTGGAACACGTACAGGCCCTACTCGATGATATTCAGAAGGGAGTCTTCGAGAAAGCCCGAAAATATCGTGACGAACACATCTTCGAATGTGACAACTACGATGAGTTTAAAGAGCGCATCAAAGACGGTGGATTCTTCCTTTGTCACTGGGACGGAACAGCCGAGACAGAGGCTAAAATCAAGGAAGACACTCAAGCCACCATTCGTTGCGTGCCGTTTGGTGTAGAGCAGACCGAAGGAGTAGATATGGTGAGCGGCAAGCCGGCTAAACATCGCGTCATCATTGCCCGTGCCTATTAATTGCAAATATAACGGAGCGCCGGCTCCTACAAGGCATAACGAACTGCTAAATACATTCGTATCAAATCCACAAAGTTCCTCAGAGCTTTGTGGATTTTTATTTATCGGCTTATTCCAATGACTATAGTGATGTATATTTGCGTTTACCAAACTTTGTGCGTGTTTACTCACTTATAACCCTTAGCGCAAATGTTCACACTCAGCAAACGATTGTAATCTGCCACTATTTTCACAAGATAAATCCAAACATTGTTGTTAGATGCAGGAACAGAAAAACGTATTGCCATAAAAAACGCATACGCAAAAGTCCATGAATAGACATTTGCGTATGTATCATTATAGTTATTGCACCTGACAAGTTGCCACATAATACACTGCTTTTAATTCCAAAAAGCACAGTGTAAGTGTCGATTACGGAGAGCCCATTTAGGTCTGTGGCTTTATTCTCACGTCATAAAGGATATGCCGGCAATTTCCGATTTTTTATAAACTTATTACATCACTCCGTCTTCACGAAGTTTCTTCTGCCAATTCCATGCAGAGCGCAGCACATCATCCAGAGGAGCTTCGGCTTTCCAACCCAACACCTTATTGGCTTTGGTGCAGTCGCCCCATATCTTCTCAATATCTCCTTCTCTGCGAGGACCATACTTCCAATTCAACTTCACACCGGTTGCTTTCTCGAATGTTTCCACAATTTCGAGCGTGGAATTGCCACTTCCCGTACCAATGTTGAAATACTCCAGCGAATCACTGTCCGTATCAAGCACACGCGTCATCGCGGCTACGTGAGCCTTAGCAAGGTCTACAACATAGATGTAGTCTCGGATGCACGTGCCGTCGGGGGTATCGTAGTCGTTGCCGAAAATGGTCAACTCCTTACGAACACCTATTGCCGTTTGGGTGACAAACGGTATCAAATTGGCAGGAACACCATTAGGAAGTTCACCGATATGACCTGACGGGTGGGCACCGATAGGATTAAAATATCTCAACACAATGCTCTTGATGTTGGCTCCGCTGTGGATATAGTCGCAGATGATCTGTTCGTTTATTTCCTTCGTGTTGCCATAAGGGGAGGTGGCTTTCTGGTGGGGCGCATCTTCCGTAACCGGCAAGTTCTCCGGCTTTGGCTGGCCATAAACGGTGCAACTTGAGGAGAAAATGATACCCTTCACATTGTATTGAGGCATCAGCTCCAGAAGATTGACCAGTGAAACAATGTTGTTGCGATAATAAAGCAATGGTTTCTGCACGCTCTCTCCTACAGCTTTGCTGGCTGCAAAATGAATAATGCCCTCTATATTGGGATATTTCTGAAACACAGCCTCAGTTTCAGCCTTATCTCTGAGGTCTACTTCTTCAAAGGCAGGACGTATGCCTGTGATTTTCTCTATACCGTCGAGAACGCTTTTATTTGAGTTCGACAAATTGTCAACAATAACCACTTCGTAGCCGGCCTGTTGCAATTCTACCGTAGTGTGTGAGCCTATGAAGCCCGTTCCACCCGTTACCAGAATCGTCTGTTTCATAAATCCTTAAGTCTTTAATGTTGTGTTTTGAATTCATCTACAAAGGTAATAAAAAATTATCAATGTACACAAGCAAAACTGCGGATTATCGCTCATTTATAAAATAAAAAGGCATTAAGAGAGCCAGTCTTTGAGACGTTGTGTACGCCTACCCATCGTTGCATGAAGAAACAAAAACAAAGGCCTATTTGCTGTTGCTGATTTATCACAGAAAAACAGTCTGCTAAAAGGCACGATCGACAACCAGATTGATCGAATTACAGTATAAAGATACATAATTTACCAACTTTTGTATATGATTTCATGATATTTCGCACCAATGATAAACTTGTCAAATAAATTACATACCTTTGCATTGCTTTATGAAAAAACAATTATTCAACAAGCGCTCCGCGCTCGTCTTTAAGCAATTCAACCGCAAGGGCTACAGCCTTTTTGCCGCTTTGGGCAAAGAGGTGCTCATTGGCGTACTGAGTGTCAGCACACTTTCGCACGCCCGGGCAGAAGGCATTGCCGTTCGGCCTTGTGTTGAGGCAGACTCTGTCAGCTTTGAAGAACAGCGCATTGATGAGATCCAAGTTATGGGCTCACGGGCGCCGCTGACCGCATTGCAGTCAGCCAAAATCGTTGAGGTTATCTCGCGCGCCGACATTCAGCGTGCCGAAGCACAGACCATCAACGACATTTTGAAACTATCCACAGGCGTAGATGTCCGTCAGCGCGGTGGATTCGGTGTACAGACGGACATCTCCATCAACGGTGGTACTTTCGACCAAATTGCCATTCTATTAAATGGTATGCCGCTGTCGAGTCCACAAACCGGACACACCGCCGCAGACTTCCCGGTTTCCTTACACGACATCGAACGTATCGAGGTGCTAGAGGGTGCATCTGCTCGCATTTTTGGAGCCTCAGCCTTCAACGGTGCCATCAATATCGTGACGCTTCCGGACAGCCAAAGCAATGTGCGACTTAACACCGAAGGTGGCTCTTTCGGAACTTTTGGAAGTGATGCTGCGTTGGCTTGGGCAAAGGTGTTCAATCACAAAAACACCTTGGATATGCGGCATCAGATTTCCGGAGGATATACCCAGAGCGACGGAGGTACAAGCAATTCCGACTTTAAGAAACGCCGGACGTTCTATCAAGGCTCGCTATCCACACAAGGCTTAGATGTCAATTGGCAGGCCGGCATCAGCTCGCAAGACTTTGGTGCCAACACCTTCTATTCTGCCAAATTCCCCAACCAGTATGAGGAGACACGGCGATACATGGCTTCAGTGGGAGCACGTTTTCTACCTTTCAACCTGAGCGACAATCGGTTTCTCAAACATCTCGAATTACGTCCTATGATCTACGGACACCGAGATTTCGACCATTTTCAACTCATCAAAGGAAATCAAGGCGCCAAGGCCGGCGAAAACTATCATCGCACTGATGTCTACGGAGCTTCGCTCAATGTGAATTTCGACTGGGCAGCCGGCAAAACCGCTGTGGGAGCGGACATTCGCCGCGAGCATATCCTATCGACTACCTACGGTGAACTATTAGACGAAAGTCAGTGGAAAAACATCAAAGGCAGCGACAGGCAGTATTCCCGTGAAGGCAATCGCACCAATACCAGTCTTTTTGCCGAGCACAACTTCATTCTTGGCGGATTCACACTGTCGGCCGGAATCATGGCCAACAAGAACACGGGGCTTGACCAAGACTTTCGGTTCTATCCCGGTGTAGACCTGAGCTACAGACCCAACGATCAATGGAAGTTTTATGCCAGTTGGAACAAGGCTCTGCGTGTACCGACTTATACCGACCTTTACACGTCAAACGTGGCACAACAGGGTGACCTTAATCTTAAGCCGGAGCGCAACTCCACGTTTAAGATAGGCACACGTTTCCGCACGCGTGGGTTTCAAGCAGTCATGAGTGGTTTCTACAGTCACGGCACAAACATGATTGACTGGGTCTATGAAACTGCCACATCGACCAAATATCATGCCATGAATATCGGCAAGTTGGACAACATGGGGTTCAATGTGGAAACCACAACCAACCTCACTTATATGTTCACCCATCATGGTGCCACAACGCCCGTGCTTCTGAAAATGGGCTACGCCTATATCCATCAGAGACACGAGACCGATCGGGAAATCTATCGTTCGCTCTATGCGTTGGAATATCTGCGACATAAATTTGTGGCCGAAATCTCCCACCCCATCATTTCCAAACTTACAGCTTCGTGGGCTTTGCGGTGGCAACAGCGCATGAACGGTTATCATCCCTATGCCAAACTGGATGGAAAACTTACATGGGCAGAGCCTTCGTGGCAGTTCTATGTAAAGGCCGACAACATCACCTGCCATCGCTATTACGACCTGGGAGCAGTGCGCCAACCCGGCATTTGGATCATAGCCGGTGGAAATATCAAATTCAACTTTTAGTCATTAACCATTTAAAATAAGACAAGGTCTTGCTCGTTCATAAGCAAGACCTTTTTTCATTTCTCTTAACCAGAAGTATACAGGAGTGTTAATGACTACCGGCAATGGCAAATTATACCTTTGACGTATGTCGATTACTGCTTCTTCAGTTTAAAGGATGTCTCGATACTGCTGACATCTGCACTGAATTGCTTGTCTACCAGCAACCGCTTCTCCACCTGAGCACAACTGTGCAATACAGTGGAATGGTCTCTGTTGCCCACCAACTTACCAATTCGGCTGGCCGGCATCTTGGTGTATTTCTGTGCCAGATACATGGAAACCTGACGCGCTCTCACATAATTCTGCTTGCGGCTTTTTGAATTGACTTGGGTCGGAGTCACGTTAAAATGCACACAAACCTTGTCCAATATGTCGTCAATGGTCAATGGCTCGTCGTCTACCTTTACCGCCCTCTTGATAACCCGCTCTGCCAATCGGATGTCTATATCGCAATTGTAGACAATGGAATAGGCCATCAAGGAGTTGATAACTCCTTGTAAATCTCTGACACTTCCGCTGGCGGTTTCGGCAATATACTGTACAACATCGCCCGGTATTTTCAATCCGTCACGACGAACTTTACTTTCAAGAATATCCACGCATAGCTGTGTGTTGGGCTTCTCCAATTCTGCTATCAAGCCACATGAGAAGCGTGTGAGCAGACGATCGGGCATTCCCTTCAAGTCGATCGGTGGACGGTCGGAGGCTAAGATAATACGCTTACCATTACGGAACAGGTGGTTGAAAATGTGAAAGAACGTTTCCTGCGTCTTCACAGCACTCACCCACTCCTGAATATCATCTACGATAAGCATATCTATCGTTTGATAGAAGCCGATAAAGTCGTTCAGCTTGTTCTGCAAAACGGCATTGGTATATTGCACCTGAAAGAGACGTGCACTGATATAGAGCACCCGCTTCTGTGGATACAGTTGCTTGGTTTTGGCACCAATAGCATTAATAAGGTGGGTCTTTCCACATCCCGAGGGCCCATAAATGAACATTGGGTTGAACTGCATTGTGTTGGGGTGCTCTGCAATAGACATACCGACTGAGCGCGGTAGCTTGTTGCTGTCTCCTTCAATATAGTTTGCAAAAGTCAGATGTGGGTTCAGTTGAGAATCGATTTGCTGTGGCCGGGCAGCATCAAGGATTGTAGGACCTTGGTTTGCTCCGGTACGTGCCTTGGGCTTCTCAATTCCGGCGGCCGGTTCCCCTTCGATGTCTTGAGAGATGTTGTGTTCCTTATCGGTTACTACCCGATACAATAACCCAACTCCCGTTCCAAAACAATGGTGTAACACTTTGCCTAATAAATCCACAAAGTTCTCCTCCAAATACTCATACACGAAAGGGCTGGGTACTTGTACAAGAATCATCTTGCGAGCTTCATCGAAGTTCTCAAAGACGATTGGTTTAAACCAAGTGGTATATATTTGCTCGGTGACATTCTTGCGAATGAGCGCAAGCGCATTGTCCCAACGAGCATCAGGACTTACATTCATTAGCAATGTGATTATGGCTTTTGGCCGGTGTAGACGATTCTTAGTCTGTATTGCACCTGCAAATTTAGCAAAGTTTTCCCTTATGGGCAAATCCTCCAAAACACCCATATTGAGGACGTTTGAGTGTAACTCGTTAATGCTCGGCTGATTAGGGATATTTTATGGAAATAGTTAAAAAAGCTCAACTTGCAACTGTCTAATATGTTGTAAATGAATAATATATTCTCATTTACATACAGACTGGATAAATGATGTGAAACATTGAATAAAATGGAAAAGTTCCAACTGTAGAGAAGTCTACCAATGTTATCTTAAGTTGTGAAACATTTTATTTTCTTATTTATACTTTTTTTAAATAACACTACACCTCTGGCCCAACTGTTTTTCTCTCTTTTTTGCAGTTCTGTCCCGTCTACGGTTTCCCTAAGCCATACTTTTAACAAGCATACATACTCTGCCTTTGATTTAGATAAGATCATCCGAAAATAGCTTGAATAACCTGTTCAACAATGTTTTTTTTTCTTGTTTCACTTCTATCAAAATAACAATATATGTAAAATTAGATTACCATTTTTCGATCATTATTTTATTGACAACCAGCGCAAGAAAGGCTATGTTACAACCCTAAAATCAAGTCCGCAGGCTCCTAAAGATGTCCTGTATGAACAATAAATTCCGCGACATTTTGTGATGAGGCCTTAATGGCAGTATGGATAAGGTCTAATGGCAATACGAAAGGGGCGTAATCGGATGACGATTAGGCCTTTGTCACTATTCTATTCGATATTTAATCGCAATGGATGAAATGGTAGCCCTAATGAGATTTTTTTGTAGAGGACTGATTATCAAACCTCTATATATTTTCCTAATTTTGAAGAATTCTGGATAAAAGTAAAACTGTTTTCAAATACGGGAATTATAAAAGGGTGTTTGTAAAGAAAAAACATCTGTTTTATACCACGCCAACAATTATGATATAGAACATCAGACACGAATCGTTTTGAGCAAAGACAAAACATTAAACAGTACAAGAAACATCGCTTTATGGAGATGGGCAGAAACCCGGACAATATACAAACGCGCGCAAAGAACCTCTGTAGTCCTGCACTGCATGTGTGCTTGTATCTAATATGAATATCAAAAAGCGATTTGACAAATAACAAACATCTCCATCACAAGGTAAGACTTCGCTTGTGATGGAGATGTTTAGAGATGCATATTTTTGAAAGTTTACTGCTTAGGAGACTGTATTATATGCAAAAGATACAACGCAAAACAACTGCCTTACACTATTATTTATCCTTTCTTCCAAATATTGAAAAGTGTACATAACGTTTGGGATGAGCCTTGATATTTGTCATCAATGAGTCCGCACTCACCACAGCTGAATTTAAATTGTAATATAGCGATGGGTCGTTCATCATCAATCCGAGCGTACTTTCCTTACTGTTCAAACGATCCGTCACATGCTGAACGTTTGCCAACGTCCTATCCACTTTCGACATTGTACTTGCCACGTCGATTGCTGCAAGGTTCGACGTCAGTCTTGACGTATTATCCAAGGTCGTGTTTGCCTTATCCAACGCAGTATTTGTCTTGTTGATCATTCCCGGAATTGTGGCATTAATTTTAGCCATCACAGTGTTAAGATTGCTCGTGGTTGTAGTTAGATTAGAAGATATTCTCTGCATATTGTGTATCGATTGTGCAATCGCGGGATCACTCAGAAGGGTATTGATATTAGAAATAATGCTGTCTATCTTCGGAATCATCGCTTCTACGGTAGGAACAAACTTCGCTACTGCGCCTATCATTCCTTCGACAATGGCTCCGGGAATTGTGTCACCCGGCTCAACATAAGCACATGAATTTGAAGCTAATACAAGATTAACTTTCACGTTTCCCATTAAGTCGGTTTCTATTTCAGCTGACGAGCCCTGTGGGATACGCAAATTCTTGTCAGCATCAACTTTGACAATCACTCCTTTTTTACCTGTGTAATCGTAATCTATTTTTTTCACTACACCAATCTGATAACCGTTGGCATAAATCGGGGTGGAGACCGCCAATCCGCTGATATCGGCAAAACGAACATAGTATGGTTTATCACTGGAGAATATGGATACCCCCTTTAGAAAATTCAATCCAAAGAATAATAGCACGATTCCAACTATGGCAACGATGGCTATTTTAACCTCATTTGTAAAAAACTTCATATTAATTTATCTGTCTGAATAATTTTATCGATTAGCTTTAAACTCTCTGATTCCCTCATTCACGTCTATCTTCTTGCCACCCTTGAATGCTATGATAAAACATTCGGGGAACTGTTCCAGAATTTGTTTGCGTAAACGATAGATTTCATTATAGTTATTGCTGGCACCGTAAGTATATTTTCTAAAATTGTTTTCCTCATAGAACTCACAGCCTTTCAACCCCTTAAAATTCTCGTCATCCTCTTTCAGCAACTGTCTGCTCACTAAAATCTGCACTTTGAAAACCGGTTTGCTCTCATCCGTGCTGCTTTTAGTCGAGACGATTTTATTGTCTTTCACATTGCCCTCAAGGGGTTTGCTCGATGCTTGTGCTTTTTTGTCAGGATTTGAAGTTGTCTGTAATGGGGTCTGCTCTTCTGTTTGTGGCAAAGGTTTCGGCTGTTCCACCGGCACCATTTGTGCTTTGCGATAGGCTTTGCCGTTACGGTAAGGCACTTTTATGTTATCATCATATTTATTCAGATAACGTATAAACGCATTGTACATTCCCTTTGTATAGAGTTCGTAGCCGGTATCAGAATTTAGAAATTGCTCCTCATCCGGAGTCGAAATAAAACCAAGTTCCAGTAATATTGCCGGCATGGAAGTAAGTCTAAGAACGGCAAGGTTATTTTGGTGCGACCCTCCATTCTTACGCCCGGTCGCCCTACACACTTCTTGTTGCATCAGTCGAGACAGCTCAACGCTGCGTTCTCTGTTCTTGTCTGCAATAAACTCAAACATAATATCGCTCTCTACCGAGTTGGGGTTAAAACCTTTATAGACGGTTTTATAGTCCTCCTCCAGATAGATAACCGAGTTTTCTCGCTTCGCCACGTCAAGGTTTTCCTTGATTCCTCTATCTCCGGTGTTTTGTCCTCTTCCCAATGTATAGCTTTGGAAACCATAACCCATGCGATGGTTTGGAAGAGCATTGATATGGACAGAAATAAACAAATCGGCCTGCTTTCTGTTGGCAAAGTCGGCCCTGTTTTTCAATGTAACAAAAACGTCTGTCTTTCTTGTATACAACACCTTAACGTCCGGACAATTTCTTTCGATCATCTTCCCCAGACTTAATGCATATTTCAGCGTTAAATCTTTTTCATTGGAAATTGCCCCGCGCGCTCCAAAGTCTTTTCCTCCATGCCCGGCGTCGATAACAAGTGTAAACCGGTTGTTGGCACCTTCAACTACAAGTGCAAACATCAGAAGCATTAATGAAAAAGAAAGGAACTTTTTACACATACCAGAATGAATATTCCGCAAAATTAGTGAAAAGAATCAGAAAGCCCTCTATAGGCCTTCAGTTTTATCATTTATTAAATATAATTCAACACCGGCACCGTCACAGTCGGCGCCCATAGGAGGGTTGAGTTTGGTTAGACAAACTTTAATTGAGCAGACTGCAGGCCAACGCTTCATCACCGATTTGCCTATACGGTAGGCAATATGTTCTACAAGGTTTGACGGTATTGCCATCTCATCTTTTGCAAGCGTGTAAACCTCTGCATAATTCACCGTGTCTGTGACGTTGTCGCTGACCATAGCGGCCGACACATCAACCTGTATCCGTAGATTCAACTCATAGTCATTACCCGTCATACGTTCCTGCGCCTCCACACCATGAAAGGCATGAAAGCGCAGGTTTCGTAGATAAATATAACTGTCTTTCAACATATTATTGTTTTATCCGCAACGGCTGGCACCACAGTTGGTACAGATTAGGCATCCTTCTTGATAAACCAACGTTTCCTGACCACACACCGGACAAATCTGCCCGGAAGCCTTACTGCCGTCTACAACATATTTCTTCAAAGCACGCTCTACACCGTTTTTCCATGTGTTAATACTTTCATCCTTAAGTTGCAAGGAGCCTACAAGCTTAATCACATAGTTGATAGGCATTCGGTAACGGAGCACGCCGGAGATGAGTTTGGCGTAGTTCCAATATTCCGGATTAAACTTTTCACTCAATCCTTCAACCGTTGTCTTATATCCTCGCTTGTTTTCAAACTGGAAATCATAGCGGTGGGTGTCGTCCTCATTGGTTTGTTTGATAATTTTTCCCTTCACTATAGACTTGGGCAATACTATTCCTTCATCATCGTCCTGCAATCCCGTGAAAATCTCATACGGATATCCGTCGAGTAGTCCTACAAAGGCCACCCACTTTTCTTTGTTGTTCTGGAAACGAACAACGTCGCAGTCTAATTCTTTCGGGCGTACCTCCTGCACTGCCAATCGGTTTAAGGCGGGTACCGTGAGTGGTTCCGGAGCTTCTTTGTGTTCTTCTTTCTTCTTGTCCTTCTTAGACACGGAAATCATTACACCCGAACGACTTCCATCACGATATATGGTGCATCCCTTGCATCCCGATCGCCAAGCCTCCACATAGAGCTTGTTGACTAAATCTTCGTCTACGTCATTGGGAAGGTTCACCGTAACCGAAATACTGTGGTCTACCCACTTTTGAATGGCTCCCTGCATACGCACCTTCATCAGCCAATCCACATCATTGGCTGTGGCCTTATAATAAGGTGAACGTGCCACAAGATCGTCAATCTCCTCCTGTGTATATTTTTTAGTGGTATCAATACCATTGATTTCCATCCATGTCAGGAATTTCTTGTGATAGACAATGTATTCTTCGAACGAATCACCCACCTCATCAACAAAGTCCACATGGACGTCGGTGTCGTTGGGATTCACTTTTCGGCGACGCTTATAAACGGGCATAAACACAGGTTCAATGCCACTCGTGGTCTGTGTCATCAGCGAAGTGGTGCCGGTTGGAGCGATGGTAAGACACGCGATATTGCGGCGTCCGTACTTCTTCATGTCCTCATAGAGTTGAGGATCAGCCTCTTTCAGTCGATTTATAAATGGATTGTTTTTCTCCCGATCAGCATCGTAGATTTCAAAAGCACCACGCTCGGCTGCCATCGTTACAGAGGAGCGATAGGCGCTCAAAGCTAAGGTCTTATGAACTTCAACCGAGAAATCAGTTGCCTCTTGGGTGCCATACCGTAGGCCCATTGCAGCCACCATATCGCCCTCAGCGGTGATTCCAACTCCCGTACGACGTCCCATGCCGCTCTTGCGACGTATTTTCTCCCAAAGATAATGTTCCGTTGCTTTCACCTCCTCTGTCTGGGGGTCCACGCCTACCTTTGCAAGAATCATATCAATCTTCTCCATTTCCAAGTCCACAATGTCGTCCATGATACGTTGGGCGAGTTGTACGTGTTTCCGGAACTTGTCGAAATTGAACGAGGCTTTATCCGTAAACGGATTGTCTACATAACTATATAGATTCAAGCTCAACAAGCGACAACTGTCGTAAGGACACAAGGGAATCTCACCACAAGGATTGGTACTCACTGTTCGGAAGCCTAAATCAGCATAGCAATCAGGTATGCTCTCACGAATAATCGTATCCCAGAACAATACGCCCGGCTCTGCACTCTTCCATGCATTGTGTACTATTTTCTCCCACAGTTTACGAGCGGAAATCTCTTTTTTCACCAAAGGCTTTTTGGCATCCAATGGGAATTGTTGTATATAAGGCTTGTCCTCTATAGTTGCTTCCATAAAGGCGTCGTCAATTTTCACGCTTACATTGGCTCCCGTAACTTTGCCCTCAGTCATCTTTGCGTCAATAAAGGCCTCTGAGTCCGGATGTTTAATACCCACTGACAACATCAAAGCCCCGCGACGACCATCCTGTGCCACTTCACGTGTAGAATTGCTGTATCGTTCCATAAAAGGCACTAGACCCGTAGAAGTCAAGGCGGAGTTATTCACAGGACTGCCTTTCGGGCGGATTTGGCTCAAGTCATGGCCTACACCTCCTCGACGCTTCATCAGCTGCACTTGTTCTTCGTCTATCTTCAAAATAGCACCATAGCTGTCGGCGTCACCATCCAAACCTATCACAAAACAATTGCTCAAAGATGCTACTTGATAACTGTTGCCAATACCTGTCATCGGACTTCCTGCCGGGACGACATAGCGGAAATGATCCAAGAGATCGAAAATCTCTTGTGCACTAAGTGGATTTTTATACTTCTTTTCGATGCGGGCAATTTCATTGGCAATACGCCAATGCATCTGTTCGGGTGAACTCTCATAGATATGGCCAAAGCTATCTTTTAAGGCATATTTATTCACCCACACTCTGGCGGCTAATTCATCACCGTCAAAATACTTCAACGACGCAGCAAACGCTTCGTCATAAGAGTAAATCTTTTGGTTTTCCATCAGTTGAATAGTAAATCTAATTTTTAGAATATGGTGAATGCAAAACTACAAAAGAATTTCTTAATTATGGCAATAATCTCAAGATTTTTAATCATAAAATTAACCTTTTTAGAAATTTTTCATATCTTTGTAACAACAAAAATTTCCAAAAATGAAAACTATAAACGAACGTCGGACTATTCGAAAATATTCTGAAAGAGACATTCCCAACGATTTGTTGAACCGTCTGTTAGAACAAGCTGAGCGTACGCCCACTATGGGAAATCTGCAACTCTACAGCGTAGTGGTGACTCGAAATGCACAAATGAAAGCTAAACTTTCACCCGCACATTTCAATCAGCCAATGGTGAAAGAAGCTCCTGTGGTACTCACTTTCTGCGCAGATTTTCGCAGAACAACCCTTTGGGCAGAAGCAAGGGATGCGCATCCCGGATATGATAACTTCCTGAGTTTCATCAATGCCGCTACCGATGCCCTCCTTTATTGCCAAACATTCTGTAATCTCGCAGAAGAAGAAGGGCTTGGGACTTGTTTTCTTGGCACAACTGTATATATGCCACAACTAATTATAGACACTCTGAAACTTCCCCAGCTCGTATTCCCAGTTGCCACCATCACACTTGGTTGGCCGGCGGAACAACCGGCTTTGAGCGACCGACTGCCTCTCAAAAGTATTGTCCACGAAGAGCACTATGAGGATTATACAACCGCTAAAATCGACGAATACTATAGTGAGAAAGAAGCCCTTCCTGAAAACAAGAAATTTGTTGAGATGAACAACACGAAGACACTGGCACAAATCTTTACCGACATCAGGTACACGAAGAAAGACAACGAAGCCATGTCAAACGGATTGTTGGATGCGCTCAAAAATCAGGGATTTCTCAAATAACACCATATCAAAGACAAAAATCGGTTGTACACGAGCTCTGATAAAAGCTTCATGCTTATTCAGATGTTAATATAGAGCATCAGTTATAAGGCCAAGACAAGTTTTCGGAAACACTCTTTCACGGCTGTATATCAGCACATCAAACAAAGAACAAAACATTTTTAATGTTTGCAGTTAAGCGCTGCATAATTTAAATTTTAAACAAAAAGAGGAAAAAAGATGTAAAAAGATTTGGTGGTGCAAAATAAAAGCTCTATCTTTGCAACCGCATTTCAAAAGAATGTAGCGAGGTTTACAATCCCACAACGGAATGGAAGTTTGGGTGAGTGGCTGAAACCAGCAGTTTGCTAAACTGCCGTGCGCGTTAGCGTACCGGGGGTTCGAATCCCCCAGCTTCCGCAAGGATTTAAACTTTTTCTTGGTCGGTTCATCTAACGGTTAGGATACAAGATTCTCATTCTTGGCATAAGGGTTCGATTCCCTTACCGACTACAAGTAATGCACGCAAGCCACAAGGCTTGCGTTTTTTATAGCCAAGTTTTGAAAACAAAGACTATTAACAATTTTAATATGCTTTGTTCTACAAACGCCAAACTCATTAAGGGTCGGCAACAAATAACATGATATGGTACTATTGTGCATATTGGCTATATAGCGACAAAACTTTCGCAAAGGATGCAAAAACCTTAGATGGCGAAGCAATGGCTACCATACCATCAAACATAAGCTGGCCTTAATACGTTGCATTGCAAATGCAGACAAAGCATTTGAAGTCATGTATCACGTGCAGGAAAATGGCAGACAAACGGTGACGATGGATAGATACCGTATGGATATTTGTGCTAACTCATTTTGTTGATCACTCTGTTCCGCCCCAAGCCGGCTGCTACCGGCTGACGTTCTACCTGCGACAAAAACAGATGGTCTTCACGTTGCCACTACAAAGACAGATACTGCAATGGCCGACATGGTCTCAACGCTATAGCTATCAAAGGTATGGCACACTCCAAAGGCCCACAAATACTTGCAGCCTGAAACAATTAAACAGATTATGGAATACAAAAAAATATCAAGAAACTCAAACGACATTGACGAACTAAGAAGACTCTACTTAACGTCTTTTCCAAAAGAAGAAAGGATGGCATGGGACAGTTTGTTCCAACTCGCAAAATGGGAGGATGTAGATTTTCTGGCCTATTACAAAAATGACAAATTGGTTGGGGCTACCTACACCGTAAATCACGACCAACTCAGTTGGCTATTCTATTTTGCCGTTGTGCCGGAATTTCGCGGACAGGGAATAGGAACAAAGATACTCTCTTCTCTACTCGACGACTGCAGCGACCGTCGTCTGATGATTGACATTGAAGACCCAGAACAGCCTGCTAACAACACCCGCCAACGTATTCGACGCATTGGCTTCTATAAAAGAATGGGATTCAAAGACTACGGGATTAGGCAAACAGAAAAAAACATACGATATAACATCATGGCTCACGGCGGAAAAATCACGACGGACAATTATAAAAATCTCATGAGAAAATATAAAAACTCTCTACAACAATCCGCATAACACTTCTGCCACCGTCAGCACAATGCCTCTACTACTATCGGCATCATGCTTCGCAACCCACTCTTTTCTGTCATAACATCAGTGTTTCACAATTATTCATGTTGTGACAGAGCTTTTGTCTATTTTGGAAAACTCAAAGTTATTTTGACTTATTTTTAGACCCCGGTTTTCTCCCCCGCTTTTTAGGCTTCTCTACAAGTACCGGATGCAACTCCAATTGTTGCATTTTGTACTCACGTGGCGTCATGCCGTTAATTTTGTAAAAAGATGCGTAAAAAGATTGCCTGTTGGAGAATCCTACCATATCGGAAATCTCTTCCATCGTGAGATCCTTATAGCGTTTGTCAATAAGAATAGACATCGCTTCACGAATTCGATAGGAATTAACCAGCGAAGTGTAGTTCATGTGAAATCTGACATTCACCACCGCAGAGATATAGCGTGTGTTGGTGCCCAGATCTTCCGATAGGCGCTTGGCTGAATAATTCTTGTCTCGATACTTTTTCTGAATGATGATGATATCATTGATTCCGGCCTCAAGTTCATCCATCATCTGCGGACTGACTAACGACCTATAAGAGGCCTCCTTTTCTTTAATTTTGCTGATATTATACTTTGCCATAACCAAGATATTGAATCAATTATTATTACTTATCGCAAAGATAATAAAGTTAAGCTTATTTACCAACATTTTTAATACTTTTTTACTAAGATTTTTTGTCCTCTAATTTATAATTGCCTCTCTGCTTACTCCTCTTAATTTTGCAAAGGCTGTGAGAACTCGGTCAGAAAAAGGCAAACTCACAGATCGCTAATGATTTTTTAACCATGCAAAGCCCCTACGACCGTCTTCTATGATCAAAGGTACAGTGTCGTTTTAACACGATCTAATTATAACAGAAACAACTTTACAAACATAGGCTTATATTTGGCGTATTTAAAAATATAAAAAAGATTATTCGAAATTCTTCAAAATAATGAGTTTTTCGCAATCGGCTTATAACCAAGAGTATAGAGTCCATTCAAAACATTTCCATAAATAATAGTTTTCTTAACGCTTTGCCTTTAAGCCTTAACGGCATCATCATTAAGCTGTTAAGGCGATACGGATAAAGCTTAATCACCATGCGAATAGATAGTAATCGCAGCACAAATAGGCAGCAAAGACAATAACAACCTATCATAGAGAAGCGAAAAATGACATAAAATGGTATTCCGGTCCCATTCTGTATGCTGGAACGATGAAAAAACAGTGCAAAAAAATGGTGAAGTTATATTGACAATTTTACCTTTTTATATTCTTATGTTCTTTATTTGGTAATAATGTGCTTAGATACTATAGAGACTACAAACAAAGCACCGTCACGGACCGATATGATATGTTTTTTCAAAAAAACTCTTGTTTTCTTGGGTATAAACGACATAGTTGCCACTAACGTTTCGTGTCACCAATTTTATGACACCGTCTCTCAATATATCCCTATGTGACATACGAAACTCTACTTTCAAAAAGTTTATGTCAAGATTTACCCTCTACTGTATGTGCCGAATATAAAGTATTGGAAACCAACTACAAACTATTTTCTATCTCAGCTTTACCCATTGGATGATTTGTTGTCATGCTCTATTAGATTTATAAAAATATCATCATCGAATAAACGTCTATAGCATCGACACGCGTCATGCGTATTTGCTTCAGAAAATCAATTTTTAAACTATTATGAAAAGCAAAAAATGATTTGTATGTTGTAAGGAAATTCTTTATCTGACTGTGGTTATTGAGGAAATATGTTGGTTTTGTTTCCGAACAAATAGTTATATTCCCGCCATATTCTGTACTTGAAATGCTCAAAGTTTTTCAAGAAAATAAAACGGCATTTTAATCGAAGTATGACCATGAAACCAACCGACAACTCCATTCCCTGAGATGATTTACAAGAGGCATGAGCATTGGAGGAATCCACTGAATCAATCAAACATTCAAACAAAGTGAAGACTCTCATAACAGCAATTAGTTTTTTGTCATTAATAAACAAAAGCACAGTTGTGTGGGGCTATTGTGCTATAACACTTGTATTATCAGGATTGTTTTTATAAATTTGCACTCAGGATTTTTAATTTAAACGATTATGGAACAAAAGACTCAGGACGAACGTCGCAGAGAAATGGAAGCAGAGATTGCCGCTAACGAGGCAATGGAAAAACAGTCACGCCAAAGACTCATTCGCAATCTAATCATAACAGCCCTTATATTTGTGGTGGGAATCGGAGGATATCTTGCCCTTCGTCCAAACAAAGAGCCGGAAGTGTATTATAAAGATGGTGATATAGACTACATCAGACAGGCTGACAAACTCCGCAGAACGACAAATTTCAAGAGTGTTCAAGAGTTTCGGGGTGGCTATGCCATTGTGAGCGATGGTAACAAATATGGTGTGGTGGATGTGAAGGGAAACATTGTGTGTCCTGTGAAATATGATGCCATAGAATCCAACTATAGCGAACACTATCCTGATCTGTGTCAGGTGAAGCTTAGCAACAAATTAGGACTTGTAGACAAAGAAGGGAAGGAAGTCGTCAAACCCATTTATGACGACATGGGACCCGTCAGCAATTCAATGATACAAGTCAGCCAAGGCGATGAGCAATTTTACATCAATTTGGAAGGCAAACGCATGGACTAATGAGGTGGAACGCATGAAAACGCCCTATCATACTCTGTTTACGAGCAATGATAGGGCGTTTTTAGATTTGATAATTACACTTTATAAACTTTCAAGTTGATCGTCTTTATTTAATCAAGCCTATGGGCATAAAGCTGTAATTACATAAATTGCATAGGCTGCTACTCTACTATGATAGGCTTATATTTAGGAACAAGCAGTTTCATCACGGCCCAACCCAAGAGATAGGCCACAGAACAGATGCTGAACACAATCATATATCCGGCCGGTTTGCCGTCGAAACCCATGAATTGGAAAGCTGCACCCTGAGCATGAGCATAGTCGAACAACATTCCGGAGCCTTTGTTGATGAGGAACGATCCGATACCGCCGGCCATAGCGCCAATACCCGTAATGGTAGCAATGGTGGACTTGGGGAACATATCACCAATGGTTGAATACAGGTTGGCCGACCAAGCCTGATGACCTGCTCCCAGCAAGCCGATGATGACGGCAGGCCACCACGCACTATAAGTACCAAGTGGCTGAGCTAACAGTCCGAGTATTGGGAAGCACGCGAAAATCAACATGGCTCGCATACGTCCTATGTATGGATTCATTCCCTTCTTCTCTACGAAATAAGTGGGCAGGTAGCCTCCACCGATGCTCAACACCGTCACAATGGCATAAAGAGTAAATATCAGCATGATAG
The DNA here is from genome assembly GCA_001552765.1 of Bacteroidales bacterium KA00344. Taxonomy (GTDB): domain Bacteria; phylum Bacteroidota; class Bacteroidia; order Bacteroidales; family Bacteroidaceae; genus Prevotella. The sequence continues at coordinate 111,279 of KQ959425.1, forward strand.
CCATTGTTGAGTCGGAGGTGTAGCCATATTGGTCGGAGAAATAAGCCGGCGCCCAGAATAGGAAAAACCACCAAACGCCATCGGTAAGAAATTTACCCATGATGAACGACCAAGTCTGACGATAACGGAAACATTTGAGGAAACTGATGGTCTTCTCCTCCTGTTCCTCGACAGTAGCCTTGCTTTCAGCAGCTTCTGCATCATCGTTGTCCTGTTCGATATAGAGGAGTTCCGCCTGATTCACATGCTTGCTTTCTCTGGGTTTGTCATAAAGCCAAATCCAGAAAGCCATCCAGACGTAACCCAAACCACCAATGATAATAAATGCCATTTCCCAGCCAAGGGCACGGGCTAACAATGGAATGGTTGCCGGAGCAGCCAATGCTCCTATCGAGGCACCGCTATTAAATATTGACGTAGAAAAAGCTCGGTCTTTCTTTGGGAAGTATTCCGCAGTTACTTTAATGGCTGCAGGGAAGTTGCCCGCCTCGCCCACTGCAAGAATAAGGCGGCACGATAGGAACAGCCACACACTGATGGTGGCTATAGCTACGGCAGCATCGCTTCCGGCTTGGACCATGCGCAGGGCATCGATTGAGTTGTAACCCTCTACCTGCATAGCCACCCAGCCACAGCCGGCGTGCATCACAGCACCGGTAGACCAAACGCCAATGGCAATGAGATAACCCTTCTTGGTACCCATCCAATCGACGAATTTTCCGGCAAATAAGTTGGCTAAGGCGTAGAAAATAGAAAACCAACCCGTAATCGTACCATAGTCGTTGTCGGTCCAATGAAACTCCGGTGCGATAAAGTCTTTCCATGTCAGGGATAACACCTGACGGTCCAAATAGTTAATTGTGGTAGCTAAGAACAGCAGACCACAGATAACCCATCTGAATTTGGACATTTTGTTCGTTTGAATAGCATTCATTATAGTGTTATTTTTAGTTGTTGTTTATTCTAAATCAGGAATACTGATGACCTGCATATCTGTATAAACGAGGTTTTCGCCACACATACCCCAGATGAAGGTGTAGTTGCTTGTTCCAGCTGCACAGTGAATACTCCATTGTGGAGAAATGACAGCTTGCTCATTGTTCATCCACATGGGACGGGTCTCCTTAGGCTCACCCATCATGTGAAGAATCTTTTGCCCTTCCGGCACCTTATAATATAGATAGGTCTCCATACGGCGAGCATGAGTATGGGGCGGCATCGTATTCCACACCGATCCTTCCTTCAATTCGGTTACGCCCATCTGTAATTGGCAAGTGCGCACGCCGGCAACGCCATCAATAATGAGCTGATGAATCACCCGGTCGTTGCTTTCTTTGAGACTGCCGGCTTTGATATTGTTGGCGTCTTTCAAAGTAACTTTCTTGGTTGGATAGGTGGTGTGTGCTGTGGCAGAATTCATATAGAACTTCGCCGGCTCGCTCACATTCTTACTAGCAACAACGATGTCCTTTGCTCCGCGACCGATATACAAGGCCTCTTGAAACCCAAGCGTATAGCTCTTTCCATCGACAGTTACTGTTCCTTCACCACCAATGTTGATGATTCCGAGTTCACGATTGTCGAGTAATGTGCGTCCACTTGTTCCCTTACTTTTATCAACATACAATGGTGAGATAGATGTCAGTTTTAGAGGTGTGGCAGCTGGTTGAGCCCCGCCAATGAGGAAACGATCGTAGAAGGTGTAAGTCCAGTTCACTTCGCCCGGTGCAAACACTTTCTCCACAAGATATTCCTTGCGCAGGCGGTCTGTGGTGTAATGCTTAGCATCCTCCGGACCGGTTGCCCAACGCACATTATAGTTGGTATAAGCGTTCTCTGCCTTAACTTCATACCCTTTGAAACTGTCTTGCGCCATACCATATCCGGCAACCAGACACAACGCAATTGTCAATAGTGTTTTCTTCATTTTGATTTTCTATTAATGATTAGTTCAATTATTTTGCTGTCAATGATTCTACTGCTGCCTTCTCTCTTTTCATGATGAGTCTGCGATTCCATAACATCATACCTACCGTGAGGATCGTCAGAAAGGCAGCTCCTACAAACCGGGCATACTTTGCTGCTGCATAGATGATGTACCCTAAGAGCGAGCTTGCAAAGTCCATGCTTCCTGCCAAGAAGCCATCCGGCACGTCGGCAGCCTTGTCACCGGTAGCGGCAAACACCGCAGCGGCAGCCTTAGTGAAGTCGGGAGCCATATCCGTTACAAACCATAGGCCGACGAGTAAAGCAACCAATCCTACAATATATGTCCTCACCACGTTGCCCCCTGTATATGGCAGCATCATGGGAAACAGATAGAACAAACCGGCCAGAGAAGCCAAAGGCAAGAACTGATTGCCCGGCAACACTACGGAAATGATGAGGTATGTGGGGATAAGCAACAAGGTGCAGACCAGAGATGTGGGATGTCCGATGACAAGCGCAGGGCTCATTCCGATAAACACCTGCTTGCCATTAAATTTCTTGTTCACTATATCCTTAGTCTTCTCCGATATAGGCATCAAACCGTCAATAAAGAGTTTGGTGATGCGGGGAATCAACTCCATGACAGCTCCCATCGTTACTCCAAGAAAAAGAATCTTCTTAACTTCCATCTGAGCCACCAACCCTATCAATGCTCCGACAATTACTCCCAATACCAACGGCTCGCCAAGCACGCCAAATTTCTTCTTCAGACCTTCGGCATCAAAATCCAACTTGTTGAATCCGGGAATTCGTTCCAACACCCAATTGATGCAAAGTGTAAAAGGAACGAAGCTCTGACAAAAGGGCTGTGGAATGGCAATACCATCCATTCCATCGTAATAGTGCTGAAATTTAGATGCTGTGAAATCAGACATGACAAGCGTTATAATGTAGCAAATGATGGCTGCGAAATATCCCCAAGCAAGACTTTGATCAAAGACAAAGTAAACTACAGCACCTATAAACGCAAAATGCCAATAGTTCCAAAGGTCGATATTCACGGTACGGGTAGTTTTCGTGATAAGCATCAGGAAGTTTACACCCAGACAAATGGGTATAATCAATGCGCCGACAGCCGTGTTATAGGCAACGGCTGCAGCGGCAGGCCAGCCCATATCGAACACATTAAGTTGGAGATGATATATCTCAGAAATCAAGGTCAGAGGATTACTGAAGTTCGTTGTAAGCAGTGCGGTAACAATGCCCAGCCCAACAAACCCCACGCCGATGTACAGACCGGATTTCAAGGCCTTGCCAAATTTCATGCCTATACAGAGACCAATGATGGTGAAAATGACAGGCATCATCACGCTTGCTCCCAAGCTGATGATATAACTAAATACGCTTTCCATTTTAGTTTTAATAGATTGTTTTTAAACTACTTGGCGCAAATTTACAAAAATATATTGTAAATCTGCGTCATAAAGCTAACAAATAACTCTGTTTATCGAACTTTTCGATTATCAGAAGCTATATTTCGATGACAATATCTTCCCAAGTCGGTAATCAAAAAGAGTCATACCTCATGGAAAAAATCTGTGCATCAGTCTTGAAAATAGATTCGTTTCACCCGATGGCTGATTCCCGTAAGCACTTCGTAGGGAATGGTATCGAGAACGTCACTCAACACTGTCACAGGAAGATGGTCGCCGAATATCTCTACGGTGTCGCCCTCTTGACAGTCAATATCCGTAACATCCACCAACGCTACATCCATGCAGATATTGCCGATATATTCGGCTTTCTGTCCGTTCACCAAACAGTAACCATGACGATTGCCCAAATGGCGGTTAAGACCATCAGCGTAGCCTATCGGAATTGCAGCAATGACACTATCACGTGTCAGCACGCCCTTGCGACTATAGCCTACGGTTTCGTCTGCCGGCACATGACGCAACTGGAGAATAGTTGATTTGAGCGTAGAAACATTGTTAATGATTTCATTGTTGCGACTGTTCACGCCGTATAGTCCCAATCCCAGACGGCACATATCCATCTGGCGTTCCGGGAAATGCTCTATTCCCGCAGAGTTGTCCATGTGGCGCAATATCTTATGTTCAAAAGCATCTTGCAATTGCTTGCTCGCTTTCTCAAATCGTGCAAATTGCAGAGCCGAGAAATTGTCAAAGTCATCGCTATCGGCTCCCACAAAGTGCGAAAATACCGAACGAGGTATCACGGCATCCTGATGTTTCAGCCTGTGTATCAGTTCGTCCATGTCTTTTTCAGGGTCGAATCCCAAGCGATGCATCCCGGTATCCAACTTGATGTGCACGGGGTAGCCTGTAATGCCTTCCTTCTCTGCAGCCTTGACCAAGGCGTCAAGTACGCGGAACGAGTACACCTCCGGCTCAAGGTCGTAATCGAACATCGTCTTGAATGCGGAAAGTTCCGGATTCATAATCATGATGCTACTCGTTATACCATTGCCACGCAACATCGCACCTTCATCAGCTACGGCTACAGCCAGATAGTCAACACGATGTTCCTGCAAGGTCTTGGCTACCTCAACACTGCCGGCGCCGTATGCGTCGGCCTTAATCATACATACCAACTTGGTGTCGGGGTTTAAGAATGAGCGATAATAGTTCAAGTTGGCCACGACGGCATTCAAGTTCACCTCCAATACCGTTTCATGCACCTTCTGTACCAACAATTCCGTTATCTTGTCGAAACCAAACCGGCGAGCACCTTTCAGGAGAATCACTTCGTCGTGCAATTCCTTAAACACCTCGCTGTGTATAAACTCTTCTACCGTTGTGAAGCAATATTTTTCGTTAGTGTGAAATTCATCGACACAACTCGAAATCATCGGCCCAATGCCTATCAATTTTTCCACCCCTCGCTTCACTGCCAACTCACCCACTTCACGATACAGCTGTACAGGCTCCTCACCACTTTGGAAAATATCGCTCAAAATCAATGTGCGACGCCTGCCCTGATGATCGGGACGACGATTCATAAAGTCGAGTGCGATGTCGAGTGCGTTAATGTCCGAATTATAAGAATCGTTGATCAGCGTACAGCCGTGCCTGCCTTCTTTCACCTCCAATCGCATGGCTACCGGCTCAAGCTGCAACATACGTTCATCGAGCACGTCGGCTCCAAGCCCAAGTCGCAAGGCAATGGTGGCGCAAACAATGGAGTTTGTGATGGAAGCATCATCGATAAAGGGGATGCTATACCAGTTTTCCTCACCTTTATATATATAGGTAACTGTCGTTGCCGTAGCCTTTTTCTCCACCGCCTTGATATACATCGGTGCCTTACTGTCGTGCATCGACCAGTAAAGTTTTTCACCTTGATACTTGCGTTCGGCCATAACCTTTGCAACAATCTCGTCGTCAGCATTATACACTAACGTCTCTGCATCATGGAACAACATCGCTTTCTCACGGCATTTGTCTTCCATAGATTCAAAGTTTTCCTGATGAGCAGCACCAAGATTGGTAAGTACGGCAATGGTAGGCTGAATGATAGAACGCAAAGCCGACATCTCACCTTTCCGACTGATACCTGCTTCGAAGATGCCCAACTTAGTTTGCTCGTTCATCAGCCACACCGACAATGGCACGCCTATCTGTGAATTATAGCTGCGCGGACTGCGTGTAACATACATATCGGGAGACATTAGCTGGTGGAGCCATTCTTTCACCATTGTCTTACCATTAGACCCTGTAATGCCCACAATGGGAATATTGAACTCGTCACGATGCCGCTCGGCCAGCCGCTGAAGTGCTTTCAACGTATCGACCACTTTCAGAAAATTGGCATCTGCATAGTTAGTCTCATAATCCTGCGGCACATTTGTCACCACAAAATTCCTGACACCCCTACGATAGAGGTCGGGGATATAATTGTGTCCATCATTGCGATTGGATTTCAAAGCGAAGAACAGAGTTTCCTCCGGGAAACAAAGCGAACGACTATCGGTAAGCAGGAAGCCTATGCGGGCTTCTTGTTCGCCATAACGACGCGCACCAATAAAGGTGGCTACTTTTTCAATAGTATATGTCATTATTTCTACTTAAAAACGTGATACAAAGATAATAAAAAGTAAGGAGGGGCAAAACAAAAAAGTGAAAAAGAAAATATATAGGAGAAAAAGAAGAAGAAAAACAATATCTCAACCGATAATTTGCTCAACAATTACAGTACTATAACATCAAAAACAAAGAATATGAACTATCGGAGATTTGGTCTTACGGTGATACCTTTCGGTTACATTTATTTTCAATTGGATTGAAGTTGAGTGAACAGTAAGGGCCGAATTCCATGCAGGAAAATCGGCCCCAATCTAAAATTGATAAGAAAATTTTAGCAAAAATCAATCATTGCTAATGTCGTTAATTAAGTCCAAACAATGAGGCGAGTCCACCATCTACACCGGAGAATCCCATAAAAGCCAGCGAAAGCAGGCCTGCCGTCACCATAACAATAGCCATGCCCTTCATTCCCTTAGGGATCCGGGTCAATTCGAGTTGTTCTCTAATGCCGGCGAAAACCGTCAATGCCAAAGCAAACCCCACTGCCGTAGAGAAGGCGTAAACAACACTCTGAATAAGGTCAAAGTCTTTTTGAATCACAAGAATTGCTACGCCCAACACAGCACAGTTGGTGGTGATGAGTGGCAGGAAAATTCCTAATGCCTGATAAAGTGCCGGACTTACCTTCTTTAAGACGATTTCTACCATCTGCACCAAGGAGGCAATAACCAAGATGAAAGCCAACGTCTGAAGATACTGCAATCCAAAGGGGTTGAGCACATATATCTGTATGAGCCAAGTCACCACTGTAGACAGGGTCATCACAAAAGCAACTGCCATCCCCATACCAAGAGCCGTGTCGATCTTCTTAGATACACCGAGAAAAGGGCATATACCTAAGAATTGGCTCAGAATGATATTATTGACAAATATCGCACTAATGAATATTAATAGATATTCCATTTTTCTTTTTTATTTTATGCATAAAATAGTTTGCTATCCCACTATTCAGGCTTATACTTATTGAACAAAGCCACAAGATAACCCAAAGTAATGAAAGCGCCGGGAGGCAATACAAAAAGTAGGATGTTGGTTGTTTCGGGCAAGAGCGAAATACCAAACACGCTGCCCGCGCCAAGTATTTCGCGCACCATGCCCAGCACGGTGAGGGCAAGCGTAAAGCCAAGACCAATACCCACTCCATCAACAAGACTCTCTATCGGTGTTCGTTTGCAGGCAAAACTTTCTGCCCGTCCCAACACGATACAATTGACCACAATCAACGGAATGAAGATTCCAAGCGACTGATTGATGCTGTCGGGCGCATAGGCCGACATGAACATTTGCAGTATGGTCACAAAGGCGGCAATCACAGCGATAAACACCGGTATGCGCACCTTGTCGGGAACAATGTTCTTGATACACGATATGACAGTGTTTGTACATATCAGGACTGCCATCGTCGCCAACCCCATTGACATACCATTAACGGCACTGGTCGTGGTGGCCAGCGTAGGACACATACCCAATGTGAGTACAAATATTGGATTTTCCCTGATTATTCCGTTGGATATAATTTTGAAATAGTTCATAACTTCATCCTTTCTTTAGTTGTTATTGACAGTTTGCCCGTTGCCGGCTTGCTGTTGGGCATAAGCAGAATAGGCTTGATTCACGGCTTTGAGAAAAGCCCTGCTGGTAATCGTCGATGCGGTAATGGCGTCAATGTTGCCACCGTCTTTGCTCACAGCAAGCTCACCCTGTGCAGGGTTCAGGCCTATCACACTCCCCTTGCCGTCTTTCTGAAACCAAGTTTGAGCCTTGGCGCCCAGTCCGGGAGTCTCGGTGTGGTGCAATATGGTGTAGCCCAATATCGTTCCCTCCAAACTGAACCCCACCAGTACTTTAAGGTCGCCGTCAAACCCAAGTGATGTTGTCTCAACGGCTGCGCCCAATGCTTTGCCGTCCTTGCCTACCGTGCGGTGAATCACAAAAGCTGTCTCCTTGTTGTCTACAAGTTGTTTTATCGTGTCGGTGCCTGCAACAGTGAGATTTTCGGTGCCCATTACCGTCTTGATGCCATCTGCCAAAGTTTTCTCCGCCTTAATTGCAATGGGCCCCTCAGTAAGGTGGTTTACCCATGCCAGCAAAGTCGCAACAACCAATGCACAGCCCACGAGGACAAGCACCATATTGGTCAGTGATGATTTCATTTTTGCCATAATATATCCTCCTTATTTCTTTGCCGGCACCTCGCCGAAACGTTTTGGTTTAACATAGAAATTGATTAGCGGTGTAAACGCGTTCATAATGAGAATGGCAAACGAAAGCCCTTCCGGATAGCTTCCCCAGTTTCGGATCACCACTGTGAGAAAGCCGATGGCTACACCATATATGAGTTGTCCCTTGTGGGTCATGGGCGACGTCACATAATCGGTTGCCATGAAGATGGCACCCAACATCAGTCCACCGGTCAATATAACTTGCACGGGATTGGCATAAATAGGATTGCCAAGATGCAACAGACCACTGAATACAAACACCGTGGCGATAATGCTCACAGGAATATGCCAGGTGATAATCTTTTTCCACAGCATATAGCCAAACCCAAGAAGCAGGGCCAACGCACATATCTCTCCAACGGCACCTGCCCCAAGTCCGTTTGCCGTGTTGCCCAAAAGCATATCAATGGAGCCGGGCAGCTGGTCGAGCAAACTTGCATCGCCGTCTTTGATGGCCTCTTTCATCAAACTCAAAGGCGTTGCTCCCGTTGCGGCATCAGCATAAGCGGTCATTTGTCCGGCAATGGGCCAGGTAGTCATCTCCGCCGGAAAACTTACCAACAGGAAACAACGGCCCACCAAAGCCGGGTTGAAGATATTTGCACCCAATCCGCCAAAACTCATCTTTCCCACTCCAATGGCAATAAGAGCGCCAATCAGAATCATCCAGATGGGGAAATTGCTCGGCAAGTTCATGCCTAAGAGCAGCCCTGTGAGTATTGCCGAGCAGTCGGTGAGCGACGTTGGCTGCTTCATCATATATTTGGTAATGGCCCATTCAAAAAACATACAGGCCGCCACGCTGGCGAGACACACCACAACCGAGCCTAACCCGAAGTAGTAGAAAGAAACAAGCAGCGCGGGAACAAGGGCGATGATAACGCCTCTCATGTTGCGCTCTATGCTGTCGTCGCCGTGCGCGTGGGGTGATAACGAAACTACTAATTTATTCATTGTATTTTCTATTCTATCATAATTATTTCTTATTCCTTGCTCTGATCATGCCCATAACAGCCTGCTTGCCCTGAACGATATTGTCCAGCAGGGCACGATGAGAAGGGCAAGTGTACTGGCAGGAGCCACAAGCGATACAACTGAGAACATCTTCTCCCTCAAGCCGTTCATACTTCTTGAACGAAGACAGAGTTGCTATCAGATACGGCTCCAAGCCCATAGGACAAACCGTCACACACTTTCCGCAACGAATGCAAGGCTGAATGGGGTCACGGTGGGCATCCTGCCCCGTGAGCACCGTTATGGAATTGGTGCCCTTGCACACGGGGACATCGAGCGTCATAACCGACTTTCCCATCATCGGACCACCGGCCAACACCTTGTTGTCGCCTTCGGGCATTCCTCCACAGGCTTCGATGAGCTGTCCGAAAGGCGTTCCCATGCGCACCAGAAAGTTGGCGGGATGTTTGATTTGTCTTCCCGTAACCGTTGTATAACGTTCGAACAACGGCTTGTTTTTCATCACAGCCTGATACGATGCAAACGCCGTACCGACATTAATCACCACCGCACCTACATGAATGGGGAGTGCAGGAGGCGCCGGAATCTGCCGTCCCGTGACGGCTTCCACCAGTTGCTTTTCTCCGCCCTGAGGATATTTCTGAGCCAACGGCACTACCTTGATGCGCGGATCTGACGCAGCCTTTTCCGTCATCAGCGCAATAGCTTTGGGCTTGTTCTCTTCAATGCCAATATATGCTTTGTCTACACTGACCGATTTCATGATCAGTTGTACTCCGACAATGATTTCATCGGCGTGTTCCATCATCAGCCGATAGTCTGACGTGATATACGGCTCACACTCCACTGCATTGATAACCACACATTCAGCTTTGGTTTCGGGAGGTGGCATCAGCTTGACAAATGTGGGAAATCCGGCTCCACCCATACCCGTAATGCCGGCCGTTTTGATGCGGTCTATTATTTCCTCTGCCGTGAGTTCAGGGTGCGAAGCTATTGTTTCCAACTTTTCCGAACGGTCGATAGTTTCCTCCCATTCGTCACCCTCAACATTAATATATATAGCCGGCTGACGGTAACCCGTGGCATCTATTATTGTGTCAATCTTGGCAATAGTTCCCGACACCGATGAATACAGGGGGGCCGACACAAAGCCACCCGCTTCGGCTATGAGCGTTCCAACTTTCACTTTGTCGCCTCTTTTCACGACAGGCTTGGTCGGAGCACCGATATGCTGTCCCAAAGGGAACACTGCCACCTTGGGCAGCTCGGCTGCTACAGTAGCAACTTCATGAGAAAGTTTATATTCTTCAGGGTGCACGCCTCCCTTGGAAAAAGTAAATAGTTTCATGACTTCACCTCCTCTTTCATAGCTACGGTATTGTTGTTAACATCAGCTGCACTTGCCACAACCTCGACAGGTGTATTCTTTGGCTTGGCCGGAGCGGCAGGGCGTACTTTCTTTATTGGGAAATTCAACTTGGCAATGGCGTTTGTCGGACACTCATCCACACACTTCGTACACAGCTTGCATTTATTAAAGTCGATGTACGACAGATTATTTTCAATCGTTATGGCGTCAAACTTACATACCTTCTCGCATTTGCTACAGCCTATACAAGCCGCTTTACAAGCCTTGCGGGCCACCGCTCCTTTGTCCTTATTGACACACTGCACATAGATACGGCGATTCTTCGGACCTTTCTTGCGCAACTCTACGATGTGACGGGGACAAGCCTTGACACAGGCACCGCAGGATGTGCACTTCTCATCAACCACCTCCGGCAATCCGGTTTCGGCATTCATGTATATAGCGTCAAAACCGCAAGCCTTCACACAGTCGCCACATCCCAAACATCCGTAGCCACAAGCCGTTTCGCCGGCACTTGTCAGATGCATGGTGGCGCAAGTCATCAGACCGTCGTATTGGGCGATGCGCGGACGATGTTCACACGTACCGTTGCACCTTACCACCGCAACCATAGGGTCTGTATTGGCAATGGCCATACCAAGCAGGTCGGCAACCTGTCCCATCACTTCTGCGCCGCCCACAGGGCAATACAGCCCATCGATGGAGCCTTTGACTGCTCCCTTCACCAGCGCATCGGCCAATCCTGAGCATCCGGGAAATCCGCATCCGCCACAGTTGGCTCCGGGAAGCGTCTCCTCAACCTCGCCAACGCGTGGATCTTCTTCTACAGCAAACTTCTTGGAAACCGCAAATAGCACAACGGCAGCTATTAATGCGATTGCTCCGAGAACAATGACTGCATTAAAAATAAAGTTCATAATCTTCTTGTATTTGTTTTGTTTGTATTGATTGTTTTAGTCGTCAGATTATAAGGTTTGTCGATAGCCTACATTACACTATGGCAAAAGAGAACTTATCGCACAGCTTGTCCCGCAAAAGGAAAAGCAGGAAATAGTATGGCACGAGAGCCGACACTCCCATCAGAGCAGCCATTGCATCATCGTGTGTCCACAGCCTGACAAGCAAAAGAGTAGCCACCATGATAATGAGCGGCACGCCAAATCCCCATGCCACAGCTTTGTAGCCGGACTTCAAATCGGCCGATACCACCACGTGATCGCCCACTTGATATTTCGAAGTATCAACATGGTATACGTCGATCAACTTGTCCTTGCTTTCCGACGCATTGCAATGTCCTGCCATCTTGCACGAGCCGCATCCCGACACCTGAGCGATGCGCACGACGATATGATTGTACTCTATACGCTCTATCATTCCGGAATGCGTGATGGTCTTCTTCATTGCTCAAATTGTAATGTCCGCTTTGCAAATGCAAAAGTAATAACAATATTTCAAAATACAATCAAAATCATCAGAAATTTCATATTTCCTTTCTATGGTTTACGCACATTAAAATGAAATACCGGAAACATATATTACATCTATTTATCTTTACAAAAAGTGCTTCAAATTTTGCTTATTCAAAAATAAATTTATCTTCTGTCCGAAAATCGTAAATTTGAGCATTTTGTAGTTTATTGATAATCAAGGCATTTTGAAATGAAGCCGGTTTATCACTTCTTTTATCATCTGCGATTGAATATCAAACGGCATTACAATTAAGGCGTAACCATCACATGAATAGACTTTAAACATCTTCCCGTTAAGGCTTAACCGCATCGTCATTAAGGCTTTCTCATAGCACAGTGCAATATTGGTTTCGCAAACTTCTCCGTTTTTTCGCTTCGCCACCTGACTCTGAAGGAAAAAACATTGTCCTTTTTGCGCTAAATGAAGTACAAACAACTGTTAAAAAGTGATAATCTTATTTTACATATTAAAGAATTTAAGCAAGGCTGATGAATGTACGAAATATTGAAGAGACAATTGCTTCTGCTCAATGCTTTAGGCTAGTTTACATAAACATATAAATAAAGAATAAGCTAATGAAAAAATGATAAAACAAATCCGTTTATCTCCACGTTTTCGATATAAATACTTATCTTTGCATTATACTATAATTAAAAATAGAGTATGAAAAAGGTTATATATTTGCTAATTTTATTGCTTATGCCCGCATCTATTTATGCAGAGAGCTACACATCGTTATGGAAAAAAGTGGCTGAGGCGCAGTCGAAAGACCTGCCTCAAACGGAAATGGAATGTTTAGGGAGAATTATCAGCAAGGCTGAGAACGAAAAGCAATACGGCCATCTGCTCAAAGCACAACTACAGCAAGCCGCTGTACAAACTCAAATATCGCCCGACTCGATGACTATCGAGATAGATAGACTCGTGCAAAAGGCAGAAAATGCAAAAGACGAAGTGCTTCGCGCGGTTTATGCGTCGGTGTTGGGAAAGGTGTACCAACAACAGGAAGACACGGATGCCGAGCAAAAAAGCAAGATGTGGTTTGCAAAATCAATGGCAAACCCCAAACTGCTGGCTGAGCACAAAAGCGAAGAATACAGTCCGGCCATAGCAGAGGGCATCGACAGCAAGATATTCTACGACGACCTGCTGCACGTCATCGGGTTTGAAGCCGAAGACTATAACACGTTGCACCAGTACTATAGCCAAAGCGGCAACCGTGCCGCAGCCTGCATCACTGCACTCTGTCAGCTCCGTGAAAACAGCGACGAGAATGTGATGGACGCAAGAAAATCCAAATACCTCCAGAAGGTAGACTCTCTCATCAACGTGTATGGTGACTTGCGGGAAGCAGGAGAATTGGCCATAGAGCACTACAACTACATCTCAGAATGCGAAGATTCCAAGGCAGAAGACCGTATTAACTATATCAACTACGCATTGAGCCGATGGGGAGCTTGGCCACGAATGAACATCCTGCGCAACGCTCAGAGCGAATTGCAACGACCTGCCTTCAATATCAATATCGGCGATTATATGTTGTTGCCCGACACGGAACGCGAAGTACGCATCAACTCCATCCGCAACATCAACGAGTTGAACGTCAGCCTATACAGACTCAACGTAAAGGGGAATACCGAACTGAATCCCGACAATAAGGAAGACTACGCCAAACTTCAGAAACTCATTTTGCCGGGCATTGTGCAAAACGTTACACGGAAATACATCGGTCAGCCCGCATGGAAAGAAAACTCTGACTCCATCACGCTGAAAGGACTGCCCATAGGTGTGTATCTCATGGAAGCTACGACCGACAACAAGGACATTGCCCCGCAACGCACGCTGCTCCGCGTGAGCAACCTCTACGTGATGCACGAAGGACAACCCGACAAACGCATACGTTTCGTTGTGGTGAATGCGACCACCGGCAAGCCGGTACCCGGTGCACACCTTGTTTTGAGCAGCAAGTGGGGAGATCGTTATGAAAAAGCAAAGAAGATAAACCTCACCAGCGACAAAAACGGAGAGATTATCCATCGATGCGATGGTAGAACTACGTACCAAATATACGCCTATACCAACGAAGACCATGCTTGCGGCAACTTCGACATCAACGGCTATTATTCACATTGGGACGGGAACACCGTGCAGCAAATTCTAAATGTATATACCGACCGTTCTATTTACAGACCCGGTCAGCAGGTCCACGTTACGGCCATCGCCTATGAAACCAACAGTGAGACACTGCGCTCCAACGCCATTGGCAGTCGGAAAATCACGTTTTCTCTGTGCGATGCCAATGGCAAGGAGGTTATCACAAAGGATGTGATGACCGATGATTATGGTACGGCTGCAACCACATTCTCATTGCCTCAAAACGGCCTTACCGGAAGATTCAGCATCTATGCAAAGGGAGAACGCTTGTTTGGCGGCATCTCCTTTAATGTGGAACAATACAAACGCCCAACGTTCCAAGTAAGGTTTGACGCCTACAACGAGAAATATACGCCCGGAGACACCGTACAAGTGCGAGGCAGAGTAGAAAGTTATGCAGGCGTTCCTGTACAGGGAGCTAAAGTGGAATATACCGTTGAGCGCCGCCGGAGCATCTGGTGGTATTGGAGAATCGACGAGTCGGCACCCACGCTCATCACCGACAGCACAATCACCGCAGACGACGGAACGTTCACGGCCAAAATGCCCATGCTGTTCCCCGACGATATAGAGCCGGGTATGCCCTTATATTATAATGTGGTGGTAAACGCCAAAGTTACCGATGGAGCCGGCGAGACCCACGAAGGCTCATTCTCGCTCCCATTGAGCAATAAGTCAGCAATACTCCTTTGTGACATGCCGAAGAAATCGCTCAGAGACAGTCTCAAGACTTTCACTATCATCCGAAAGAATATTGCAGGAGAAAATATTGCGGGCACCATTCGCTACCAGATAGACGGCAGCGCATGGAAGACGGCAGCGGCTAACCAGCAGATTTCCATCGACCGGAAGCTCGCATCGGGTAAACACCGGATTGTGGGCATCTGCGAAAATGATACTGTGACACACGACTTCATCATCTTCTCTTACAACGACAAGAAACCGGTCGTAGAAACTCACGATTGGTTTTATATATCCGGTAATCGGTTTAGCGACGATGGCAAACCGGTCTATATGCAACTGGGCAGCTCCGATGAAGATGTGAATATCTATTATTCCGTATTCACGGGCGACAAGATATTAAGTCAAGGCAGGAAAGTTTTGAGCAACAGTGTGATGACCGAAAAGCTGACTTATAAAGAAGCCTATGGCGATGGCATCACGGTGAACATCGCATGGGTGAAGCAAGGACGACTGTACACTCACAACTTCACGCTGGAACGCCCTGTACCCAAAAAAGAACTGACACTGTCTTGGAAGACCTTCCGCGACAAACTTATCCCCGGTCAGGAAGAGGAATGGACCTTGCAGATACTCGGACCGGACGGAAAACCGTCAAAGTCGCAGCTCCTTGCCACCATGTATGACAAGAGTTTGGATGATATTATCAAGCATCATTGGGACTTCACGGTGAACTTCAACCTTGAACTCCCCTACGTACAATGGTACGGCGGCAGCAACGAAACATTGGGGCTTTACGGCTTCCAAAATTTCAAGAGCCTTGCCGAGCATCCGTTGAAATTCAGCCATTTCGACAGTACTATGTTTGAGTTTGCTGCACCGTTAATCAGCCTATACACCCGGGCAGAGGCATTGGGTAAACTAAGTTCTCCCAATGTCAGAATACGGGGGTCAAAAACACTGGCAAAAGTAGCTATGGAGCAAGATGCTGAGGTGTTGGCAGATTCTACCATTGACAATGCAGATATGAACGTTAGCTCTGACCAAACATCGGAGATGAAGAAAAGTGAAAATACTGAAGTTACTGAACAGCAATACGGTAAGAATGGTCAAGATGGAGCTATACTATTGCGTGAAAACTTTAATGAGACAGCTTTCTTCTTCCCCGCACTTCTCGCTGACTCACAAGGCAATGTCAAGATTAAGTTCACCTTGCCCGAAAGTGTAACCACTTGGCATTTCATGGGACTTGCGCACAACGAACAAATCGACTACGGCATGATCAGCGCAGACGCCGTTGCCAAGAAAACGGTGATGGTGCAGCCCAATCTGCCACGCTTTATCCGTATGGGAGACAAGGCCAACATCAGCAGCCGAATCGTGAACACCTCCGATAAAAACATAACCGGAACTGCTCGCTTGCAAATTGTAAATCCGGAAACGGAAGTCGTTGTCTGCGAATGGAGCAAACCATACGCCATTGAAAACGGTAAGACCGGTCATGTGGACTTTAGCGTGGATGGTGACAATATCGCCGCACTTGGCAAGGGTGCAGAACTGTATATTGTACGCATCACGGCAGAAGGTGACGGATATAGCGATGGCGAACAGCATTACTTACCTTTGCTGCCTAACCGAGAATACGTCACTACCACCGTGCCATTCACACAGAACGGACCCGGCGTTAAAACCATTGACCTGAGCAAACTGTTCCCAACAAACAGTGCGCAAAACAAGCTTACCGTAGAATATACCAACAATCCGGTATGGCTCATGATACAGGCCCTGCCATCGGTAGCCAATCCTTACGAGAAGGATGCCATTTCGTTAGCCGCCGCTATCTATGCCAACTGCATCGGATACGGCATAGTTAAGTCTGTGCCGAAAATCAAGCAGACCATCAAGCTGTGGCAACAGGAGCAAGGCAAGGAGACGTCTATGATGAGCAATCTTGAGAAAAACGAAAACCTCAAGACGATGGTGCTCTCTGAAACACCTTGGCTGGCCGTTGCCGAAAAGGAAACCGACCAGAAGCATCAGCTTATCAACTTCCTCGACGAATCAACTATAGGCTACAGGACGGACAACTTTATCCAAAAACTACGGAGCCTGCAAAACGCTGACGGATCATTCAGTTGGTGGCCGGGCATGCATGGAAGCGCCTATGTGACCATAGCCGTGACCAAGATTTTGACCCGTCTCAACACCATGATGGGCACTGTTCAAGCTACATCGGGAATCCTCGACAATGCCTTTGAGTATCTCGACCGTCGCATTGCCGAAGAAGTGACAGAACTTAAGAAACAGGAGAAAAAAGGAGAAAAGAATCTCATACCCAGCGAATTGGCTTGCAATTATCTGTATTGCAACGCATTGGCCAATCGCAAAGAGACCAAGAACATGACGTATCTTGTGGGACTGTTGGAGAAGATGCCAACCAAACTCACCATCTACGGAAAGGCAGGATCAGCCGTCATTCTTGCTCAATATGACAGAAAACAACGTGCCGGAGAATATCTGCAAAGTGTTGGTGAATACGCGGTTTACACCGAAGAAATGGGCCGATATTTCGACACCCCACGTGCACAATACAGTTGGTCAGACCACAAAATACCCACGCAGGTGGCGGCCATAGAGGCTATGAAACTCATCAAGCCGAACGATAGCAAGACCATCGAAGAAATGCTTCGTTGGCTGTTGCAAGAGAAACGCACCACCGGATGGAACACGCCTATCAACGCTGCAGATGCTGTCTTTACGTTCTTGACCGATGAACACAGCAAAATCGATAAGGACAAGCTCTCCTCCGGAGAACAGACTACGCTCAAAATCGACGGTCAGACGCTGGCGCTGCCACAGGCAACAGCCGGATTGGGTTATGTTAAGACATCTGCTTTTGACGGCAATAACACTACATTTACGGCCGAGAAGACGAGCAACGGAACGTCGTGGGGAGCACTCTATGCACAGTTCTGGCAGGAAAATACGGAAGTGAAGTCTGCATCATCGGGGCTGACCGTTCGACGCGAAATCATATCTGCCGACGGCAAGAAGAACGCTACAAGGCTTCGAGTGGGCGACAAAATCACGGTACGCATCACCATCAAGGCCGATCGCGACTATGACTTCGTGCAAGTGCAGGACAAGCGAGCCGCCTGCTTGGAGCCAGTCGGACAAATCAGCGGATATCATTGGGGCTACTATTGCAGTCCTCAAGACAATGTAACCTCCTACTATTTTGACCGTATGAGCAAAGGAACGCATATTGTAGAAACACAATATTACGTAGACCGAGAGGGAGATTATACGACGGGAATTTGTACGGCGCAGTGTGCATACAGCCCAGATTTCTCAGCGAGAGAAGCTGCCACGAGACTTCATGTTGTCAAATAATGCTCCCCATAGAACTATCATTAAGGGAATTAAAAAGAAAATATGAATAAGAAATATATCGTGACCTCTTTATTAGCATTGTTGCTTTGGAATGCTAATGCCCAAGAGATCACCACCGAAAACAAGATTATCGACTATGGACAAGTAGCCTTTAAGTCTCCCGTAACGGCTGAATTTGAGATGCAAAACAGTGGCGGTCGGCCATTAGTCATCGACGACGTGCGCACCGGTTGCGGCTGTACCACAGTAGATTATCCTCAGTCCCCTATTCCACCCGGCCAAAAATTCATGGTGAAAATCACCTATGATGCCAAGCAAATGGGACATTTCAACAAACAAATCGGCATCTATGGAAATGGCTCTAAAGAGCCTTTAATGCTCTCCCTGCGTGGAGTTGTGGTAGCAGAAGTTGTTGATTTTCAAGGAGAATACCATTACCGATTAGGGGATATGATGGTCGATATGAACGATATAGAGTTTGACAACGTGAATCGTGGAGACCGACCAACTCAAAAAATACATATCAAGAACGTGACTTCCACAATTGCCGAGCCGGTGATTATGCATCTTCCGGACTATCTTAGCGCAGAAATATCACCATCGAAAATTGCACCCGGGCGCAGCGGAACGGTGACGCTTATACTCGATTCTCACCGCTTGCGCGACCTCGGACTGACTCAGACGTCCGTGTATTTGGGTGCTTTTCCCGGTGATAAAGTATCTCCCAAAAAAGAAATTTCGGTTTCCACTGTATTGCTTCCGGGCTTCGAAAATATGACAGAGGCCGTTCGAGCCTATGCACCCAAGATGCGCCTATCGGCCGGAAGCCTTGAAATGGGCAGCTTTAATGGGAAGAGCAAGAAGAAAGGAACTATCGAAATTAGCAATGAGGGACGCACAACATTGAAGATTAACAGTCTGCAAATGTTTACGACTGGATTGGAGGTGTCTCTGAATAAGACAGAAATTGCGCCGGGAGAAAAAGCAAAACTTAAGGTGACGGCTGTGGCCGAAAAACTGAGAAATGCCCGTTCTAAGCCACGTGTACTGATGATTACTAACGACCCGGAAAACACTAAAGTCGTGATTAATATCAATGTGGACAGACAGAAGTAGAACAACCAACGCTTGGTGTCAGTGCGGTAAAAAGCGATGTATGTCGTTGTGAATGATCAAAAACAAAAAGTTAGTATAGGGAAAAGAAAGTAATTAGCGTTAGCTCTTGATTCAAAGATGGATGTACAAATAGAAATAGATGGTGGAAGCGGATTCTGTTTTGGCGTGACTACCGCTATTAAGAAAGCGGAAGAAGAACTTGCTGCCGGCAAGACCCTATACTGTTTAGGAGATATTGTCCATAACAGCATGGAGGTAAACCGTCTCCACAAACAAGGACTGATTACCATTAACCATGAACAACTGAAAGAACTTCACAACGTAAAAGTATTGCTCAGGGCACATGGCGAGCCACCTGAAACATACGAACTGGCCAAACGAAACAACATTGAAATCATTGACGCAACCTGTCCTGTTGTGTTGGCTTTGCAAAGAAGAATTAAAAAGACATCTGACGAAAGTCCTGAAGGACAAATCGTTATCTTTGGAAAGAATGGCCATGCTGAAGTACTTGGATTGGTGGGACAAACACATGCAGAGGCCATTGTAGTGGAAAGCCTTGAAGATGTCAAGGAACTCGACTTCAACCGAAGCATTTATCTATACTCCCAAACCACCAAAAGTCTCGACGAATTCCACCATATCATCGACTATATTCAGAAGCATATATCGCCCAAAGCAACCTTTAAGAGCTTCGATACCATTTGTCGGCAGGTGGCCAACCGTATGCCTAACATTGCCGAATTTGCCACCAAACACGATCTCATCTTATTTGTGAGTGGACGAAAAAGCTCTAACGGCAAGGTGCTTTTTAAGGAATGCGAGCATGTAAACCCCAATAGTTATCAGATAGAAAGTGCTAACGAGATAGACTTTAATTGGTTTAAAGACGTGAAAACTATTGGAATCTGCGGAGCTACAAGCACGCCAAAATGGCTGATGGAAGAATGTAGAGATGCCATTTTAAGTCACGAATAATTTTATTTTCAATATTTTCCATGTCTCTATTTTCCTTTTGTTAAGAGAGATTGTGACTTTTACGTATTATATTTAAGCCATAAACACAACGATAAAAAGCCACTGCCATTTTGTCATAAAATTCGAATGGGCATATAATTTGACTCTAATGATGTGAAAACAAAAACTGTATAACATATATCAGTAAACGTTTTTTTGGAATCAACAAATAAGATATTTCATATCGATAAAAGAAAAATATAATCAAGAAAGGAGCAAATGATGACATTCGAAAAATTTACAATTAAGGCCCAAGAAGCTGTACAGGAGGCTGTGAACACTGCTCAACAAGCTAATCAACAAGCCATCGAGCCAATACATCTGTTGCAGGGCATCATACAAAAAGGTAAGGACGTTACCAATTTCGTGTTCCAGAAGTTGGGCATTAACGTAATGCAGATTGAGAATTTAGTTCAAAACGAGTTGCAACATCTGCCACGCGTGGAAGGCGGACAACCCTATTTTTCAAACGAGACCAACCAAGTGTTACAGCGTGCTATCGACCTTGCACAAAAGATGGGTGACGAGTTTGTGTCCGTAGAACCTATGCTGTTGGCCATTTTACAGAGCAACTCCCCTGCCGGTCGAATTCTGAAAGATGCCGGGTGCACGGAGGAAGGGTTAAAAAAAGCCATTCAGGAACTGCGTCAGGGACAGAAAGTGCAGAGCCAGAGCGGTGACGAGAACTATCAGGCACTGTCGAAATATGCCAAAAATCTAGTGGACGAGGCCCGCAAGGGAAAACTCGACCCGGTGATTGGACGTGATGAGGAGATACGGCGCGTACTGCAAATTCTCTCCCGTCGTACGAAAAACAACCCTATATTAATTGGTGAGCCGGGCACGGGTAAGACCGCCATTGCTGAGGGTCTGGCACAACGCATCGTGCGGGGAGACGTGCCGGAGAACTTGAAAAACAAACAACTCTACTCGCTCGATATGGGTGCGCTGGTGGCCGGAGCGAAGTATAAGGGTGAGTTTGAGGAGCGACTGAAAAGTGTTATCAAAGAGGTAACCAGCGCTGAAGGCAACATTATTCTGTTCATTGACGAGATTCACACACTCGTGGGTGCCGGCGGCGGAGAGGGAGCGATGGACGCGGCTAACATCCTGAAGCCTGCCTTGGCACGTGGCGAACTGCGCGTCATCGGTGCCACAACGCTGAACGAATATCAAAAATACTTTGAGAAGGATGCTGCGTTGGAGCGTCGTTTCCAAACCGTTATGGTGGACGAGCCAAGCGAATTGGACGCCATTTCCATTCTTCGTGGACTGAAAGAGCGCTACGAAAACCACCACAAAGTGCGTATTCAGGACGATGCCTGTATCGCTGCGGTGCAGCTTTCCGAGCGCTACATATCCGACCGATTCCTTCCCGACAAGGCCATCGACCTGATGGACGAAGCAGCTGCCAAGCTGAGGATGGAGCGCGACTCTGTGCCTGAGGAACTCGACGAAATTACCCGACGTCTCAAGCAGTTGGAGATTGAACGCGAAGCCATCAAGCGTGAGAACGACGAGGCGAAAATTCAGCAACTCGACAAGGACATTGCCGAACTGAAAGAGCAGGAGCATCAATATCGCGCGAAATGGGAAACGGAGAAAGGCCTTGTCAATAAGATACAGCAAGACAAGCAGGAAATGGAAAACTTGCGGTTTGAAGCCGAGCGCGCTGAACGCGAGGGCAACTACGGACGTGTGGCCGAAATACGCTACGGGAAGTTGAAACAACTGCAGGACGACATCGACAATATACAGATTCAGCTCAAGGCAACACAAGGTGGCGATGCTATGATTAGGGAAGAAGTGACGGCCGACGACATTGCCGAGGTGGTGAGTCGATGGACCGGAATACCCGTGACTCGGATGATGCAGAGCGAGCGAGAGAAGCTGCTGCACCTCGAAGCAGAACTCCATCAACGTGTGATTGGGCAGAACGAAGCCATCCAAGCTGTTTCCGATGCCGTGCGTCGGAGCCGTGCAGGATTGCAGGATCCTAAGAAACCCATCGCCTCGTTCATCTTCCTCGGTACCACCGGAACAGGAAAAACCGAGCTGGCCAAAGCCTTAGCGGAGTACCTGTTTAACGATGAGAACATGATGACACGTATCGATATGAGTGAGTATCAGGAGAAATTCAGCGTGTCGCGACTCATCGGTGCGCCTCCCGGATACGTAGGTTACGATGAGGGCGGACAGCTCACGGAGTCCGTGCGGCGCAAACCCTACAGTGTGGTATTGTTCGACGAAATCGAAAAGGCGCACCCCGACGTGTTCAACATCTTATTGCAGGTACTCGATGACGGGCGTCTGACCGACAACAAGGGGCGCACGGTAAACTTCAAAAACACCATCATCATCATGACCTCCAATCTCGGCAGTCAGTACATACAGGAACGCTTTGCCGACCTCAACGACCACAACCGTGAGGAAGTCATCAATGACACGCGCCACAACGTGATGGAGATGCTCAAGAAGACTATCCGTCCTGAGTTTCTCAACCGTATTGACGACATCATCATGTTCCTGCCACTCACCAAGCACGAGATTGCCGAGATAGTGACATTACAGATGAATCGCGTTCGCAGGATGCTCGAGCCACAAGGCTTCAACATCGAGTGGACACCCGATGCCATTGACTGGTTGGCCGGTGTGGGATACAATCCGGAGTTTGGAGCACGTCCCGTCAAGCGTGCAATTCAGGAGTATGTGCTCAATGATTTGAGTAAGAAACTCTTAGCCGAAAAGGTAATTCGAGAGAAGCCTATTGTCGTAGATGCCAACGCAGACGGTTTGGTATTCCGCAACTAACGGTTAAAAGTTAATGATTAAAAAGGGGATATGCAACGATAGCATGTCCCCTTCTTTTGTTATCGTCCTAATTCTTGATCACTTTCTTTCCATCGACAGTGTACACGCCCTGTGGCAAACTCTCAACGTTGGTGCCGAGATACATTCCGTCAAGGGTATAGATGCCGTTCGTGAGGGTAGTAACATCGGTCGTGAAACTGGCAGACCCTGTATTGTCGGGTACAGTAAGCATGTCACCACCCGTAATAATGATGGAATAGTGAAATCCGCCATTTGTACGGATTTGTTAATAAAACACAAAACCATAAAAATAGATTTACAATTATTCTTTATATTGACGAATAAGCCATACCTTTGCACCTACAAAACGATAGGGTACCTTAGCTCAGGTGGTAGAGCAATGGACTGAAAATCCATGTGTCCTTGGTTCAACTCCAAGAGGTACCACACTCCTTTCCATAAGTCCGAAATCCATAAGCGATTTCGGACTATTTTATTTTCATAAACAATTGTTTCAAAGAAAGTTAAAATAAAAAGGCAGCAGCGAAGTTTACATACAAATAAGTATCTTTGTGCAATATTAGCAAACTATAAACTATCTATTCATGAAGAAATTTATTATTTCATTTCTGACATTATTATCAACTTTTACGCTTGCTGCACAGAACGATTACAGTCAGTACTACCAGAATCTGCCTAAACCAATGCCCGTAGTACAGGCACCGACCATTCCCTCTAACAAGGTTAATTTAAAAGATTTCGGGGCTGTTGGCGATGGACTCACCATGAACACGGAAGCATTCAGAAAGGCAATATCTGCACTCAACAAACAGGGAGGTGGGCGTCTCGTTGTGCCTGCAGGTATATGGCTCACCGGCCTCATCTCATTAAAAGACAATATCGATCTCCATCTTGAACGCAATGCATTGGTTGTGTTCTCCCCAAACAA
The DNA here is from genome assembly GCA_001552765.1 of Bacteroidales bacterium KA00344. GTDB lineage: Bacteria > Bacteroidota > Bacteroidia > Bacteroidales > Bacteroidaceae > Prevotella. Next base: position 135,474 of record KQ959425.1, read on the forward strand.
AACCGACCTCATTCCTATTGTAGATGGGAAACCCGACGATAAAACCAAACCGTGTATCACAGCTTCCAAGCGGAGGAATGTTTCTATTACCGGCGAAGGTATCATTGACGGTAACGGGGAGTATTGGCGTCCGGTGAAACGTGCTAAGGTAAGCAACGTTGAATGGAACCAATACAAAGCAATGGGCGGTACGATCACCGAGAAAGGTGACTTGTGGTATCCATACAATTTGAAACATCTGCCCAATATTGCCGACAACTACGATGCACAAGAGAAAGCAAGGACACACCTGATACGCTTTACCGATTGTGAAAATGTAATGATACAAGGCGTTACGCTCAGGAATTCGCCTAAGTTTCACTTCGTACCCCAGCGTTGCACCAATGTAATTGTAGACAACATTAAGGTTATCTGTCCTTGGAACGCGCAAAACGGCGATGCCATTGATATTGGTAATTGCAAGAATGTACTGATCGTAAACAACACCATAGATGCAGGCGACGACGGCATTTGCATGAAGGGCGGAGTTGGCGAAAAAGGCTTCAAAGACGGCCCTTGTGAAAATATCAACATTCAGAACAACATCGTTTACCATGCGCACGGCGGGTTTGTTATCGGCTCTGAATTTTGTGGAGGAATGAAAAACATATTCGTTCACAACAACACCTTTGCAGGCACCGACACCGGCTTAAGATTCAAGAGTCGCGTAGGACGTGGCGGCGTAACCGAAGATATCTATATCTCTAATATATACATGACCGATATCAGAGACGAAGCCATCGTATTCCAATGCGACTATGTAGACCGCGCAGTGGGAGCAAAACACCAGAGCAACACATCTACCGCATTCTCGCCCAACTTCACCGACATTCACATTTCAAACGTAGTATGTTATGGTGCAGCAACAGGCATTAAAGCGGCAGGTGCCAAAGGCATGGTGCATGGCATTGATATCAAAAACAGCACGATATTCTATACCAAGACAGACAAGGACATCAGTCCGGAATGTGAGATAGAACTCAACAATGTAAAATTCAAAACATTCGACAATTAACATCCTACACAGCAATATATTACATCACCTTAAATATAAGAGCATATGTTTGGAATGAGCACAACAGAACTTATTGTCATCGTCCTAATTATTCTTCTCCTCTTCGGAGGAAAGAAAATTCCCGAACTCATGAAAGGGTTAGGCAAAGGCGTAAAGAGTTTTAAAGAAGGACTTAACGAGGTGGAGAAAGACCTCAATATAGACGAAACCAACTCGAAAGAGCCGACATCTTCAACCCTGAAGGAAGAAGAAAGGAGAGGCGATAACAACTAATCAACAGGCTGTTATCAACCATTACATTTGTTAAGACCACACAACGACAATGGCACAAGAAGAACTGACATTTTGGGGGCATCTTGATGTATTGAGAGGGTACCTCATCCGCATCATCGTAGTAACCTTAGCGTGTTTTGTTGTTGCCTTTGGATGTAAGGAATTGCTGTTTGAAATCGTGCTGGCACCAAGCCGGCACGACTTCATATCCTATCACCTGATGCACATCGACGCCTTCGAGCTGCAACTGGTTAATATCAGATTAACAGAGCAGTTCATGATACACATGAAAACCGCCTTCTATTTTGCTGTTCTGGTTGCATCACCTTATATCCTATATACACAGTATCAATTTATAGCCCCCGCACTTTACGACAAGGAGAAACGCTATACCTTCAGCATTGTCATTGGAGGATACGTGATGTTTATCATAGGTATTCTTGTCAATTATTTCATTATTTTTCCGCTCACTGTTCACTTTCTGGGCACCTATCAAGTAAGTAGCGAGATCCATACCATGCTATCGTTACAATCATATATAGACACCTTGATGATGATGAGTTTAGTGTTTGGAGTTATTTTTGAAATACCCATTATCAGTTGGCTGCTGGCAATATTCGGCATGCTCAAAGCCGAGTGGATGCGACATTATTGGAGACAAGCGCTGGTCATCATTGTGACAGTGGCAGCCATTGTCACCCCCACAGGAGATGTTTTCACATTATTTATCGTGTCACTTCCCATCTGGTTGCTTTACGAACTTAGCATTATCATTGTCAGAGCGACTAATGCCTATCACTCTTAACACCCCCTCTGACGTGACAGAAAAATGAATATCGTATTGCCCGAAAGGCATACCGTACTGCTTTTGTAATTCTTGATGATATTGCGGTCTGGGGTCCAGTTCCAACGTTTTGATAAGTATTTTTTGTTCGCTTTCACTGAACAATTCTTTTATTTCATCCGGAATTTCCACCCTCAAACGATGAACGGGAGTCCTGTCTACAAATCCTGATCGGGCACTTTCATGACTATCTACATAGGTAATGTATGGCTTGATATCGAAAATAGGCGTCCCATCCATCAAGTCTCCACCCCGTACATGTAGTATTGGCCCCCTCTCACTCTCCCACTCCACTTTTCTCAGCTTAACGGACGACAGCCCCAACGGATTGGGACGAAATGGGGAACGGGTTGCAAAGACGCCCATCTTAACATTTCCACCCAACAAAGGAGGACGGACCATAAGACTTGTCGCACTGTGTCTGTTGCCCGAAAAGCCCCAGATAAGCCATAGATAATCGAAATCTTCGACACCCTTTAAGGCATCCGGATTACGATATTTCGGTTCAAAAACAATCGTACCCTCAAGTTCTTCCACCAATCCGCTTTGTTTTGGAATGCCAAACTTAGAGGTAAAAGGCGAACAGAAATGAGCAATAGGATGAATTTCCATAAGACAAACTGCATCTGAATATTATGCTGGGTCTATAAAAAGAGACAAAATCAGCATCGTAACGACAGAGGCCCCACAGACAGCAACCGGCAGTCTGAGCTTGGGAGCCGTGTCATCTTTGGGTCTAAATGATTCTACGATGTGCGGCATAAATCGTTTGAAAAGATAATAAATAATTGTAGCATTAACCAATCCCAACATCATGCCCACAAAAAGATCTCCTACATAATGAACTCCTAAATATATTCTTGTGTAGCACATCATCATGGCCCATAAAAACATTGTTATGCTTAATAATATCCGTCGAAAAACATACATGACATAGAAGGCCAGTCCAAAGCTGTTCGCCGCGTGAGCAGAGGGGAAACCGTAGCGTCCTCCCCTGTATCCATCGACCACATGAACAAAGGAAGATATGGGATTGTCCAAGTTGCTGGGGCGCATACGAGCTACTTCGTGGCGTAAGACCGAAGCACATAACTGGTCGTTTATAATCAACAACAGAATAGCAACCAAAAGCCATACTACAGTCGCTTTCCATTGAAAATTACGAAAAACCACATAAAACAACGAAAGGTACAATGGCAACCATATGAATTTATGCGTGTAAAACTCCATGAAATTATCCATGTAGTCCGTATGCCATCCATTTATCCATAGAAACATGCTGATGTCCCAATCATTGACCAGATGCAGAATGGTAAATATTAAATCGTTCATTATCGTGATGCTATATCGTCAAAAATAATTTGTGTATAAGCCTGTCCCAAAGGGATGTTTTTTCCTTTATTCCGGCCTTTGTCCATAACTGTCTTTTTTGAAGTGTTGTTATAAATAACTTCATTTTCATCATCAATAAAGCCGAATCCATCGTTCATCATGAAGAAAGCATAATGTGGAATATGACTGTTGAAAATATCTTTGCTGAATTTCAGGTCGCGCTGGGCAATACCCAACTGAGCCAATAAAGTTGCTGCAATATCTTGCTGAGAAGCATAAGTGTCTATCGTCATCGGTCCGACAACTGCTCCACCAGTCCAAATCATTGGAATATGAAATCGCCATGACGTGAAATTGTCCGCGTCATGGGGCCACGCCCCCAAATGGTCGGGAACAATGATGACCAACGAATTGTCCCATCTCCCCGATGTTTTGAGATATTTTACAAAGCCTCCCAAACAACTGTCTGCATAGGCAAACGCATTCAGCGTCTTGTCTTGAAGTCGTTTGTAGGGAACATCGAAAGGCTCGTGCGAACTTGACGTCTGTATCACCCTAAACACAGGAGGCATCGATTGTTTGAGCTTCAAATCCTGTTCAACACGTTGGAACAACAGATGATCGGGAACTCCCCATTTGCTCAATCTGTCGGCTACCGGAAAGTCCACATCCTGAGTGATATCTTGAAATCCCTGATTCACCAAAAAAGAACGCATATTGGTAAAGTCTGCGTCGCCACCATAATAATAGCTCAACTTCCACCCAGCCTTGTTTAGATGTTCGGCTAATGATGGCATATTCGCAGTTTTCTTGGGATACTTCATTAAACTTACAGTTGCCGGAGACGGATAACCATGCAGAATAGAAACCAAACCGCGATCCGTTCGAAAACTATTGGCATAGAATCGGGAAAAATAAACTCCTTCTTGCTTTAACTCATTTAAACATGGCGTCACCCCCTTCACTTTCATGAGCGTATCAGAAAAGCTTTCCAAAATTATCAAATAAATATCAGGACGCCGATTGGAAAGTATCGAGACATGAGCAGAGTCAGCAACTGTATCTAAAGCCGGCAACAGATGCTCTGACAGCTGTCGTGCCTTCTTATCATCCATAAAACGATATTGACCGGCAAAGTCTTTTTGGTGAGACATGCTTTCCATAAAGGAAAACAAAGGATTTACCGCAGCATGGTTTAAGACTTGATTATCAGAGAAATATACTTTCCCCGTATTCATTGACGAAACAGTTACTCCACCTCGTATGGGGAGGAACAACAAGCCCACAAGCAGAAAAATAACGAGTCCTTGCCAAGGCGAGACGGGCTGAAATGCGGTGTGGGCAAACCGTCTGACCAAATAGCTGAATAGCCCGTAAATCACACCGGCTACAACGCAGACTGCTACCACACCTGCTACAGCCTGCCACCATGACACGCTTGCCATTGCGTCTTTGGGCGAAGATGAGATATAAAATATGGGGGTAGAATCGAGTGGAAAACGCCAATATTCGTATAAAGCACAATTAGCCACAAAAGCCAAGCCTACCAGTGCTGCCGCTATAGCAAACCATAAAAGCATAATGGCTTTCATCAGCTTTGCTGCTCTTGGAGTGTGCAATAGCTTCAACGGAATACTGCCCACCAACAACAGCAGTCCGGGAACTGCTGTTAAATATCCGGCCAAAGAAAAATCTAATGGGAGGCCATGACAAATCACAGGAAAAGTATCTGCAATCTCTTCAGCATAAAAAAAGAGAAACACGGGTTTCTGCAAGATAAAGACTATCACCCACAATCCAAAGATTGCAAATAAAAAGAATATCTTACTTTTCAGTGTTGAATATCTTACTGACATATTGCTTAATCACTCGGCCAAAGGGTCACAGTACCGTCCTTATGCAGTTCAAACCAAGGCTCTTGGTCTCTCAAAGAAATATCATCGTATTCGAAAGGTACCACGACTGTGTCGTGATAATCGGGCAAGATAAGCCCCATCTTTCCATTCTTCTGGGCAATTACCGGCATTGTCCGCAAATCGTCCACATAGACGTATGGTGTGCGTAGAAATTCGTAACCGGCAGAAATAATAACTTTTCCTTCATGGTCCTTGATGCCATAGCGTCCGTTTTCATCAAACACCTCATGGAAATGAATATACTTTTCTTTCATGCGCTCTTCATAAAAGCTCATAGTCTCCTCATCGCGCACCATGTCACAAAAATATGGATAAGAATCACAATAGTTGGCCATGGATCTTGCAATCAGCATACGCCAATCCAAATCCTTGATCACTTTGCGGTTTAAGTCTATATATCTTGCAATAGCCTCCTCGCGTTCGGGAATGTCATATTGTCTTATGCGCGCCTCGAACTGCCCCAACATCGTCAGCGAACCATGCATGGCCTTGATATAACGATGTATCTGACGTCTCATCTCGTCGCAGAAGAACTTGTCAATCTGACGTATCTCTATTTCATCTCTGAATATTCCTTCCATAATATTGTCCTCCGTAGAAAATGCCAAACTATGGATTCTCTTCTTATTTTAAATTAATAACTATGCAAATATACAAAGACAATTCCATTGCACCAAGAAATGACATGGAATTCTACGATGCTCCAATCGATATGCCAAGCACATATAGTAAACCCTCACAAGGCAGACATTGCTTGACATGGTTAAAAATGTAAAGAATACTTCACGTTAGAACGGTGTTCCTTTTTCTTCATTCCAGAGCAAAAAGGACTATGGCTTGGGGACTGGAATACCATAATGCAGACAAAATATATGCGCCACTGCAACGCGGTTACTACTCATCGGCATTGCGGAAAGGCCTCAACGCCATACCGACTAAGCCCTAACCGCAACATGACTAAGCCCTAACCGCAACACGGATAAGCCCTAACGGCAACGCGACTAAAGCCTAACGGCAGCAGCTTTTAATATTGCGCACAACCCAATCGCGGCATTTATTGCATAACAGTCTGTGTATCAGCACTCTGTAAAAGTACTCCAAAATTTGAATATTTTGAGCCGGAAGTATAGGAGTTGGAAGCAAGAAAAGGAGAAAAATGTGTATCTGATTGAAACACAAGATATATTGCCTGCTTTCTCATTGGGTTGCATCAAGGTAAATAGGCGAAAAAAGGAGTGAAAAAGCAAGAGTTCAGTTACCAAATCGTTCGAGAAACGATGAAAGGAAAAGAACGGCTAAAAGTGGTAACTAAAACGATGTTTTCTCTTTCATTATCAATGTTTTGCATCGCTCAAAGTTCCTCTGGGAAGTGTAATTTTGCAAGCAAAAAAACAATGGAAAAAGAAAAAATGAAGCTGCTTTTCTATCTCAAGAGAGGTACGCAGGACAAAAACGGAAAAAGTCCCATCATGGGACGCATCAGTATCGGTCGCTCAATGGTTCAGTTCAGTTGCAAATGTGCCTGTACGCCAAAAATTTGGGATAGTCGTAAACAGCGACTTGTAGGAAAGAGTTCCGAAGCCGTATCAGTGAACAGGGAACTTGACCGACTGCAAGTAAGTGTCCATCAAGTTTATGAATCGCTTTCGGGCAAGTTGAACAACACTGTCACGGCAGGGAAGATAAGGGAACTTGTATTCGGGTTAAACAGCGAGTCGCAGGGGCTGCTTCATCATGCGGACAAGTATATCGACCGCTTCCGTGAGCGAGTTGGCATAGATCGCAGCGAAAGAAGACTGAAATGTCTGCTGCTCTTCCGCAAGCATCTGTCTGAATTTCTGAGATGCCGCTACCATGTGGACGATATTCCCGTGCAAAAAGCCGACACAGCCCTTATCAAGGACTTGGAGGAGTATTTTGCCAAAGAAAAGGGTTTTAAACTCAACACTTCGGCTGGTTATCTTACTATGCTGGCATCCCTGCTCAAAGACCTGCACAAACGGCACATCATAGACTCCTATCCTTTTATCGGTCATTCCATCCGCTGGGACGTTGGAACACCCCGATACATTACAAGGGAGGAAGTAAACAAGATTGCGGCATTAACCGATAACGAACTGCAAGGCTACGAGCAGGTGTCAAGGGATATGTTTCTCTTTTCGTGCTATACAGGGCTTTCCTACACGGATGTGTACCACCTCACGGTAGAGCATATCATCCACGAGTCTGATATGGATTGGATACGCAAGCCGAGAGTGAAGACGGGCAATGTATGTCACATTCCATTATTACCCGAAGCATCCGCCATCATTGAGCGGTACAGGGGCATTCATACGAGGGCGTTCCGCCACGACCCCCCAAAAGGGTATCTGCTGCCCATACCGGGCTGTGACACGTTGAACATACACCTCAAAAAGATAGCACGGCTTTGCGGTATTCAGAAAACGCTGACCTATCACATGGCAAGGCATACCTTCGCATCGCAGATGACGCTTTCAGAAGGCGTGTCCATCGAAAGCGTATCGAAAATGCTCGGACACAGCCAGATAAAGACCACACAGGTGTATGCAGAGACTTCTCCAGAGCGTGTCTTTCGGGATGTGGAGAAGATTCTCCCTCTCATCGCACAATATCGTTTAATCAACTAAAAGTACAAGAACAATGAAAAGTACATTTTCAATTCTATTCTATATAGACAGAAGCAAGACAAGCGAAAGGAATGAATGCATTATCCGCTGCCGTATCACCTGCAATGGTGCGTCTGCTTCATTCTCAACAGGATTGCACACCTCTCCCGTTGATTGGCAAGCAAAGAAAGGGCGCATAAAAGTGGTGGCAAACAGAGCGAATGCCGTCAATCTGCAACTGAACTCAATAGAAGACCGACTTCACGCACTCTATGAACTCACGTTAAGAGAAGAGAACTACATTACGGCTGAATACCTGAAAGAGCAGTACCAGCACCAAAACAAACCACCCCGACACTCATAGAGATTTACCAATCCGTCTGTGAAAGCAAGGAGGCATTGCAGGGCAAGACGATAGGAAAGGCTACCGTCAGGGCTTTCAGGGACAGTAGGAAGAATTTTGCACTTTTTCTAAAAACAAGTGGGAATGAGGACTGTCTTCCCAAAGAGGCAGACAAGGACCTCATAGAAAGCTACCGCCTGTTTATGCTACGGGACTTGGGAAACAAGGAAAGCACTGTTTCCAATCGTCTGCGCCACTTGCATCAAGTCATCCGAAAATCATTGCAAGAGCGATATATCCGTGAAGACCCTTTTGAGCAGATAGACATTGAAACGCCCACCTACGAGCGCAATGCTCTCACTTCTGACAATTTACACAAACTTCTCTCATATCGCCCACACCGCTCGGTGGACAACCATTGCAGGCTCATCTTCCTCTTGGGCTGTTTCACGGGGCTGGCATTCTCAGACTTGAAGAAACTCCGAATGGACGATGTTTATACATTCGGGGATGGGCGTAGGTACATATCGCTCTGTCGCACAAAGACACAGAACAGGAGCATTGTTCCTTTATTGCCCATTGCCGATGAGATACTCACCATTGTCAGCGACGGACGAAAGGAGGGTTTGCTCTTTCGTGAATTCCCCACGAATAGCCATTTCAACCGCAAGATAAGGGACATTATCATCAAGGCAGGACTCCCACCTCATACCGAAGCCACCTCGCATACGGCACGGCACACCTTTGCCACGACCATCTGTTTGGAGAACGGTTTGCCGATAGAAACCGTCAGTAAGATGCTCGGACACCGTTTCATTTCCACCACCGAACTTTACGCAAAGGTCAGCAAGAGTAAAATTGCCCGTGAGATGCAGCCACTCATGGGCAGCAATACCACAAGGGAAATGCGAAAGGCTTTGCGTGTCTGTCCGCCAAGAAAGCCAAGCGGAGGACAAATAACTTGTCCTTTGACTGCAAAGCAACCATCATTGAACATCAACGCTAAATAAAATTAAAAATGAAAGAGAACAAAAAGCTGGAACTTTCTTACTTTCGATTGAAATTAAGAAGTTATATGAGTGAGCATCACCCCGAGAGATTGCTAGATACGGAGTTTATCACTGCACGGACAGATATGGCTCTCACAGTTTACTGCGATGCCGTGGCGCAAGGTTTTACGCAACCCGAAGCAGAGAGCATGGCAAGCGAGGTTTTGTATCAGGGCTTGCACTTTTCCAAGTATGATACGCTTGTATCTGTATTGGAAAACGAGTTTGAAAGGGAACTGCCTGCACCGCTCCCAGAGAAACTCGTACCTATACTGTTGTCGAACAAGGCTGTTCAAGCCACATTCGACAAGTTCGGTTTGACGGACACATTTGCTTCTGACGAGCAATACGACCGTCTTTACACCGAACTCACAGACACGATAGTGCTGCTCATCGAGAGCAATCATTTGCCAATAATCGGTCAGACGGAGGGGTAAG
>KQ959426.1:0-7796 GCA_001552765.1 Bacteroidales bacterium KA00344
TTGTGTAAACTTTTGAGGGCTGTTACAAATACGCCAAGCATACAAGGGGCTTTGTAAAGAAAAATATTAATATTCTTAGGCCATGTGACATGATAAAGGAATGTTTCTGCTTATGAAAGGAGACCATCAAAATGAGCAGGTTTCTGCAATTCGATTCGCTTACGCTCTGTCCCATAGACGCTGTGACCATCATTCGTGAGGAATTGTTGCAGGAAGATATCGACTGGCACAACGCATATCACGAAGGAGTGTTCGGCGAGTTGGCTCCATATCTTGACGATGATGAAATAACGTGGTTAAAACTGTGTGTGAATAATTTTTTAACATTGTTTCACACCCCCTCCATGTATTTTCAGTATAATTTTATTATGTTTGTAAAAATACAATTAACTTTAGGAAATTAATAAAATGAAAAAGACAATTATAATGTACCTACTGTTTTAGGTTTTAATAAACACATTTTTTCTTGGCAGATAGTTGGAGGTTGTTCTAAAATGAAGCTGGAACTTCGTGTACAATCACTTCTGTAAGGAATAGAAAACAGCAAGTAATCAGTTATGAAAGGAGTCCTCGACATTTTTCTTAGGATCCAAGCCGGGGCCTCTTACGATGATAGAAATCGAAAAATATGCCGTAGATGAGGAAAGAACTTGCCTTTATACTTATTTTGTTTTTATTGAACATTCACGCAGCACAAGCTCAATACTTGGTTGGCAATGTGGTTGATGCAGACAACCATAGATTAAGGGGGGCAACGGTAGAGCTGCTTTCTGCGAGGGATAGCTCTGTTATGGAGTCCACAGTGGTGGATAAAAGCCCCTATGTTGCAGGAGTTGGTTGGCCTGATTTTAAGTTCAGTGTGCAAGCGGACAGTTCCTATATTGTTCGTTTCTCCATGCTTGGCTATAAAACGGAATATAGAAATGTGAAGATTGGGCAGGTTGCTTTTGAAAGGATAAGCGTCGATATGAAGGAGGATGCACAGGCGTTGCAGGAGATTATCGTGAAAGCGACGCGTGTGAAGATGGTGATGCGTGGCGACACCATTGTTTACGATGCTACGGCGTTCGACCTCAGTGAGGGGTCGATGCTCGATGCGCTGATCAGGCAGTTGCCGGGTGCCCGACTGAGCAAAGGGGTGATTACGATTAATGGGCGACGCGTGTCCTCGCTGCTGGTGGACGGGCGCGACTTCTTCAATGGTGACGCTACAATGGCGCTGAAAAATCTACCTGCCTACACGGTGGATAAAGTGAAGGTGTATGATCACAGCGGAGAGGCCAGTCGACTGATGGGACGGGACATGGGCGACAAGGAGCTGACGGTGGACGTGAATTTGAAGAAGGAATACAAGCTGGGCCTCATGGCTAATACGGATGTTGGCACAGGAACGGAAAAACGGTATAACGGGCAGTTGTTTTCCATGTTGTATGGAAAGAAAGATAATTTCAATGTGGCAGCAAGCATGAACAATCTGGGCAATCTACAACGCTCATCAGGAGAAATCAGTTTGGCAGATTTGCCCTCCAGCACGACCGGTTTGATGTCGGTAAAGATGCTGAATATGAATTACCAGCATAACGGAAAATCGTATGATGACAACATCAGCACGAGACATAACTTAACGTGGATAGACGATGACAAACAGACGCGCACCAATGCGCAGGCTTTTCTTACCGGAGGAGACTATTATGACATAACCAAGAAAGCATCGCGCAGGAAAAGCCGAGAGTATGATGGGATGTTCTCTTGGGGATGGCACCCTAAAAAGCAGATTATCAAGGCAAATGTTACAGTAAGCCATGCGTATATGCGAGGACTTTCCGAATCGTTGTCGGGGCAGTTGAACGACAACCCGGACTGGGCAGAGGGCCTGATAGACAGCTTGTTTTCAACCAATCCGAGTCAACGCCTGATGGACATGGCGGTGAACAGGGTGAAGTATAGGAGTAAGTCTAAGGGCAATGGGACCCAAATAAAATTAACAGCTTCTGACAGGATTGCTATAGGCAAGGGGAGTAGCAATTATGGCAATATGGTCAACCTGAATGCTACGTTTTCGTATGACAAGGGTAAGGACCGTATGTTTGCACATAACATGATTGACTATCTCTCCGACAACCCCACGACGGATTATCGCAGTCAGTACACGGAGCAACCATCACATAAATATAAATATGACATAAGGGCGACCTATGGACGTAGGCTGTCGCGGAAGGATGACAAAAAGAATCTTCTCTTTTTGAATTTCGAATACGGTTTCTCGCATGACTATGCTTCGGCAGAAAATGGATTGTACAGACTCGACCGGCTGGCGGATTACGCATGGTCTGATTATCCGTTGGGGATGCTTCCGTCGTCTCGTGATGCGCTGTTGGAAGTGCTGGATGCCTCCAACAGCTATAAGAGTAGAAGTCACATTATAGATAATGGTGGCACGGTGAGTGCTGACTATGTGATGAAGAACAAAGAGCGAGGAACGAGACTGACGGCTAAGCTGAGGCTGCCCATAGAGCTTCGGTATGAAAGGCTGAACTATTTTAAGGAAAAAAGCTATGAGCGAGACCGCCATATTATGGTATTCAACCCTAATTTGGATTTGAATTGGGAGAAAAGCAATTTAAAGGGAATTTACAATTCAAGTCTAAACTATCGGAGAATGCAGGATATTCCCGCGTTGTTGTCTTTGTTGGGATTGCGAAATGATGCCAATCCGTTGTTGGTTACACAAGGAAATGATAAACTGAAGACATCATATCAGCATGTACTTTCGCTCAAATTTGGTCACATGGCGATGGGCACGTATCACCCCAATTGGAATGTTTCGGCAGACTTCTCAGCCACTCAGAACGCGATTGCAAATTCCGTAATTTTTGATAAGTCAACGGGGATTACGACCAGACAACCGGTGAATGTGAACGGTAATTGGAGCGCAGGTGGCGGTATAACTTATTCGCGAGGATTGGACAAACAGCAGAAAACGGAATTAATGCTCATGTTCAGCGGTCAATACAGGAACAGCGTAGATCTTAACAGTGTGGCGGGTACCTCAAGCCAGCGCAGCCACGTGCGTAATTTGGGGTTTACCGGTGTGGCAACTTTGAGTCTTTTTTTATCGAAGAACTTGCAAATTATTTCTTGGGGAACAATTATGAACCAGCGGACCAGCAGCGACAGATCGGACTTTACCCGTGTTAATGTGTGGAACTATACGGCCCAACTTGATTTAAAATACAAGCTTCCTTGGGATTTGGAGCTGACATCAAATCTATTGAATTACAAGATGAGCGGATATAATGATGACGCGATGAACAGCAATCATCTGGTATGGAATGCCCGGTTGCTGAAAAAACTGATGCATGGCAAGCTAACGGTTGCCGTGGATGCCTATGACATCTTAAAGGATAATTCGCCAACGACAGTGACTATAGATTCCCAGGGACGGATGGAAACTTGGACAAACAGTATCCCCAGGTATGTCATGTTGCATATAGGCTATAAGTTTATGGTAGGGCGACAGTCTCGGAGGTTTTGACGATCAATGTAAATTGTGATGAAGTGCTGCTACTCAAAAAGTTTACACGGAAAAGCCTAAAAAGCGTACAGGTATTCTTTTGGAAAAGTATAATCCTATTATTTGCTACACCTTCTTTTTGGTCTAAACGCGTAAATTATGAAAAGCATCTAAACCCGTTGGAGAAAGAGTTTCTCATTCGCCGATATTTCAGGAATCTGTATGATAAAGGAAAAGCCTGGTTTCATTTTTTTTCACAATATTTGGTTATCCAAATCTTTGTTCGTAATTTTGCGAACTGAAAGTCAATAGAATTATATTCATGTCAAAAAACGAACTCAGCACGCAGCAACAATCGCTGGCGCGTTTTGCCAAGGCTTTATCGCATCCGGTGCGCGTTGCGATATTGCAAATGCTCGTCCGACAATCGTGTTGTTACCACGGCGACATGTCGGAAGTATTGCCCATAGCCAAGAGCACACTGTCGCAACACCTCAAAGAACTGAAAAATGCGGGACTCATACAGGGCTCCCTTGAGTCGCCATCGACCAGATATTGTATCAACAAAGAAAACTGGACACTGTGCAAACACATGTTTGGCGAACTGTTCGACGCGCTTGAACAGCCGAATGTCGAATGACATTGTTTTTTGAATTTAATGTCCGTAAAACTATGAGATAAACGCTTACTTTCCATTTAAATTTATGAAAAAATCAGGATACTTATTGTTTGCACCGGCAATAGTTGTCGCAGTCAGATGGCAGAAGGATTTTTGAAACACTTTCTCGGCGACAGTGCTGAGGTGTTCAGTGCAGGTGTCGAGACACACGGCGTAAACCCCCGTGCCGCGCAGGTGATGGCTGAGGCGGGTATCGACCTTTCGGGCCATACCTCCAACCTCATTGGCGAGTATGCCGACCGGGTGTTCGACTATGTAATCACTGTTTGCGACAATGCTCGCGAGCGGTGCCCCTATTTTCCCGCGCAACCCCGACTGCTGCACCAGAGTTTTCCAGACCCGGCGCGTGTCGTGGGCAGCGAAGCCGAGGTGACCGATGAATTTCGTCGTGTGCGCGACCTGATCGAATAGTATTGCAAAAATTTAGTACAACAATTAAAACAAGCATGATGAACCATACTACTTCTCCTCTGCTCCCTGAGCAGCCGAAGCGGCTGGGCTTTCTCGACCGCTATCTCACATTGTGGATTTTCCTCGCCATGGCCATAGGTGTCTCGGTGGGTTGGCTCTTCCCCTCTGCCGCCACCGCCATCAATAGCCTCTCGAGCGGCACTACCAACATTCCGCTTGCCATCGGGCTCATCTTGATGATGTATCCCCCCTTGGCGAAGGTGCGCTACAACCGCATGCGCAGCGTCTTTGCCCATCGTCGGGCACTTGGCCTTTCGCTCTTGCTTAACTGGATCATTGGTCCGTTGCTCATGTTTACGTTGGCCGTGCTGTTTCTACGCGACCGTCCTGATTATCTTGTGGGGCTTATACTCATTGGTTCGGCGCGTTGTATCGCAATGGTTATCGTATGGAACGAACTGGCGGGTGGCAGCCGAGAGTATGCGGCAGGACTTGTGGCGATGAATAGCATCTTTCAAGTGTTGTTCTACAGTGCTTACGTTTATTTCTTTGTCACCATACTGCTGCCGTTGTTTGGCGTGTCTGTCGATATGGGCAGCATTTCTATGCTATCCATCGCAAAGAGTGTGGGTATCTATCTTGGCATCCCGTTTGTCATGGGTATATTGAGCCAGTGGTTGTTCATTCGAATCAAGGGAGCAGACTGGTATTGGCAAAAGTTCATTCCCGCCATTTCGCCCATCACGCTGACAGCGTTGCTGCTGACCATTGTTTTGATGTTTAGTTTGAAAGGCGAACTCATCGTTCAGATACCTTTTGACGTGTTGCGTATTGCGCTGCCGCTGATTGTCTATTTTGCCCTCATGTTTTTCATCAGCTTCGCCATTGCCAAGCGCATGGGAGTTGATTACGATGTCAACGCCTCAATATCGTTCACTGCTGCAGGCAACAATTTTGAGTTGGCCATTGCCGTAGCCATTGCAGTGTTCGGCATACACAGTGGACAAGCCTTTGCCGGCGTCATCGGTCCGTTGGTCGAGGTGCCTGTGCTCGTGGCACTCGTGAATGTGGCACTCCGTCTCAAAACGTGCTATTGTCGGTAGCGATGCGTTTTTTCTTGGTAAATATTATTCCGGGAAAAGTTCATTTCCATAAATTATAGGAGGTACTATTGTCGTAAATCTTACAAAGAATACTGTAACTTTGTAGAACGTATCACAGCCGCCTTTATCTGACCGGCAAGCTATCGCTTCCTACCACGATGCCGAGACTTCTAAGACAGATGCTTGCATAGTCAAGCGTCGCAGGCAGATAGCGCATTTGCAGGAGTATAAGCCCTCCCATTACTGAAGCCGTAATAAGAAAAATCGACGTGAGGAAATTTATTTTTATAACAAAGCGGAAGCGTCACATGGTTAATATTTTTCCTTACGCCAGAAACTTAGGTAGATTTAGGGTTGATTATTTGGCAGTTAGAAAAATAAGCTGTAATTTTGCACCCGCATTTTGTGGCGTTGTGCCCATGATGTAAAGTTATACATTATAAAATTAAAATCAAAACCCAAACAAAATGATTATTGTACCAGTTAAAGATGGTGAGAATATCGAAAGAGCTCTCAAGAAATTCAAGAGAAAGTTTGAAAGAACAGGTGTGATTAAGGAACTTCGTGCCCGTCAGCAGTATGACAAGCCATCTGTTTTGAAGCGTCTCAAGATGCAGCGCGCTGTCTATGTGCAAAAACTGCGTCAGGAAGAAGAGTAAAAATCTTTATTTTTCTTGGTAGTTTAAATTAATTTCTGTATATTCGTTGCCATAAACGTCGTGCAAACGATCTTTAAAGCAACAATATGATAATGATTGAAGAATTTTTGAACTATCTGCAGTTTGAGCTTCGTCGCTCACCACTGACGATAAAGAGCTATCAACAAGACCTCCGGGCTTTTGAAGCTTTTTTCAAAAATTTGAACAATCAGCTCTCGTGGGAGTCGGTAGATTCGGATGTTATCCGTGATTGGATGGAGAGCATGATGGATAAAGGAAACAATGCTGCAAGTGTCAACAGAAGACTGTCTGCGTTGCGTTCCCTTTATCGTTTTGCCCTTTCTCGAGGCTTAGTGAGCCGGGATCCGGTCAGACGTCTTGAAGGTCCGAAAAGGAAGAAGCCCCTGCCTCATTTTTTGAAGGAAGATGAGATGAACAGGCTTCTGGACGATGAGGAGTGGGATGATGATTATAAGAGTGTTCGCGCGCGAACAATTATAATGACATTCTATGAAACCGGAATTCGTTTGGCAGAACTTGTGGGACTTGATGACGAGGCTGTTGATCTTTCCAACAGACAGCTTAAAGTTACCGGTAAGGGTGACAAGCAGCGCATTGTGCCTTTTGGGCAAGAATTGGAGACGACCCTGCGAAGATTTATCATTGTGCGCAATAGAGACGTTGAGCGTCTGGTGCCTGCTCTCTTCCTGTCGGAAACAGGGGAGCGGATGAAAGACTATCAGGTGCGTCAGGAGGTGAAACAGCATCTTGCAAGGGTGAGTACTCAGAAAAAGCTTACCCCCCATGTGCTTAGACATTCGTTTGCCACGTCAATGCTTAATCATGGTGCAGGAATTGAAAGTGTGAAGCGACTGCTGGGACATGAAAGTGTTTCTACGACGGAAATTTACACCCACACCACCTTTGAGCAACTCAAGCGAGAATATAAGGAAGCCCATCCGAGGGCGTGAGTTTAACCATCTAAAATGGAGGTAACTATGGAAATTAAGATTCAGTCGATTCATTTCGACATTACCGAGAAGCTACAGGCGTTCATCGAGAAGAAGACCGCTAAGTTGGAAAGAACGTTTGAAGATATTAGGAAAGTAGAGGTGCAACTAAAAGTTATCAAGCCGGCAACAGCATTGAATAAAGAAACAAGCATAACGGTAGCGGTCCCCGGAGGAAGTCCCTTGTTTGTAGCCAAGACCTGTGACACCTTTGAGGAGGGCGTGGACCAATGTGTAGATGCTATGAGGGTGAAGCTTGAAAAATATAAGGAAAAATTGAGAAATCGATGAAAAAATCCTTTAAAAGTTTTGGGGATTAAAAAATAAGCACTATCTTTGCAGCCGTTTTACAACGAATTCTATGAATGGTCGCGTAGCGGCTGCGGGATATGCCTCTTTAGCTCAGTTGGCCAGAGCACG
>KQ959426.1:7896-21437 GCA_001552765.1 Bacteroidales bacterium KA00344
GTCGTTGGTTCGAATCCGACAAGAGGCTCTGCCGAAAGGTAGTAAAGTAAACTTGAAAAAAGTTTATAGATAGAATGATTTAAAACAGGGGTGGTTACCAGAGTGGCCAAATGGGGCAGACTGTAAATCTGCTGGCTCTTGCCTTCGGTGGTTCGAATCCATCACCACCCACATCTTCGGTCTGAGACTGATTTTGCGGAAATAGCTCAGTTGATAGAGCACTAGCCTTCCAAGCTGGGGGTCGCGGGTTTGAGCCCCGTTTTCCGCTCAAGGGTTTGCTGTAATAGCTCAGTGGTAGAGCACTTCCTTGGTAAGGAAGAGGTCCTGAGTTCAACTCTCAGTTACAGCTCTTTTCTTATTTGAATCGATAGAATGGAAGAGGAATACTGTTCATTGATTAAAATTTAATTTATTATAATAAAAAAGTAAAGCTATGGCTAAAGAGACGTACGTGCGCACCAAGCCGCATGTTAACATTGGTACAATTGGTCACGTAGACCACGGTAAGACTACTTTGACAGCTGCTATTTCCAAGACTCTCCACGAGAAAGGTTTTGGCACTGAAGAGGCAAGGTCTTTCGATCAGATTGATAATGCTCCTGAAGAGAAGGAGCGTGGTATTACCATCAACTCTTCTCATATTGAGTATGAAACTGCAAATCGTCACTATGCACACGTTGACTGTCCGGGTCACGCCGACTATGTGAAGAATATGGTTACGGGTGCTGCCCAGATGGACGGTGCTATTCTTGTTTGTGCTGCAACAGACGGTCCTATGCCTCAGACCCGTGAGCACGTATTGCTCGCTCGTCAGGTAAACGTTCCGCGTCTGGTTGTCTTCCTGAACAAGTGTGATGACCCAGAAGTTGATGAAGAAATGCTTGAGCTCGTTACTATGGACGTTCAGGATCTTCTGACTTCTTATGGTTATGAAGAAGATACTCCTATCATCCGTGGTTCTGCTCTTGGTGCCTTGAATGGTGTTGCAAAGTGGCAGGATTCAATCATGGAGTTGATGGATGCTGTTGATACTTGGATTCAAGAGCCTGAGCGTGAGGTAGACAAGCCTTTCTTGATGCCTGTTGAGGACGTGTTCTCTATTACCGGTCGTGGTACAGTAGCCACTGGTCGTATTGAGACAGGTCGTTGCAAGATTGGTGACGAAGTTCAGTTGCTCGGTCTTGGTGAAGACAAGAAATCTACCATTACCGGTGTTGAGATGTTCCGCAAGATTCTTGAGGAAGGTGAAGCTGGTGACAACGTAGGTCTGTTGCTTCGCGGTATTGAGAAGAGCGAGATCAAGCGTGGTATGGTAGTTGTACACCCGGGCGCTATTACTCCTCATGATCACTTCAAGGCTTCTGTATACGTTTTGAAGAAGGAAGAGGGTGGTCGTCACACTCCATTCGGCAACAAATATCGTCCTCAGTTCTATCTCCGTACTATGGACTGTACAGGTGAGATAACACTCCCTGAAGGCGTAGATATGGTTATGCCTGGTGACAACGTTGAAATCGAGGTAACTCTGATTTATCGTGTTGCTTTGAACGAGGGTCTCCGCTTCGCTATCCGTGAGGGTGGTCGTACGGTAGGTTCCGGCCAGATTACTGCAATCCTTCCTGATGTAAAGGATGCATAATTAGGCATTGGCTTAAAAATAAATACAAAGTCTCCGCGACTGCGGTTACGGAGACTTTACTTACGGGTTTAGCTCAGTTGGTAGAGCACTGGTCTCCAAAACCAGGTGTCGAGAGTTCGAGTCTTTCAACCCGTGCAAAAAAGAAGATAATATGTTTAATAAAATAGTAAATTATTGCAAAGCTTGTTACGAAGAGCTTGCGCATAAGACTACTTGGCCAACGCGTGCCGAACTTACTCATAGTGCAGTGATAGTATTATCTGCTTCCCTTGTCATTGCATTGGTGGTGTTCGCAATGGATTTTGTATTTAAGAACCTAATGGGTATAGTATATCCAGGTTAATCATTAAAGGAAGATGGCTGAAACAGGAAAGAATTGGTACGTATTGCGTGTTGTAAGTGGAAAAGAAGCTAAGTTGAAAGAATACATCGAAGCCGAAGTGAAGCACAATACGCAGCTTGCTAATCATGTTTCTCAGGTGTTGATTCCAATGGAGAAACGTGTAACTGTCCGTAATGGCAAAAGGGTGGAGAAGGAGAAAACTTCTATGCCTGGTTATATCTTCGTTGAAGCTGAGTTGAATGGTGATGTTGCTGCAGCATTGCGCTTCATGCCTAACTGCTTGGGCTTCATTGGTGGTTTGGATAATCCCAGTCCGGTTCCACAATCACAAATTAATCGTATGATTGGTGCTGCCGAGGAGAACGAAATGGATAATGAAGTTTCAATACCCTATGTTCTCGATGAGACAGTGAAAGTGATTGATGGTCCATTCTCAGGTTTCGAAGGTGTTATCGAAGAGGTAAATACTGAGAAGCGCAAACTGAAGGTGATGGTCAAAATCTTCGGACGTAAAACTCCGTTAGAATTAAGTTTTATGCAAGTTGAGAAAGTTACGGAATAGTTGTTACGGACTAACTGTGACTTTATATATATCATTATTTTAATTAGAAAAAGAAATGGCTAAAGAAGTTGCTGGATTAATCAAATTACAGATTAAAGGTGGCGCTGCAAATCCTTCCCCTCCTGTGGGGCCTGCTCTTGGTTCGAAGGGTATTAATATCATGGGATTCTGTAAAGAATTCAATGCCCGTACTCAAGACAAGGCTGGTAAGGTTTTGCCGGTTGTTATCACATACTATGCAGACAAGTCATTCAGTTTCGTTATCAAGACTCCCCCTGCAGCAGTCCAACTGAAAGAAGCTGCTAAGGTAAAGACTGCTTCAAGCCAGCCTAACCGTAAGAAAGTTGCCAGTGTAACCTGGGATCAGGTGAGGGCAATTGCTGAGGACAAGATGGCTGATTTGAATTGCTTTACTGTAGAGAGTGCTATGAAACTCGTTGCTGGTACAGCACGTAGTATGGGTATCACTGTTAAAGGGGACTTCCCTGGATAATATTAAACTTCAATTAAGAAAGTAAAATGAGTAAACTGACAAAAAATCAGAAATCAGTAGCTGAAAAGGTTGAAGCAGGGAAGGCATACACATTGAAAGAGGCTTCAGAATTGGTGAAGGAAATTACCACAACCAAATTTGACGCATCTCTTGATATTGATGTACGCCTGGGAGTGGACCCACGTAAGGCTAACCAGATGGTTCGCGGTGTGGTTACATTGCCTCACGGAACTGGTAAGACGGTTCGTGTACTCTGCCTATGTACGCCTGATCAGGAGGAAGCTGCCAAGGCTGCCGGTGCTGATTATGCTGGTCTTGATGAGTATATCGACAAGATTAAAGGCGGATGGCTTGATGTAGATGTCATTATCACAATGCCGTCGTGTATGGGTAAGGTTGGTCCTTTAGGACGATTCCTCGGACCTCGTGGATTGATGCCAAACCCCAAGAGCGGAACTGTGACTATGGACGTAGCTAAGGCTGTTGCCGAGGTGAAACAGGGTAAGATAGATTTCAAGGTAGATAAAGCTGGTATTATACACTCTTCTATTGGTAAGATTTCAATGTCTCCGGAGAAGATTTATGAGAATGCTAAAGAATTCTTGAATACTATTATCCGTTTGAAGCCTGCTGCTGCCAAGGGTGTATACCTTAAGAGTATCTTTATTTCAAGTACAATGAGTCAGGGTATCAGAATTGATCCTAAATCAGTTGAATAATCCTAAAAGTTTTGTAAAATGAAGAAAGAAGTAAAAGATACTATTATAGCTGACCTTGGTGAGAAGTTAAAGCAATACCCTCACTTCTATCTGGTAGATGTTACCGGATTGAATGCTGAGCGTACAAGCGCACTTCGACGCAAGTGTTTCAACCAGAAGATTAAAATGGTTGTTGTGAAGAACAATCTTCTCAACAAGGCTTTTGAAGCTTCTGAAAAAGATTTCTCTGAACTCTATGGTGTTTTGAAGGGTATGACAGCTGTTTTCTTTGCTGAGACAGCCAATGTTCCTGCAAAACTCTTGAAGAGTAAAGAAGTAGTAAAGGATGGAATTCCTGCCTTGAAGGCAGCATATGCAGAGGAAGGCTTCTATGTAGGAGCTGATAAACTCGATGAACTGGCTGCATTGAAGAGCAAGAATGAACTTATCGCAGAAATTGTTTCTCTGTTGCAGTCTCCTGCAAAGAATGTTGTTTCTGCACTCCAGTCAGGCGCAGGCACTATTCATGGTGTGCTTAAGACTTTAGGTGAGCGTCCTGAATAAAATTAAAGTAAAGTCAAAACAATTTTAACGAAAACTATAAAATTTTAGAATAAAATGGCAGACGTAAAAGCTATTGCAGAAGAGTTAGTAAATCTTACTGTTAAAGAAGTTAATGAGTTGGCAACAGTCCTGAAGGACGAGTATGGTATTGAGCCTGCTGCTGCAGCTGTAGCAGTTGCTGGACCTGCAGCTGGTGCTGCAGAAGGTGCAGCAGCTGAGGAGAAGAGTTCTTTCGATGTAGTCTTGACTGACATTGGTGCAACCAAGCTTCAGGTTGTAAAGGCTGTTAAGGAAGCTTGTGGACTTGGACTTAAGGCAGCTAAGGACCTCGTAGAGGGCGCTCCTGCTACTATCAAGGAAGGCATCTCTAAGGACGAGGCTGAAAGCCTGAAGAAAGCTATCGAAGAGGCTGGAGCCAAGGTTGAGTTGAAGTAAACTCAATGAATATACACACACTGGTTAGGCTGATTGAAGCTTAGCTGGTGTGTTTTCATATGAACTAAGTGTGGTTAGGATTTGCTCAGTCAGTGAGTCCTAACCTTTTTGTGTCTTTCATGACACTTTCTCTCTAATCCCTATTGGGGTTTAGGTGTCGAATAATATTTTTATTTTATGTCAAACGTTATTAATAATAGAGAAAACTTTGCCCGCGTTCAGAATCCGTATCCATATCCGGATTTCCTCGACGTTCAGTTGAAGTCATTTAGAGATTTCTTGCAATTGGACACTCCTCCAGAGGAGAGAAAGAACGATGGCTTGTATAAGGTGTTTGCAGAGAACTTCCCTATCACCGATACTCGTAACAATTTTGTGCTTGAGTTCTTAGACTACTTTATAGATCCGCCTCGCTATTCTATTAGTGAATGTCTTGAGCGTGGACTGACCTATAGTGTACCCTTGAAGGCCAAGATGAAGTTGTACTGTACGGATCCTGACCATGAAGATTTCGGCACTTTCATACAAGATGTTTTCTTGGGTACTATACCTTACATGACAGATAATGGTACATTCATTATCAATGGTGCAGAACGTGTCGTAGTGTCGCAGCTGCACCGTTCGCCGGGAGTTTTCTTCAGTCAGGGTGTTCATGCCAATGGTACCGTTCTCTATAGTGCCCGTATCATACCGTTCAAGGGGTCTTGGATAGAGTTTGCCACGGATATTAATAACGTGATGTATGCCTATATTGACCGTAAGAAGAAATTACCTGTAACAACGCTTCTACGCGCTATTGGATATGAGGGCGATAAGGATATCTTAGAGATATTTGATCTTGCCGTTGAGTTTAAGGTAAATAAGCGCAACCGTAAGTCGTTGATAGGTCGTCGTCTTGCAGCTCGTGTGCTGAAAAGCTGGAACGAGGATTTCGTAGATGAAGATACCGGCGAAGTGGTAACAGTGGAGCGCAACGAGGTAATTCTTGAACGTGAAACAGAAATCACAGAGGACAATTACGATGCCATCTTGGAAAGTGGAGTCTCTACGATTTTGGTACATAAGGATGAAGATTCTGCCAGCAAGTACGACATTATTTTCCAGACCCTAAAAAAAGACACCAGCAACTCCGAAAAGGAAGCTGTGAATTATATTTATCGTCAGCTGCGCAATGCAGACCCTGCTGATGATGCCAGTGCACGGGAAGTGTTCCAGAATCTATTCTTCTCAGAGAAGCGCTATGATTTGGGAGAAGTCGGACGCTACCGCATTAACAAGAAGCTTGGGGAAGACATCAGCATGGATACGCGTGTGCTGACGAAGGAAGATATTATCGAGATTATCAAATACTTGATAAAACTGATTCATTCCAATGCTGTGGTTGATGATATCGACCACTTGTCAAATCGTCGTGTGCGCACGGTAGGTGAGCAGCTGGCCAATCAGTTCTCTATAGGGTTGGCTCGTATGAGCCGCACCATTCGTGAACGTATGAACGTTCGCGACAACGAGGTATTTACCCCAACCGACCTGATCAATGCAAAGACAATTTCGAGTGTCATCAACTCTTTCTTTGGTACAAACCCATTGAGCCAGTTCATGGACCAGACCAACCCCCTTGCAGAGGTTACCCACAAGCGTCGTTTGTCTGCTCTGGGCCCCGGTGGTTTGTCGCGTGAGCGTGCCGGTTTCGAGGTGCGCGACGTACACTACACACACTATGGACGTCTCTGCCCAATTGAGTCGCCTGAAGGTCCGAATATCGGTTTGATTTCTTCACTCTGTGTTTATGCAACCATCAACGAACTTGGATTTATCGAGACGCCATATCGCAAGGTAAGCAACAAGCAAGTTAATCAAGACAATTCTCAGGTAGTTTATCTTACCGCAGAAGAGGAAGAGGATCAGTTTGTTGCTCAGGGTAATGCTCCGTTGAATCCAGACGGAACGTTTATCCGCGACTTTGTACACTGCCGTTATGCAGCCGATTTCCCTGTGGTGGATCCTGATGATGTAAACTTAATGGACGTTTCGCCCCAGCAGATTGCTTCGGTGAGTGCTGCTTTGATTCCTTTCTTGGAACATGATGACGGTCACCGCGCGTTGATGGGATGTAACATGATGCGCCAGGCTGTTCCTTTGCTCCATAACGATGCACCTATTGTTGGTACCGGTTTGGAGAGGCAGCTCTGTGAAGATAGCCGTACCATGATAACCGCAGAAGGAGAGGGCGTGATAGAATATGTTGATGCTACAACTATTCGTATTCTCTACGATCGCACAGAGGATGAAGAGTTTGTGAGCTTCGATCCGGCTATCAAGGAATATAGTATCCCTA
Organism: Bacteroidales bacterium KA00344; assembly: GCA_001552765.1. Lineage (GTDB taxonomy): Bacteria > Bacteroidota > Bacteroidia > Bacteroidales > Bacteroidaceae > Prevotella. Next base: position 14,969 of record KQ959426.1, read on the forward strand.
AATTCCGCCGCACCAACCAGAATATGACCATCGACCTGCATCCTATCTGTGTGAAGGGGCAGAGAGTAAAGAAGGGCGATATTCTAACCGAAGGATATGCAACAGAGAACGGAGAGCTGGCTTTGGGCCGCAACTTACTCGTAGCTTATATGCCGTGGAAGGGTTATAACTACGAGGATGCTGTGGTGATTTCCGAGCGTATGGTGCGCGAGGATGTGCTTACCTCTGTGCATGTAGACGAATATTCGCTCGACGTCCGCGAAACCAAGCGTGGAGTGGAGGTTTTCACAAATGATATTCCTAATGTCAGCGAAGAGGCAACAAAGGATTTGGACGAAAACGGTGTGATTCGCATTGGTGCTCGTGTGGAGCCGGGCGACATCATGATTGGAAAAATCTCTCCAAAGGGAGAGAGCGATCCCTCTCCTGAGGAAAAATTGCTTCGTGCTATCTTCGGTGATAAGGCCGGTGACGTGAAGGACTCTTCTCTCAAGGCCAATCCATCTTTGAGCGGTGTAATTATCGATAAAAAACTGTTCTCTCGTGCAGAGAAAACCCGTGAATCGAAAAAGCAAGATAAAATCCTGCTTCAGAAGATCGATGAGGAATTCGACGCAAAGGTAGAAGAACTCAAGAATATGCTCGTTGATAGGCTGATGACCCTTACGGCAGATAAGACCTGCGAGGGTGTGAAAGACTATACCGAAGCAGAAATCATCACTAAAGGAAGCAGATTCTCAATCGCAGCTTTGAAGAACTTGGAATACGATGGTATTCAGAGCAATGGTTGGACGGATGACGAACGCATCAACGGAATGATTCAGAAACTCATCATGAATTATATCCGTAAGGCCAAACAGATGGCTGCAGAGCAGAATCGTCGTAAGTTTGCCATCACAATTGGCGACGAGCTTCCTTCGGGTGTTCTCAAAATGGCAAAGGTTTACGTTGCGAAGAAGCGTAAGATACAGGTGGGCGATAAACTTGCGGGCCGACATGGCAACAAGGGTATCGTTTCAAAGATCGTGCGTGCAGAGGATATGCCTTTTCTCGAAGACGGACGCCCTGTAGACTTGGTGCTCAACCCGATGGGTGTGCCTTCGCGTATGAACTTGGGACAGATTTTCGAGGCAATTCTCGGAGCCGCCGGAAAGAAGTTGGGCAAGAAATTTGCCACGCCGATCTTTGACGGTGCCAAGCTTGATGATCTGCGCGAATGGACCGAGAAGGCCGGGCTTCCCAACCTTTGCTCCACCACAGTATATGATGGCGAGACAGGTGAACCCTTCGACCAAAAGGCAACTGTGGGTATCACCTACTTCCTGAAGTTGGGCCACATGGTCGAAGACAAGATGCACGCTCGTTCTATCGGCCCGTACTCACTGATCACTCAGCAACCGCTTGGAGGTAAGGCTCAGTTTGGTGGACAGCGTTTCGGAGAGATGGAGGTTTGGGCCCTTGAGGGCTTCGGAGCCAGCCATATACTTCAGGAGATGCTGACTGTAAAGAGTGATGATGTTGTCGGACGCTCAAAGGCATACGAGGCCATTGTAAAGGGCGATCCAATGCCTAATCCGGGCATTCCGGAGTCTTTGAATGTGCTTCTCCATGAGCTTCGCGGCCTTGGATTGAGCGTGAAGATGGATTAATAAGAATATTGATTAGTTAGAAATATGGCTTTCAAAAAAGATACAAAGGTAAAGACTAATTTCACGAAGATAACCATTAGTCTCGCTTCTCCCGAGGAGATTAAAGAAAATTCGTACGGTGAGGTTACTAAGCCTGAAACCATTAATTATCGCACATACAAACCTGAGCGCGACGGTCTTTTCTGTGAAAAGATTTTCGGTCCAACCAAGGACTATGAATGTGCCTGCGGCAAGTATAAGCGTATTCGTTATAAAGGTATTGTCTGCGATCGATGTGGTGTCGAGGTAACAGAGAAGAAGGTGCGCCGTGAGCGCAGTGGACATATCGAACTCGTGGTACCCGTGGCCCACATTTGGTATTTCCGCTCCTTACCTAATAAAATGGGTTATCTTCTTGGACTTCCTACCAAGAAACTCGATTCGATTATTTACTATGAGAAGTATGTTGTTATCCAGCCGGGTGCTTTGGCTGGTGCCAAAGATGCAGAAGGCATCGAGGAACTCAATGGCTCTCATCAGTTAGACCTCATTTCAGAAGAGGAGTATTTTGATATTATCGACAACAGACTCGATCCCAACAACGATTTGCTGGACGATACCGACCCCAATAAGTTTATTGCGAAGATGGGAGGCGAAGCTGTGCTCGATTTGTTGCGCAACCTCGATCTCGACAAGCTGAGCTATGAGCTTCGCGACAGGGCCAGCAACGACACCAGCCAGATGCGTAAGACTGAGGCGTTGAAGCGTCTGCAGGTGGTGGAATCATTCCGTAGCTCGACTACGATTAATCGTCCGGAGTGGATGATTCTCAAGATCGTACCTATAATTCCTCCGGAACTCCGTCCTCTTGTTCCGCTGGATGGTGGGCGTTTTGCCACATCCGACCTCAACGACCTCTATCGTCGTGTGATCATTCGTAATAATCGTTTGAAACGACTGATGGAAATCAAGGCTCCGGAGGTCATTCTCCGTAACGAGAAGCGTATGCTTCAGGAGGCTGTGGATTCGCTGTTCGACAACAGCCGCAAGGCCAGTGCTGTGAAGAGTGAGTCCAATCGTCCGTTGAAGTCGCTCTCCGATTCTCTCAAAGGCAAACAAGGACGTTTCCGCCAGAACCTGCTTGGTAAGCGTGTCGATTATTCCGCACGTTCGGTTATCGTTGTGGGTCCGGAACTGAAGATGGGCGAATGTGGTCTGCCTAAGTTGATGGCAGCAGAGCTTTACAAACCCTTTATCATTCGCAAGCTCATCGAGCGCGGTATTGTAAAGACTGTCAAAAGTGCTAAAAAGATAGTAGACCGTCGTGAGCCCGTTATCTGGGACATCCTTGAGAATGTGATGAAGGGCCATCCCGTGCTCTTAAACCGTGCTCCTACGCTCCACCGTTTGTCTGTCATGGCATTCCAGCCCAAGCTTATCGAGGGCAAGGCTATTCAGCTCCACCCGTTGGCTTGTACTCCGTTCAATGCCGACTTCGACGGTGACCAGATGGCTATCCATCTCCCATTGAGCAACGAGTCTGTGCTCGAAGCGCAGATTCTGATGCTTCAGAGCCACAACATTCTCAATCCTGCCAATGGAGCGCCGGTTACAGTTCCCTCACAGGACATGGTGCTTGGTTTGTACTATATCACCAAGGCGCGTCCGGGAGCCAAGGGAGAAGGCTTTACGTTCTATGACACAGAGGAAGCCATCGTTGCCCATAACGAGGGACGTTGCGATGAGCACGCTCTTGTCAATTGCTATGTGGACGATGTTGTAGACGGTAAACCCGTTCGTCGTATGGTGGAGACCACTGTTGGTCGTATCATCGTAAACGAAATCATCCCGAAGGAAATCGGTTTCTTCAACGGAATCATCTCCAAGAAGTCTCTGCGTGGACTCATTTCCGATGTTATCAATACGGTGGGTATGGCCCGTGCCTGTGAATTCCTCGACGGTGTGAAGAATTTGGGCTACCACATGTCATACACTGCCGGTCTCTCCTTCAATCTTGACGATATCATCGTTCCGGCTGAAAAGGCGGACATTGTGAAAAAGGGTCAGGACGAAGTAGACGAGGTAACCAGCCACTTCGATATGGGTCTTATCACTGACAAGGAGCGTTATAATCAGGTAATTGATGCTTGGACACACGTCAATGATAATCTGAAGAAGGCGGTGATGAAACACATGACCGAAGACGATCAGGGATTCAACGCCGTGTATATGATGCTCGACTCCGGAGCACGTGGATCTGCCGACCAGATTGCGCAGCTCGCAGGTATGCGTGGCTTGATGGCTAAACCTCAGAAGGCCGGAGCCGAAGGCAACTCCATCATCGAGAATCCTATCTTGAACAACCTGAAAGAGGGAATGTCCGTGCAAGAGTATTTTATCGCCTCTCACGGTGCGCGTAAGGGTCTTGCTGATACGGCCATGAAGACGGCCGATGCTGGATACCTCACCCGTCGTTTGGTCGATGTTTCCCACGACGTCATCGTCATGGAAGACGATTGCGGAACGCTTCGCGGTCTTGAGTGTCGCGCCCTGAAAGATGGTGACGAGGTGATTTCTACCTTGGCCGAGCGCATCTTGGGCCGTGTGTCTGTTCACGATGTCGTCAATCCGCATACCAACGAGGTCATTGTTGCCGCCGGTGAGGAAATCACTGAGGTCAAGGCACAGGCTATCGAGAAGGCTGAAGTCGAGGTTGTAGAGATACGCTCGGTATTGACTTGTGAGAGCAAGAAGGGCGTGTGCCGCAAATGTTATGGTCGCAACCTTGCAACTTCCCGTATGGTACAGACGGGCGAGGCTGTCGGTGTCATCGCCGCGCAGGCTATTGGTGAGCCGGGTACACAGCTTACGCTTCGTACTTTCCACTCCGGTGGTGTGGCTGAGAACGTTGCCGCTAATGCCAACATAAAGTCTAAGTACGATGCCAAGTTGAAATTCGACGGACTGCGCACCGTTCCGTTCGTAGACAAGAGCGGTGAGACTGAGATAGAATGTCAGATGGTGGTCAGCCGTCTTGCTGAAGTTCAGTTCATCGACCAGAATACAGATATCGTATTGTCAACCCTGAACGTTCCTTACGGTAGCTCATTGTTCTTCAAGAATGGCGATGTGGTGAAGAAGGGCGACGTGATTTGTAAGTGGGACCCATTCAATGCCGTTATTGTCAGCGAATATGCCGGTACACTTCGTTTCCGCAATGTTATAGAGGGCGTTACCTATAAGGCTGAGACCGACGAAACCTCCGGTATGACAGAACGAATCATCACAGACTCCCGTGATCACAACACCGTTCCGATGGTTGATATTGTCGATGGCAAGGGCGACGTGCTGGGCACCTATACCTTCCCGGTGGGTGGACGTATTGCCAACATCGAGGACGGACAGACCATCTCTACCGGTGTGACACTTGTCCGCATCTCTCGTTCGGTGTTCAATGCCGGTGGTATTACCGGTGGTCTTCCACGTGTAACCGAGCTCTTTGAGGCACGCAACCCGTCTAATCCGGCTGTCGTTTCGGAAATAGATGGTGAGGTCACAATGGGCAAGCTCAAGCGTGGTAATCGCGAAGTTATCGTAACCACAAAGACCGGCGAGCAGCGCAAGTATCTTGTGCCGTTGTCACGACAGATTCTTGTTCAGGAGCACGATGCTGTCCGTGCAGGAACGGCACTCTCCGACGGAGAAATTACCCCACGCGACATTCTCGCCATCAAGGGTCCTACCGCCGTGCAGGAATATATTGTGAACGAGGTGCAGAACGTATATCGTCTGCAGGGTGTGAAGATCAACGACAAGCACTTTGAGATTATTGTGCGTCAGATGATGCGCAAGGTACGTATTGACGATCCGGGAGACACCACCTTCCTCGAACAGGAAATGGTCGACAAGCTCGACTTTGCTGAAGAGAACGACCGTATCTGGGGCAAGAAGGTAGTTGTCGATGCCGGCGACTCAGACACCTTACAGAAGGGCCAGATCGTTTCTGCCCGCAAGCTGCGCGATGAGAATTCAAGTCTCAAGCGTCGCGACCTCCGTGTCGTTAAGGTGCGCGAAGCCGTGCCGGCAACGTCTACTCAGGTTTTGCAGGGCATTACCCGTGCAGCGCTCGGTACAAAGAGCTTCATGAGTGCTGCTTCGTTCCAGGAAACCACCAAGGTGCTCAACGAGGCTGCTATACGCGGCAAGGTAGACAACTTGGAGGGCATGAAGGAAAACGTGATCTGCGGACACCTCATTCCTGCAGGTACAGGCCTTCGCAACTGGGACAAGATGATCGTAGGCTCCAAGGAAGAATACGAGCGCATCGAGGCTAACAAGAAGAACGTTCTCGACTATGCCGATCAGGTAACAGCAGAGTAAACACGTTTCAAAGTATATAACGAAGGGGGAGCAAACCGCAATGGTTTGCTCCCCTTTTTTCATGACAAACGTATACATTATTCAGATTCCGACCAATCTGACCGGTCCAACTTTGTAAACTATTATACCCTTAAAAGTATCTCTCGTTTTCAGAGCTTCTGGCGCAAAAAGGGCTACGCTGTTGCATCAAAACCGAGCTGAGTTTTCCCAAAAATCGTAAGGCTGCAGCGATTGAAGCCTTCTCATGGCACGGTTAGGCCTTATCGGCAGCACGGAAGAGCCTCAATCGCACTGCGGTTACGCCCTTATCATCATGCCGATAGATACTCAATCGCAGGCGGCAAAATAGGGAAATACGGGGTGTTTTTTAAAAATCTCTGATAATCAGACGTTTACAAACTGTCGCTATTTTCGCGTATTTCGAACGAAGACAAACTTATTTTTAAATAAACGAATTTGAG
>KQ959426.1:21537-23325 GCA_001552765.1 Bacteroidales bacterium KA00344
TTATTTTTAAATAAACGAATTTGAGAGGGCTAATTGTCAATATAATTAACCATCTCAAATTTCTCACAACCAGCGTTCGGGATAAGCTTAATAACAAAACACTATACGTTTTCTACTGACCCATTATCCGCTTTTGTGCGCTGTTGTTGCTTTACACTGGTTCTCCCGTGTTATCCGCTTTTGTGTGCTGTTGTCGGCTTACTGCAAGCCTTCCAACATTAAATGCTTTCGGGTTTAACGGTGTTATGCCTTGCCCGTTCCGAACGGAGCTATGGTGTCACCATTGCCCGGCATGGGGGCTTGTGGCAGCTCAATCTCGCCGAACTCCTTTTCATAGCGTGCAATGTTCTCTTGCAGGGCAAAGAGCAGACGCTTGGTATGCTCCGGTGCCATGATGACACGACTGAAAATCTGTGGCGGAGCAATCGGGAGCATGTGGGCAAAGTCGATGACAAACTCACTGGAGGAGTGATTGATCATAGCCAGATTAGAGTATTCACCTGAAGCCACCTCAGGCTTCAACTCTATTTTCACTTGTTGGTTGTTGTCTTCCATCATTCAATATGTTTTTTGTGTTCTAAAATGTTTAATCGTTTAGTCGTTATTTTATTGTGATGATGCAAAGATATGGATTTAATTCATAATTCACAATCCACAATCCTTTTTAATTCATAATTCATAATGCATAATTCATAATTAGGCTGCGCGATGATTCTTCATTCTTCACTTTTCGTTCTTCATTTATCATTGGGCTGCCACGATGCCATTCTCCATTTTTAGTTTTTCAAACGATTAATCTTGGCACAAATACTCTGCACATGGTCAAGTCCATATAACATAGAACGAGAGTCTATTCCCATCCAAGAGAATAAAGTCTGAATTTTCTGATATTCATTGACTATGTAACTTGTGTCAATTTCCGATGCATGAAGTCTGAAGCAAAATGGTTCATGGTGCGCTATTCTGTTTCTCAGACTGTTCACTTTGTCGAGTTCGTTGAATATGTAGGCATTGTTATATTGAGCAACAGCCGATGAACGAGGTTTGTTGGGGAAAGCCTTTAACAGACATTGGCCTGTCGCACGATATTGTAACGAAGAATACATATACTTCCATACACCAAATTCCATTTCTGCAATTAGTTTGGAATGAGAGTATATGCCTTGTCTATTCAATCGATTATATGCTTTTTCTATAATTTTTCTTGTCTCGTTCATGCGTCCATTGGAGAATATTCCTTTGACTTGAACAGGCTCTTTTAGCCAATTTCCTCCTAAAGTCGATACTAAAAGGCTATCTATAGCATTACGCAGAGCCACCTCAAAGCAGCTAACTATTGTAAACATCTCCTGCGATAGGCGCAGGTTGTATCGATACAAAACCATAGCCTTGCGAGTGTCACCATTCGCAGCATCTTTGTATCTTTTCATTCGCTTGCTAGACAAAATTCGTTCAAATTCCGAATATTCCATAAATAGTTGTCCATTTACTTGGTTGTAACAAGAAAATCTACTATCTTTGTAATGTTGATTCCCGGTAGCCTCTGATTCGTCAAGCTATCGGGTCTTGTTTTATATGATTTTATCTACAATAATATATGATTTTCTGTGATTAAAGTTATATCACATTATATAATTCCAGAAAATTAACCGCAAAAAGTCAAAATCATTGTCGTCTCGTATTATTGTATCCTTGTATTATTGTATCCTTGTATTATTGTTACTTCGTATTATTGTATCCTTGTATTATTGTAGTAATAATTTTGAATTATCACCGCGCAGCCTAATT
>KQ959427.1:0-685 GCA_001552765.1 Bacteroidales bacterium KA00344
GGTGTCATCGACTGCGATACCCAAGACCATCGGGATGAGCGAGGCGGTCATCATGTCGAGTGGGTAGCCGAGCCAGCCCATCATTCCACCTACGATAATGGCAGGGGCTATGTTGGGTATCATTCCTACGAGTCCTACTTTCCAGTTTCCAAAAATCAGAACGAGGATTATGCCGATCACCAATACCGATAGCATCATCGACCACATCTGTCCTCGTTCCACATACTGCTGCATGACGGTGAATTGCGGAACATTTCCCACCACCGAAACATGTGCATCGGGAAAGAGACGGCGTGCCTCCGCCTGGAGGTTGTTCATTTCCTTTTCCGCTTCGTTGGAGTTGTAGTCTTTCAGTTCTATTTGTAGCCTTAGCCGTTTATAGTTGTAGTCCATCCAGTATTCCGACTCCGTTCCGCCAGCGTTTTCGTAGAGCAACAGCAACTGTGCCACCATATCGGCATTGTCGGGAATGGTGTAAAATTGCTGCTTGTTTCCGTTGAGCGTGCAATTCATGTCTTTCACGATGTCGGTAATGGAGTTGTGGCGTTTCGTTAGCTTGTAGCCGTCAGTAATTTTTGACAATTGGTCGAGCTTCTGTAGATTTTTTGGTTTCTTGGCATCGTTGTCGTGCGGTAGCGTAATCATCAAATCGTAGGCATACATGGAGCCGAGTTCCGTTTCACAA
>KQ959427.1:785-1016 GCA_001552765.1 Bacteroidales bacterium KA00344
GCCACAGAAAATCGTCAGCACCACCGACAATGCGACAATGCCTCGATGATGGCGTATCACAAAACTTCCGAATTGTTCAAACCGATTGCCAATATAGCCCTCAAAGCTCTTCGACATGTTGACGGCTGGTTTTCTATCCTTGCCAAACGACAACAGAAAGGGAGTGATGAAAAGACAGGTAATCAGTATGGCGAGCAGACAGATTGATGTATTGATACCAATTGCCTGCAT
>KQ959428.1 GCA_001552765.1 Bacteroidales bacterium KA00344
CCTAAATTTGTATCTTACCCAAAAGTTTAGTGGACAGTAATAAAACCAAATATAGTAAGCACGTCTTACTAAAAGCCATTCTATCTTACTAAAAAGAAAATAGACTTTTCCCAAGTATTCATAACTGGAAAAAGACTATTCTGTACAAGCAAGGAATGCTATCAGCCTATTCTCTTCATTTTGAGCTTTGCTGATTTTACATCAAACTTTTCTGTCAACTTATAATCTTTCATCATTTCTTCTACAAATGCAGGCACATCAAATATGCAAGAATTTCGCTCCATAGAGAGTATTTTCATAGATATGTTATACGATGATATTATGGTAAGCACACCATTCTTGATATCGTATGTGGGTTTATCATCGCCTGCTTTCCAACCACCATCATATTCATAAGACGTCATTTTGTGGTCTTTGTCAAACTGTAACCTTTGTACAGGAAAATCATCTACAGAAAGTTTAAAACCAAGCCCCTTCAGCATTTTCTCGTCAAGTTCCATGCCGTTCATGTAAATTTTTGAACCACTTATGGCATCAAGTTTTACCTCAACGTTATATTTCGCTGATGTTTTCTTGTCAGCAAGAGAGATAGACCAGCCTTCCATTTCCCATGTGCCAACAATGTTTTTAGCATAGTCGGCTACCTCTACTTTATCATTACCATCATCACTCTTACTACATCCCGTGAAAACAATCGCTGCCGCTAAAAACAAGGATAGTGAAAAATACTTCAAAATGTTCATTTTGTTCATTGTAATATTTTTTATGATTTATACAGTTTGCAAAAGTAAGTGTTTTCTTTTTCATTTTATGGTAAGTTGTAAATTTTAACACCTATAAAGTTTTTTATAACGCAAATACTTCAGAAACAGTACATTCCCAAAATTAAGGCTATTTTCTTGTAAATATTTGCTCATCTTTCTGCTGCTACTCAAAAAGTTTACACGTA
>KQ959429.1 GCA_001552765.1 Bacteroidales bacterium KA00344
TCGTTCCTACTGCTATTATCCTGATAGGACACGGTGGAGATACCACCACAATTATTGCCAACGTGATACTTTATGTGGTGATTGCACCGCTCATCGCTTCCAACGTGATGAAAGCCATGTATCTCAGTCAGGACCTGTTCATGGCAAACGAGGCTGTGGAACGATTAGAGCAGCTCACTGATATTGCACCGCTCTCGCAGCATGACGAGCCAAAACGGGCAGAAGCGTACGACATTCGTTTCGATGACGTTTCGTTTCGATATGAGGGAGCGGAAAAAGATGCAGTGAGTCATATCAACCTTACCATTCCCGAAGGAAAGACCGTTGCACTTGTAGGAGCGTCGGGCAGCGGAAAGACCACCATAGCAAGATTGATACCCCGCTTTTGGGACGTACGTCATGGCAGCGTTACCATTGGAGGTATAGACGTGAGGGATATGCACAAGGACGAACTGATGCGCAACGTGTCGTTCGTCTTCCAGAACACCCGTCTGTTCAAGACTTCGCTCATCGAAAACCTACGTTACGGCAATCCTGATGCAACAACCGAGCAGATCAACCGTGCCATCGACCTCTCACAAAGTCGCGAGATTATCGACCGGCTACCACATGGATTGGATACCGTTATCGGTGCCGAAGGTACTTATCTTTCGGGAGGTGAACAACAGCGAATTGTTCTTGCCCGTGCCATTCTGAAAGACGCCCCTATCGTAGTACTCGATGAAGCGACCGCCTTTGCCGACCCCGAAAATGAACAGCTTATTCGTAAGGCACTGTCACATCTCACCCAAGGAAAGACCGTGCTAATGATAGCTCATAGACTTACCACTGTGCAGGATGCCGACAGCATCGTAGTTGTGGACAACGGCGAGATAGTCGAACAGGGAACGCACAAGGAACTATTGAGCAGGGAAAAACAATACCACCGTATGTGGAATGAATATCAACAA
>KQ959430.1 GCA_001552765.1 Bacteroidales bacterium KA00344
CCAGAGTTTTTTGACAAGGGATTTGTCAGTCATTCGCTTGATAGTATAATCGTGGCGTCAGATATGGAAATTTCCAAATTCTTCGACACCATAAAATCTCTTAAAAAAACAAGTGAAATACACCCTTCTATAAATGTTCGTGCAAAAATTATATTCTATTTGAACGAACAAATCTTGGATACAATTTATTTAGGAATGTTTTATATATACTATAGGAATGAAATATACGAAGTAAACAAAGAATTCAGAAATATGATTAATGCTATAATAAAAAAAAGTGGAAAGTTGCCTATGTATTGATAAAAAACGTTATGCCATAACACCTCATATAAGGGTAACGGGCAATGCAGGTGTGTCAAAACGCACCCTTGTTTATCATTACCCTTATATGGGTATTAAAAGCACGAAGCAATAAACAGGATAAAATGACGTTAAATAGTTGCTACCCATAAACAATAAGACAGACCCATGGAGAATCCCATACGCAGGAAATGAGGCTGATGGTGTGACTGTCAATTACAAGGATAAGTAC
>KQ959431.1 GCA_001552765.1 Bacteroidales bacterium KA00344
CGCAGCCCAATTATGAATTATGCATTGTGAATTATGAATTAAAAAGGGCTGTCCTCACGGCTCAGCCCTTTCTATTCTATATCAATAGTTTTCCTGTGTTGTATTATTTTCTTCCCTCGCCTACTATATGGTCAATAAGCGCAAGGCCTGCACCACCGGAGTGTTCGAAAAGAGTTAAGATGTCGCGCATGGTTTTCTCCTCTTCCACTTGCTCGTCCACATACTTAGCACAGAAGTTTGCAGCGGCACGGTCCTTCACCTCATCGGCCACATTGGCCAACTTCTCTATCTGAGCCGAAACGTGCTCCTCGTGAGCCATTGCATCCTTAAATACGTCCGTCGGACTGTCCCAAGAGGTCTGAACGGAAGGGATATCTGTGAGCAATACCTCGCCGCCACGATCTACCAAAAACTTTGCCATATCCATAGCGTGCTCTTTCTCCTCGTGGCTCTGTTTACCCATCCAGCCTGCAAAACCGTTCCAGCCTTCCTTGCTGAACCAGAATGCCATCTGGAGGTAAAGGTGTGATGCGTATAGTTCTTCTTTGATTTGCGCATTGAATGCGTCCTGCATTTTTTTGTTGATCTTCATAATTGCTATAATTTTTAAAATTAAATATTCAAGCCTGTCGCCGAATAGCATGCTACAAGTCGCGTGTGGACTTGATAACCATAAAATATCGAGCAGAATGGGAACTCATATTCTTGTCCGCTTTTGCTCCGCCTGCCATCAAACTATTCAGCGATTACTCTCACAAAGTTAGGGAAAAGTAATGATATATGAAAATATTATTGGAATTATTTCATATTAAAGTCATTTTGGCGACCTCTTCATAAACTCCATATCAATAACAACTGTTATTTCTCCTCTGTTGCAGCTCATCAAACGATTTCTTCAAATACGCCGAGTTTCTTCTTCAAGTTCTGTCTCCTGAAATTATGAATTGCCACCGCGCAGCATAATTATGAATTATGAATTGTGAATTAT
>KQ959432.1:0-1460 GCA_001552765.1 Bacteroidales bacterium KA00344
GGAATACAACAAACGTCTGAGGAACAGTCACAACGGTGCCAGCATCGTGAGCGGTTACACCTACGTGGACCATGTCAGCTGGGATGCCTATAACGAATCATCCGACCTCGGCATGCAGCTGGAACTCTACAAATAGCGTTTTGGCATGCAGCCCAGGGAGATACAGGCCGACAAGCTCTATCTGGGGAGGGAGAACAGGAAGCACATCAAGTCCTGCCATGTCAATTGCTACAACCGTCCACTGGGCAGGCCTCCCAAGGAAGAGAACGACACACACGCAGAGGATAAGAAGAGAGCCATCGGCGAGCGAAATGAGATAGAAGGCATATTTGGAACAACCAAGAGAGTTTACCGAGCCAACGACATCCGAGCGAAACTTGACCAAACGGCTGACACTTGGATAGGAGCTTGCTTCTTCGCTAATAACATCATGAAGTTCCTAAGGGGACTTCTTTGTCTCATTTTCGAGAAATCGGGCTTAAAGACCTTCCAAAAGAGAATTATAAGCATATTTGACAGCATGGAGGCTGTATTACCCACACACAAGGCTGTATGAATGAAATAAATTAGCAGACCCTAAATAATAATGATGGAAAGCATTATAGATTCACATATAACAGAGCAACTATATAAAATATATAGTTTAGACATTGACGGTTTTGTCAATAACCAAGAACAAGTCAAAACTTTAAATTTTGAATATGAATGGCCTGTTGTTGATTTTTTAGAGCCTGTTTTTATGCCTTTGTTCCAAAACATAGACTCCAACTTTATCTACTTAACAAAAGGGTATAATATAACAAAAGATGAAATCTATTCTAAATTTTCAAGGAAAGATTTTATAGAGTTCATGAGAGGTAACAAGACTTATACTCCACGAGGGCGAAGCAAGGAAAGTATTGACACTTATTACATGATAGGCCTAACTATTTTTGACGAAACGTTCGAATGGTTAATTCATAATAATGTTGACGTGGGGTATTTAACCTTTTCTTTTCAAATTAAGAAATTCAACAATGAGAAAATACTAAATTTACTCACGAACAACAAGTGGTTTGTGCGTGATGATAATTATTGAGGATGGTAGTGGTGCCATTGAGTATTACTACGGCAAGATGGGCAAGGTTACCAAGACTGTACGTACACTGATTGTACCTAATCAAGCAGTGGCAACCTACGTAACACAGTGGAAGTATGACAGCCATAACCGCCTATTGGAAATGATTTACCCCGATGAGGAGAAAGTAACCTACGGCTACAACCTCGGTGGGCAGGTAGACCACGTCCGTGGTTACAAGTCCTACGGTTACGACTATGTGAACAGGATTGGCTACGACAAGTTCGAGCAGCGCACTTACTTGAAATACTGCAACGGAGCGGAAACATTCTACAGTTACGACCCAAAACGTCGCAGACTACAAAACCTTGCGGTCAATGCAGGTGGCAAGACCATCATGGAC
>KQ959432.1:1560-2028 GCA_001552765.1 Bacteroidales bacterium KA00344
TCGTTTGTCAAGCGCAACAGGTACTTATAATAAATCCGCTTCTCATACGTTATCTATGGGTTACAACAACATGCACCGCATCACGAGTAAGAAGCAACATCTCTCGCAGACAGGTGTGCAGTTCGACGGAACGCTCAACGCAGGCTATGAACTCGCCTATACTTATCAAAAGGCAGATGGTAAGAAGCTCCAACTCGACAATATTCGTGATATCAACTACCGAACGGAAGAAACTCCTACGGACAGCACGAATATTAACAACGGACACAAGTACACCTATGATGCCAACGGAAATCTTGTTTACATTAACACCTCTCGTGTAAAGAAAGACAACAAGGAAGACGACAAGGCAAGTGAGCAGATGTACAAGTGGGATGAGGAAAACCGACTCCTTGCAGCTGATGAGAATTATTCGTTTAAGCGAGAGCAGAGCCAAACTTGTTTGAGCTATGCCGAGCGTGAGAATAA
>KQ959432.1:2128-2988 GCA_001552765.1 Bacteroidales bacterium KA00344
TGGTAAGTACACCAAGCATATCTACATCGGTAGTCAAAGAATCGTTTCTAAATTGGGCGACTTGGCTTCTTATGGTGCAGACCCAAGACGTATTCCTTATGCAGGTAATGAAACTGATGGCTTGACGGTGGACTATAAGAAAAAATATAGTGAGCAGTTGCAGGCGATCAAGGAAAATTATCGTACCTTTGACATCCCATACAACGGTCAGGACAATGACGACTACGTAAACGGTCAAGTTTGTCCAAAGGACATTGTCGGCTGCACTCGGAAAAGATAGAGCAAGCTCACTTTTCACTCGTTGGCACACCAATTCTGCTGCAACGACGGCACACCGGAGGCAGCAATGGCACGCACAAGGGCTGCAAATGGTAACTTCAAGCCGAATGACGACTATGAGAAGATGCAGTTCTACTACCATCCTGACCATTTGGGTAGCAGTAGCTACATCACCAACTTGGATGGTGAGGTCATGCAGCACATTGAATATGTACCGTATGGCGAGGTGTTCATAGATGAATTGGAGCTTACGCGGAAATCGGCGGCCGCAGGGAAAGCCAACTGCAACAACACTTGGAACACACCTTATCGATTCAACGATTGTGCCAACGAGGGCAGAGGCAAGCTTGCTTGTTCTATGCCGAGTGCAGCCAATCGTAGAGTAGAACTCAACGCCAAGGGGCTGGACGAGGAGACAGGTATGTACTACTATGGGGCGAGGTACTATGAGCCGAGGCTGAGTCTATGGATGTCAACCGACCCAATGGAAGAAAAGTATCCGGATTATTCAACATATATTTATGCGGCACAAAATCCTATTGCATATTCAGATCTATTGCTGTCCGGTAAAACTCAAAAGA
>KQ959433.1 GCA_001552765.1 Bacteroidales bacterium KA00344
ATTTATAATAGTGTTGCGGAATTAAGGTTAATAAAATATTTATTGTAAAATAAAAAGATGATGAAGATAAAAGAAGTCAAGAATATAATAAAAGGGGGCTTTTTAATACAAACGGCCAAAGATAACAGTTTGATGTATCAAATCAGTAATAATACTTTTATAAATAATAAAAGCTATCATTATGTAGCTCGTTTCGAGCAACATACTTTGAACGATACTTTGTATGTGAATAATTTAAAACATACCGTATATAAATTTGACTCTCAAACAAAGGAATTACTTCCCTATATCACTCATGGAAAAGGATGGGTGGAAGGTGTTACACCTAATGGATATATATTAGCTAATTACAACAAGGAAAAGAAATTGAGAGAGTATACATGTATTCGTAATGATAATAATATATGGGAATTGGAATCTCCTTTTGAATCTTTTTCCTTATTCAAGCAATATGCACTTGCATGGAAAGGGAAAAGAGAATATGCAAATACATGCCAGCTAATCGACTTGGAGACAGGAAAAGTAATGTGGGAGAAAGAATATACAGAAGCTCATATAGACTTAGTTATTCCTTTTGAAGATAAGATAGTCATAGAATGGTGCACAGAATTATTATCTGACAAAAAAGATAAGATTATTTGTGCAGAGATTCCGTCAGGTAAAGTCTTATGGGAAAATTCTACAAGTGGAAATTATAAAAAATATGGAAAAAATAGACTTGTGAGTTTTTGGTCACATTATTCAACGGTTGGACCATCCAAAAACCATAATCAATACGCAGAGATTGATACTGAGACGGGTGAGGTATATATTCATAAATTTGAAAACTATAATAAAGAAGTCTTCACAACTATGGTTTATAAAGACTATCTCTTTTATGCTTATCATTCCGACAACTCAGAATATTCAGACAGAATGGGAGTCGGCATTATTGATTTGCGGACACATGAAATGATCCAAGAATACGACATCGACTTCACTCGTGGAGATTGCAACTATATAAAAAGCATGGGCGTTTACAAAGGCGACCTTTACGTGGAAGTGGAGACAGAAGTGAATCATAGCGACATTCATGTATTCGAATTGGAAGAGGAATAAACTCATGCAGAAAAAGTATTTATCCTCAAATCCACAACTAAGCCCTTGAACGTCCTTATTGCGTTTACACGTCCTCTCATTACTGAATTTGCAGATAATTTGAATTTGAAGCAACCACTTCTGCCTACAATATCCCCTTACCCCACAATGTGACTTGAGGCAATACACAATATCATTCCCATAAGTTGTAGGCATTATCCAAAATCAGTCTGGAAAACATCTGCGTAAGCATTATTACAGGTATAGATATTCTGCACATACCGCCTTGATGTCCTCTGATCCACTTGGCTGGTACAGAGGTAAACCTGAAGACAAACGCTTTTATGCGAC
>KQ959434.1 GCA_001552765.1 Bacteroidales bacterium KA00344
TTACGTGTAAACTTTTTGAGTAGCAGCAAAGTTTGTCTTCATTCGAAATACGCAAAAATTTCAATAGTTTGTAAATTCCTGACTATCAATGTTTTTGAAAAACCGCCCCGTATTTTCCTATTTTTTCGTCTGCGATTGAATATCGAATGGCATAATGACAAGGGCGTAACCGCAGTGTGATTAAGGCTCTTCCGCACTGCCGAGAAGGCCTAATCGCGCAGTGAGAAGGGCTCAATCGCAGCACCCTCACGATTTTTGGGAATATTCGGCCCGGTCTTGACGAAAAAACATTGCCTTTTCTGCGCTGGATGACGAGAAAATAATCATCAAAAAACGGTAATAATATTTTACAAAGGAGAGAACGAAGAATAAAGAATGAAGAATGAAGAATGAAGAATATAAATTAAAGGGAAAAGGGAGGAGAGAAAAACGGATTTATAAAGACAAAAGATATGATTAAGACAAAAAAAATATAACTTTGCACTTGCTTATAGAATCCGCCCCTCGTCTGAACACCTCACACAGCGTGCTTCATTCGTATTCAACCGTCATATCAACATCAAACCACAATGAAAAAGCAAACCATTTTCCTCACCGGAGCCACCGGACACATGGGACTTGAAGGGCTAAAACAGCTCGTTAAGCATCTTGATATGTACAATCTGACCTTGCTCGTGCTCCCTACGGAGCACGATAAAGAGGTCATCGCACCTTATGAAAAAATGGAAGGTGTGAACGTAGTTTACGGAGATCTCACCGTCTATGACGACGTGTTGAGATGTGCTAAGGGTGCAGATGTCGTGCTTCATGTGGGAGGAATGGTCTCTCCTGCAGCCGATTATCACCCTGAACGTACGCTTAAAGTGAATGTCACAGCCGTTAAAAACATCATCAAAGCCATCAAGGCGCAACCCGATCCAAACAGTATCAAACTCGTTTATATCGGTACTGTGGCTGAGACAGGTGGTAGAAACGCCCCTATTCATTGGGGACGTACGGGCGATCCAATCAAGATTAGCGTCTATGACTTCTATGCATTGTCGAAAGTTTTGGCTGAACGTGAAGTCATTGAAGCAGGTTTGAAGTACTGGGTATCATTGCGTCAGACCGGAATTCTCTATCCCGAGTTGCTCGACAATCTTGACCCCATCATGTTTCATCAGCCGCTCAACGGCGTGCTCGAATGGGTTACGGCCGAAGATTCGGGCCGACTCTTGGCCAATGTCTGCAATCCCGATGTGCCGGAAGAGTTCTGGAGGCATGTTTATAATATAGGTGGAGGAGCCGAATACCGTACAGCGAATTGGCAATTTATGAACATGTGCTTTGATGCCTTGGGTATGGGAAGCGTTGAGAAGCTGTTTGAGCCGCATTGGTTTGCCACACGTAACTTTCATGGACAGTGGTTTTCCGACTCTGATAAGCTGGAAAACTATCTGCATTTCCGCACGGGAAGAATCGAGGACTTTGGCCGTCAGTTAAAGGAAAAAGCCCCGGCGAAGCTGAAATTAGCCCGCTTTGTACCGTCATGGGTCATCAAAAATATGGTTTTCAAACCCGTTGCCAACAAGCCCTTCGGCCCGCTTTTCTGGCTGAAACATAATGTCGAGGACCGCATTCGCGCCTTCTTCGGCAGTCGGGAGGCATGGGAACAGATTCCGGGATGGGACCAATTTCGTTTGCAAACGCCCTCCATGGAGGTGAAACAGCTTTCTCATGGCTATGATGAAAGCAAGCCTGAGGCCGAGTTAGACATAGAAGACATGCGTCAGGCAGCACGTTTCCGTGGAGGAGAATGCCTCTCAGAGAGCATGACAAAGGGTGATCTGACCACGAAACTCACGTGGCGTACTGCCCAAGGGGAGGTCTTTGAGGCTTCGCCAGCATTGATTCTTCTGGCTGGACACTGGAGTCCTAAAAGTCTTCCCCTGCCTTGGAACTATGACGAGGAGGCCCAGCTTAACCCCTTCTTTGCGCAGGTTTGGTATCCACATCACGACAAAGCCGAACATCATGTCTACGACGAGCGCATCATGAAAGACCAAAGCTACGCTGCCATCTAAGCCTGTATGTTCACACGCTTTGGGGGGGTATCTTGAATATAGCTTCTTATTCCGAACGCAGAGTTTAAAAATTTGTAGAGGTAAATTATGTGAACAAATAGCCCTCTCAAAATCGTTTATTAAAAAATAAGTTTGCCTTCGTCCGAAATACGCAAAAATTGCGATGGTTTGTAAACGACTGACAGTCAGTTCTTTTTAGAAAAACGCCCTTTGTTTTCCTATTTTACTGCATGCGACTGAATGTCAAACGGTGTGATGACAAGGCTTCAACCGCTTTGTGGTTAAGGCTCTTCCGCACTGCCGAGATGGCCTAATCGCGCAGTGAGAAGGACTCAATCGCAGCACCCTCACGATTTTTGGGAATATTCGGCCCGGTCTTGACGAAAAAACATTGCCTTTTCTGCGCTGGATGACGAAAAAATAATCATCAAAAAAAAACGGTAATAATATTTTACAAAGGGAAGAACGAAGAATGAAGGGTGAATACAAATAAACTCATTAGGCAGCATATACCACAAAACGCGAATTTTGATGAATATACATAAGCACACAGAAAAACCTAAACTGTAAGCCGAGAGAAAAGATCAAGTTTTCAACATCAAGACAAGAGTTTTATAAAATGATTGACTAATTTTGCACTTGCCGGTTGACTCTACGGGGGAGAATCTACCACTCGAAAGTCCCATGTATTTGGTAATATTCATGGGATTCATCAAATTTATTTGATAGATAGATGATGAAAAAAGTTATATTATTATGTATGTGTCTTGCTCTTGCATCATGTAGCAGATATTATAAAAACTATAATATTACAGGTGTGGAGCTAAGACATATAGTTATTGCCGATTCACTAGCATTAGGCAAGGACTATTATTTATTAAAATTCAACATCAATTTATGCAATCCTGAAATACGTTTTTTTTCTGGAGGAGGAATAGAACCAGGACTGGATGGCATATATAATAATATGGAAGATTTGGAGATTTATGACAAGACTGGAAGAAATATTACAGATCTGTTTAAAGGATGGTGTATGAATAATAGTGGCATTATAACTGATGGAGTTAATCCTTTCGAAGTGTTTTCTTCTCCCTCTATTTCTTCTTTTATAGAATCGATTAATTCACATGATTATCAAACTAGAGGAACTAAGGTGGAGAGTTATAGGATTTTTTATGTAAATGTTAATTCTTCAAATAAGTTTGTTGCAAAAAAAATACAATTCAAAAACAGAATAGAAAATGTTGTGGAAGACACTAATGTTATATACAAAGTTAGATGGTGATGTTCCTGATTGGGAGTTGATTTTTTATGTCGACATTGTATCCAGTTGGAATTGTCAAAAGCGGAAAAGTGCTATAATAAAGAACGCCAAGGCAGGTACCATCATGAATAACGCCTACAGCTATGATGCCGTGAGCAATGTGTTGGGTGTTCAGAACAATGCTCCACTCCCACAGAGTGGCAAGGCTGGCGAACAGATGAGCCACAGTTACACTTATGCCCCATTGTCCCGTTTGTCAAGCGCAACAGGTACTTACAAGGGAACGGACAATAAGACGGCTTCTTACACCCTTGCCATGGGCTACGACAACATGCACCGCATCACAAGCAAGAAGCAGCACCTCACGCAAAGTAACGTACAGTTCAACGGTTCGCTCAACGCAGGCTACGACCTCACCTACACATACAATAGTGATGAGGGCAAGAAGTTCCAACTGGCCAGTGTCCGTGACATCAATTACCGCACGGAAGAGACCCCGACGGACAGCACGAACATCAACAACGGACACAAGTACACCTATGATGCCAACGGAAA
>KQ959435.1:0-2564 GCA_001552765.1 Bacteroidales bacterium KA00344
AATTTATAATAGTGTTGCGGAATTAAGGTACTAATAAATTAAATATGAGGATTTTTTTTACATCTTTAGTGTTGCTATGCGCAACAACCTTGGCTTTTTCCGCCCCTGTGGGTAGACAACAAGCCCGACAAGCTGCATTGGCTTTTATCAAGAGCCATATAAGTACTAACTCCCAGGTCGCTACACGAGCTTCACAAGCCGCACCCTCGCTCAACGAGGTGGCAAGTACCAATGCCTACTACATTTTCAACGTAGGCAAGGGACAGGGCTTCGTCATCGCCTCTGCTGACGACCGCACGGCTGACGTGTTAGGTTATGCAGAAGAGGGAACATACGACGAGCAGCAATGTCCGGCATCGCTCAAGATGCTCTTGGCACAATATCGACAGGAGGTGAGCATGCTGAACAACATGCCTGCCACCACAAAGTCTGCCACCACACGTGCCGCCAGAAAGCTGCAGCCCATCGAACCGTTGCTGAAAACCACATGGAGCCAGTACGGTCCCTACAACCAACAAACGCCCATGCACAACGACAAGCACTGTGTCACGGGATGTGTTGCCACGGCAGCAGCACAAATCATGTACTATTACCAGTATCCTAAAAAGGTTCCCACCATACCTGCCTACAAGGCTCCGTCGGCTCATCTGCAAGTACCCGAGCTTGCGGAGAGTACCTTCGAGTGGAACGACATACTGCCTTCGTACCGCATTCCCACCACCCAGCAACAGCAAGACGCTGTGGCTAAGCTGATGAGGTATGTGGGACAGGCGGTGTATATGGATTATACCGCTGATGATTCGGGCACCGATTCCTACAACGTGATATTGTTCCTTACCCGAATGTTTGGTTACGCTAAGGACATGCACCGGGTTTTCAGAGACCGTTATACCTGTGAGGAATGGTGCAACCTGATATACAATGAGTTGAAAGCCAAACGACCCGTTTATTATTTTGCCGAAGATGTGGTATACAACTATGGTCACGCCTTTGTCTGCGATGGCTACAAGGAAGACGACTACTTTCACATCAACTGGGGTTGGGGAGGTCAATTCAACGGCTACTATCGCCTGTCGGTTCTTTCGCCACGCGAATATGGATTTAAGCAATTGCCAAGTATCTACACGCGCGAGCAAGGAGCTATCATCGGATTCAGACCAAGCGAAGGTGCTGATGTATTTCCAAAAGTTGTGGACGTCAAGGAGATGACGCCCCTACAAGGTCAAAGCCAATCGAACAGTGGCGATGACTTCACGGATTACTACATCACCATGAAATGCGTGAACAATTACGGCGAAGCCTTTAATGCCGATTGTGGCTTAGGCTTTTGGCAGGGAGGTAGATTGATAAACGCCGTACAGCTGTTCAGCTCAAAGTTCAAGACCGACGGCAAGATACAAAGGAACGAAGCGAACTTCAACATACCGCACACCCTCGCCAACGGAAAGTACACCGTGCTACCCGTTTACCGCATACAAGGTGAAAGCGAATGGAAAGCCTGTGGCGGCATTGGAGACATGGCGCAGGAGATAGAGATTACTGACACGGAACTGAAGACCTCCACTGCCAAGCCTGTTCTGGAGGTGAAGAAAGTAGACGTGAAAGGTAGCAAGGAGGCAGGACGTCCCCTGTTCGTAACCCTCACCATAGAGAACAAGGGCGACGAGCTGTACGACACCTTCGACATGCTCTTCAAGTATGACTATGTAGCTTCTACCACCACCTTCCTGCCAGCACGACAGACGACAGACGTGGTGTTTGAGCTTTATCCAAAGGAGGTTGGAGAGTTCGACTACTCCTTCGAATGCAAATCGGTCGCTACTATCAGCTCCAGAGGAAACATTACCATTACTGAATCTAAGTCGCAGAACCTTCCTTCGGTTGAGGTGAAAATCGAACAAAGTGAAGAAAACGCTTTCCAAGCTCCTGCCATGAGGGGGAAACTCATTGTGACCAACAGCGAGAGTGCTGACTATTGCGGCGGTTTTGACATTGAGCTGCGTTGCAAGAAAGGCAATACAGACGAGGCTTATTTTGAAAACAAAATCTCACTGGCAGACATCATTCCCGCCAACAGCACGAAGGAAATACCGTTCTCGATAGACAACGTTGCCGCTGGGGCGCAATACGCCATTTACGTAGATGGCTATAAGGTCGAGGAACAAGAAGACTTCATACAGGGTGGGATGAAATACGTACCTAAATGGGAGCGCATCCTCAAGACACCGTTCTACATGGCAAAAGTCGCACCAACAGCAATCGCTGTTCCTCACGTCAGCCGCGAGCCGATGCTCATATACAACCTGCAAGGTGTGGTGGTAGGCAAAGGCGAACAACAGCTTGAGTCACTACCAAAGGGCATCTACATCATCGGTGGCAAGAAAGTAATTAAGTAATAGCCACATCCTCATCAGCCCATTCATCTTTTCGACAAGGCACAGCAACATTCTTGTGACCTTTTTGGAGTTGAACGGGATGTTGCATGCATGTCCTACTTTACATTTGTAGTTCAACACATTAGCTGTAAACGAAAGCGCCATGTATGGCAAGGTCTGTATAAGAAA
>KQ959435.1:2664-2933 GCA_001552765.1 Bacteroidales bacterium KA00344
CAAGGTCTGTATAAGAAACAGGATTACCTGTCGTCCCGTTTGGTCAAAAGGTAACCCTGTCCTTCTATGCGGTCTCATGGTGAATTGACGGCATCGTGAGTGGAGCTGTCTTTATTTAAAAATATTACTGTCCGCTAAACATAAAAATTCCAACTCCGACTCATTGATACATAGGAGTTGGGATGCTTTCAAGTTATTGCCCCCTATTCGTTTTCTGTTACCCCTGGCGGTGATTCAGTCGCTGCTTCAAGCATGAGTTTCATGTCGGC
>KQ959436.1 GCA_001552765.1 Bacteroidales bacterium KA00344
CAAGGGCTTAGTTGCGGATTTGAGGAAGATTATATTACAGCATAGAAAAATATTATCCATGTTGAACTACAATAAAAAACAAAAAAGACTTTTCCCCAAAATAGACGCTTAGGACTTTTCTCCTGATATTCATCAACAAGATAGGATATTCTTGACTTCCTGAAATAGCATCTATACATGTATGTTACTATTGGCATGATTATTATGACAGACCATACCCATGAGAGTAAATCATTTCTGCTTTTTATGGGTAGATGTTGTAATATATTTAATCCTATATGCTGTTCTGCGATATAAACTATAGTAAGTATATTTACAAATAATAAGACAGAAACAATTAAGGCTGAGTCTATGCGAGTATCTGCAGATTTTCCGTAGCTCTTATTTTTTGATAAAAAATAATATGTCCAATATGCAATCTCTTTTAATAGCATAATCTTATCTCCTTGATTTTGATGCAGGAGCAATGAAAGTTTGTCTGGGGCTAAAACGTCTTTTGATAATTGTTGGTGGGAAAGAATGAATAGGTAGGACAACTCTTAGATTATCTACAGGTTGAATATATGGATCTTTTCGTATATTGGGGGCAAGCGTTGGAGAGTAAAATGCTCCTAATAAAAGAATAGCATACATCTCAAGAATCAATTCTCTCGACTGAGATGTATATACCAACCATTTTTTATAGGACGATATAACTCTATATTTACAGAATATCTTTGAGCAACTTGATCCAAATCTTCCTCCGTAATTCTTTCTACGATATACATTTCAGTAGTGGGATCTAAGGCAACCTCTTTATCGTAGTTCTTTATATTATCCTCAAGATTTGGAGCATAGATATACTCCTTATATCCTCCGCTGACAGAAATTCCCCATGTATGAAAGAGCAAGCAAACTTCTGATATCCCATCATACTGTATACTCATAATATCTAGTTTCTTGATTAAAGAATCCAATTCCTTTTTATCTTTATATGAGATGATATAGGCTGTACTATCTGTTTCATCATAGGGGGGGTAATGAAATCTATCGTACTTAACAGAAATGTTTCTCAATCTCTCAAATTCAGACTCATTGAGATTGAAATTCTCTAACATTTGATGATCTGACGACACATTATTTCTTGTACACCCAAAAAGCAAAAAAATGAATGTGATTGAAAAGAATATTGATGATTTAGACATTTCTTAATATTTACAGGTTTGTTATCTTGATAAGATTTATAGATTTCATCTAATATAGCTTGAGCCGTTAAGAAAGAAGGAGTTCCTCCATATCTATTATATAATCTAAAACCTATTTTGATTGCTTCATTATCACTTGCATCATCAAAAGCTGCTAAAAAGTCTGCATCCCCAAGTTCCTTAATTCGATTATGCAAGTATTGAGAGGTCCATGCTCCCCAACTTCGATTATTATCTTTCAGTTGTGCTACTCCTGCCCCGGCGTACCTGTTTTATTTTTCAAGTTGTTAGGCTGCTCGCGAATATAAGCTTTTTGATTGTGATTGCCAAAGAAAAATAGAACTTTTTGTTGTTTCTCGGTAAAAATATTGATACTCAACGGTGTTACACCATATAGTCATAATATTAAGTAGGTATAATTAAGCAGAATAGACCGCCCTTTTGCAGATGCCCGGTGGGGCTGTACTCATAGGTGGTGGTGCCAAAGCGGTTGTCCTCCGTCTTGAGCAGCCTGTCGGCACTACCCCAATGGTATTTGCGTTCTCTGCGCACCTTGGATGACTGACGGGTCTTGCTGTCGATGAGCCTGCCGATGTCGTCATAGGCAAAGCTCTGCGTTACGCCACCGGGGAGCATGCGCTCCAGCTCAAAGCCAAGGCTGTCATACTCGTGCCTGCTCTCAAAGCGACCCGGGGCTTCCGACTGTCCTGCCGAGAAGCAGGTCAGTTCCCCGAACTCATTGCGCTCGTAGGTAAGGTCAGCGCCAAGGGAGCTCGTAAGCGTGGCTATCTGTCCAGACTTGTCATAGGTACGTTTGATAACGTGTTCATTGCTCCGCTCCTCCACGGGCAAGATTGCAGAGCAAATAATTAGTCCTTTTATAAGGAGTAAGGAAAAGAGAAGAAGATTCTGAGAAACAAGCCTCATTTATCCAAAATAACTTTCTAAATTATTTTTTATTTTTGTATCTAACTTCTTCATAACCATTAGGATGAACATTTTTTATTGAATTCAATGTATCTTGACTATCATAGTCGAATACAACCCTAAATTTTGCTTCAGTTTCACCATTCTTCTGTATTACATCAATCTCACTCAACATATCATTATTATATATATATATTTCTTCTCGCGAACCTTTTTGTGCTTGCATTTTCGTTGCGATTACTCTACTATCTTTTATAGAAATAATCTTTGCATTTACTAAATTATAATTATAGTTAAAATGAAAAGAAACAATATACGTTTTATGATATTTATAAAATGTATAATTATATCCATCACCTGTTCCAACCCATTCTTTTTCACAGACAATCCTATCATAGCCATCTATTAAATAACAAAATTTATTTTTTTTGTTTAATGGTTCTTTTTTTAGTATCTTCCCTTTCTTAAATCCCAATCTTTCACATTCATATGGCTCAAGTTGAAAATAAAATCCACTTGTCCAAACAATTTGCTTTGCATTCTCTTGCGCTTTTACTTTTAATGACTCAAAATCTGGAGCATTATTATATAACTCTTGTATATTCATTTTAATAATATCAAAAGGTTCCATGTAATATTTCTGTTTTTATATTCCTTAATTCTGTTCTTATTTCTGATTCTGAGTGGAGATTTATCAACCGATCATTAACTTTTTTCACATAATCATTTGTATGAATTTTTGAATGCGAAATCGCTGTAAGATTATTTTCTGTTTTAACCTTTAAAGATGATGGTAAAAAAACTCCGTTATCTGCATCATTGATATTAATACCGTAATTTTCAAAATGTTCTCTTAACCCTTGCGTTTTAGGGTCGTTTGATTTCACAATATGATGTGCAGCATTTTTATAATCTGGTTCTATTTCTCCTGACGCCAGCATATTTTTTCTTAATTTTTTAGCATCATAAGAGCAAGACAATCCCAAAATATCTATCCAAACATTTGGGTCTTCAACATAAGAGAATAGAGATAGTGTTCCACTTGCAAACCTTATCGGGTCTTCTGAGATGTATCTCCCAATTTCAGGCGAGTAGTATCTGAATCTGTTGTACGCCAATTTGATTTCATCGTCGTAATACTGCCCTTGGAAAAGGAACGGTATCTTGACGTAGTCATTGTAGGAAGTATAGAGCATGGACCGCTCCTCAATGACCTTTCCGTTCATGTCAAGCCTGCGGTACCATACTTCCTCGCCCTGCTCGTTGTACGCCTCCACGGGCGTGCCCAGATGGTCGGTCACGATGGAGTATGCCTTGCCGTCCTGGAACAGAGCCAAGGGCACGAAACTCTCTTCCTCAAAGAGCCATGTCCTGAGGTCTTTTTGGTATTCTTCTATCTCTCCCTGCCCATTGCGCCTCTGACTTGGTGTCCACTCGTGCAGGGGCACGTTGCCGTTCCACAGCCAGCAGGTGACGCCAATGGCATCCTTGCTCAGGCGTCTTCCAAGTGCGTCATAGGTGAACAGGGCATCAAAGGCAAAATCTCCCCCTCCGGGAGGTCTGACCTCCTTCAGCGTTCCGTTTTGGTTCCAGATGTATTTCCAGCATTCAGAGCAGAGCACTAATCTCGGAAGTCATCAATCTCAGATAACATTTCTTTAAGGAAAGAGGTATCAAAACAGGCATCTCTGAACGATTGCCCAAAAGAAATCAAATCAGAGATATTAGAGGAGTACATGCAGAACATACTACTCTCTGAGTCAAATCCAACTTCGTCTGTTAAACTAATACAACCCTTGTGAAGGTAACACTTAGCCAGTGCCTCCCAATCATAGCCGTCATTGTTAAAATCTTCTTCCGCGTCTATGGAAAACAGATCTAACAGTTCATCGCTTATATTGAGAATAAGACTGGCCGAGTCCTCGTGTTCAACAAGTATAAATGGCGCAATACTCTTTTTTTTGTTCATAACCATAATTCTTGATTGTAATCACTATTCAGAAACAGCCCAACTCTTAATGGCGAACAATCTGTCAAACATGCTGTCGGCAGATTCCTTTATCCCTGACCGATATTTAACTGGTATCTTCTTCTCATTGCGCTCCCACCAACTATTCCATATTTCATGCAATTCCTTTCGCTTGAGTTTATAGATACGTGCAGCTGCTGTATTCGGATAACGTTCACATATATAAAGGAAGTGCTCCAAATACACTAAAAAAGCTTGGCATCCATCATCATACTCAGGATTAGCAAGGGAGTTTGCTCTATCTTGAACTTGCGCTAGAGTGTCGTAGAATAACTTTATCGGTACAAGATCAGCCTTTGTATTGTTTTCGGGCTTTGTCCCCGTTACTTTATGTTTACCCATATTTTTATTTTTTTTCTTTCGCGTAGTAATTCTTTTCATGCACATCTTTAGGAGTGTCTAACAAAGAATAATCCCCTTCCATGAAAGCGGTATGACACCTGTGAGGAAAAAGTCCTCCTCATCGGTAAAGAATGTTCCGCTCGCCACATCGACAGGATGTCCCGTAACGGTACACAGCGCCTTGTGGAGCATGCCCTTGAGTCCAAGACCCGCCAGTGCGGGAACGTAGGCGGACTCCATGCCTGCGTCAAAGGCTCCAGCCAGTGCCATGCCCGCCTTCATGCCCGTATCCACGGCGCTCACGCCCGCAGAGATGCCCTGTGAGGCGTTGGCGGAGGAATTGCCGGCAACACCCTCAAACGAGGAGCCCACACTCAGGGACAACTGGGTGCTGACGCTTTCAAAGTAACCGTGGGAGGTGGAAGACGAAGACATAGGCGGATTATTTATAATGGTAGTACAGGTAAACTAAGGTAAGAAGCAGGAGGACGGCGAGGACACCCTTCACGAACTGGACGGCATTCCTGCCAAACAGGTCAATCCACATTTGCGTAAAGTCGCTGTTCCCGCTCGGCAGCAGCGTCCATTTCCAGTCAAAAATCAACCCTATGAGATACAGGATTACAAGGAGGATTGCCACGAGAAGCCCGTATTGCGGATGTTCTCGGAGGTAGGTAAACAACTTGCCGAAAAAATCATTCAATTGTTCCATAATCTGACGGGATTTGTGGAGGGTTTTTCATTTGTTGCTGGTATATTGTCGTTTCCTGAAAATGGTTGACTTATTTTTTGCTGAAACTGATTTCGGTTGACATCGTTTTCGTCGTCATACTAGAATGAGTTGTCTTGACTTTTCAAAGATACTGATTTTAGTTGACTCTAGCAATGTGGGGTAGTTTGTCGTGGTATACCCCGGGCTTGTTTTTTCTTTCCTTAATTCCGCAACACTATTATAAATTA
>KQ959437.1 GCA_001552765.1 Bacteroidales bacterium KA00344
TTGCAGGAACAAGTTTCTCCGTATCGAAATTGGCATCGCACCGCAGGACGAGAAAAAGCTGTCTGTGTCCGAATATATGTGGATAGCACATTTGTTTGCCAAGCGAATGGGACTTGACAACCACCAATGGGTGGCAGTAACGCACAAGGACACCGATAATAGACACATTCACATAATTGCTAACCGTATCAGTCTGTATGGAGAAGTCTATGATACCCCCTTTGTGAGCAATAGGGCTGCAAGGGTGGCAGAGGAAATCAGCAGGGAGAAAGGCTTGACTATTGCAAAAGAGGTCAAGGCAGAAAGGAAACACCAAAAGGAAAAAGCCAGCCCTACAAGAGAGCAAACAAAGCAGCAGGTGCAGAAGATTTGCTACACCTTGCTTGACAAGTACAAAGGAACAGGCGTCACGGGGCATTCCATGTTCCTTTATGAATTGAACAAAAACGGCATTACCATAGAGCGTATGAAGAACAAGCAGGGCAAGGTATATGGCTTGAAGTTCTCATACGCAGGGCAATCCTTCAAGGGTTCCGAAATCGGCAGGGAGTTCGGCTACCATTCCTTGCAGAAGAACTTTGAAACAACCAACAAGGAAGAATCAAGGAAACCACATCTAACAGTACAAGAGCCTACAGAAAAGAAAGAACAATCTGATACAGGCTACCAACTTGTACCTCCAAGCCGCTCCTCTATCTCACGAGACAATGACACGCCACAAGTGCAGAACTCCATTGATGCGGTGGCAGACACCATCGTTAGCGCAGTCGATGAAGTTGTGGAAGGGTTAGGCGATTTGATTACACCAAGTACACTAGGCTATGACTTAACCGAAGCTGCATGGCAGCGCAAACTCAGATACCAAGCTAACAGAAAGAAGAAACGTGGAAGGGGAATATAAACATAGCAGCATACAAAAAGTGCAGAATAAAGAATATCTCATCAAAAACGCTTGTTATTCGGTAACAAAGTATT
>KQ959438.1 GCA_001552765.1 Bacteroidales bacterium KA00344
GACATTCGATTTGCCATACAACGGTCAGGACAATACCGACTATCTCAATGGCAAAGGCTTTAGCAGTAACGACGACACGCCGGAGGCGGCACAGGCAAGGGCGATGGTCAAGACGAGAGCTGGCGAAGCTGGTACAAACTAGTGGATGCAGTTCTACTATCACCCCGACCACTTGGGCAGCAGTAGCTACATCACGAACTTTGACGGCGAGGTATCGCAGCATATCGAGTATGTGCCGTTTGGAGAGGTATTCATTGAGGAGCGCAACAATACGTGGAATACGCCTTACCTCTTTAATGCCAAGGAGTTTGACGAGGAAACGGGCCTGTACTACTATGGTGCGAGATACTATGAGCCGAGGTTGAGCCAGTGGATGACTTGTGATCCACTTCAAGAAAAATATATTAATATTTCAACATATTGTTATACATTTAATAGACCAGTCGTATTAATAGACCCTAACGGTGAATTTCCAATATTACCTATAATAAAGCTTTCTGTTATGTATTATACAACAGCTACAGCATTAGAGAATTCATCTAAAAGTGACCTAAGACAGATTGGCTATGGGATGAAACATCCTATTAATGCATTAAAAGTCGGATATTACGATGAAGGTTCGAATAATATCTCTACTATTGCGAGTAATTTTGAAATAAATATTGTTAATAAAGCTAATCTTGGGAAGCGAGGTGAAGGGACTTCTGGTAATGCGATAAGGCATACACTTTGGCAAGCAATTATTACCAAAGAAATTGATGCTACGCACGCAGAACGCATTGGGAATGCCCATGAAGATAACAGTAAGTTGGATATGAATCAAAAAGTTTTTGATAATATGGCATCTGCCGATGCGTCTGCCGACTTACATAACAATATTATTGGAAGAAAAATAGGAACAAATAATCCGAAAGCTTCTAATGTCAACTTAGCGAAACTTGTTCTGAAAGAATATAAGGAAAAAGATTTATGGACAGTCACCAAAATAAACGGCAAGTACCATCTTCAAAGAACTAAAATTTCTCAGAAACAATATGAATTAGGTGTACAAGAAATAAATAAAAAGAATAACTATGGTAAAAATAAATAGATATATCATTTCATTCATAATCATATTGTCTTCCTGTTCTTCACAAGATAAAGAACTATATAAGTTTATACAGCAACATTGCATTGCTGGTGATACTTGTGTCATAAACTTTAAAGACATATATGATGTGGATTTTGATAAGTTTTATATTATTGGAGAGGTAAATAATAGAGAGACAATATCTAAAATTATTGCTGTCCGGTAAAACTTTA
>KQ959439.1:0-32833 GCA_001552765.1 Bacteroidales bacterium KA00344
ATATATGAGCCTGAAGAGGAACATGCCGTGGCTGTGGACGTGGTACGACCACCCAGAGCTGAATGATCCGATCAGCCATCTGCTTGCTTCGTTTTTTTCCTGCACATTGACACCCATCACGCTTACTGGGGGTATCCGTTGATGACATGAGGATATCGGTTCATCTGTCCTGCGGAACAATTATCTTTCTTCCATTGAATATATAAATGCCTGGAAGATTAGGCCTCACTATTCGGCGACCGCTGAGATCAAACCATTTTCCAGCATTGGGACACCTGTCATGCTGAGATGCGTCTGGTAGCAACAGGCTCCCGATATCTGTGGCGACAATATCCATTTTTCCTTGGCAGAGTTGGATGCCTTGCGCGTTTTCAACACTGAAAACATATTGTCCAACTTGTTTCGGCCTGAACGTAAAAGCCACGCTATCTATTGCCCCAGCAGGAAGATATACGCCCGTGTATCCATACATTTTACCATTTACACTGAAATATAATCGATCGCTGAAACTGCCACCCGTGTTGGAGATAACAACCCGGACAAACTGATCATCATCAACTATTTTGCTGCCGATAACCTGCATATTAACTACAGCCAGTTTCGGTTTCTCATGTGGCATGTCGCCTCGCGTTATACCCATCTTGAAATGTTTCACCTTCAAGGTTGAGATAAAAGCATCGGTGTTCGTACATTTCATCCATTCTGCATTGTCTTTTTTTCGACACAATGGCACAATGGCCCCCAACGTGTTCATGTCTCCCAACTGGTGTCCGAACGGCTTGAGTGAAAGGTTCAAGCTTTTTTCGCCAAACGCTGGCAGAGGGGTAAACTCCTGACTGAAGAGAATATCGTTAAGTTTTCCATTCACATAAAGTCCCAAAGCCAATTCCACGTTAAGTGGTTGTGCCATGATGTTCTTAAATGAAAATGTGCATGCTATTGACGGGAAATCCTGATCTACGTCCTGCCGACTTATCAACTGTTTGTCGAAATTTAGCTCCGAAACTTGTATGAGCGGTCTCTCAACTATATTGTTTTCAGGCTGCAGCCCAACAGCTGCTGAATGGAAGATCGTATATCCTTCTGTGTTGCCTAATCCTTCAGGAGCATAGGCGTTGAGCACAGACAAGCGGAAAAAACCGTTGCGCGACCCTCCCCATCCCCAGTTAATATGGAAATAGTCGCCCTTTTGATAGCCATCGCATACAAAGGCATGCGAACCATCGGTTGGCGATGATGCAACATAGATAACAGGACGTCCAGCGGCCACCTCCTGATATATCATATCATTCCACTCTTCGGTGGTGTAATAATCCCTGATGACCAGCCGGGCATCTGCGTCATACCCGAAATAATTCACCATTGCTGGCACGATGAGATTGTCTGGAGCCGAGGAGCCTTGTTCGGTATATTCCATTTTCACAGCTGCTCCACACAGTCGCATGAGGTAAGCTACCGCCTCGTTTTCTTCATTGCTGCTGTCTTGTAGATAATTATCGGTCATCATATTCCACCGGAACGCATGCCACGGCATTTGCTCATGGCCCACTTCATGTCTTTCATATTTGTCGGCAGGAACGGGATGCGTAGTCTTTATATCTGGGCACCGCTGAGTATACATGACCTGTGCCATAGCTGTGGCAACACATCCTGTTGGCGCATGTCTCCCGTTCAGCACGGGACACTGTAAATTATAGGGCCACATCTGATTCCACTGCGCCTTGACCAGAGGAGTAACCATGTGCCTTTGAACGTTTCTGCCACCATTGTCGCGAGAAGACATCTCATCCTTTCCTGCAGCTGTTGCATGGCGTAAAGAAGACAGTTCCTGCTGATATGACCTGAGCAGTACGGACATACCGTCTGGCATGTCGTTGAGGTCAATTCCCCCACTGTCGGCATAGGCCAAAATATCCTCGGTACGGCTGTCGCCAGAAACGATGGCAAAGCCCTGGCCACGTCCAATGTTAAAAGCATAGAAGTCGACCGCCATGCTGCTACCATACTTAAAAGCCAAAGACACGTCCAAGGCTGCCTTGTCGGCACCCCGCGTTTGCCTTGATAAAACAAATGCCTTTGCCTTGCTCTCTGCTTCCTGAAGTGAGACAAATTGGGCATAAAGGCAGTGCGCAGAGAAATGTAAAACGATTAAAACGAAAAGTCTTCTCATGTCGACATGAAAATCAAGTCAGGCTACCCGACAACTATAGGTAGCCTGCTGAAAAGTTAATATTTATTTTGTTATCATCACTTTTTTACCATTGTGGATGTAAACACCGGAAGCGACCGGTTTCTTAATTCGCCTTCCACATAGGTCGAACCACACATCTTGTATATTCTCATGAGCATTAATTCCTGCAATACCTGTTACAGTATCTTCTTTTTTAAATGGAACACGCTTGGGCTTGCCGTTATCTCCAAGGATTAGTTTCATGGGAGACCAGCCTTTGGCTATAATAGCATTCAGCTGTGCTGAAGTACACTTGAACTTATCGGGCTCGAGTTCTGTCTTTAAAGTAATTACATGGTCGGAAGCTACGTTTTCGGCAAAAGAAGGCAAAGAGGCAATGAAATGGTCGAGTGCCTCATCCTGAAGTTCATTTCCATAGACACTAACAACCTTCAATTTGGGACATCGTGAGAGGTCAAGGTTCTTCAGTCCGCAGAATCCCAGATATAGCTCCTCCAAGTCGGGCATATCGGTTACATTCAGCATAGGTTTCAACCCTGGGCATTCGGTCAGGTCGACTAAACGCAGTTTTTTACAATCCAAGAAATCTGCCTTCGTAAGTTTAGGACAATAAGACACGTCAAGATAGGTAAGGTTTTCGCTCTTGCCCATATCTATAGTCTCGAAGTCTTGATTATTATAAAACTCCGCTTTCTGAAGACTATTGTTTGCCGGTATCACAATCTTCTTCATATGGGTCTTTACTACCTTAATTTTCTCGACCGTTTCAGGAAATTTCAGTTCGTTGCAGCCTACGATTCCGATCGTCACACTCTTAAGATGTTTGTTGCCCGTGAGGTCAATATCGGTAATACAATAACACTGGCGGAAGTCAAAATCTTCAACATTGCTCTTGATACAGAAAGTGCCCTCGCCCCTGATTTGCATATTCAGTTGATTTCCATAATCTGGGAAAACATCCCACTTGACTATATCACCTTCAAGAAAAACGTTTACATCCCTTTTAGGTGTGGGAGAGAATGTCATGTAGATGGGTCTCGATTCATCCGGGTTGACCTTGGTAAACTTCATAACACCCAAGTTTTGCGTGTTCTCATTTGTTTGATTTCCTACTACACCATTGTTCTCTGCTGCTTTCACCGTGCCCATTGCACAGAACAGCAAAGCCAAAATTAACGTGCTACTAAAATTCTTTTTCATAATTAGTTAATTAGTTAAAATTTTATTAATCTGTTGTCATTGTCACTTCAATACGATTTCCCTGAGAGAGCAGGTCACTCAGGACAAGTCTAACATCTTCACAAGTCATGTCATTTACTATTTTGGTGAAGTTTGTATCTAAGTCGATGCCATTGTAAAGGTCATTATAGAGAACATATTCCCAATAGTTGTTCATGCGCAGCACTTGATTGTATGTTTTCAGTTCATAGGCTTTCACTTTGTCAAGGTCAGCTTGTTCGGGACCATCGACAGCCATTTTTTTGAGTTGTTCATAGACAATCGGAATAACTCTCCGATATTTTTCTGGAGCTGTTCTGAAGGCTATTCGCAGCAAAGCCTCATTATGGGGCTGACACTCTAAGTTTCCGCTAACCTCAACACTGTAGGCTCCACCCTCGTCTTCGCGTATCTTATCAGTGTAGACTATACGTAGCAGTTGCCCCACGGCATCCATCAGCAGATTATTTTTTTCAGTATAAGGCAATTCCCCCTTGATGACAATGGTTGTTGTGGCTGAAGGTGTTTTCTGTTGCTTGGTGAAAATTTTCACCACATCTCCGTCGACAAGCCGTGCACCGAGCTTTCCAACCTCCTCGTGCTGTCCCGTTGAAGGCAGTGTGGCCATGTATTGGCATAACAGTGGCCGAAGAACACTTGCGTCGATGTTGCCAGTAAGGATAAGGTTGAAATCAGCAGCATTGCCGAAGCGTTCTCTGTAAATCTGCATGATGCGAGTGTAGTCTACATTTTTTAACTTGTCTTTGGTCATTGATTCCAGTCGACTGGTATGATAAGAAATGGCGTGCAGCGTATCATTGTAAGCAATGAGAGGGTTAACATGGGTGTTGGTAAGAAATTCTCTCTGCTGATCCATAAGATTTCTAAAGGCAGCAGGGTCGTACCTTGGAGCAGTAAAATAGAGATAGGTTAGCTCGAATAGCGTCTTCAAGTCCTTACTCGAAGAGCTTCCTTTCATACCCTCAGTCTCGTTGGTAATAAACGGTGTGACATCGGCCGTGTTGCCCGCAAGCATCTTTTCAAGTCCGGTTTCTGAAAATTCTCCCAAACCACCGGCCGTTGCTCCTGAAATAAGATAGGTAAGGTTGGGCATTTCATGATTAGCGTATACATCTTTACCTCCCTTACTGTATAGATTCATTATAATCTCGTCAGCCTCATAATTGGTTGTCTTGGCGTAGACATGCATGCCGTTGGAGAGTATAAACTCGGTATACCCATATTTATAAGGCTTTTCATCCACAATGGTTCCGGGCTTCGGCAAATGGCTAACAAGCTTGTTAGCAAGCTTCTCGTCAACGTAGGACTCATAGTCAGCGGCTTGTGCTTTGGCGACGATTTTTTCTATACAAGCGTGCGAAGGCAGAGTCACGCCCTGTTTGTCTGGTGCATAGAGTGTAACTACCTGGTTTTTATCAGTAACCATTTCCTTAACCTTGCCGTTTACATCGGCAAGCGTTACACTCCTGTCCAACGCCCTGACAAGCTCGAGTTCGTCTTCTGGTGCAATTATGGGCGATGCCTCCAGGAAGTTTTCCACACATTGTTCCACGAAATCGCTGTTGCGTCTGTCGTTCTTATCCGTAACGTCGACTTCGGCATAATTCATCAGCACAGCCTTTGCCCGTGCCAGTTCGGTTTCAGTGAAGCCCATTTTCCGTGCACGCTCTGTCTCAGCTACAATGACACGTATACCTGCTTCGATCTTTTGCTCCTTGAATACTCCCGACAGTTCAAAAGCCTGCTTCGTATTAGCCAAAAAAAAGTTGCCATCGCTTACCGATGCAGAGATCAGTGGCGAGCTGTCAGCTTTGACCAGTTCATCGAGTCGTTCATTAATCATCATGCGAACAAGATGTTCAAGGTATTCGTCTCGATATGTTTTCACTGTGCCACGGTCGCTCCATGGTGTCACATCCCGCTTCATATAGAGAGAGAAGTTCACAGTAGGCTGCTCCTTATCGGTAGCTGTGTATAAAATCATTTTTTCGTTGTCGGGTATCGCATAACAGGGGCGATCGGCTGCGTTCGAGGGCATTGGAATGTCACTAAACAAGCTGCATATTTTCTGTTCTATGCGATCTACATTAATATCGCCCACCACGATAACTGCTTGAAGATCGGGTCGGTACCATTTATGATAATAATCACGCAGATTTTGATAAGGAAAGTTCATCACGATATCCATATTGCCAATTGGCATGCAGTCAGCATATTTGCTTCCTCCATAGATGACAGGCATGGCAGCTTCGGCCAGACGTTGCATGGCCATGCCAGCACGTCTGGTACGCCATTCCTCCAAGATTACGCCCCGTTCCTTATCTATCTCCTTGTCTTCCAACAGCAGACCGTGACTCCAATCTTGTAGAATGAGTAAGCAAGAATCGACAATTCCCTCCCGCATCACAGGAACCGCTGAAACATTATATACAGTGCGATCTACGCTGGTATATGCATTCAGGTTGGTGCCAAACTTAATGCCAATGCTTTCGCACCATTTTACGATATTAGGCTGGCGGTCAGTTCCAGGAAAATGTCTTGTACCGTTGAAGGCCATGTGTTCCAAGAAATGAGCCAACCCACGCTGTTGTTGCTCCTCAAGAATAGATCCTACACGCTGTGCAAAGTAGAAATCAGCAAGACCTGGAGACTGTGCATTGTGGCGGATATAATAGGTAAGGCCATTGGGCAGTTTACCTTGTCGAATGGTGCTGTCGACGCTTATGGGTGTATGGCGAGCCTGTATGGCGAGCGAAGCCATGACCGAGAGTGTGAGTGTAAATAATATTTTTGACATACTGTTGTTGAATATAGGTGAGTTATTGTGCAGAATTGCCCGACAGGGCAGACTATATTATGTATGCTACATTCCCCTAAGTTTCTTAGCGAAATAGGAAGGTTGTGCGTTGGGTACGAAATCTTCTGTTGAATTATTGGTATCTATCCATTTACCTTTCCCGCCAAAGTTTTGGTCTACCATCCATGTCCCTGGAACGTTATTGATAGTGGCTGACTCTTCCACATAGCTATGTCCCTCGCGCTTACGTATCACTGCATGAGTGTAACGGTTTTCATCGAAGTCGACATGCCCACAATATGTATATCCTTTGTCCAGTCGCGGTGAGGTAAGCAGCCATTCGTGACTAGCCGGCACCGAAAGGTTCACAGCATCGACCACCCATTCGTTGGGCATGAAATATTCATTTTCGTTCATGGGTATCACGAAGTCGCCTTGTCTGAATATATAGCTGAACTTGTAGCGGAATTTGGTCATGTAGGTTTTCCTGTCGACCAAGGGGCGGGCTATGGCATAAGATTTAACCCCTCTGGTATGAAACACGAAACAGCCCTCAAAGTTGGCATACCAGTTCTCAAGATTAGGCACGCCGGGCACGTCATGATCTCCTTCTGGATGCGTGACATTGTCATAGATCTCAAAATCAGCCTTACTCAGGTCTATCGAGTGTGGGTTGATAAGCGTATGATCTTCGGCAGTGAGGGCGATGGTGATTTCTTCTCCGGGTTTTACAGGCACGTCCCTACCAGTTCCCGGAATGACATAGATCGTGACGATAGTCATAGCTCTGTCCATAATGTTGGGCTGGTAGTCGTGCAAGTCATCGCTGGTAAAGAATGTTTCGATGAAAGCCAATCCGTCGGCATACATCACCGTGTCACTATTATTGCCAAACTTAATATATTGGTCATCGGTATACATGTATCCGTCGGGGGTAGTGCTTCCCGTGAAATAGATTTCAGTGATGAGGAAGCCTTCACTTGCATTGTAAACGCTCAAAGCCACACGTGTGCTTGTCACAGTTGTACCCGGCTTGATGTCAATTTTTTCGCGCGTGGCCTTTACCGTTGCCTTGAGTTTCTGTACCTTGTTGTTTTGCTTCTTCCCAGACGCACTATTCATTACCATTTGGTATTCCACATTGCCTGTCACCTTCATATCGTACATGCCGGCTGGCAGCGTCAGTGTGTCGGTGAGTAGTTCATCCGAAAAGGAAAAATGATCCGTCGTATAAACCTTCTTTGTCTGTATGTTAGTGAGCACAGCCTTGATATTGCTCACTTTAGGATTACTGATATCGCAAGGGAGATCCAATGTTATGACATGCTTCACCATCTGCTCCTCGCGTCTGGGAGTATCATCATCTACACATGATGACATACAAAAAAGAATAGAACACAAGGCTGTGATCAATGTTGTGCTTATAAATTTTTTCATTACAGTATTATTTAGTTGGATGTTTATTTCGTTATGTAGTATACTCTAAAATTTCCTTGTTTTCAGAAAGCAATGCCTACGATTGTTTCCAGTGTGGTTTTTTTGCGATCGGGCAACTTGCGATGACATCCTTTGACTGCCACAAAAGCTCCAGTCCCTTTCCAAGCCGCCGGCATAAAGTATAGCTTAACCAAACCGGATAGGTCGGTGTAGTTGGCTTTGGCTACAGCGAACATGTCGTCACACAGTTCAGTTGTAAGTTTGTTCATCATAGCGTAAGGCATGACGTGACGACTTGTTTTGTTAACCATGCGCATGACATCAGCGTTCCAGACCAGAAATATATGCTGACCTATCTTCACATCTTGTTGGATACCCGCTTGGGCATAGACTCCCGTGGCTTCCATGATACGCTCCACTCTCGTGTATCGTGTACTGCAGGACTTCCTACCGACCCTTGCTTCTGCTGTGAAGCTTTGTCGTCCGTCCACATGCATTGCACCGCCCAAAAAGAAGTCCTTGAGGGTATTCCGATACATGGTAAGCGTAATGAGCGACTGAAACTCTGTGCCCGATGCACTGCCAGCAATGTGCTCATCGCCATTGCGAAACTCTATTTTAAGGCCACCGTATGTGCTCCATCCTATCTTGCCCCCATGCTTCCAACCTGCACTTGCACAGATTTGTTCGACATACAACGTTGAGATAGGCAGTGCGTTGAGTTCCGTAAGAATTTTCTCGTAGGGCATCATACGGTAGGCTGTGGACAAATAGGCACCGTTGCCATTTTTCGGACAAATGTTCAGGTCGGTCATGAAACCTAATCCCTTGTAGTAGCAAATGCGGTTGCCCCCGGCAAAACGCAAATAGTGGGTGCCGAGTCCAGTCATATGATACTCAGGCTTTACGCCCAGCTCATTATAAAACTGCACGTCGTTGGTTTGTTTGTAAATGTTACCTCCGGCACCCACACCAACTTTATAGTCCCTAAGATCTATACTAGCTCCCATGCTAACTCTAAGGTCAGTGGCTATACCACGTGGTCTGGGGTCGGTCATGCGAAACTCGTGCTCTGCTCTGAAATTGAGGGCAGCTCCTATTGACCATTTTCCTGCAGAAAATGAGTAGCCGCCGAAAAAGGCGTATTGCTCATTTTTGAGATTTCCACCCACGGTGTCAGCCATCACATAGGGATAGAGCAGAGCATAGTCGGAGGTAGAGCAAAATCTGATATTGTAACGCTCCCCTGTACGATACGAAGCTCCTCCCCAAACAGTGCTTTTAATGCCCAATTTCAGATAAGAGTCTACATAGGCCTTGGCTATGAAATGTCCGGTGCCCAGTTGGCTGACAAGCGCCTTGGATTCATGTCTATAGTCAGCCACAAGTCCCAATTCAGTGTACGACGTTCGATAAGCCTCGTTCATGAAGGCAGGATTTTGCCTGTAGTCAGCCAACACATCAAGCCACCGGCTATTATGTTCTGCCACAGCCGACGAATCTCCAACGGCAGCGGACACCTGCCATGTCGTCAGAAACAAAAAAAAGAGTATAAGCCAGTACTTTTTCATAGTTACATTAAGATGAGTCGAGTCAACACGATGGTAGGGTGTTGCGTAATCTCCACATAATCTAAGGTAGCTCTAAAATACCTTATCTGGAGTGAAGCATTTTTGTCATTCTTATTCGTGAAGACAAGTGTTCCCTCTGCATCCAAGGAGTATGCACCCCGCAGCAGTTGAAAATTTGTGGTCGACAGGTTGAAAGTTGACGAGGCGTATTTGTAACCATTGCTCAGATTTCGCAATATTACGGTTCCCTGCATTTTCTCAAGCTTGATGCTGTCTGGTATCACAATGTTTACTGCTGCCGTTGTATCATAATCCTCATGATCCTCGCGACAGCCTGTCAGTGCAACAATCATGACAACCGAAAGAAAGAATATGGTATTTTTCTTCATAATCTAATGTTAGTTTCCAACCCGAAATATGGGGTCACATACCGGCGTAGAGTCATGCCTTTGCGCATGTAGTCAGGATGCACATCCCACAATTTGTTTACAAAAAGTGCAATGAGCAGTTTGTTGTCGAACATTTTTTTTGTGGCCTTGAGGTTGAGATTCATACTGAACGGCACCGTCTGCCACTCAAAAGCTCCCTCATTATAAGTGCGAACCAGAAACTGCTTGTACTCGTCGTGGCGATCAGCTTCGCTAAAAGGATGCCGCTGGCCCGACTCATCGATATACGCTAAGGGAACATTTTCTTTTTTCATAGACTGTTCACCTGTAAGCCACAGACATTGTGCAGATAGAGAGAAGCCTAGATTGAGCCTCGGAATTGTCGTATCGAAAGTAAAGTTGGTGTTGATCATCTCTCGGATATAACCCTCATCGTCTTTATAAATGCCCACCAAGTTGAGTGCGGCTCCGTTCACCCGTCGCGTAGGTTTATATTGTATAGGAAGCGAATTATGATATTCCGTACGAAACCACGCACCCGTCACAGTGAGCCGAGTGTTGACAATGGGAAACCTAACGGTTGACAGAGTGTATTCTATCCCCTGTTTGTACGTACTGCTACCGTTAGAGGTTTGGTCATAGCTTCGCAAGTCGGCTACAATCTGATAAGGGAGGCTATTCACGTCAGGACGACCTCGAATCGTTTCGTGATCAATGACGTCAGTATTAAACTCCCGATATACAAAAGGTCTGTATACAGCCATGGAACGGAACCCTGATCTCATATTCTCATGAAAATAGGTCAGAGTAATCCGGTTGCCACCCCATTCCATATCGCCTCTAATTTCCCACTTCATGTTACGAGCCGGTTCAAGCCGAGGGTTAGTAGGGTCTATGACATAAGTCATCAGGTACATACGACGATAGTCGGAGTTAGCATGAAAATAGTTCATCTCCACCAAGTCCATGTATGTTGGCTCTGGGTAGAGTTGGTCTATGGTAGGAAACATGGTATGCTGTCCCACCCCTCCTGTAAGCGTAACAACAAGAGGGTCCTCTCCAACCATAATCT
This sequence comes from Bacteroidales bacterium KA00344, assembly GCA_001552765.1. GTDB lineage: Bacteria > Bacteroidota > Bacteroidia > Bacteroidales > Bacteroidaceae > Prevotella. The sequence goes on from KQ959439.1 coordinate 10,697, forward strand.
GGGGGAGAGTCCAGCCCACGTTAATGCGAGGATCAGTATAAAATCTTTTTCTTATGTCAAACTTTCGGCTCAACCCGGGCATCATTTCACCTCGTATGCCAACCTCTGCTTCCAAGCGATGTCTGCCAATAGCTATGGTGGCACGCTCTTCGGCATATAGTGCCAGCATCTGCGTGGCCGGTATATCCGAGTATTTACGTGGGCGATAGCTTGCACCAGTGTATACCGGATGCAGGCGGTCGTAGACCTGTCCTCGTCCCAAATTCTTATCTATCTGGTAATCCATACCTACAATGAGACTGTTGGGCAGATTGTAATAGGGAATCACAAAACTGACATTGCTCTTGAGGAACATGCTTGTCGGTTTGCCGTCAACAGTGTGCGTGGCAGTATATCGGTATGGCATGATAAACTGGGCATCGCTCTCACCCTCAGTCATAGTCATGGCTGAGGGCGTACCGCTACTCACGTTTACCCGCCGCGTACGCTCCAGCCAGTCTTTCTGATAGGAAAACGAAGTTGTAAGCTCAAAGTCACGAAACCATGACTGTTTCTTCTTACTCTTCAACTCAAACTGCAGGCTGGCAGCATATCTATTGTATTCAGAAATGTATTTATCTTCGCCACCGTGGTTAAACTCCGGATCCACCTTCTCATTGTCGAACGATCCTCCATAGTCCAGGTTCAGTGATGTGGTGCAATCATAGTCACTCATAGTCCACATCTTATTGAAACGAGCCGAAAGTGTGATTCGTTGGTAGTTTTCCAGTGGGTTGCGAGGTTCAAACATGTTATCTAAGTAGTCTGCACTTAAATTGATGGAAAATCGCGAAGGCTTCCATTCAAAGCCTTTGGCCACATAGAACAACTTCGAGTCCATATCAGCCTTGAAGCGTGCCGAGATGTTGTTTCCCCCCTTACGCCGTTTCACCTTAACAAGACCGCTCGTCAGGTCGCCATACTTCACCGATGGAATGCCACGAACGATAGTCACCTCCTGTATATCATCGGTGCCAAGCGTCCGCATATCTACACCAGCATTGGCAAAATTGCGTTTTTTGGCCGTGCGATCCTCTGCTCCAGAGAGATACTGCATGTTGCCATTAGTGCTGATAGGGGAACCATCTATGATAAAACGCACCCCCTGCGATGTAGTTCTGTACTGCCCATCATTCACAGGCACCTCTCTTAGCCTGATCAGATTGGGTATGTTCAGACAGGGGTCCTTGGCTCGTCCGCCAGGCAACAGTTCCAGTAAGTCTCCGAAGCACGATGGCTGCAGATGATCCATGGCATGCCTCCTGATTACAGAGGCACTCGATAAACCATGATCTTCCTGAGCAGTCACCACAACATCATTCAGAACATTTACCTTGGGTATGAGGTAATACACACTCGATATTTTGGCGCGAACATTAAGCGTTCGATAACCAATGTGTGACATACGGAGCAGTGTTCCAATCGCAACGTTCAAAGTAAACTCACCATTCTTGTCTGTTACGACAGCAGCCTTCTTATTGCCAGCAACACTGATGGCAACACCTCCTATGGGAGTCCCAGTAGATCGTTCCATCACTTTTCCATTTATCTGTGCAGAGAGAGAAACAGGCATCATGGAAAAGATGCAAAGCCATATTAATTTTCTTATTTGAGAAGCCATGTGCTGTATGTTTTTAATCTCAGATTTGGTTAGGGTTATTATTCTGCCACAGGATGTACGGAGTAGCCACATGTCTTGTAGTGAGTTCTGAGCGGAGCTATGGCTTCTGGCGTATGGTACATGGCACACCCCATTGCTTCACTTGAGGGCATGGCTGTCCAATAGTGCCCCACCCATTTTTCATTCCATACGTTTTTCGTATCCTTGTCATAGCCTTTCCGCCCAATGTCTCTAATCACGCCATCGGAATAGCCACGGCACCCCGATGCCGGGAAAAAAACAGTAGTAGTCCGGGTCTCCTTTCGGCCTTTGAAGTGCCAGCCCCGTTTCCACGATCCTATAGCGTTCATTTCCTCCCGCCCGGTGTACAGCCCTGTGAAGTTAAATCCCGTGAAAGCATTGCTTGCCGGCAGGTGGAAGCCGGGCGGGCAAGGATCATAGATAGTTTTAACCACGGATGCATCATTGAAACCGACAGTCATGTTGTCCATCGACCAAAGATTGTTCCATGCGAAATCCTTGCTCTGTCCCCCATCCCAAATATAAAAAGAGCCTGGGTGGCGAATACTTTGAGATATGGACACAGCACCACCTGCGTTTTTTTTGAAAGAACCTTTCACGGCGAGTCCCTTGTCAATACCAGGAAAAGCATCCTTACGTCCAAACTGATAAAATGTGGAATATCCCTCGCACTTACCACCACTCTTCTGAGTAATGAACATGATTTCGGACAGTTGCTTAGCATCGTCGGTCATCTGTTCTATTCTTATTCCCACTGTACGTGGGTTGTCCTCCTCAGGCGCCATCCACGCGGTGTATTTCCAACCGAGGGTTTCCTTACTAAACCGATAGGAAACTTGATCATGATTGGTACATGTCACCACGTCGAGTGCTTCTGCAGGAGCAAACCACAAATGCCACGACCAGAGTGTTGTGCCATTTTCATCTTGCACGGCTACAACGGCGTTGCCATTTCTGATATTCTCCCTACTCACCTCAAAGTCCATGTAGCTGTCTGCTCCCCGTCCCCGAACTGTAGGGTTGAGTACCAACAAGGGCTCGTCAGCCCATACCACAGTAGCCGAAACAGCCGGATGTGTTGAGTTTTGCACATTAATATAAGGCGAGATAATCGTGCGCCCTGCGTGGTCAACGAAATGTGACAAGATAGTATTGCCTACATTCTCCGTCTTGTAGGCATGCTCATTAGTTTTGCCATTGGTAACAGCATTGCCATAAACTAGTGGCAGTCGGTAATAACCTGGCGCACTGACAAGATAGCTGTTGGCCGTGGTCCTCAAGACGGACCTACCATTGGAATCATGCGAAGAAAGGTCATAGGGATGGGTAGCAGTACCTCTTGCCGGGGCTTGGCGCAACATGGCATTGAGTGGTGTGAGTCTGTCGGTAAGCTGCATGGGAGCTAACGTGATTAGCCCCTTTTCACCTTCTATACCGCCTTGGCCACTCGTGCAACTCAATGACACAAGCCAAAAGGGCTTTTCTGTCATCGAGAACACACCATCACCGTCAGCATCATATCCTGTCACGGCCCATGCCACTGGATATTGTTGTTTTTTATCGCCACTGCTACGATAGCTCCTCACGACAAAGCTGCAGACCGGCGTGTTATCGTTTGAAGCAGCCGGCGGACTACTAACGTCAAGCACATAGCCTGACAACCCCACATCGTCAGCGCCATATTCATCTCCGCAGGCTGCTGGAACAAATGCACAGGCTACAAGAAACAAAGGTGTCAGAAAACAGCGTAGGTTCTGGCAAAGATTTACCTTAACACACAGAACAGCTCCCGTCCGACAAGAAGCACTTTTTCTCATGGCCTCACTATAACCTTCTTGCCGTTGTAAATATACAGACCGGCAGCAGAGGGCTTACTGATACGGCGACCTTGCAGGTCATACCAAACATCAAGCTTGTTGCTATCTTTCGGTAACTCAATGCCAGTAGGGTCATCAGCACCCTCATAGTCTTCCCATACAAAAAATTCTTCGTTATTAAATTTCGTCCAAAGAGCTTGCTTGGCTTGCCAACCACGCTCGGAAACGGCTTCCACCTGAGCCTTAGTACAAATGTTGGGGTGACTTGAACGTTCGTTGTAGACACAAAATTCACGCGTGCTAAAACCTGTTTCTTCTACCAATGTACTGATGAGGGCGTCCATCTCATTGCCGTTCAGATCATTGTCCCAGACAGAAAGAAAAACGAGATCGGGGTTGTTGGCAACAGAGAGTCCTCTAAGGCGATTCCTGCTACACTCAAGATGCTTCAATTTGGGATTCATCGAAACATCAAGCGAAGTCATACCATTACCATTCACCCACAATTCCTCCAACATGGGAAGACTGGTTACATCAATGTGCCCTAAATTGGGATTTTCACCAGCATTGACGTTAGTGAGCAGTGGAAGATTGTGGAGGTTGAGCGATGAAAGATTGCAACCTTGCACCGAGAGTGAATTAAGATTGGTGTTCTTGCTCACATCAATAGACGTGATATTAGGACAATAGCTGGCCCAAAGTTGCCCGAGCTTGACGTTCTTGCTCACATCAATACTCCCAAGAGGATTTTCCGTTACTCGAAGGGTATAAAGCTCAGGGCAGCCACTGATGTCTATCTCCGTAATCTCACCCTTGGCTACAGTGAGTTCCACGAGATTACCGTGGATAATAACCTCGGGAGCCGTTACCCAGAGGTTGAACTTCTGATCGGCCATACCCTCAGGCAGGGCCTGCTCCAACTCGCCACCCTCCACTGTAACATCGCTCCCAATCTTGGGAGCGCGTGTGTCATCGTCACTACCATGCGAAGATTCAGCCTTGACAAGCATTTCTATCCTAAAGCCTTTCACCGTACTGCTACCAGGAACATATTTGTTCGACTTGAATTTGACAACGCCTTTACTTGGATCTGCATAAACAGAACCAACCATAACAAAACAAAGAAAAAATAAAAAGTACAGTTTTCTCATATACATCTATTGTTTAGATTTGTAAATATAATGATGCAAAGATAGAACTATAACACATGACGGACAATACCCAAAAGTAGGTAATTTGACATCCTAACTTATTGGTATCTCCTGAATTACACCGTTCATACATAGACATCGTGTTGCAATAATTGACCTATAGCTCATTTTGCAGGATAAGATATAACTAACCTCCAATAAACACTAACTTCTTAGCCACCAAAAGAAATTGTAATTACGTGAGTTCGACGAATTATAAGTTTCTGTAAATTTGGTGACTATCAAAATTTGTAGTAACACTTAAAGCGTTGATATACAAAAAAATTACAGATATAACAGCTATGATAACCGAGGAAAAATCTTTTTAATTTTGTCTTTGATAATCATCGCTATAACATACTGTTGTCAGTGCATCTATTGATGCATTGACGGAGAGAGCCTCTGCCGTTCTACCAATCATTCTGCTGGTTTTGTTGCTCCATTTAGATTTATCCACGGAAATTTTAATGGATCCAAGATTAGCCATTTCGCCTCCGAGATACATTCGGAGCATTACAGGCGATTTTCCTTCTTTGTTCTCGTAGTTGGAACGCAGGTAGTAGGACACCTTGAAAGTCGTTTTCATAACGCATCATTTTTAGTGTAGCTTTCTTGGCTACAAAGTTCGACATAAATTATTGAAAACGAGATATTTATATGCCGTCAACTTGGTAGTCTTTTTCCATTCACTGCTACATTTTTTTGAGAGCCTGCTTTTGTGTAGCAGTTTCTGTAGCAGAAAATGACCGAATGATGACTATCAAAAGGTATGGTTTGGCAGTCAAACGGATATGGATAAAAAACAAATAATCGCTGTAAAACCTTGATTTTACAGCGATTATCCTTGTTTTGAAGGCTAAAACGACTATTGTTTAACGTCCTCTTGAACCCCCTTTGTGGACCAGCCTGGGCTTGAACCAGGGACCTCCAGATTATGAGTCTGTTGCTCTAACCAACTGAGCTACAAGTCCGACTTGTGGAGATAGTATATCTACAAGTTTAGCGCTGCAAAGGTACTGCGTTTTATGCAAATTGCCAAATGTTTTTTGCAAAAAGTAGCTAAATAAGATTTAATGTATTGGTCATTATATGGATTTTGCCTAACTTTGCAAGAAATAATACACATCTATGGATAAACAGACATCGCACAATGTGGACTCACAAGGGTTGACAGATGCCCAAGTCTTGGAAAGTCGGCTGGAATATGGTGATAATGTTTTAACTCCGCCCAAGCGTGTTTCCCTTTGGAAACTGTATATAGAAAAATATAGAGATCCCATCATTCAAATTCTTCTCATTGCTATTGCTATCTCTTTGATTCTCGCCTTTATCGAGAATGATTTTATGGAGACGACAGGTATTATCCTTGCGGTTTTTATTGCAACTACTGTGGGATTCTATTTTGAGATGGATGCTGTCAAGAAGTTTAAACTGCTCACGGCCATCAATGAAGACCAGCCGGTTAAAGTTCGAAGGAATGGCAAGGTGATAGAGATTCCACGACATGATGTGGTGGTGGGTGATATTGTCTTGATAGAAGTCGGAGATGAGATTCCTGCAGACGGAGAGTTGATTAAGGCCGTAAATCTCCAAGTGGATGAGTCGAGCCTGACGGGAGAACCATTGGCCAGCAAGACTGTAGCTTCTGTTGCTGTTTCTAACACGGAAAACATGGCCAACCCTTCAAAAGAAACTGTTGATCGAGACGCAGCTCACATGGACGATTCGGAGAAGTCTGCCTATCCGCCTTACGTTGTGCTTCGCTCGTCAATGGTGATGAACGGGCATGGCGAGGCTGTGATTACGCAGGTGGGTAACAATTCTGAAATTGGTAAAGTTGCCACAAGCTCTACGGAGAAAACGAGTACAAAGACTCCTCTGAACATTCAATTGGACAAGTTGGCCAAATTGATTTCGAAGATAGGTACAGGTGTTGCTTTGGCGACTTTCGTTATTTTCCTTGTACACGACATTATCTCCAACAGTCTGTGGGAGGGCGATAATTATATAGCAATGGCCCATGTGGTGTTGCAGTATTTCATGATGGCTGTCACGCTTATTGTAATGGCCGTTCCCGAAGGACTTCCGATGGCCATCACTTTGGCTCTGGCGCTGAATATGCGTCGGATGCTGAAATCAAACTATTTGGTGAGAAAGCTCCATGCTTCGGAAACGATGGGTGCGGTGACAGTAATTTGTACGGACAAGACCGGCACACTGACACAGAATCAGATGACGGTGAAACAAAGTGTGCTTCCGGATGGCAGCAGCAGCCAGTTGTTGTACGAGGCTATTGCCGCTAACAGCACAGCCTATCTGGATGAAGCCAAAGGTGTGGGCAGTCCGACAGAAGTCGCGCTGTTGAAATGGTTGAAGGAGCAAGGAATTGACTATATGCAGCTGCGCAACAATGCACGTGTAACCAAGCAACTGCCGTTTTCTACAGAAAACAAATACATGATGACGATTGTCGATGACAAGCGTCTTTATGTGAAGGGTGCACCGGAAGTTGTGTTATCTATGTGTGAGATGACCGATTCAGATCGCAAGGAAGCAGAAGCTCAGATTGCCGGATTCCAGAAAGCCGGGATGCGTGTATTGGCACTCGCCATGGGAGCGGGCAATACGTTCGCTACTTCGGGGTTGTCACTACAGGGTGTCTTTGCCATCGAAGACCCTGTGCGCGAGGATGTTCCCCAAGCTGTAGCTATGTGCCGGCGGGCCGGTATCGAAGTGAAAGTGGTGACGGGCGACAACTCTGCTACAGCCATAGAGATAGCTCGGCAGATAGGAATCTGGGAGGAGAACGAATCGCAAGGAGCGCATCACAAAGGAAACCGACACATCACGGGTGAGGACTTTGCCGCGCTTTCTGACGCAGAAGCCCTCGAAAGAGTTGGGGAAATCAGGGTGATGTCGCGTGCGCGCCCAGCCGACAAGCAGCGCCTTGTGCAACTTTTACAGCAGCGTGGCGAGGTCGTTGCGGTGACGGGTGACGGTACCAACGATGCTCCTGCCCTCAACTACGCCCACGTAGGACTGTCGCTTGGGTCAGGAACTTCGGTGGCTAAAGAGGCTTCCGATATCACATTGATGGACGACAGCTTCCACTCCATCAGTTCTGCAGTGATGTGGGGACGCTCGTTGTATAGGAACATTCAGCGGTTTCTATTCTTCCAACTGGTAGTCAATCTTTCAGCATTATTACTGGTACTTTCCAGTGCCTTTGTCGGAACAGAGATACCCCTTACCGTTGCTCAGATTCTATGGGTAAATATCATTATGGACACTTTTGCAGCAATGGCATTGGCTTCGCTACCACCTTCGCGCGAAGTGATGAAGGACAAGCCACGCAACCAGTCGGAATTTATCATATCCAAATCAATGGGGCAAGCAATAGTCGGTTGTAGCTTTGTGTTCTTTGCAGTGATGTTCGTGTTTCTTATCTGGTGTGAGCGTCATGGTGCAGGCAGCGTTGTCGATGTGCATGAGTTGAGCTTGTTTTTCACCACCTTTGTTATGCTGCAATTCTGGAACTTGTTTAATGCCAAATCCTTTGGCTCTCAACACTCCGCCTTCCGCTATCTATGCCGCGACAGAGGACTTATCCTCGTTCTCTCGCTTATCCTTGCAGGACAGTGGCTGATCGTGACCTTCGGCGGACGAATGTTCCGTACCCAGCCGCTAAGCCTGTCAGAATGGGGTGCTATCATAGGCATCACGGGTATATTTGTATTGGGTGGCGGTGAATTGTTTAGGCTTTTTAAGCGTTTGAGGAGTAGAACGTAGAAATGAATACTGTATTTTTTGATCAGGACCATATCAGCAACATTGGCCCATGTGTGGCAACATTGGGCTTCTTTGACGGCGTGCATTTAGGCCATCGTTTCCTTATCGAACAGGTCATCAATGAGGCTCGCATCATGGGACTACCCTCAACAGTCATCACTTTCGACCGCCATCCACGAGAAGTGTTGCATCAGGATTATCAGCCGGAATTGCTGACGACGCTTGATTCCAAACTAACGCTGTTGAAACACACAGGAGTGGACCGCGTGGTTGTACTTCGCTTTGATGAAACAATGGCTCAGTTGTCGGCCAAAGACTTTATGACTCGTGTATTGCGTGACCAACTAAATGTTGTGAAGCTGGTCATAGGCTACGACAATCGATTTGGACACAACCAGTCAGAAGGCTTCGACGACTATGTGCGATACGGCAGAGAGATGGGCATGGACGTGGTGCACAGCTCTGCTTTCAAATTGAATGGCATTGAGATTAGTTCTTCTGTTGTGAGAAGTTTCTTAAAAGAAGGAGAAATAGATCTGGCCAACCGCTGTTTAGGTTACCCCTATACGATTACAGGCAAGGTTGTCGACGGCTATAAGATTGGTCGTAAAATGGGCTATCCCACTGCCAATCTCGACACGCAAAGCTCCGGCCAACTGGTACCGGCTGACGGCGTTTATGCCACGAAGGTTTGTATTGGAGATACAGAAAACGGTTTGCCGGGCATGACGGATATTGGAACAAGACCAACGTTTGGAGGACAGAAGCGCACGTTGGAGACCTATATATTTAATTTTAACGAGAATATTTACGGCAGGAGTATAAGCCTTTCTTTCATTAAACACATACGCAAGGAACGCAAATTCGACAATGTGACCTTGCTTGTAGAGCAACTGAAGAAGGACGAAAGCATCATAGAGGAATTATTTAACAACAAAGAAACTGGTATATGAATAAAATAGTTCGCGGGGTACTCGATGTGTTATTGTTTATCATTGTTTTTTACGTGATACAATATTTCGTAACAGTGGGTGTATCCGCTGCTGCAGCATGGCACAACGGAGAGGCATGGAGCTCATTCTCCACAAGGCTGATGCATGGACGCTTCGGTATGTCAGGCAAGATGTTGGTTGGCACATCCGTGTTGAGCAGCATACTCACAATGATCGTTTTCATATACAGAAAATGGGCCGAAGTGTCAAGAGTGTGGCTTGCCTCACATCCTTGGATTACACTGACATGGGTAATTTTCATGGCGTTGGGAACGATTCTCCCGTCCCAATGGTTGCAGGAACAGATGGATCTGGCAATGCCCGATGGCATGGTGAAGATTTTTGAGACGATTATGGGTGAGCCTATAGGCTATCTGGCCATCGGAATACTGGCTCCACTTGCTGAAGAATTGGTCTTCCGCGGAGCCATACTCCGCACGCTGCTGAAACTGTTTGCCCCAAAACTCCACTGGATACCCATCATCCTGTCTGCCATGATTTTTGGTGCCATGCACGGTAATTCGGCACAGTTTGTCCATGCATCGATTATAGGATTGATATTGGGGTGGATGTTTTACCGCACAAACTCCATCGCCCCCGGTGTTGTGTTCCATTGGATAAACAATACTGTGGCGTATCTCATGTTTAACCTCATGCCACAGATGGCCGACGGCAAACTCAGCGATCTTTTTCATGGCGACTGCCGCACAATGTGGTTGGGACTGGCTTTCTCCCTCTGTTTGCTCATCCCCAGCTTCTTCCAACTCTACCTGAGATTAAAACGCAACTAAGAACATTATCGCCAGAACACGCCGTCACCCGGCCGTTCGCATATAAGCAAAAAACAAGGGGCCACGTCTCAATCCTGAGTGGTGACCCCTTCTCTACGTTAGTATGTTATGAAAAATTGAGAGAAATGAAACTTCACAGCTTCATGTTGTTTTACTAAACATTATTTTATAGAGAAAGCATAGAAAATTATCTTATTTAATCATGGATTGTTCGGGAGTCGAATTTGGAGTTGCCATACTCTGTTTCACCGTGTCCATCATCACACTGTCGCTCATGGCAACCGATGTGCCTTTGTCATATTCGGGCATAGAGTAACCATTATAGCTACCTATCGTCTGCCCGTCACGCTGACCAAACGGGAGCTGCATGGCATTGCCTAAAGTCAGGATAATAGCCACCACTGCTGCAGCCTTGAAGAAAGGCTTGAAACGTTGTGGCATCGTGATGATACGAGCCCTGACGGGTGCCGACGTCTCAACCATAGACATGATTCGGTCGTCAAACTCCTCTCCCAATACATCGCTGTGCTGCGTTTCTCCATAGTTGAAGAAAGCCTTATAGTGCATCAGCTCAGCAGGAATGTTCTCCTGACTGAAGAAAGCGCGCAAAATATTCTCCTCTTCGAGAGAAGTTTCGCAGCGCCAGTAACGCTCTAAAAGCTGTTTGATGTATTTGTAGTCCATTCTCATATTTGTCTGTCTATTAAAATGACGATTGGAAAAGATGAAAGTTACAAAAGGAATGTATCTTAACTTTTATTAACCTTTCTATTCCTTTGGGGTGATCCCTTCCTCACCCCTCATTCTTCATTTTGTAAAATATTATTATCATTTTTCACGCATTTTTTTCGAGGCATCCAGCACAAAAAGGGCTATCTTTTTACATCAAAACTGATATGAGCCTTCCCCAAAATCGTGAGTGTGCTGCGATGGGGGCCTTCTCATAACATGATTAAGCCTTATCGGCAGCGCGGATGAGCCCCTATCGCACTGCGGTTACGCCCTTATCATCATGCCGTTAGATACTCAACCGCAGGCGGCAAAATAGGAAAAGAAAGACCAATTTTTCAAAATCACTGACAGTCAACCATTTACAAACCATCGCTATTTTCGCATATTTCAACCGAAGGCAAACTTATTTTTAAATAAGCGAATTTGAGAGGGCTGTTTGTTCAAATCTTTTACCTATGCCTATGCTTCAAAAACGGAGTTCTGCATAAGAACGGCATTTTCAAGACAACCTCCATAGTGCATGAACATTTTGCCTTTACAGAAGAGCAAAATATCAACAAGACCGGGGACCTCCGGACAGAGCATACAACATAAAATCCACCGATACAGCCCTGCAAACAAGGACAGCACGGTGGATTTTGCTTATGAAGACACAGGCACTGCAGCCCTATCCCTCATATCAATTGTTGTGAAAGAATGACGGGACGCTTATTCGCCGAACAGCTCATCGAGGAGAGTGTAGAACGAAGGATCCTCCCCTGTCACTGTCTTCACGATCTTTCCGTCGGGACCGACGATAATCTTGGTGGGAAATCCCTGCACGGCATAGTCGGCCAACACTGTACTTTCGCGTGGATAGTACACGTGAAGCCAGGGCAGAGCATGTTTCTCCACGGCAGCCTTCCATTTCTCTTGGGTGTCGTTGCAGTCGATGCCGAGAATCTCAAACTTACCCTTGTATTTCTCGTAATACTTCTTCATCTCGGGAAATCCCTTGATACACCATATACACCAACTGCCCCAGAAATCGAGCACCACATACTTCCCACGCAGCGAAGACAGTGTCAGGGGATTGCCGTTGATATCGTTTAGGGTAAAGTCGGGAGCCTCAACCCCCGCAGCCTGTTTCTTGGCGGCTTCTGCTTCGGCCTGTGCCTGAGCCATCATGTTGTCGATATAAGGCTTGTAGAAGGATTTCATGCGTCCCTCGCGTACCTCAGGCGACAAGAGGTTTACGGCATCATTCATCTTTGCCAAATCGTCAAGTTGCAGAATGATGGCTGCGCTGGCCTCATAGGAAGGATGCTCCTTGATGAACTTGAGAATGCCATCGGTGATTTGCTGCCGCAATGCCGGAACCTTGTCCTTATATTCTTTCCTCAAGGCTTCGCGCGATTCTCCTGCTGCCTTTCGGGCGTCCAGGCTGTCCATAAAAGATTGGAAAGGTTTTCCGGCAGCTTCGATAGCACGGTCGGCCTCATTGTATTCCCGATAGAATTTGGAGCCGGAAAAGTAGTAGGCAGACGCCAAGTCGCCACTCAATTCGGCCGATTCACCCGGCACGGCAATAGCCTGAAATCCCACGTTCTCCTGCCGACGCAAGGTGGCAGGAGTGTAAGCACCAATCATCTTGGGCTTGTCCACCGTCACCGAAAACTCAAAACTGCCGTTCTTCACGAACACCGTATCATGTGATACGTTGTTGTCCGCAGTGGGAATTATCACGACAAGCGTGTCTTTCAAGCCCACAAGCTGGCCCTTGAAGTGCACATTACCTTTGTCTGCACTTGCTGTTTGCGGCACAATGGCAGCAGCCATCAATGCCATTCCAAGAATTGTCTTTTTCATTCTGTTATTATTATGATATGATTTCTAAATGTATATATCTCAATCTGCGATGCTGCTTGAAGCAGAGGGCAGCTTTACGACTTCCTCGGTTTGCGGCGTGCCCACCCCTCTTCGCTGAAGTCGGGCATTTCGCCTTTCAACTCGATGGGTGCCTGCATCAGGTTTTTCCAGTCGTCACGACCGTATCGGTCGCTGTCGTCAAAGTCTTTACGCGTACCCCGTGCATCCTCGTTTCGTCGGTTTCTGCCCGCACCTCGCACGCCCCGTGCACCCCGACGGTCGTTTCTTGCGCCTTCGCGCGCACTCCTTGAGTTTGCTCTACCTCCCTTCGGAGTAGCTTTTTCGCCTCTTGTGTCGTCTGCATCGTTACATCTTACTTCACGTCCGCGATAGCTTGTTCCGTTCAGTGAGCGCATCACTTTCCGTGCATCCTGTTCAGGAACTTCGATGTAGCAGAACTTCGACATCAGGTCGATGTGCCCCACCTGCTGTCTTCCGCGTATGTGCTGATTGAGGAATTGCATGATTTCGCCGGGATAAAAGCCGTCCTGCTTGCCCAAGTTGATAAAAAGACGTCTGTATCCGGACTCCGGCCCGCGTCTTTTATCTCTGCGCGAGGCTCCTCTGTCTCCTCGTTCCTCTCCACGCTCGCTTCGCTTAGTCGACGGCTTTTCGATGGTGGGTGCATTCTTGTAGTAATCGAGGAAACGGCCGAAAGTAACGGTAATCATTTTCTTAACGATATCCTCTTTGTCGATATATTCAAACTGGCGGTATATATCCTTGATGTAGGGCGCAATCTGATCCTCATCAACGTCGGTCTTCAGGATATTGTTCATCACCTTGTAGAGCTGTTTTTTGCAGATCTCCTCAGGAGCGGGAAGGTCGCCGTCAACAAATTGTTTACCGATGATTTTCTCGATGTTGCGCACCTTATGCTTTTCACGGGTGTGGATGATGGCTATCGATGTGCCGTTCTTTCCGGCACGTCCGGTACGTCCGGAGCGATGGGTGTAGCTCTCGGTATCGTCGGGAAGTCCGTAATTGATGACGTGGGTCAAATCGTCCACGTCAAGCCCTCGTGCAGCCACGTCGGTGGCCACAAGCAGCTGTGTAACGTGCGTACGGAACTTCTGCATGGTCAAATCGCGCTGCTGCTGTGACAGGTCTCCATGCAGCGACTCGGCATTGTATCCGTCCTTGATGAGTTTGTCGGCTATTTCCTGCGTTTCTACCTTGGTGCGACAGAACACGATGCCATAGATATTGGGATAGTAGTCCACAATGCGCTTCAGCGCCAAATATTTGTCTTTGGCATTCACCATATAGTACACGTGGTTTACATTCTCTGCGCCCTCGTTGCGGGAACCCACCACAATCTCTTTGTAGTCGTGCAGATAGTTCTTGGCTATCTTCTCTATCTCCTTGCCCATCGTGGCGGAGAACAGCAGCGTATTGCGATCCGCAGGCACGCCCTCGAATATGGCATTGATGCTGTCGGTGAATCCCATGTTGAGCATTTCGTCGGCTTCGTCGAGCACAACGTTGTTCACGTGCTCAAGCTTGGCCACACCCCTGTTCATCAGGTCGATGAGACGGCCCGGTGTGGCCACGATAATCTGCACGCCATGACGCAGCGAACGAATCTGAGTGCCGATAGACGCACCGCCGTAAACCGGCAGAATACGCATACCGTCAATATATTTCGCAAATGCGTTGAGGTCGTCGGCAATCTGCAGACACAGCTCACGCGTAGGACTGAGAATCAATGCCTGCGTCTCCTTGCTTTTGGGATCAGTGCGCTGCAGCACGGGAATGCCGAAAGCGGCTGTCTTTCCGGTGCCGGTCTGTGCCAATGCAATTACATCGTTTCCTTGACCAAGTAAATACGGGATAACTTCTTCTTGAACGGGCATAGGATGTACAAAGCCCAATTCATCAATAGCGCGGCGAATCTCTTCGCTAACGCCTAATTCTTCAAATGTCTTCAAAAATAAATGTTTAAAAATTGTAACCGTAGGGACTTCTTAAAAACGCCCTACCGTTTCTATTGAGTCCTCTTTCGGGTGCAAAGGTAGTAAAAAAATATTGCGGATAATGTGTTTCCCACGGTTTTATACTTTTTTTAATTTTTATTGCATATTTGGATTGATGGGGCGAATGCCATAAACAAATGTATTTTTTCACATTTCAGCTCAACAGTAATCTATAATCATTAAAACACAGAAAGCAATTCGTTCTTTTTAGCCCAGTGTTGGAAGCGAAGCGGACAATGCCGGAGGATTATCGATAGGTAGGTTGGCTATCCATCTTTAATTTACAATGCACATTTTAAAATTATTCTCAAGCTCATCAACTCGTCACAATTTGGCTTACGCGATGGAATACATTCCAAAATATCTTATACCCATCCTTTTTGCAACGACATCCACGACTTTACACGATGGACTGCCTATTGCTTATAACGAATAAAGTTTTGTCTCGCACTTATAAATATTTTCAACTTTGAAACACCATATAAACAAAATGCCATCCCAACGGAAACAACAATATGTTCCGATGGGATGGCATGAATGGGGAGGTTGGTGTTTATTTCACCCCCATCTCCTTCAACAGGCGGTCGGCGTGCCCCCACATATCCATCATGTAGAGCACGAAACGGATATCCACGCTGATGGTGCGGGCCAGACGGTGGTCAAAGAGGATGTCGGAGCTGAGGCTGTCCCAGTTGCCGTCGAAGGCCAGTCCGATGAGACGCCCTTTGCCGTCGAACAACGGTGAGCCACTGTTGCCGCCCGTGATGTCGTTGTTGGTGAGGAGACAGAGATGCAGTTGGAAGGTGCGCCGGTCGACATAGGGGATGCAGTCATCAATATTCATCAGGGCGTGCATGATGGGCTCGGCCTGATAGTCGATAACGCCCTTGTCGCCCTGCTTCATCTTATCCAGCAGGCTCTCGGAGGTGGTATAGTATCCCGAAGGCTTGCCACCCAAATCGAATCCGCCCACCTGACCGTAGCTCAGGCGCATGGTGAAGTTGGCATCGCTGTAGTGGGGCATATCCTGTTCCATGCGCAGCTTGGCGGCGCAGAGATAGCGTTCCTGATCGGCGATGGTGTCGGCCAAAGCGGACAGCAGGTTGCGATTCTTTTTGTAAATATCGAGCAGTTCCATGCCCATTTTGTAGCCGGGATCCTGCTTGAACTGTTTCCTGTTGAAGTATATTTTCTTGCCCGGCTTCATCAGTATGCTGCGTTTCCAAAGGTCGTCCACGTAGCGGGTGTAGTCGTTGTTGTATCGGGTTTCGATGGTTTTGTAGAACGACGGCAGGTTGTCGGGGTCGATGATATGCTCACGATAGTTTTTCAATGCCACTGCCAACACCTCCTTGTCGAGGGCCTCATCCCAGGTTTTTTGGTCGTCACCGTAAACAAAATATTGTTTCTTGGGATTTTTGGCGGAGCCTTGTATGTCTTCGTTTTTTGTACCATTCATCGCGCGGCGGGTGAATTCGTTGGTGCGCCAAAAACTTTCCGTGAGGTACAGGAAATCGTGCCTCGCCGTAGTGCTCTTGGCATAGAGTTGCTCCAAACGGTTGAATTCGAGGCTGTCTCTCATGTAGCCGGTGGAGTCGATGTAAGCCTGTATGCGGTGTTCGAAGTCGCGTTTCTGCTGTATCAGACCGATAGAATCGATACATTTGTTCATGCCGATGGAGTTTTTCCAATAGTTGGAGCTGTTGGCAAACTTGCTGTCGTACTTGATGCGCACGGCCTCATCGGCACGCATGTGCTTCGTCATCACCTCCTGTTTCACGCCGCGAGCCTGTGCGCGGACTTCGTTCTCCATGTGCATCCGGCTGATGCCGTAACTCGACAGATAACGGTTGGTGGACCCGGGATAGCCGAGTGTCATGGCGAAATCGCCGTCCTGATAACCGTCCATCGATACCTTGGCCCAGTGTTTGGGGCGGTAGGGCACGTTGGTCTTGGCGTAAGCGGCCGGCCCGTTGGTCTTGGGGTTGGCATAGATGCGGAACACCGAGAAGTCGCAAGTTTGTCGCGGCCACATCCAGTTGTCGGTCTCGCCCCCGAACTTGCCCATCGATTTTGGCACGGTGAACACCAGTCGGAGGTCGGTGAAGTCCTGATAGGTGGTGGCATAATACTTATTTCCTTCGTAGAAGGCGTCGATGTCAATGCGGAGCGTGGCGTCGATTTTCTTAATGGAATCGGTCATCGCGTTTTGCAGAGAGTCGATGAGCGCGGCCTTCCCGGCCTTGCCCAGCCGGTTGAGACCGAGCTGTCGGAGGCGGGCGGTGACGTCCTGCTGCTCGATCATGAACGAAACGAACATGTCCTCATTGGGCAACTCCTCCTCGTAGGACTTGGCATAGAAGCCGTTGAGCATATAGTCGTGTTCTACGGTGGAGTGTGAACGGATGGCCTCGAAGCCGCAATGATGGTTGGTAAACACGAGTCCATCGGGGCTGACCACTACGCCGGAGCAATAGCCGGAGAAATTGACGACGGCGTTTTTGATGGCGTTTTCACCATAATACAATTCGTTGTAGGGGAGTTGGAAGCCCTCCCGTTGCATCTCGTTATAGACGACCTCAGGGAGGTCGAAGAGTGTCCACATGCCCTCGTCCGCATGTAAGGGCAGAAGGGTGAGAACGTAAAGGGGCAAAAGCGCAAGGGTCTTGAAAAGTCTGTTGTTCATTTTTGGAATTGACAATGTTTAATCATGTGACGGCCCGCAACCTACACTGCACATGTCCTTCCCTTAGTTTGGCGGGGAAAAGGGGATGTGGAGTTTGGTGTCCGGCAACGAGCCTATACCTATTATATATATTGTTTAATGTTTATGTTTTAAGAATTTGCCCACCGGGAAGTCTTTTTTGACAAGATAAGCAATGAACACCAAGCCAAGCAGGGTGTTGACGCCTATGGCCGGCAGGGCTTCCAGATACTTGTTGGAAGCAAGCATGGCTGCCGAAAGAATGAAGGCCAGGCCTACGTAGGTCATGATTTCCTTGATGGGATAATTGATGGGGTAGTATTTCTGTCCGACGAAATAACTGAGCAACATGGCAGTAGCGTATCCGGCAAAGCCGCCCCACGCACAAGCCATATAACTGTATTGGGGTACGAAAATCACATTGACGGCAATGAGCACCAAGCAGCCGGCGCCGCTGAAATAGGCTCCCCAGATGGTGCGGTCGATGAGCTTGTACCAGAACGAGAGATTGAAATAGACGCCCATCATGATTTCGGCCGCCATCACAATCGGCACCACTCGCAGTCCGGCCCAATAGTCGTGGTTGGGAATAATGTATCGCAAGATATTCATATAACCCACGACGAGGAGGAAGGCCAGTAAAGTGAAGATGACGAAAAACTTCATCGCCTTGGCATAAGTCTCACGATTGTCTTTGTCCTTTGCCTTGCCAAACACGAATGGCTCGTAAGCATAGCGGAAGGCTTGGGTTATCATGGCCATAATCATGGCTATCTTTACCGTTGCGCCATAGATGCTCAACTCTGCCTTAGCATCAGCTCCCCGATACAGGAAAGGAAAGACGATCTTGTCGAATGTTTGGTTGAGAATGCCGGCAATGCCAAGGATGAGCAACGGCCAGGCATAGCGGAGCATACGCTTCAAGAGCCTAACATCGAAACGATAACGGAAGCCGACGAGTTCTTTCCAGAACATCAGGGAAACCAGTGTGGTGCAGGCCAGATTGATATAGAATACCATACCTACGTCGAGCGTGAATTGGTCGTCGTAAAGCCCAAACGGATTGATGCGCAGGAAAGGCAGAATAAACAGGTAGGTGATGTTGAGAAAGACGTTGAGGAAAACGTTGGACAGCTGTATGGCGGCAAACTTTACAGGTCGCTTGCTGTAACGGAGATAGGCAAAAGGGATGCACTTGAAAGCATCGATGGCTACACAGACGAACATCACCGCCACCCAATCGGGATGGGCTGCGTAGCCCATGAACGAAGCGATGGGGGTGAGAAAGGTGAGCACCAAGAGGATGAAAAATAACGATGTGCCGCCCACCGAGATGAGCGTTGTGGTGTAAACCGTCTGTGGATTTTCTTCTGTCTTGTTGGCAAAACGGAAAAATGCCGTCTCCATGCCATAAGTAAGAACAACCATGAGCAGTGCCGTGTAGGCATAAACATTGGTCACCACACCATATTGTCCACCTGAAGCAGCCCAAGCCGCAGTCTGGATGGGCACAAGCAGATAGTTGACAAATCGTCCGGCTATGCTGCTGACGCCATAAATGGCGGTATCTTTTAAAAGCGATTTTAAGTTAGACATTTTTTTAATTCATAATTCATAATGCATAATTCATAATTGGCCGTGCGGGGTGATAATTCATAATTCAAAATTATTCGCAAGCTCATCAACTCGTCACAATTCATAATTGGCCGTGCGGAGTGACAATTCATAATGCATAATTCATAATTGGCCGTGCGGGGTGATAATTCATAATTATTCGCAAGCTCATCAACTCGTCACAATTCATAATTGGGCATGCGGAACGGAGTTATTCTTCTCCCTTAACTCTTTATTCTTCACTCTGACTTTTCTATATTCTTCACTCCTCACTCTTCATTCTTCACTTTCTTATATTTTTCACTCATAACTCTTCGTTCTTCATTAAAAGAAGATATATGCGATGAATACGGCTGCGATGACCCCTATCAGGTCGGCCAAGAGACCGCAGGCCACTGCATGGCGGGTGTATTTGATGCTTACACTGCCAAAGTAGACAGCAAGAATATAGAACGTGGTGTCGGTGCTTCCCTGAAAAATGCAACTCAATCGACCCACGAAGCTATCGGGACCATAGTTTGTCATGGCTTCGAGCATCAAGCCACGGGCACCGCTTCCCGACAGGGGCTTCATGAAAGCAGAGGGTAATGCTCCGACAAAATCGGCATTGATCCCACACTGCTTCACGCTCCACGCAATGCCGTCGATGAGCATATCCATAGCTCCGGAAGCACGGAAGACGCCTACGGCCACCAAAATGGCAACAAGATAGGGAATGATGCGAACGGCGGTAGTGAACCCCTCTTTGGCCCCTTCGATGAAAGCGTCGTAAACATTGATTTTCTTGAATAATCCGGCAAGGATGAAAGCCATGATGATCGTTAGCAAGATGAGGTTTCCGGCAACGCTTGTCACCGTGCCCATTGTGTCTTTATCCATCTGCCCGAAACCCCATATCACCAAGCCGACAAAGGCTACAAGCCCCATCAAGGTGGCCAGCAGCACGGGCTGGAAGACGTTGATGCGTTGCCATGCAGAGGTAATGATGATACCGGCAAGGGTGGCAACGGTGGTGGCAAGAAGTATGGGAATGAACACGTCGGTGGGTGTTGCTGCTCCGTATGATGCCCGGAAGGCGAGTATGGTAGTGGGAATGATGGTGAGGCCCGACGTGTTGAGCACGAGAAACATGATCATGGGGTTGGTTGCCGTGTCCTTCTTTGGGTTGAGTTCCTGCATTTGCTGCATGGCCTTCAACCCCGTTGGGGTGGCGGCATTGTCGAGTCCCAGCATGTTGGAAGCGATGTTCATGAATATCGAGCCCATAGCCGGGTGATTCTTGGGAATGTCGGGAAACAACTTGGTGAATACCGGACTGAGTACCCTTGCCAACACGTTTACCACACCGGCACGCTCGCCAATCTTCATGATGCCGAGCCAAAGCGCCAGTACTCCTGTCAGTCCCAATGAGATTTCAAACGCGGTTTTCGAAGTGTCAAACGTGGAGTCCACTATCTTTTGAAAGATGGTGGCATCGCCCATCAGCAACTGAATAGCTCCGAAAACAAAGGCGACAAGAAAAAAAGCAATCCAAATGTAATTCAATACCATACCAACTTGCAAAGTTACCACTATTTATATTTCAAAACGAAGAAATTATTCCGAAAACTGATAAATGTTTATCAAATACTCCGGACGGTCAAAATGAACAACTAAGTTTGCATAAATATGGACACCATAAAATACTTGGTTTGACAATTGATCATGTTGCAAATATAAAGGGAGCTTGTCTACGATGAATTAAATCTGTCCTTTGGCGTAGTCTGAAACAGATTTCACTCCTTCTCCAAAAGGGCCTGTAACTCTGCAAAGTTGTTGGCTACCACTATAAATTCGGTCCATTCTCCACGAATGAAACCACGCGCCTGCATCTCGTTGAGCATGGCTATCATCGGATTCCAAAACCCCTTCATATTATACAGCACCACCATCTTGCGATGATACCCGATGGTATGGGAGGCGGCTACCGTGAAAACCTCATCGAGTGTACCGATGCCTCCAGGGAGCGCGATGAACACATCGGCCTGAGCCATCATCAACGCCTTGCGGTCGGTGAGGTCGTCGCATGCCACATTCACATCTACATAATCCGACACTCTGCCGTTTTTTTCCACAATCACAGGCACCATTCCGATGGTGCGGCCACCCGACTGATGGACGGATTTGCCCACACATTCCATCAATCCGAGGTTGCAACCGCCAAAAACAAGGTCGTGTCCCTGTCGTCCTATCCATGCTCCCAATTCTTCCGTGAGTTGGAAAAAGTCTGCATCAATGTGTTCGTTGGCCGAACAGAATATTCCTATTTTCATACCTTTGAATCTTTATTTGCTTCAAAATTAATCATTATGAACAGTTCGTGCAACTTTTCACTCACCAAATTTCCATTTCCCGGCAGGTTACGTTGGATCTATTGATATTTAATGGGGAAGATAAAGGCTCTATGGTTATTTACTTTTTTGAGGGAACACCGTACATCCCTACGATAGTGGTTGTCATGTTACCGCAAATGAGATTGCAAATAGGAAGATATGATGTAGGAATTATTCACTCATCCCTTTCCATTCTTCAATCTCCCCCTCTTCATTTTTCATTTTATAAAATATTATTACCGTTTTTTGGTCATTATTTTCGAGTCATCCAGCGCAAAAAGAGCTATCTTTTTTCGTCAAAACCGGACTAAGCATTCCCCCAAATTGAGAGCGTGCTGCGATTAATGCCTTCTCATCACATGGTTAGGCCTTATCGGCTGCGCGAAAAAGCCTCTATCACACTGTGATTGATGCCTTTTCATCATGCCGTTAGATACTCAATCGCGGGCGACAAAATAGGATAATAAAGGCCAATTTTTAAAAGACACTGACAGCCAAGTATTTACAAACAATCGCAATTTTTGCGTATTTCAAACGAAGGCAAACTTATTTTTAAATACGCGAATTTGAG
>KQ959439.1:32933-48685 GCA_001552765.1 Bacteroidales bacterium KA00344
AAACTTATTTTTAAATACGCGAATTTGAGAAGGCTGTTTGTTCTTATAATTTACCTATTATAATTCTTCCAAACCTGCGATCGGAATAAGCAGGCACATCCGACATTGGAAGATTGCAACTCGGCAAACGAAACAAGCCACGTGGCAATGATGGGCAATGGAAGATGGGGAACTGCCGGAAAGGCCGTGGAGCGTCGCATTTTCGCATATTTGTTCCCTCCCCTTCCGTATTAGACAAATTTTGCGTTCATTCCCTTTGCCTTATGCTTTAATTTTGTTACTTTTGCACATCTAAAAACATTAAACATCAATTCATTAGAACATTCATGTCGGTAGAAATAAAGAAGGTACAGAACAAAAAGGACCTCAAAGCCTTCATAGAATTCCATTACGATCATTACAAGGGAAATCCTTATGACGTTCCCTCATTATACAGTGACGAATTCAACACGCTAAGCAAGGATAAGAATGCAGCGTTCGACTTCTGCGAAGCTGAATATTATATGGCCTATAAAGACGGGAAAATGGTAGGGCGCGTGGCCGCCATTATCAATCACCGGGCCAACGAACGCTGGAACTCCAAAGACGTACGCTTCGGCTGGATCGAGTTTATAGACGACTTGGAAGTGAGCCGTGCCTTGCTCGATGCAGTGGGCGACTATGGCAGGAGCAAAGGCATGACCCATATCGTGGGACCATTAGGTTTCTCTGATATGGACCGTGAGGGAATGCTCACGTTTGGATTCGACAGGCTTAGCACCATAGCCACGCTCTACAATTACGAGTATTACCCTCAACACATGGAGAAACTCGGCAATTGGAAGAAAGACAACGACTATGTGGAGTATTTCCTCCCCGTGCCGGACAAGGTGCCGGAGAAGCTCGTGAAGCTGTCTGATATGATACAAAAGAGATATAATCTCCACGTAAAGAAGGTAACCCCCAAGGACATTAGGGAAGGGTATGCCCATAAACTCTTTGAGATTATCAACAAGACCTATATTGATTTGTATGGGTTTGTGTCGCTGACCGACCGTCAGATTGACCAATATGTCAAGATGTTTCTGCCGGCCGTAGACTTCGATTTGGTGACGGTTATTGTGGACAGCAACAAGGACGATATGATTGCGGGCATTGGTATTACTATTCCCTCGCTCTCCAAAGCCCTGCAGAAATGTCGACGTGGACGGCTATTCCCCTTCGGATGGTGGCATATACTGAAAGCCATTAAATTCCACAAGACCGAAGGGGTAGACCTATTGCTCATCGGCGTACTCCCCGAATATCGGTCAAAAGGTGCCAACGCGCTTATATTCACGGACCTCATCCCACGCTATATCAAACATGGGTTCAAATGGGGAGAGTCTCAAGTGGAGATGGAAAGCAATGCCGGCGTGCAAGGACAATGGAGCATGTTTGAAAAAGAAATCCACAAGAGACGCCGCTGCTACCGAAAGTCACTTGTGTAAAGATAAGAATGAAGAGTTAAGAGTGAAGAATAACTCCGTTCCGCACGGCCAATTATGAATTATGACGAGTTGATGAGCTTGCGAATAATTATGAATTGTGAATTATCACCCCGTATGGCCAATTGTGAATTGTAAATTATGAATTGTGAATTGCATCTATGTTAGATTCTAATAATATAAACAACGACAAGGAATTGCAGGATGCAGGCATATCTGCAACACCCGACGCCAATAACCAAACGCCTGCATACACAGACGAAAACATCAGGCACCTGAGCGACATGGAACACGTCAGGACCCGACCCGGTATGTATATCGGACGACTGGGCGACGGCAAACTGCCGGAAGACGGAATCTACGTGCTGCTCAAAGAGGTCATCGACAATTCCATCGACGAATTCAAGATGAAGTCGGGCGACCGCATAGAGGTAGACGTTGATGAAAACCTGCGCGTCAGCGTGAGAGATTACGGACGTGGCATTCCTCAGGGAAAACTGATAGAGGCTGTTTCGGTGCTCAACACTGGGGGCAAGTACGACTCAAAGGCTTTCAAGAAAAGTGTTGGACTCAATGGTGTAGGTGTAAAAGCGGTGAATGCGCTGAGTGCCCATTTTGAAGTGAAGAGTTACCGGGATGGAAAAGTGAGGGAGTTGGAGTTTGCCAAAGGGCAGCTCCTGAATGACAAGACCTCCAAGTCAAAGGACGAAAACGGCACCTATATATTCTTTGAACCCGACGACACGTTGTTTAAGAACTATAAGTTTCGCGATGAAATCGTGGAAACAATGCTCCGTAACTACACCTATCTGAACTCCGGACTGACTATCATGTATAACGGCCGGCGCATCAAGAGCCGCAACGGATTGGAGGATCTGCTCAACGACAACATGACGGTGGACGGCCTTTACCCTATTGTACACGTGAAAGGCGAAGACATTGAGATCGCATTCACGCATACCAATCAGTACGGTGAGGAGTACCATAGCTTCGTGAACGGACAGCACACCACTCAAGGCGGAACACATCAAAGCGCCTTCAAGGAGCACATTGCGAGGACTATCAAGGAGTTTTTTGATAAAAACTACGAATATACCGACATTAGAAACGGCATTGTGGCAGCCATAGCTATCAATGTGGAGGAGCCGGTGTTTGAAAGTCAGACTAAGATTAAATTGGGGTCAACGCTCATGGCACCGGGTGGCGACACCATCAACAAGTATGTGGGCGACTTCCTCAAACGCGAGGTGGACAACTTTCTGCATATTCATAAGGAAGACGTGGCCGACATTTTAGAGAACAAGATAAAGGAGAGCGAACGCGAACGAAAGGCAATGGCAGGTGTGACAAAACTTGCCCGTGAGCGTGCCAAGAAAGCCAGTTTGAACAACCGGAAGCTCCGCGACTGCCGCATCCATTTCTCGGATACCAAGAACGAGCGCAAGGAAGAAACCTCTATCTTTATCACCGAGGGCGACTCGGCCAGTGGCAGCATCACCAAAAGCCGAGACGTGAACACGCAAGCCGTGTTCTCGCTGCGTGGCAAACCGCTCAACTCTTTTGGTCTGACGAAGAAGGTGGTCTATGAGAACGAGGAGTTTAATCTGCTTCAAGCGGCCTTGGATATAGAAGACGGGCTCGACAATCTGCGCTATAACAAGGTGATAGTGGCTACCGATGCCGATGTAGACGGCATGCACATACGTTTGCTGATCATCACATTTTTCCTCCAATTCTATCCGGAACTGGTCAAGAAGGGACACGTTTATGTACTCCAGACTCCTCTGTTCCGTGTTCGAAACCGTCGTAATAAGATTAAAAGTAAGAAGGTGCTCGCCGAGGCTGATGCTCATTTGGCAAAAGGACAGAAAAAGAGCGACTTCATCACGCGATACTGCTATACGGAAGAGGAACGGCTCGAAGCGATTTCGTCATTGGGGCCAGATCCGGAAATCACCCGTTTTAAAGGATTGGGCGAAATCTCTCCCGACGAATTTGCCCACTTCATCGGTCCGGATATGCGATTGGAACAGGTGACGCTTCACAAGAACGACCAAGTGCAGAAGCTCTTGGAATATTACATGGGCAAGAACACGATGGAACGTCAAAGATTCATCATCGACAATCTGGTGATAGAGGAAGACGTCGCAAACTTGGACGAGCAAGAAGACTAAACAATAAGAAATACTCCACGATACTGTAATATTATATTGGGGTTTAGCTGATATAAACAGTAAAACTAAAGGACCAAAATGACACCAAAACTCCATAAGGTAATCTGCTTTTTACCCCTTTGTCTATTTACTTTCTTACCTTCACACGCGCAATTTCGTCTTAACTTTGGCTCGGATTCTCCGCTCCGAAAGCTTCAAATAGCCGAGATGGCCATCACCAACCTATACGTAGATTCTGTCGACGAGCAGAAACTGGTGGAAGACGGCATACGCGGAATGTTGGAGAAGATGGACCCCCACTCTTCCTATACGACGGTAAAGGAGACCAAGGCCATGAGCGAATCGCTCAATGGATCGTTTGAAGGCATTGGAGTGCAGTTCAACATGCAGGCCGACACCCTGCTGGTGATTCAGACCATTGTCAATGGCCCTTCCGAGAAAGTGGGTATTTTGGCCGGAGACCGGATTGTAACGGTGAACGATTCTGCCATTGCCGGCGTGAAGATGCCACGTGAGGAGATTTTGAAACGGCTGCGTGGAAAGAAAGGCACAAAGGTGAAACTGGGCATAGTGCGGCGTGGCATCAAGGATGATTTGATATTTACGGTGACACGCGATAAGATTCCCGTGAAAACCATTGATGGTTATTACATGATTCGACCCGGCATCGGCTATATCCGGATTGGAAGTTTCGGAGCCACCACCTACAAAGAATTCATGACTTGTGTCAAAGAACTTCAGAGCAAGGGTATGACCGACTTGATACTCGATCTGCAAGAGAACGGCGGTGGATATCTACAGGCCGCCGTGGACATTGCCAACGAATTTCTACAGAAAAAAGACCTTATCGTTTACACGGAGGGCCGCAAAGTGCGCCGGCATGAATATCACGCCAAAGGCAACGGAAGTCTGCTGACGGGCAAAGTAGTGGTGCTTATCAATGAGTTCTCTGCTTCTGCCGCAGAGATTGTTACCGGAGCCATTCAGGATCAAGACCGAGGCACAGTTGTGGGGCGACGCAGTTTTGGCAAGGGATTGGTGCAACGACCCGTTGAATTCCCCGACGGCAGCATGATGCGCCTCACGGTTGCCCATTATTTCACGCCCTCCGGACGTTGCATCCAGAAGCCATACAAGAAAGGAGACAAGCGGGAATACGAGATGGAATTGGACGACCGATACAAGCATGGCGAACTGTATTCGGCCGACAGCATACACTTTGACGACTCGACGCGATACGCCACGCTGCGCCGGCATCGCACGGTATATGGCGGAGGTGGCATTATGCCCGACGTGTTTGTACCGCTCGATACCACCCAATTCACCAAGTTACACCGTCAGCTGGCTGCAAAAAGCATCATCATGAACAGCAACTTGAAATATGTGGACGTTCATCGCAAGCAACTCAAAAAGCAATATCCGACATTCGATAAATTCCTTTCAACCTTCGAAATACCGCAAACGGTGGTCAATGAGATTATCGCAGAGGGCAAAAAACAAAAGATAAAGCCGCAGGATGAGACCGAACTCAAAAAGACATTACCCTATCTCAAAACCCAGCTCAAGGCGCTTGTAGCCCGCGATTTGTGGGATATGAGCGAATATTTTCAGATAATGAATGAGCAAAACCACATTGTCATGCGTGCTCTGCAAGAAATAAACAAGTAAGAAATATCATTGTCATGCGTGCCCTGAAAGAAAAGAACAAGTAAAGAACATCGTAGAAAGGGGTAAACAAAAAGGGATTGACGTACCCGGAAAAGCCTCAACACGCAGTATCTGTTTTTACCCCTGACGTCAAGATTCAACCTTGGGCGCGCATCTCTTTCAGCAGCGCTAACGCCTTTTCCTCATGAGCTTCCATAATCTCCCGTTCGCCGGGACCTTTGTCGTTGATGCCACAGAGGTGGAGAACGCCATGAATAATGACACGATTCAGCTCATCGGCATAGTTCTTTCCAAACAATTCGGCATTGCTGCGAACGGTGTCGAGCGAGATCACAAGGTCGCCACTGATCATGTCCCCCTCGTCATAGTCAAAAGTAATGATGTCGGTATAATAGTCGTGACCAAGATATTGATTGTTCACTTCCAATATCTTTTCATCGTCAACAAACATATAACCGATGTCTCCCACACGCCTCCTATAGGTCTTGGCCACTGCCTTGATCCACGCGGTGATTTCCCGATGTTTGATTTTTGGCAATTCAACGCCATCTGCCTGATATGAAATCATATATTTACAATTATTTGATAGCCGGGCGCGGAGAGGAAATCGATAAATGTTTCATCTGTTTTTGGCACCTCATTTTCCTCCTCGTCCTTTTTCAATATTGATGTATGGAGTATCTCAAAAAGATTGATTTTACACCTCATTTTCCTCCTCACATACTGCTTTTCAGTCCCATTCTGCCTCACATTCCTACTCCATTTTCCCGTTCTTCATTGCTTTTGGGGCAGCATCCACGACGCGTCCTTGTGGAAATAAACAAGTTGCCGATAGGCACTGGAAGAAACAGCAGTAAGTGTGGGGTCAGCATAGAGCAAAAGTGTTTCCACGTTTCCCAATCGCTTGTTGTATTCGGCTTGGTCGCGTTCATACTCAAAATCCTTCACCGAACGCACACCACGTACAAAGAATTGCGCTCCCGTGCGTCGGGCGAGATCTATAGCGAGGTCACTGTAGGCCTCTACCGAAACTCTCGGCTCATCTGCATAAAGGCCTCGGATGGCTTCAACACGCTCCTCCGAAGAAAACATAGTGTGCTTGTCAGGATTAACCCCAACCCCGATAACAAGCCTATCGACAAACTGGAGTGACCGTTTTACGATGTCGGCATGACCAATCGTAAAGGGATCAAACGTGCCGACAAAGAGAGCCGTAGAAAGAGACGCTTGTTGTTGCATAGTAAGCTTGTTTGACGATTAAGTCCTCATCATTCTTCCTTAAAAATAGGAGATTGTTCGGAATTGTCTTTATCTATACTTCGGAACGATTACATATTATGTTTTAGTGTGATGGCAGGAAACCAGACTTTATGCTCATTGGGTGCTACATCATCGTATATATTGTGTTTCAGGACGATTGCAGGGCCTCTAAAACAGTTCCTGCTGCATCACGTTTCCGTTGTAGGAATTGCGTCCGAGGTGATCGTAAGCCAACCGTGTAGCCATGCGTCCACGCGGCGTTCGCTTGATAAAGCCCTCCATGATGAGGAATGGCTCGTAAACCTCCTCCACCGTTCCGGAATCCTCGCCTATAGCGGTAGCAATGGTGGAAACACCTACCGGACCGCCGTGAAACTTATCAATAATGGTCAATAGGATTTTATTGTCGATTTCATCAAGCCCGTATTGGTCGATGTTGAGCGACTGCAATGAGAGTTGTGCGATATCGTTGGTGATGGTGCCGTTCCCCTTCACCTGGGCAAAATCGCGTACACGACGCAACAACCCGTTGGCAATACGAGGAGTTCCCCTACTGCGTCTCGAAATCTCCGCTGCAGCATCATCGTCGATGGGCACCTTCAGCAACTGAGCCGAACGCTTGATGATGCGTTTCAGGGTTTCCGGGTCGTAGTATTCCAAGTGCATATTGATGCCGAATCGTGCCCGCAAAGGAGCTGTGAGCATACCGCTTCGCGTGGTGGCTCCGATAAGGGTAAAGGGGTTGAGGTCTATCTGTATGCTGCGTGCCGACGGCCCCTTGTCTATCATAATATCGATGCGGTAATCTTCCATTGCCGAGTAGAGGTATTCTTCTACAACCGGTTGGAGACGATGGATTTCATCGATAAACAGCACGTCGCTGGGTTCGAGCGAAGTCAGAATGCCGGCCAAATCGCCTGGCTTATCAAGCACCGGCCCCGATGTTATCTTGATTCCCACGCCCAATTCGTTGGCAATGATGTTGCTCAACGTGGTCTTCCCCAGTCCGGGAGGACCGTAGAGCAGGGTGTGATCAAGCGGCTCACCACGATATTTGGCAGCTTCGACGAATATCTCCAGATTCTTCACCACCTTCTGCTGACCGTTGAAGTCTTCGAAGTGGAGAGGGCGGAGCGCATTCTCAAACTCCCTCTCAATGGGGGATATTTGCTCGTCTCTGATGTCAAAATCTTCTACCATTCGTATCTTTTTGTTGCAAAGATATGAAAAAGATTGCACATAGGCTGTTTCATGATGCTATTTTTTGGTGCCACAAAAGCCGTAACGGCAAGGCCATGATGGTTTTCCGGCGGCCGCATTGAGGTGCTATGTCACTTCGGAATAGCCTCTCACTTGCTCACCCCTCCGGACAAGAGCAGACCTATGCAACCAGTCTGCCCGTACTCCAAAGCCCCACCTACCGTCGGTTTATTGTGCCATACGATAGATTTCCTCAATGTCTTTAGCCTTCAAAACCTTGAAGTGACCGTGCGTAATAGTGTGGTCACGCGTGCATTTGCGCGCCATTTCCCGAATTTCATCCTCTGTAGCCTTGCGACCGATGAGTTCCTGTATCGAGGTGGGCATACCGATGGAATGGTAGAATTTCTCAATTTCCTCAACACCTCGCAGGGCTGTCGCCTCAGGGTTGGTATAGTCGTTGGGCACATCCCACACCTCTACGGCAAACTGAACAAACCGCTGAATGTTTTCCTTCATCACATAACGGGCCCAACTTGGCCATACGGCAGCCAAACCGGCACCATGAGTAACGCCGAACATCGCACTAAGTTCGTGTTCTATCTGATGGGTTGCCCAATCGCCGAGAATACCACAACCGGTGAGTCCGTTGTGGGCCACGCTGCCGCCCCACATAATCTGCGCCCGATGCTGATAGTCGTTTGGATTCTTCAATACATAGTGAACACTCTCTTTCATCGTGCGCAATAAACTGATAGCAAGGTTGTCCGTGAGCGTCATATCGTTGTCGTGAGAGAAGAATCGTTCCATTGTATGCATCATCATATCCGTCACACCGGCTGCCGTCTGATAGGCGGGGAGCGTATAAGTACGTTCGGGATTCATAATAGCAAACTTAGGACGTGTCAGCGGATTGGAATAACCGCGCTTGATTTCACCGTCTTCCTTAGTGATAACAGTGGCATCGCTCATCTCACTTCCGGCTGCGGGCAGGGTGAGAACAGAAGCTACCGGAAGACAGCATTTGGGTTGCGCAACACCCTCGTAGAAGTCCCACACGTCGCCATCGTAGTTTGCGCCGAGCGCGATGGCCTTACCGGAGTCGATCACACTGCCGCCACCGACAGCGAGAATAAAGTCTATGTGCTTTTGCCTTACGATTTTGATGCCCTCTCTCACGAGTCTGAGGCGCGGATTAGGCACCACTCCTCCAAGTTCAACAAAGTCCACCCCACCGTCTTTGAGATACTTGCAGATGGCATCGAGCAGGCCCGAAGCCTTAGCGCTCTTGCCGCCATAGTGTACCAATACTTTCTTTCCGCCATAATTGGTGACCAATTCTGCCACCTTACTTTCTGCTTCCTTACCGAATACAACCTCGGTAGGAGCATAATAAATGAAATCTTGCATTGTGAATAGAATGAGTAGTTTATGTTTTTAATATATATTCCAAATATACCCTTTTTATTCCAAATAACAAAGGAAATGACGATGGATTCCGGCAAAACATCATGCATCGTCGTCACAAACTCAATAGAATATAGGTATAAGTCCTACGGAAATAAACTTCCGATTACTTTTCTACTACGTGCATTCTATAGACAAAACGACCGGGAACACGCCGAAATGCGGGACTGAAAACTGTCGGTAAGCCATTCATATTTGGTATTTCCATCGAGCGAAAGGCATGAATATATCAGCACCATGCATGGCTTTCGCACTCCCAAATATCATGACCGAAACAATACTGCATTAGGGAATTTCCTTCAAAATGGCTCTGCATTGCTCCAAAATAGCCATCAGTTCGTCGGCTTTATCCGCCCGAAGCATGGCGATGCGGGTCTGACGGAAATTGGGTATATTCTTGAAAATGGGCGATGAGGCCAAGTGTCGGCGCGTGTGGAGAATGCCCCGATATTCGTCTATGCGCTCCATATTGATGAGCAATTGCTCTTTCAGCACATCGATTTTGTCGTCGATGGTCAGCGGCGCAGCTGTTTCCGAACATGCTCCCGATGCGGCATCAAGATAGTCGCGCATTTCCTTGAACACCCAAGGGCGTCCAAACGATGCCCGTCCCACCATGATGGCATCCACCCCGAAGCGTTCGAAAGCCTGCTCGGCCTGTTCGGGCGTGGTGATGTCGCCGTTTCCAATGATGGGAATATGGATGCGCGGATTGCGTTTCACCTCACCGATGAGTGTCCAGTCGGCCTCGCCCGTGTACATCTGCGAACGGGTACGGCCGTGAATGGTGAGTGCCTGTATGCCGCAATCCTGCAACTGTTCGGCCAAGTCGGTGATGATAAGGTTGTTCAAGTCCCACCCCAAGCGTGTCTTAACCGTAACGGGCAGTTTCACGGCCTTCACCACCTCACGTGTGATATCGAGCATCAGCGGGATGTTTTTCAACATTCCGGCTCCGGCTCCCTTGCCCGCAACCTTCTTCACCGGACAGCCAAAATTGATATCGATAAGGTCGGGCTTCACGGTCTCTACAATCTTGGCAGCCTCAACCATAGACTCCACATCACGTCCGTAAATCTGTATACCTACGGGACGTTCGTCATCATCGATGACCATCTTGTCCAAAGTTGATTTTATGTTGCGTATGATAGCCTCTGCGGAAACAAACTCCGTGTACATCATGTCTGCCCCAAAGCGTTTGCAGAGCTTGCGAAAGCCAATGTCGGTCACGTCTTCCATCGGAGCGAGGAAGAGCGGCTGATTTCCAAATTCGATATTCCCTATCTTCATAATTGTCTGCAAAGATACAAAAAAGCGAAACCGCTGCCAAGAATTAAATAAAGAATGCACATTTCAGGACGGCAGCAAGAAGTTTTCTTCTCCTCTTGACCATCTCATCGTGAAAACCCATGCTTCCCGGCTATTACGAGCGAAATTCACTTTGTAACATCCCACGCTGTCGTTCCGCATCATGAAAGCAAATGGTAGGTCCCGCCCGCATACGGTTTGACCACACCCTTCATTTCAAGGGCAAAGAGCAGAGCCGTGAGACTGCCGATGGGGATGGCCGTCTTCACACTGATGATATTGAGCTGCAGGTCGTTAGTTTTCTGAAGCAAATCAACGATTTTCTGTTCCTCCTCCGACAAATCCGGGAAAAGGCTCCGTTCTATTCCCGCTTGGCGCGAAGCCTCAATTTCGCGTTCATCTTTCCACCCCATAGCCTTCACAAAATCATCGGCACTGGTTATCAGTCCTGCTCCGTTGTCACGAATGAGCCGGTTGCAGCCCTCGCTGTAAGGTGCTCCCACCTGTCCGGGGAAGGCAAACACGTCGCGATTATATTCTCTGGAAATGCGCGTGGTGATGAGTCCGCCACCTCGTTTGGCGCTCTCCACGAGAATACACGCATCTGATATGCCGGCCGTGATGCGGTTGCGGCGCACGAAGTTGAGCTTGTCGGCATTGGTGTGGGTCATAAACTCGGTGAGCAGTCCTCCACGACGCACCATCTCGTTGGCCACATCACGATGACGGGCCGGATAGAGCGTGTCGAGCCCGTGAGCCAACACCCCAACAGTGTCCAAACCGTTTTGCAGGGCGTAACGATGGGCACAGACATCAATACCATAGGCTAATCCGCTCACTATCAACGCGTCAGGACACATGGTTTGCAGGTCGGCAACAAATCGTCTGACCAAGTCTTCACCATACGCCGTACTGTGACGCGTGCCTACAACATTGATGATGTGGCGCGCGTTGAGGTCGGCCGTGCCTTTATAGAACAGCATCAGTGGGGCATCCGGACATTCTTTCAAGCGCGAGGGATAAGCCTCATCATTGAGACAGAGGGGCAAAATGCCGTGCTGCTCGTCGTATTCCAATTCTTCCTCTGCCCGCCGGCGTACAACCTCTATATCGTTCAGCGCGTCGAGCACCTTCTGCGGTATGCCCGGAAACAAACCACGCAACTCCCTGCGATGCTCAACAATGGCTGTGGCAGAGCCGAGCTCGCGATACAAAGCCACCATCACATTGAGATTGAAGTAACTCAATCGGGTGAGAATGGCGGTGTTGAGGAGTTCGTTGGAGGATGTCATGCTATGATAAATGAATTTGGAAGTTGCGCACCACGCGATGTCGCAGAGGTTTGTGAACTATGCTTGGTCTGCCCTTTTGCGCTGCTCAAAGGCTTCGATGGCGGGCATCAGGGCACGATCATAGTCCTCGCTCGCACCCAGTCGGCCGTTGACCAGTGTCACCAACTCCACGTCGGCATGGAAACAGAGTTGTTCGTCAGAGGCTCTGAAAATATCGTGTTCAAAAACATACTTTATGCCCTCCTTGCGCAGATTCATGCGCGACACCATCTCGTCGTCAGACTTCAAGGGGGTCTTGAATTTCAGTTGCATGCGCGCCACAACCGCGTCTACGCCTTTCTCGTGTAGTCCGGCAAAGCTGACGTTCAGCGAACGGAGAAAGCGATGGCGGGTATGCTCGGCATAATGCAGATAGTTGGCATTGTTCACAATGCCCTGAATATCGCACTCATAATCTCGGACATCCATACGGGTTTCGTACAGATATGATTTTTTCTTGACCATAGTTTACGTTTTATATCATTTTTTTGTCGTCGCTTCCTACCGCTCGGAGCAGTTGGCGAAAGCGTTGTGTAGTTCTCTTTATCATCTATATTGTTCAGCATCAGGACTGATCGTCAGTTCCTTGACTTGAGATACTGGTATCCTATTCTGCACCTCAGACAATCTTTCTTGTCACAATATTCGTTTTTCAACTGTATCAGCGCCTGCGAGTCACCGGCATTTTCAGCTTTGATGCCGCAATCGCTCCACATTCTGACAATGTGGTTATTTTCGGCTTTCAACTGTTCCAAGAACTCAAAGGCACGGTCGCAAAGAGCCTCGTTCTGCTTATGCCGGCCATAGGCAAACAGCATGGGGATGGCGGTGTTGATGAGCAGCAACGTGAGCGACGAGGCAGAGAGCCGTTTTTCCCCTTTCTGACTTAGCGAGCCGAATGCGTAGTGCGTCTCCCAATAGGGCGTGACGCTCGTGCGATACAACTCGGCCACCGCTTTCACATCCGTGCAATCGAGCAGCTGGCTCAATCCCATTTTCCGATGATAATAGAGGTTTGCCAACTGGGCTATGCGGATGTAGGGGACGTTTTGCGGTCTCAGCCGCAGGAATCTCCACAACTTGTGGTCTATGGGGATCAACGAGAATTTGTGCGACAAAAACCTGTATTCTTCCCGCAGCTTATTAATATAGCCCTCACTCAACGCCACATCACGATGACGCTGTGGCACGGACTCCACCTCAAGCAGTCCGGCCTGCCCCATGAACATGGCTTCTATCTGAAACAGATTGTCGCGATGATGGGCCGCACTTTGCAGTGGGATGTTCAGCGCCCACTGCTCAAAGGCTTCGCCATTGACCCCAAACCCATAGTTGCGGGCCAAGGTCACAAAATAGGCTTTCTCCCAAGAGCCGTCGCAGAGCGTCGCGCGTTGCATAATCGCTTCGGTCTTCTGTTCCAGCCTTT
Source organism: Bacteroidales bacterium KA00344 (assembly GCA_001552765.1). Taxonomy (GTDB): domain Bacteria; phylum Bacteroidota; class Bacteroidia; order Bacteroidales; family Bacteroidaceae; genus Prevotella. The sequence continues at coordinate 46,234 of KQ959439.1, forward strand.
CGGTCTGCAACGCGTTGAGCCATGCGTGTATCGACAGTGTCGGGAGATGGGGAATAACTTTATAGCAAGGCGGATAGCGGTCTGCACGCAACAGCTCTTCGTAGTTGTTTTTCACCGTTTCGGGAATCTGCAACTGCAACTGTGGGGGCAGTTGTCCGTCGGAAGTCTGTACATCAGTATCTACAACCTCCACCACATGGAGTATCACATTGTCGTAATGTGCGTCGTTATGATGCCGATGCAGGTACCAGTCGGAAGCCCGCTCATGAATCTCCACATTCCCCACCCACACCGTCTCTCCTATCTTCACTTTAGCATTGAAGAAGTCTGGACCGGCATTGGTATTGTGCAGACCGGGATCTATCACTTCCACCGTCTGCCCATCGGTTGTGAGCAACGGCGTGAGCGGAAAAAGCTTGTGCTTCCACACGTAGTGTAAGAGTTGTTCCATTCCTCGCGGAGGTTATATAGTTCTCGAATATATGACAAACACAAAGGTAATGAAAAAATACTGACAACTCCCGTTTCGTCACCATTTTTTTAACCACACACTGGATTTCCACGCACCTATATCACGAAATGACACGATGTGAAGAATGCGCACTCGTGCTCCACGTATTCTTTATTCTCAACTCTTCACCCTTCATTTTTATAAAATATTATTACCGTTTTTCGATGATTATTTTCAGAGCTTTGAGCGCAAAAAGGACTAGGTCTGCCCCTCTCTTTTCTTATCGTAAAATGAGAAAAGTGTGTATTTTTTAGATTTAGTACTCCGTCCTATCATGGCGGAGCCCTAATCGCGACACGGTTAAGCCTCATCCACAATACGTGGAAGCCCTAACCGCACTGCGATGAAAGCCTTTACGCACCACCATTCGATACTTAACCGCGAACAACGCAATTGGTCACGCAAAGGCGTATTTACCCAAACCATTGATTATCAACGAACTGCGAATCGCCCGAATTTTCGCGAATTTCGGATAGGAACAAATATTTTTCAGAATAATCGCAGCATTTTGAGGTATTTGTAAAGAAAAAACAGTGGAATTAAACCAATCTTTCTCTTTGTTTGAATAAATACCTAACCTCCATCAAAATCATCATGACAAAGCGATGATGACAGCCACATCTATTACACAATGCTGCGGTGCGACATTAAAGGAATAACACCGACTCGTTGCCCATATTAAACAACAGGTCGAGGATCGAAAGATTGGGTTGGAAGCCATATTTCTGCTCGTAGACCTGATAATAGCGACGGGGTTGGAAGTCGGCGTCGGGCAGCGGATGTTTAGGACGGATGACGTCTCGAAAATCGGGAATATGGTCTGACGCGGCACCAGATTCCTCGGAAACAATTCCATAATCTGTCGTCGGCAACACCGTAGGCTCTATATCAAGCAGTTCGCAGACCAGCTTGATGATATCAAGGTTGAAATCGAACAGATATTCCCACTTCCTCTCAAAAAAAGGTCGGAGGTCGTCGGCATAAAATTCAAAAAACGGACTGTCCCCGTATGCCGACTGCAGTGCGTTCCAGTGGATATGGCGCCAATTGCCGTGATCGCTGATCCGCACATCTTTCATCTTACATTTCGCCCCCTCGTATTGCTCGATGGGAATAGAAAGCGTCTGCACACCGTTGGCCGTAGCAATAACACAGCGGTTACGATAGGTCTGCTTGATAAAATTGTCGTGTTGTTCCAACATCACTTTGTTGTAGCGATTGAGTTTCTGGTACCATTGGACGGGACCAAAATAGGTAGAGGAAAGCAAGCAAAGGTTGGAATACATAAACGGATTGTATGAGAGAAAAATATAATGAATCCAAACGCGTCAGAACGGAAGATGGAAAAGCTTGGTGGCTCGCCCTATCACTTGATGGCGATACACCAGTGTACGCCCCTTGCCGAGATTGACCATATACAGTCTGCAATCGTTGCATTTACATCTGGGACAGCAGGTTTGAGGAATAAGATAGCGGAGAAGACCGAGCTTCACGGTGTCTCCCGGAACGGCCTCTACCCTTCCGATAAAGTCGCTCGAATTGCGGAACACCATCAGCTCGCCCTTTTTGAATTCGGCGCGCGACAGCCTGTTCACCAGTATTCGGTCCCCACGTTTCAACGTCTGACAGACATCTGTGGGAACACTATATACGGTAAACGCATAGGCGCGCACTGCAAATACTATGACTAAAGCAATGCCAAGCGCTGATAGAGCTTTTAACAATTGCTTCATATTAACTCAATAATTATGACTTGTACTTCTTAGGAAACATCCCGACTAACTTGCCGAACAGCCAACTGTGAATTGCAACGAGTTGATGACCTTGCGAATAATCGTGAATTGCACTTCCGGATGGCCAATTTTGAATTATGAATTTTGACGAGTTGATGACCCTGCGAATAATTATGATTTATCACCCCGCACGGCCAATTATGAATTA
>KQ959439.1:48785-65744 GCA_001552765.1 Bacteroidales bacterium KA00344
TGAATTATGAATTGTGAATTATGAATTACTTAATATTGTCCACCATGTTGAACAGCCGGTTCCAACGTATGCCGGAGAAGCCGTGGCGGTCGGGGTCGGAGCTCCACCAAATAAAGATGGGCTTGCCCACGATATGATCTTCGGGCACAAAACCCCAGTAGCGCGAGTCGGCAGAGTTGTGACGATTGTCGCCCATCATCCAATAGTAGTCCATCTTAAAGGTGTAGCTATGGGACAATTTGCCATTGATATAGATTTGTCCGTTCTTCACCTCCAGGTTGTTGTCTTCGTAAACCCGGATGGGACGCTCATAAACGGCAATGTTGTCCAATGTCAGCTGTATGGTAGCCCCTTTCTTTGGAATCCAGATTGGGCCGTAGTTGTCTCGCGTCCAACCCGTAACACTGTTCAGGGGGTAAAGGTCTCCGGTCGGGGCATCGGTGTTGATGCGAATGCTCTCCACCAAATCCTTGCGAGCCTTGAGCGCCTTGACGGCTGCCTGGGTGAGGGGCATGAATCCGTTTTGGTTCAGGCTCGACAAGTCTTCCATCGATATACCCAATTCCTTCATCACGTCGTCGGGAATCGCCTGACGGAGCTTCACATAGTAAGTGTACTGCACATTGTCAGGCTCCTTGTTGGCCTTACCATCCAAATACACAATGCGATTCTTGATCTGCAGCGTCTGTCCCGGCAAGCCCACACATCGCTTCACATAGTTTTCACGACGATCGGCAGGACGATGGTCTATAGATCCGTATTCATTGGGATTGCTGAGAATATAGTTTCGCCCAATCGCGTACACCTGTTTAAAATAGTTTAGTTGCTCCTGCTTGTTCAGGTTGGCAGGGTCTACCGTTTGCACAGCCTGCTGCTGGAATATCTGTTCGCCAAAGCTGTAGACCATGGCGTAATAGTCGGCAGCCTGATAGCGCTGTTCGGTCACGATGGTATCGCCGGTGGGATAGTTGAACACCACAATGTCGTTAAGTCTTACCTTGCCCAATCCTTTGACACGGCGATAGTCCCAGTGGGGAAACTCTATGTAGCTTTTGGTGTTGATAATCGGCATGGTATGCTGCGTGAGCGGCATCGTGAGCGGTGTCTGCGGAATGCGTGGACCGTAACTCAATTTGCTCACAAAAAGGTAATCGCCCGTGAGCAAACTCTTTTCCAAGGAACTGGAAGGGATGACATAGTTCTGGAAGAAGAATAGATTGATGAAATAAACCGCCACGAGGGCAAAAACCAATGCGTCTACCCAACTCATGATAAAGCGCACGGGGCCCTCTGCCGTCTTCCACCACTGCCACTTAATCTTCTTTGTAATATAGACGTCGAAGATGAAGGGCACGATGATTAACCCCAGCCAGCTCTTCACCCAAAGAAGGAATAACAAGTAAAGCACAAGCACAACGATGAACTTGGCCCACTGTTTGGTCATATTGAGATTCTCTTTTTCCTTATCAATCATAATTGTTTGTCGAAAGTATTGGTTGTTTTGTCGGACTATCCGGACCGGTCAAATTAGTCTGACTTGTCCGACAATCCGACCGCTAATTAAAACTTAAACAAGTCGCTGGTGGTCAAAAGGCCGGAATGGTCCTTAGTGTATTCAGCTGCCAGCACAGCTCCCAAAGCAAACCCCTTGCGCGAGTGGGCATCGTGAGTAATCGTTATCCGATCGGCCTCAGAGTCGTAGGTAACACTGTGAATACCCGGAACCTCCTCGTGGCGGACGCTGTTTACGAGCAATTCGTCGGCCTTATGGTCTGCCGACCCCTCTACGCGGCCATCGTCCCAAGTGGTTGTGCCGTGCTTCCAATTGGCCTTGCGGTCTATGTTGTCCACAATGTCCTCAGCCAAGGTGATGGCTGTTCCCGATGGCGCATCGAGCTTATGGATATGGTGTACCTCCTCCATCTCCACATCGTATTGTGGAAAACGATTCATGATTCGGGCCAAATATCTGTTCACTGCGGAGAATATGGCCACGCCTATCGAGAAGTTGGATGCCCAAAAGAGCGTCTGTTTGCCATCGCGTGTCATCTCCTCGACTTCGGCCCGATGGTCTTTCATCCATCCGGTAGAGCCGCTCACCACCTTCACATTGTGTTTGAAGGCACGCTGATAGTTGCTGAAAGCTGCTGTGGGATTAGTAAATTCTATGGCCACATCGGCAGTCGCAAACTCCGGACTGTCAAAATCTTCCTGATTGTCTACATCAATTTTGCACACAATCCGGTGGCCACGCTCAAGGGCGATCTGCTCGATCATGTGCCCCATCTTACCGTAGCCGATTAAAGCTATCTTCATGTTTAATTCGAATTAAAACGTTTATGCAAAAGTAACTATTTTATGCGAAAGTCGTTGATATACAGACTTAAATTATTGAAAAAGTGGGATTATTGCAACCTTTAAGGCATTTTTTATCAATTTTCGCGCAATAAAGTCTTTGCCAACAAAAATAAAAAAGGTAATTTTGCAACCTATTTGGGCCTGAATTAAAGCAGGTTTACATCCTTTATAAACACTTAATTAACAGTATGAATGTATACAAATGGATGACGGGACTGTTGACTTGTGTCACTTTAACTTCGTGTTTTAAGGAAGAACCACTCAACGCAGAGTGTGATATTGAGCAAGTTTCCATCCATGTAGACAATCCCTTGAACGTATTCTTCACTTTTTCTGACACAACACAAACAGTGAATGCATCAGACGACGTTATCACATTCCGCGTGCGACGAAACCACGATGGAGATCTTTCTAAAATAGAGCCCAAGTTTGTTCTTACGCCCGGTGCCACTATCACACAGCTCAGCAATAACCTGACGAGCGACAAGGGAGGGCGGCTCACCTATCGGGTTACCTCCGAAGACCGGCAATGGAATCGTATCTACACCATTTCGATACAACCGATTGTCCGCACGGTGAACGACACCGTAGCCTACAATTTCGAACACTTCGAACTTGAACCGAAAGAGAAAAAATACTATATTTGGCACAACACACTGGATGACGGCACACTCGGCAACGACTGGGCCAACGGCAATCCCGGCTTCAGAATAGCAAGGCCGTCGGCTCAACCCTCAGAATATCCATCGGCACCCTTGGAAAACGGGTTCGATGGTCATGCTGTTCAGCTCACCACACGCAGCACCGGCTTCCTCGGTGCTTTTGTGAAGAAGCCTATTGCCGCCGGCAACTTCTTTCTCGGAACATTCAACGTTTCCATTGCATCGACCAATCCCCTACAAGCCACGAGCTTCGGAGTGCCCTTCGATCGCGCCCCCATCACCATGACAGGATATTACAAATACACACCCGGTCCAACCTATAAGGACAAAAATGGAAAAACCATTCCCAATCAAATCGACGAGGCCAGCATCTACGCGGTGTTCTACCGAAATCATGATGATCAGGGAAATCCCCTGACTCTACATGGTGACGATGTGAAGACGAACAGTCAGATCGTTGCCATCGCCGACATGGGCAAAGTGATACCGGTCGACACATGGACAGCATTCGAGCTTACGTTCGATTATAGCTCTACCATAGATTACGCTCTTTTGGAGAATCTGGGCTACAATCTCGCCATCGTTTTATCATCGAGCAAAGAGGGCGACAAGTTCGAAGGCGCCATTGGTTCAACGCTATGCATTGACAAACTGCGCATCATTTGTGAAAAAGAAGAATAGAAATAGATATGTTACCCATCAGAATATTATTAGCTATCGCCCTTTGCTTCAGCAGCATCCATATCATGGCCGGCGACTTCATCGATAACCTTGTGATCAAGGCAAGGTTGGGATACAACCTCGGAGGTATAGCCCCCATAGGTCTCCCTGCCAGTATCCGCAAACTCAACGCATACCATTTGCAGCCCAACGCCAGCATCGGCATAGATGCACAAAAACCTATCAAGGAGAAATGGGGACTGTTGTTGGGGTTGAAGTTTGAGGACAAGGGCATGCACGAAGATGCCGAAGTGAAGAACTATTACGAGGAAATCGTGCGTGACAGGGAGACTTTGGCAGGCCGTTTCACCGGAAACGTAAACACCAAAGTGAGCGAATGGATGTTCACTATCCCTCTGCAGGCGGTATGGTCTCCCTCAACGAAATTCGATATTCGATTCGGACCATACGTCTCTGTCCTCACCAGCAAATCCTTTAAAGGTTATGCCCACAACGGCTATCTGCGCATAGGCGACCCCACCGGAGACAAAGTGATACTCGGTGGTGAGGAAAGTACAAGAGGCAACTACGACTTCTCCGAGCACATGCGAACTCTGCAATGGGGACTCGATGTCGGTGCCGACTGGAACATCAACCATAAATTCGGCATTTATGCCGGTATATGCTGGGGACTTAGCGGTGTACATAAAAGCAGTTTCAAGGCCATCGAACAGACCCTTTACCCCATTTTCGGCACATTCGGAGTTACTTGTAAAATAAGATAAGAGAGAAGTTGATGAGGAGTTGAGAACAATATCAGAATGAAATTCAGTACTTCAGGCATCTGCCTCTCACTCCACATCAGCTGTTATTTATCATCTCACAAACACATGCAAGCACCTTTCCTTTTCTATTCTGTCCCTCGCTCCGCATGGTATGACGAGCGCACGAGCGGACCGCTCTCCACGTGTTTGAATCCCTTTTCCATCGCCACTTTCTTGTATTCGGCAAACTCCTGTGGAGTGATGTAGGCTTCCACCGGCAGATGGTGGGCCGTAGGCTGCAGATATTGTCCAATGGTGAGACGACGGCATCCGGTGGCAAGAATATCGTCCATCAGCTGCAACACCTCCTGTCGGGTCTCGCCCAAACCCAACATGAAGCCGGTTTTGGCCGAAATGCCACACCGTACGATTTCGCGAAGCACACCTAAACTGCAATCATAATCGGCCACACTACGCACCGACGGCGTGAGTCGGCGCACTGTTTCCATATTGTGACCGGCCACATAAGGCTGCGTTGCCATCACCTTGTCTATCAGCGCGCTGTCACCTCTGAAATCGGGAATGAGCAGTTCTATCTTAGTTTCCGGATTCAACGCCCGCACCTGCTCAACCGTTTCCACCCAATGAGCCGCTCCATAATCAGGCAAATCGTCGCGATCGACCGAAGTAATGACGGCATATCGGAGCTTAAGCGCCTTGACGGTTTCGGCCACACGGCGTGGCTCGTCGGCGTCGAGACGATGGGGACGCCCCGTCGGGGTGTTACAGAAGCGGCATCGGCGCGTGCAGATATTGCCGCCTATCATCAGCGTGGCCGTGTGCGCCATCCAACATTCGGAGCGGTTGGGGCACAGCCCACTGACGCAAATGGTGTTCAGATGGTGTTTGGACAAAATGCCGGCAGTCTCGCCGGTAGACCGCTTCGAAGTGAGGTCGATTTTGAGCCAGTCGGGCTTCATCACGTGGGGGCGCCGCCCAAAGAGCAGGCGCAGGAACTGTGAGCGCTTCAATCCGCGCACAATGGTCGGCAAATCGACGTCTTGCAAAGCCTCCTCCACCGCTTCACGCGTAAACCTGACGCCGCGAAGGGGAGCTATCAGGTCGTGGTCTATATCGCCCAAGAGGAAATAGTCGCCCACTAAATTGAGGTCGAGAATCACACCGTTTCGCAGTTCCAACCGAGCTTCGAGTATCCCCACTCCTTCAAACCGATGCTTGCGCACCTCCGTGTACTTCGGATTGCGTCCGTACACAAAGCCGTCTGAACTCAGTTCCCGCTCTGTCGAGGCAATGGCTTCCATATCCGTCTGCGTCAGGTCGAGTTGCTGCTCGCCACACATATAGCGGCGCGCATAAGCCATCATCGCCTCAATATCTAAAGAGGTATATGCGGCGATGTTGCCGACACGCTGCGCCACCGAAGCCACTCCCTTACTCTGCAATTTCTCGTGAGCGGGTGTGAGCGCTTGCGACAGATGATCGAGGCGGGTGTCAAAAAGCAGCGAATTGTGGAGCACGCTGCGTCTTCCGAGACTGTAGAACGCGCTCCCGGCCACCTTCCGCCCTTCCACAAGCACATCGTTTCGACCCGAAAGTTGGGCATCGATGCCGAGACTTCGGAGCAAAGCTATCACGCGTTGCCTGTAGCGAGCAAACGCCTCATCGACATTTTCTGTAGAAGATATATAGGAAAACTGGAGACATCCCTCATCAGAGTAGATACATCCTCCACCACTTTTGCGACGGGAAATATAAATGTTGTTCTGCCGGCAATAGTCCACGTTCACCTCGTTTTCGATGAGTTGGTTGCGGCCCAACATCACGGTGGGCTTCACACGCCAAACCATAAAATATTCGTCGTCAGTATAATGACGTGCCACATGTTCTTCTACGGCAAAATAAAAAGGTACCGTTCGAGGAGTTTCTGAAGGAGGGATATTGATGTATTGCATGGACAAATTCTATTGGATTGCATGCGCAAATGTACGAAAAAAAATGAAATGACTGGCTGTCGCCCTGAAAAATATAGCGAAAACAAGCGGTGCGCAGTATTTGTAGGAGTGCATGACTCGTGCGCACAAGCAACCCGCCCTTTCTGAATTGTCTGACCAGCACGACCAATCCAACCAGTCCACACTATCAATATCATCACCGAAAAAGAAAGGGGTAACAAGCAAAAACATGATTTACGAAATTTCGTAAATCATGTTTGAAAAGCGGAAGATGAGGGATTCAAACCCCCGATACCCTGTAAAGGGTATACCGGATTTCGAGTCCAGCGCATTCGGTCACTCTGCCAATCTTCCTCAATGATGAGCGCAAAAGTAAGGAAAATGATAGACATAAAGTAGTATTTAACATAAATTGACACGATTTTATCACCAGTCACATTGCATCTGCAACTCCCCTCCATACTTTCTTTTTGGCTTTTATTCATCATTTAACCTGTTATTTGTCATCGCCTTACATCTCTATAGAACTCCTAATCTCTTAAAGGTTGAAGCCGTTATCCGAAGTTAGGAAAGCCAATTATGGCTCATTTGAACAGGCGTTTCTTCCTTACTTCCACTTTGTGACACTCCCTGAAATGTAAAAAAATGATTACTGTTTTTCGGCGATTATTTCCGGACGATCTGGAGCGAAAAGGGCTATGTTTTTGCCCTTATTTCTTTTTCGCAGGATGAAAAAACAGGGCATTTATTAGGTTTTGTGCTGCGCCAGATTATGGCGAAACCCTAATCGCGATGCGGTTAGGCCTTAGACGCACTGTGGATGAGGCGTAATCATACCGCGACTAAAGCCTTATCGCACCGCCATTCGATACTCAACCGCAAATGATGAAATAGGGCACACGGAGCTGTATTTATATAAATATCTGACAATCAGCAGACTATGAAACAGCTAAATTTTCGCGAATTTCAGACGGGGACAAATGTTATTTCCAAATAATCGAAGCATTTGAAGATGTTTGTAAAGGAAAATCGTATTTTCTGCAACAAGAAAAATGATGACCAACCATGTTCTGTTGATAGCTTGTTGTGTGTACCGCTCCTGAGTTCAACAACAGAATGGAACAACCTGTATTGTTAAGTATCTGCAGCATAGCACACAAACAGCACACAAACAAAGAAGTTTTATCGCAAAAGAAAAGCCTGTGAACAGCATTTTGTTCACAGGCTTTAAAGTTATAAAGAAGTCTTCCACGAGGGGAAGAACTTGCTTAATCTGACAGTTTCGCAGCGATATACTCGCGGTTGAGACGTGCAATGTTGGAGATCGACTCGTTCTTGGGACACACGGCTTCACAAGCGCGGGTGTTGGTGCAGTTACCAAATCCGAGTTCCTCCATCTTGGCAATCATGTTCTTGGCACGCTTAGCGGCCTCCGGACGACCTTGTGGCAGCAATGCCAACTGGCTCACCTTAGCCGAAAGGAACAACATGGCCGATCCATTCTTGCAAGCCGCAACACAAGCACCACAACCAATACAAGAAGCGCTATCCATAGCCTCGTCGGCATCTTCTTTAGGAATAAGGATGGCGTTGGCATCCTGAGCCTGTCCCGTGCGAATAGTGTTGTAGCCGCCGGCAGCGATAATCTTGTCGAAGGCTAAACGGTCTACCATGCAGTCTTTGATGATGGGGAACGCGGCCGAACGCCATGGCTCGACAGTGATCACGTCGCCATCGTTGAAGCGACGCATATACAACTGACACGTGGTTGCGCCGCGCTCAGTCTTGCCATGAGGAACACCATTGACATAAAGTGAACACATACCGCAGATGCCCTCACGACAGTCGTGATCGAAAACAAAAGGCTCTTTGCCGGCTTCGATCAGTTCTTCGTTGAGAATATCAAGCATTTCGAGAAATGAAGTACCCACAGGTATATCCTTCATCTCGTGCGTATCAAAGTGGCCCTGTGCCTTAGGACCATCCTGACGCCAAAATTTTAATGTGAAACTAATATTGTTTGCCATAGTTGTTAATTCTTATAATTACGTGTTTGAACCTTGATTGCCTCATACTCCAAAGGCTCCTTGATAAGTTCCGGAACCTTCTCGTCTGAGCCTTGATATTCCCAACATCCTACATAGAAGTAGTTTTCGTCGTCGCGAGCAGCTTCTCCCTCAGGTGTGGCATGTTCCTCACGGAAGTGTCCGCCACAGCTCTCATTGCGGGAGAGGGCATCGTAAGCTACGACTTCACCCATCAGCAAGAAGTCGCGCAGATGGATGGCCTTGTCGATTTCGACGTTGAGACCTTCTTTTTTACCGGGGATAAAGAGGTTGGTGTTGAACTCCTTGCGCAAGTCGGCAATCATCTTCAAGCCTTCTTCCAATCCTTCCTTGGTGCGGCCCATGCCCACGTGTTCCCACATAATATGACCCAACTCCTTGTGGATGGAGTCTACAGAGCGTTTGCCCTGAATGCCCATGAGGCGGTCTATCTCTGCATTGACACTCTTTTCTGCCTCGTCGAATTCCGGGGCATCGGTTGGAACTTTCGCCCAAACAGCCTGATCGGCCAAATAGTTCTGTATGGTGTAGGGCAGAACAAAATAACCGTCGGCCAAGCCCTGCATCAAAGCAGAAGCGCCGAGTCGGTTGGCTCCGTGATCGGAGAAGTTGCACTCGCCGATAGCAAAGAGGCCCTTGATAGTGGTCTGAAGTTCGTAATCTACCCAGAGACCTCCCATCGTGTAGTGAATGGCAGGGAAGATCATCATGGGCTTGTAATACTTCACGCCATTGATTTCGTTGGCAACGTCGCCCGGGAACACGTCGGTGATTTCCTCATACATTTCGAAGAGGTTGCCGTATCGCTGCATAATCTCATCGAGTCCGAGACGATTGATAGACTCGGAGAAGTCGAGGAATACGGCCAAACCGGTGTTGTTAACGCCATATCCCTTGTCGCAGCGCTCTTTGGCAGCACGTGATGCCACGTCGCGGGGAACGAGGTTACCGAATGCCGGATAGCGGCGCTCCAAGTAATAATCGCGGTCTTCCTCAGGAATCTCCCATCCTTGGAGTGTTCCCTCCTGCAACTTCTTGGCGTCTTCGAGTTTCTTGGGTACCCATATACGACCGTCGTTGCGCAGAGACTCAGACATCAAGGTGAGCTTGGACTGCTTGTCTCCGTGAACGGGAATGCAGGTGGGGTGAATCTGTACGTAGCAGGGATTGGCGAAATAGGCACCCTTGCGATAAGCCTGAATGGCTGCCGTGCAGTTGCATCCCATAGCATTGGTAGAAAGGAAATAAGCGTTGCCGTAACCGCCGGTACCGAGAACGACTGCGTTTGCAGTAAATCTCTCAAGCTTACCTGTCACCAAATTCTTGGCGATGATACCACGAGCACGACCGTCCACGATAACCACGTCTTCCATTTCATAGCGTGTATAGAGCTTCACCTTGCCTGTGTTTACCTGGCACATCAGTGAAGAATAAGCGCCGAGGAGTAGCTGCTGGCCGGTCTGTCCCTTGGCATAGAAAGTACGGCTCACCTGTGCCCCACCGAAAGAACGGTTGGCCAGCATGCCGCCATACTCACGAGCGAAAGGCACACCCTGTGCCACGCACTGGTCGATAATATTGTTTGACACTTCTGCCAAGCGATAAACGTTTGCCTCACGGGCACGATAGTCACCACCCTTTACCGTATCATAAAACAAGCGATAGATAGAGTCGCCGTCGTTTTGATAATTCTTGGCTGCATTGATACCTCCCTGTGCGGCAATGGAGTGTGCGCGGCGGGGAGAGTCCTGGATACAGAAATTGAGTACGTTGAAGCCCATCTCGCCCAAAGAAGCGGCAGCACTTGCACCGGCAAGGCCCGTTCCTACTACGATAACATCAAGCTTCAACTTGTTCTTTGGGTTCACCAAGCGTTGGTGAGCCTTATAGTTTGTCCATTTCTCGGCCACTGGGCCTTCTGGAATTCTTGAATCTAATTGTTTAGCCATAATCTCTTTAATTATGATTTACGAATGTTGATGAGAAATTATGCACAGCACATGCTTGGTGCGAAACCGAGCCAGAAAGCCAGCACAAGGATAGCAAACACGGCCATAAGGATTGTCACATAGACACAGCCGATGATTTGCCAACGCTTTAACCATATCTTACCATTGATACCCAATGTTTGGAAAGCACTCCAAAAACCATGAGAAAGGTGGTACCATAGGGCAACAATCCAAACCAGATAAAGTACTGAATAAACAGGATTTGAGAAGGTTTCCAGAATCCATGCGAAACCGTCGGCAGGATCATGAGCCACCTGAATATTTGCCAACTCGGCAAACATCATGTTTCCCCAGAAGTTATAAAGGTGAAGTACAAGACCTATGAGAATGATCAAACCCAAGACAAGCATGTTTTGGGAAGCCCAACTCACAGTTTTATAACTTGCTGTTACTTCGTAGCGCTCATTACCGCGAGCACGACGATTCTGCGCAGTCAGAATGAATGCGTAGACGATATGAATTACCGCCAAAGCCGCAAGCGCCAATGTTCCGGCAACAGCATACCAGTTGCTTCCCAAGAATTCGCAGATCACATTGTAACATTCTCCGGAGAAGAAAGCAACAACATTCATGCAACAGTGGAAAGTCAGGAATAGAATAAGGCTGATGCCCGTTAATGACATCACAACTTTTCTACCAATTGGAGAATTGAATAACCACATAAATGATTGATTTTTAATTATTTAACTGTTAGATATTATCTAAATAGTTGTTTATAAATTGCCTAGCCTTGAAACGGTATCGCATATCCAATACTTTATTGTAGGTATGTGTCACCCGTCAACAGACTGCAAAAATACTATATTTTAGTGATAAATCAAAGTAAAAAACACTAAAAATAGATATAATTATGTACTTTTGCAGAAAAAGAAAAGTTAGTGAAAGATTTCAGTTATGACGTGATTGTCATCGGAGGAGGTCACGCAGGATGTGAGGCTGCCACAGCGGCAGCCAATATGGGAGCCATGACGTGTTTGGTGACCATGGACATGAACAAGATTGCACAGATGAGCTGCAACCCTGCTGTCGGAGGAATAGCCAAAGGTCAAATCGTGCGCGAAATAGATGCCCTGGGAGGATTTATGGGCAAAGTAACAGACGCCACGGCTATCCAATTTCGAATGCTCAACAAAGGCAAGGGACCGGCAGTATGGTCTCCCCGTGCCCAATGCGACCGCGAAAAATACATCGTGGAATGGCGGCGCGTACTCGACAGAACACCCAATCTATACATCTGGCAAGACCAGGCCGACGAACTCTTAGTGAAAGATGGTGAGGTCATAGGGGTGAAAACCATCTGGGGAGTAGAACTATACGCCAAAGCTATCATCGTCACCGCCGGAACATTTCTGAACGGATTGATGCACGTTGGCCGCAAGCAATACCCCGGAGGACGCTGTGCCGAGCCTGCCGTTCCACACTTTACTGAATCCATAACGCGCTGGGGCATCCGCTCTGCACGCATGAAAACAGGTACGCCCTTGCGGATAGACAAGCGCAGTATCCACTTTGAAGATACTGAACAACAGCCCGGAGAAAACGATTTTCACAAGTTTAGCTATCTTTGGTCGCAGCCTACACTCAAGCAGCTACCATGCTGGACGTGCAACACCAACAGCGCGGCACACGAAATATTGCGTGCGGACATTGCCAACTCCCCACTCTACAATGGGCAAATTCAGTCTACCGGGCCACGCTATTGCCCATCGATTGAGACTAAACTTGTTACCTTCCCGGATCGAGATTCGCATCCTTTATTTATAGAGCCCGAAGGCGAAGACACCAACGAAATGTATCTTAACGGTTTTTCTTCATCCATGCCGCTGGAGACACAACTCAAGGCTCTTCATCAGATCCCGGCTTTGAGAGACGCCAAGATTTACCGTCCGGGTTATGCCATCGAATACGATTACTTTGACCCCACGCAGCTCAAGCACTCTCTCGAATCCAAAATCATCAAGGGTTTGTTCATGGCCGGACAGGTGAACGGCACCACAGGATACGAAGAAGCCGGAGGACAAGGACTTGTTGCAGGCATCAACGCCGCCCTCTATTGCACAGGAAGTAATCCCTTCGTCATGAGGAGAGACGAAAGTTATATAGGTGTTCTCATAGACGATTTAACGACAAAGGGAGTAGACGAACCCTACAGAATGTTCACCTCTCGGGCCGAATATCGCATTCTCCTGCGTCAAGACGATGCCGACGCACGCCTCACAGAGAAGGCTTACAAGTTGGGAACAGCTACCCGAAAACGCTTGGACTGGTGGTTATCCAAGAAGGAAGCCATTAACCACATGATTAAATATTGCAATGAGACCTCCGTAAAGCCCAAAGAGATCAATGGTGCTCTCGAAACCTTTGGCACCGCCCCACTCCGCATGGGATGTAAAATATCCGATCTTATCGTGCGTCCTCAACTCAGCATGAAACTACTTTCAGAGTCTCTTCCCTCTCTCAAAGAGGTAATGGAATCGCCTGAAAACAGATGCGAGGAGATTGTCGAGGGTGCCGAAATACGCATCAAATACAAGGGATATATCGAACGGGAAAAGCTCTTTGCAGATAAAATGCACCGATTGGAGAATATCAAAATCAAAGGCAAATTCAAGTATAATGAATTAAAAGAAATTAGTACGGAAGGGCGTCAGAAACTTGAACGCATCGACCCGGAGACTCTTGGACAAGCCAGCAGAATACCCGGTGTGTCGCCAAGCGACATCAACGTAATATTGGTCATGATGGGTCGATGAGCAAAAAGTCGGTCATTCAAAAAGCAGATGCTACAGAACGCTGAGAAAAATAAAGCAACGGCATCTCTCCCCTACCAAATAATTTTAAACATATCAGACTCTCGTTTCACTACCTGCACACAAGTTTCACGTGAAACAAAGCCTTATATAAAGCACTGATAAATAAGGAAATTGATAATAAAACATACTAAAAAAATGAACAACAAGATTTTATTAGACAATCTGAGAAGCATTCCTGACTGGCCGATAAAAGGCGTAAATTTCAGGGATGTCAGCACACTGTTTAAAAGTCCGGAATGTCTTAGGATTATGAGCGACGAATTGGTGGAGCTCTACAAAGACAAGGGCATCACCAAAATTGTGGGTATCGAGAGTCGCGGTTTTGTGATGAGTTCTTCAGTTGCTTACCATTTGAACGCAGGAATCGTACTTTGTCGTAAACCGGGAAAGCTACCTTGCGAGACCGTTCAAGAAAGCTATGCTAAAGAATATGGTATAGATACCATTGAAATTCACAAGGATGCTATCGATGAAAACGACGTTATCCTACTCCACGACGACCTTTTAGCAACAGGAGGAACGATGAAGGCAGCCTGCGATCTCGTTAAAAAGTTCCATCCCAAGAAGATTTACTGTAATTTCATCATTGAGCTACAGAGCGAGTTTCCGAATGCACGCAACATATTTGATGATGATATAGAAATCACAAGCCTGCTTCAGTTCTAAGACAAGCAACATCGAAAGATAGCTTCATACCATAATGATCCAAGCCCTGAAAGAAACTAATCTTTCAGGGCTTGTTTTATATCCAACATAACCATATCGCTTAAACGAATCTAAGAACAAACGTATTAACAACACTGTTTATGATTTCCAGATAGTCACCCTCACTTCAACTATGGTCAAAATATCATTACAACAGACAAACATCATGCGTAAACCTTTTTCCACACTCATGAATTGCATAGCTCTCCACTCACCAATCAATCCGTCCTCTATTCGTAAACCTTTCGATGATTTTCCAAAATAACAACCACCATTTTCAAATATTCCCTCTCCCCCAATTCCTTATCTTCTCAATAAATTTATAAAACAGCTGGCAGCACTCCTAAACAATATTACTTTCTCTCTCTGCAAAACATAAGTTGATTTTATAAAATAATAACGACTTAAACTTTGTGAAGCAAAAACCTTTTTGTTAAATTTGTAGACCATTCATAAACGATCGAGGACGTATAGCATATCACCCCTTATATGTAAGCTTCATACATCGTTAATTGCAAAGGCACACCTCCGTTTCACGTGAAACAATAACCGCTGAGACACCAGTATATAAAAGGGAACTCAAAAAATGAAAAGAGAAGAAAACGAAAAACGTTTAGCATATCTGAAAAACATAGTCTTGAACATGCCGGACCTTCCCGGCAGTTATCAATTCTATGACAAAGAGCACACCATTATATATGTGGGCAAGGCTAAAAACCTTAAAAGCAGAGTTTCTACCTACTTTCACAAGGAAGTGGACAGGTTCAAAACAAAAGTGCTTGTAAGCAAGATATTCGACATATCTTATACTATTGTCAATACCGAGGAGGATGCACTGTTGCTTGAAAATTCGCTCATCAAGAAATATAATCCACGCTACAATGTTCTCTTGAAAGATGGCAAGACCTATCCAAGCATTTGTGTCACCAACGAACATTTCCCCCGTATCTTCAAAACGAGAACTATCAATAAGAAACACGGCACTTATTTTGGACCCTATCCAAACATTTCTGCCATGTATAACGTGTTGGAAATTATCAAGAAGGTGTATAAGCCCAGAACATGTCGCCAGCCCATCACCCCGGAGGGTATTCGCCTAAAGAAGTACAAGCCATGTCTGGAATATCACATACACAACTGCGAAGCATGCTGCATTGGCAAACAAAGCTATGAAGACTATCAAGAAAACATACGGCAGGCAAAGGAAATTTTGAAAGGCAACACACGTCAGTTGAGCGATTGGCTCTATAAAAGAATGATGGAAAAAGCCCAAGAACTGAAGTTTGAAGAGGCTGAAAGCCTGAAACAAAGATATATTCTGCTCAAAGAATTTGTGGCCAAAAGCGAGATCGTTAGCTATACCATACAAGACGTTGATGTGTTTACCATTACGGACGACGGGCTTAAGAAAAACGTGTTTATCAACTACATTCACGTTAAAAACGGTACGATAAACCAAAGTTTCACGTTTGAGTACAAACGGAAACTGGATGAAACCCACGAAGATTTACTCATACAGGCGATACCCGAAATACGTGAACGTTTCAAGAGCAAGGCAAAGGAAATCATCGTGCCCTTTGAAATGGAATGGAATATCAAGGATGCCGAGTTCTTCGTTCCGCAAAGAGGTGATAAAAAACACCTGTTGGAACTCTCCGAAATGAATGGGAAACAATATAAATTTGACCGTCTGAAGCAAGCAGAAAAACTGAATCCGGAGCAAAAACAAACCCGCTTGATGAAAGAACTGCAGCTTGCACTTGGGCTTTCCAAACTGCCCTATCAGATAGAATGTTTTGATAATTCTAACATATCTGGGACCAACGCTGTAGCAGGATGCGTGGTGTATAAGGGCATGAAACCCTCAAGGAAAGACTATCGGAAATACAACATCAAAACCGTAGTTGGCCCGGACGACTATGCCTCTATGCAAGAGGTCGTAAGAAGAAGATACAGTCGCATGATTAAGGAGAAATCGCCCCTACCCGACCTGATTATAACCGATGGTGGCAAAGGACAGATGGAGGTGGTGAGAGAAGTTGTGGAAGACGAACTCAAGTTAGAAATTCCCATTGCCGGACTGGCCAAAAACGACCGACATCGTACCAACGAACTGCTCTACGGATTTCCTCCGCAAGTTATTGGTCTTAAGCAAGATACAGAGCTTTTTCACGTTTTGACACAGATTCAAGACGAAGTGCACAGATATGCCATCAGTTTCCATCGAGACAAGCGGTCCAAGCAAGCTCTACATTCTGAGTTAGACGATATCAGTGGGATAGGTCCGAAGACTCAGGAAACACTGTTAAAAGCCTTTAAATCAATAAGTAACATAAAGGTAGCATCATACGACAAACTTGCGACCATTATCGGACCATCGAAGGCAAAAATAGTAAGCGAATACTTTGCTAAAAAGAAAGGCGAAACGAGCAAATAGGCAAATTTGTTATTTCTGATTCGGAAATCTAATTAAAACAAGTGGGTGGCGCATGGGATTTTTATTTACAAACACCCTCGTAAAAATCGCGTATTCTGAAATTTATTTTGCTTACGTCCGAATTTCGCGAAAAAACGGTTAGTTCTTAGTTTGTTGATAATCAGGGCATTTCTAAAATTTGGCTCTCTGGCCTTTGTTTGATGGCACGCGGTTAAGTATCGAACGGCAATGCGAGAAGGCTTTAAACGCAGGACGATTGGGCTTCAGACGCAGTGTGGTTAAGGCGTAAACGCATCGCTATTAGGGTTCCGCCATGATATGGCGGAGTACGAAGCCCATAAAAGATGTGATTTTCACGTTGCAAAAAGAAAGAGAAAGCGTAAAAACATAGCCTTTTTTGCTCTAGATCGTCCGAAAATAATTGTCGAAAAATGGTAATCTAAATTGACATATAAAGGAGTGTAGAGAGAAGAACGAAGAGGGAATGTAACAGCCCTCAAAAGTTTACACAA
>KQ959440.1 GCA_001552765.1 Bacteroidales bacterium KA00344
TAGAGCGAAGAATGAGGAGTGAAGAACGTAGAATATAAATTAAACGTGAGTTCGACGAATTCACGTTAAAATAAGGCGGAACATCTTTTGTGTTCCGCCCAACAAGTTCTTGAGAGAGTCTTCACTGACTCGACATGCCTGACTCTTAGTTTCCTTCCTCCGACATGAACTTGATGAAGACCAATTGAGCCTTTTCTTCAGCCGTGAGCCCGTCTTCGTCATCATAAATATCAACCTCGTCGATAGCTTCGTCTATATCGGCACTCTCGCTGTTGCGGAAATACTCATAAATATCGGCGACCTCGTCAGGGTCGATAATTTCATCATTATCTATATAATAACTGACATCCACCTTCATGCCGCTGTTCACTATCGATTCTATCTCATCCAACAGTTCTCCGAAAGTGCAGCCTTGTGAATTTGCTATTTCGTCTAAAGGAAGTCGTTTGTCAAGAAGTTCAATAATCTTGAGTTTCTTCTGCGATTTGTTTGGCAAACTGATGACGCGTGTCATATCTGTGCGTTCGATGTCGTTTTCCTCGCAATACCGCTTGATAAGAGCAATGAATTCGGCACCGAACTTCTTGGCCTTCCCCAGTCCTATGCCCTGTATCTGCAACAGTTCGTCCATACTGACAGGATAGTTGGTTGCCATAAGTGTGATGGAAATATCCTGGAAAATAACGTATGGGGGCAGATTGTGTTTACGAGCCACATCCTTGCGGAGGGCTTTCAACAACTTGTATAGCCTGTCATCCAAAGCACCGGCACTTCCTCCGACACAATCTTCCAATTCATCAAATTGCTTATCGAGCACCACCGAGAACGGCTGGGGGGTCTTGATGAAGTTTCTGCCTTTGGGGGTGAGTTTCAAGAAACCGTAGTTTTCCACATCCTTATAAATGTAATGCGATAGCATCGCCTGCCGGATAACAGGATTCCATATTGTAGGACACTGTTCGTTTATCTCCTTCCCGTTACCAAACTCCGACAATTCGTCATGCCCATGACGCACGATGTTGTCAGTAGCACGACCTCTCACGAAATCAATGATATAGGGTTGATCAAAGTCTTCCTTCACTGCCTTGATGGCCTTAAGTACCACCGAGAGTGCCTCCTCGGCATCTTTGTGCTTGTGTTGGTGCTTGCAGTTGTCACAACTTCCGCAATTCTTCTGAAGATATTCTTCTCCAAAGTAGTGAAGCAGAAATTTTCTACGACATACCGAAGTCTCCGCATAAGCCTTAGTCTCCTCCAGTAGCTGGCGTCCTATCTCCTTTTCGGCTTCCCCCTTGTTATCCGTAAACTTCTCAAGTTTCTTCAAATCCTTTGGGGAATAAAAGGCTATACACCGCCCTTCGCCACCGTCACGCCCCGCGCGCCCGGTCTCTTGATAATAACCTTCAAGACTCTTGGGAATATCATAATGGATGACAAACCTCACATCGGGCTTGTCTATCCCCATACCAAAAGCAATGGTAGCCACGATGATGTCGATATCCTCACGCAAAAAATCATCCTGAGTCTGGGTGCGCACTTCAGTGTCAAGGCCTGCATGATAAGGTGCAGCCTTGAAACCGTTGATCTGAAGTTTTTGGGAAAGTTCTTCCACCTTCTTACGCGAGAGACAATAAATTATGCCGCTCTTATCCTCGTGCCTTTTCAAAAATCGAATAATCTGACTATCGGCATCCTCCTCACTCACCTTCGGTCGCACTTCATAATACAAGTTGGGGCGGTTGAATGAGCTTTTGAAATCGCGCGCATCCACAATGCCCAGACTTTTCTTAATATCCGAACGCACTTTATCGGTCGCCGTCGCCGTCAAAGCTATAATGGGCGCACGCTTTTCCTTGCGAGAGGACGCTATCGTGTCTATTGTGGGTCGTATATTCCTGTATTCCGGACGGAAATCATGCCCCCATTCCGAAATACAATGCGCCTCGTCAATAGCATAAAACGATATTTTAAAAGATTGGAAGAAATCAAGATTGTCCGATTTGTTGAGTGACTCCGGAGCTACATACAGCAACTTCGTCTTACCGGAATGCACATCTTCCACTACCTGTGTAATCGCCTGCTTGTTGAGCGATGAATTCAAGAAATGAGCCACCCCACTTTCCTCAGTCAGTCCGTTGACCACATCCACCTGATTCTTCATCAATGCAATCAGGGGAGAAATGACAATAGCAGTTCCCTCCATGAGAAGCGACGGCAACTGGTAACACAAGCTTTTGCCTCCACCCGTAGGCATCAGCACGAAAGCATCGTTTCCATTCATCAAATTCCGGACAATTGCCTCCTGATCGCCTTTGAACGAGTCAAAGCCGAAATACTGTTTCAAGCGTAGTGTTAGATTTTCTTCCTTCATCATAGAATCAGACCTCCTTAAGCCACAGTTTCTTCCATGGCTTCAATATAGTGTTATGCAGATTCGAGCTTCTGAATATGTGCTTTGTCAAGTTGTGTCTTGGCATAATCAAGCGTCACCTCAAACTTCTTGATACGACGCGAAGGCACATCATACATTGCATCCATAATCACAGATTCCACTATGGAACGCAGTCCTCGTGCGCCAAGTTTGTATTCCACAGCCTTATCTACCATAAAGTCTAAGGCCTCTTCAGTAAAAGTGAGCGTGATATGATCCATGGCAAACAGTTTCACAAACTGCTTGACAATGGAGTTTTTAGGCTCCACCAAGATGCGACGCAATGCCTTTCGGTCGAGCGGATTCAGGTAGGTCAGCACCGGCAAACGTCCGATAAGTTCAGGTATCAGGCCAAACGACTTCAAATCCTGAGGCAGTATATACTTCATCAAGTCACCCTTGTCTATGTTCCGCGTGTTCTGCACCGAACTATAGCCCACCACATGAGTGTTGAGTCTCTGAGCTATCTTGCGTTCTATACCATCAAAGGCTCCACCACATATAAAAAGGATGTTCTTGGTATTGACATGAATGTAGTCTTGATCCGGATGCTTCCGCCCGCCCTTAGGTGGCACATTCACCATCGTGCCTTCAAGGAGCTTCAGCAATCCTTGCTGCACTCCTTCTCCACTCACATCCCGTGTGATGCTGGGGTTGTCGCTCTTCCGTGCAATCTTGTCTATCTCATCGATAAACACAATACCGCGTTCTGCCGCTGCCACATCATAGTTGGCCACCTGCAGCAAACGACTCAATATACTCTCCACATCCTCACCCACATAGCCAGCCTCTGTAAACACGGTAGCATCTACTATGGTGAAAGGAACATCGAGCAGTGTAGCAATGGTACGCGCCAACAGGGTTTTTCCCGTCCCCGTCGAGCCAACCATGATAATATTACTCTTCTCTATCTGCACGCCATCTTCATCATCCGGTTGCAGCAGACGCTTGTAATGGTTGTACACCGCCACTGCCAGATAACGTTTTGCCTCGTCCTGACCGATGATGTATTCGTCCAAATAGGCTTTGATTTCCTTTGGTTTGGGAATCTTCTTTCCGGGCTTATAGCACTTGTCGTCTGCAGACTTTTCAACCTCTTCCTCTAACATTCCACTTTGCTGCACAATGTTATAAGCTTGTGCAGCACAACTCTCACAAATATAGCCGTTAAGTCCGGTAATAAGGAGCCCTACCTCATCTTCGCTTCTTCCACAAAAACTGCAAACTTTCTTCGCCATTTTCTGCTTCCTTATTTCTTTCGTACCAACACTGCATCAATCATGCCATACTCCTTGGCTTCTTCCGCGTTCATCCAATAGTTACGGTCGCTGTCTTTCCAAACCTTGTCATACGACTGATGCGAATGATTGGAAATAATGGTATAGAGTTCTTTCTTGAACTTCAGAATCTCACGGGCTTCAATCTCTATATCCGAAGCCTGACCCTGCACACCACCCAATGGCTGATGTATCATCACACGGGCATGAGGCAATGCCGAACGCTTACCCTCCTGACCGGAAACAAGCAACACGGCAGCCATCGAAGCGGCCATACCTGTACAGATTGTGGCCACATTGCTCGAAATGAACTGCATGGTATCATAGATTCCCAGCCCGGCTGTCACACTTCCGCCGGGACTGTTGATATAAATAGAGATATCCTTGCCATTATCCACTGAATCGAGATAAAGCAACTGAGCCTGCAATGTGTTAGCCGTATAGTCGTCTATCTCTGTGCCGAGAAAGATGATGCGATCCATCATCAGACGCGAAAACACATCCATCTGCGTCACATTAAGCTGACGTTCCTCAAGAATATATGGATTGAGATAACGGGCTTGTGCCTTCACTACATCGTCCAGCACCATACCGCTCATTCCCAAATGTCCTGTCGCATAATTTCTAAAATCCTTATTCATAACTTTCATTTATCATTGAAATAAAAAAGATTATCGTCCTTTTTATCATATTAGTAACACAAAGATACTAAAAAAAGTCGATAACCTCCTGATTAGGGAGATTATTTTTTAAAAATATAGGCTATTTTGAAAGTTTGGCAAATACAGAAATGTCCGATTGGAGATACAGTATAAAAACAGTGCCTCAACCTCCGCGACCTGTCTTCTTTTCGCACAGACAACGCATACAGAGAAGCCCTTGTTTACCCCATATCATCTTTTGCATGGAAAACTAACCGCCCTACCAATCCTTTCCTATATAACCCAAAAGGGGGAGCCAGAACACTCGTCTTGGCTCCCCCTGTTTGCTATTCTGATGAGGTTACGCCTCCATCAGCTTGTTGAATTCGTCCAAAGAAACATTCTTCTTGTTCAACTTTACGATGGCCTTAACGGCATCCACCAGCTTCGTGTCAATGGCACGATCGACGAAGTTCTGCACGCTTTCCTGCTTTTTCAGCAGCTCGTCAGCGTAGTTGTCTACATATTCGTCCGGAACATTGTTCATACCGTATTGTGCGAATTGAGCACGTGCCATCTCACGAGCAGCCTGCTTCACATCTTTGTCTTCGATCTTGATACCGGCCTGTTCCACCATTTTGCTGCGGATAAGGCTCCAAGTCAATTCCTTGATGCTGGGCTCATAGTTCTTATCGAAGAATTCCTGATCCTTGTCCGGGTTATTCTTCTTCATGATGCGTTTCAGAAGGGCGTCCGGGTAGGTCAGTTCACCAACCTTGTTTTCTGCATACTTGCGCAAATCGAGCAAGAACTTGTAATTGCTGTCATTGGCCAGCTGAGCCTTCAAACCTTCTGCTATCTTGGCACGAAACTCTTTCTCGTCCTTCACAGCATCCTTACCAAAGGTCTGGTCAAACAATTCCTGATCCACCGCATGGTTTTGGAAACGCTGAATTTCCGTAATCTGATAACTGAAATCTCCGGAATGCTCGGCTATCTCCTCCTTTTTAATCTTCAGCAACGAAGAAACCTCTGTATCGCTCTCAGGATATGCCTTGCGGGGGTTAAAGGTGATAATATCGCCACTCTTGGCTCCATCAAACAGTTTCTTCTGGTCGTCAGCCTTGATATAGTTAGGCATGATGATGGCAGCCTCAACGGTCAAACCGTCTTCTTTGGTATTACCCTTCTCGTCGAGCTCTCGCAAGTCACCCTTCAGCATATCACCTTCCTGATATTCCTCCACCGTCTCATATTTTCCCATACGAGAGGCAAACATATCAACCTGACGGTCTATCAACGCGTCGTCGACATCTATTTCATAGAAATCCACCTTGTCCTTAGCAGTGAGTTTAACATCAAACTCCGGTGCAACAGCAATGTCAAACATGAAGGTATATGGTGCAGGTTTTTCCAATTCCTGGGGTTCTTGCTTCTCCGAAGCCAACGGCTCACCGAGCATTTGGATTTTATTGTCAGTAATATACTTCTGTATCTCGTTGCCAACCAACTTATTGATGGCATCCATCTTGACAGACATTCCAAACTGGCGCTTAATCATTCCCATAGGAACCTGACCGGGACGGAAGCCGGGCACATTAGCCTTTTTGCGATAGTCTTTCAATGTCTTCTCGACATCATTCTTGTAATCATCTTCTTCGACAGTGATGGTCAACAAAGCATTGATCTTGTCGGGATTTTCAAATGAAACTTTCATCTCTTCTTTTATATTTATAATTTTAATTTATCCAAAGGGGAATATGCAATTTTGAAGCGCAAAATTACTCATAATTAACGAATATACCTAATATATAAAACAAAAATTTGTTTTTTTAACCATGCGCCCTTATTGGAGACTTATGCACATCATCGGGAAAACGGGCATGCTCGCCCCCTCATTCCTCAACATCAGCCTTTCCCATCTCCTCCGCAAAGCGTCGGTCTTCTTCGTTCGACTGAAACTTTCTATATACAAAGTTTTCACTCAAATAGTTTTTGCGTACTATCTTGTTGGTCGCCAGTTCTTCCGGCTTTCCCTGAAACAGAATACGACCCTCGAAAAGCAGGTAGGCACGGTCGGTCACCGACAGCGTCTCCTGCACGTTGTGGTCGGTGATCAGAATACCGATATTGCGATATTTCAGTCGCCACACAATGTGCTGTATGTCCTCCACGGCAATAGGGTCTACCCCCGCGAAGGGCTCATCGAGCATGATAAATTTAGGATCAATGGCCAGACAGCGCGCTATCTCCGTGCGGCGGCGCTCTCCTCCCGAAAGGCGGTCTCCCTTATTCTTACGCACCTTGTTAAGACGGAATTCGTTTATCAGACTTTCCAACTTTGCCAACTGTTGCTCATGGGTGAGCTTCGTCATCTCCAGCACGGCCATGATATTGTCTTCCACGCTCAACTTCCTGAACACACTGGCCTCCTGAGGCAAATAGCCGAGCCCCGCACGCGCACGCCTATACACAGGATAGTCGGTTATCTCCTTATCATCTACATATACATGGCCCTCATTGGGCACAACAAGCCCCGTAGTCATGTAGAACGATGTTGTTTTCCCAGCTCCGTTAGGGCCGAGGAGTCCAACGATCTCTCCCTGACGAACGCTGATGCTCACGCCGTCGGCCACCGTTCGGTCACCATAACGTTTGACAAGTCCCTCTGTACGGAGGGTAGAAAGTTTTTCAGATTCCATCTTGACGAATGATTTTGCTTGCAAAGGTACAAAAATACATATAAAAAAGAGAACACACCTATAAAAGACAAGGATTAGCCCACTGCTATTCCCCCATCCTACATGATCGTTCAGAAGCAGCCGGAGTCTTATTCCACTTCCCGCAACTCTCCCGTGTACGAGTCTATCATAAACCCTCGCACAACAACCTGCTGCGGCATCAACGGATGGTGCTGAATGGCGGCGACGGTGCGTCGCACATCCTCTTCCGTATCCTCAAAGCCACTGAGATAACTTTCAAGGTCCACATGTTCGGCCGCCTCAGCCAAGGCTTCGTCGCTAACACCCCTGAGTTTCATGAGGTCTATGAAGTGCTGAGCTTCCAAGTGGCAGAGCCCACAATCGGAGTGGTGCACCACCATCATCTCCTCGCAACCCAGCTCATAAACAGCCACCAGCAGCGAACGGATTACCGAGTCGTAGGGCGACAGCATCGTTCCGCCGGCAACCTTGATAAACTTCGCATCCCCGTTTCTCAGGCCCATAGCCTGCGGCAACAGTTCGGTCAGTCGGGTGTCCATGCAGCTGAGCACAACCAACTTTCTTGTTGGCTGTCCCGACGTGGCATACTTCTCGTAGCTTTTCTCTGCCACAAACCGGGCATTGTATTTCAAAATGTCATCTATCATCATAGTATGTATTGTTTGCCAAATGAATAATTGTGAATTATGAATTATGAATTATGAATTATGAATTGTAAAAAAATCTCTTCCAAAGGTATAAATATTTTCGATAAGGAGTCTATCTGCAAACTATATTTAACACGAAAAGCAAGATATTTTTTGACGAGAGCACCCTGCTGCCATATTGCAACAACTAAAATAATTATTGGCTCGTCGTCGCAAATCTATTCTCAACAACAGATATACCGTAGAAATCATAAGACAGAAAACATTGACATTTTTCCTGACAAACACCCCTCTAAATTTTGCGTATTTGAAAATAAAAACAAATCGGTTTGAAATTCGCGAAAATTAGAGAAATTCGCAGTTTGCTGACAATCAACCATTTAACAATTCTAACCTTACAACAACATTTTATTCGCCTGCGATTACATATCAAACAGCTCTGCGGTTAAGCCTTAATCACAGTGCGAGAAAGGCTCGTTCGCACCACCTTTAAACCCGATACGCAGTGCCATAAGATAGTAACCGCATCGGGCTTGCTCTTTTTTACTCTTCAAAGCTGGAATTATCCACCCAAAAATGACATTTTCTTTTCCAGAAGCTTCGAAAAAAATTGTCCGAAAACGGTAATTATATTTTATAAAATGTAGAATGAAGAGAGCAAAATGAAGAATGGAGGGGAGATTGTCTGTTAACTTTTTGAATAGCAGCAAAAATAGAGGATATAAGCGTAATAAAACATAAAAACTGCAAACAGAATAGCGTTTTCAATAGGAATTTAGTTACTTTTGCACCAACTAATCATGAGCATGATATGTTAATTACCAAGTTACTATACAAATACCTCTCCGCCTTTGGCAACTATCTCATTCTCCTCGGACGGGCTTTCTCGCGTCCGGAGAGGATGCGTATGTTTTTCAAAAGATATGTCAAAGAGATGGCACAATTGGGGGTAGACTCCATCGGCATCGTGCTGCTCATCAGCTTCTTCATCGGAGCAGTGATCTGTATCCAGATGAAGGTGAACATCCAAAGCCCGTGGATGCCCCGTTGGGTGGCAGGCTATACCACCCGTGAAATCATGCTGTTGGAGTTTTCAAGCTCCATCATGTGTCTTATCCTTGCCGGAAAGGTGGGGTCAAACATCGCGTCCGAACTGGGCACCATGCGCGTAACCCAACAAATCGATGCCCTCGATATTATGGGCATCAATTCGGCCAGCTATCTCATCCTGCCCAAAATTATAGGACTTATCACCATCATGCCGTTCCTCGTGATATTCTCCTCGGCCATGGGTATCGTGGGGGCCTACGCCACATCCTACATCGGGCATCTGATGTCGCCTGACGACCTCACGGCCGGCATGAATCACTCGTTCAAAGAATGGTTTATGTGGATGAGTATCATCAAGAGTTTATTCTTTGCCTTTATCATCGCCAGCGTTTCATCATTTCACGGCTACACCGTTCAAGGCGGCTCGGTGGATGTGGGAAAGGCCTCAACAGACGCGGTGGTGTCGTGCAGCGTACTGATACTGTTCTCGGATGTATTCCTCACCCAGCTGTTATCCTGATAGCTTTTCGAAGTTGTCTGACAAAGAGTACATGGCAAACAGGTATGACTCGTGAGACTCAATTTCTTTGATTATGATTGAAGTAAGAAACCTAACAAAATCTTTCGATGATAAAACCGTTCTCAAAGGCATCAATGCCACCTTCGAGACCGGAAAAACTAATCTGATTATCGGTCAGAGCGGGTCCGGAAAAACCGTGCTCGTTAAAAATATCGTAGGATTGCTCAAGCCCACCAAAGGAGACGTTCTCTACGACGGGCGCAACTTCGTGACTATGACCAAACGGGAACAGGTGATGATGCGACGGGAGATGGGTATGATCTTCCAAAACTCGGCATTGTTCGATTCGCTGTCCGTACTCGAAAATGTGCAGTTCCCGCTTGATATGTTCTCCAACATGAACTATCGAGATAGGGTGAAACGTGCACAGGAATGTCTCGACCGTGTCAATCTTACAGATGCACAACACAAATATCCGGGCGAAATATCCGGCGGTATGCAGAAGCGCGTGGCCATTGCCAGAGCTGTTGTGATGAATCCCAAGTACCTTTTCTGCGACGAGCCCAACTCCGGGCTTGACCCGAAGACCTCGCTCGTCATCGACAATCTGCTCTCAAGCATAACCAAAGAATTCAACATCACCACCATCATCAACACCCACGACATGAACTCCGTGATGGGCATTGGCGAAAACATCGTATTCATCTATAAGGGGCGCAAGGAGTGGCAAGGCACCAAAGACGAGGTGATGACCTCCAGCAACAAGCGACTAAACGGCCTCGTATTTGCCAGTGACCTGTTCCAGAAAGTGAAAGAGGCGGAACTGGACGACGAAGAAGATATAAGCAAACATATCATCAGCGGCTGGAACGTCAAAGAAGGATTGAGAGGATTGTAACCTTGTACAACGAGGGCTACACCGTGAGACAAAATTTTAATCACCACCCCTATGTCATCATATAACAAAGCCAATGTCTGAGCTCAGACATTGGCTTTGTTAGTTTCTCTTCAACGTGTCTTTATAGCGTCCGGAATGAGTCGTTCGCCTAACGCGTGTACCATACTCCATCGTGTTCTATCATCGGCACAAGCACTTCCTCCCTGGTGCTGTCGCCATAAGTAAATATCAAAAAAACATTGGCAACATGCTGTACGGTATCGGACTCTACGCGCTGCACCTGAACTTGTTTCAGCCCCTTGTGTGCCTTCTCCTGCTCGTCCATAAACATCTTGGCATTGGCGATGAGCTGCTCGCGATAGGAGGAGGGGATGGAGTCGGCTCTATAGCGTCCATCCACAAATTGCTCGAACTTACCCTGTATCAGAAAGTCGTAATATGTCTTGGCAGTCTGAGCCGCCACCTCTTCGGGGGCAATGCTCTGACCACAACTCCAACACAGAGTGCAAAAACCAAATGCAAACAGCAACAAGTTCTTCATTTCCTAAACATATAATTTATCACTTATCATTAAAATCACACCACGATAGTGTTTCATCTAAAACAGAACGCTACGTACCTAATTGTGAATTGCAACTACTTTTTCCTTACAAACACATTAATGGGACAGCCATGCATAGACCAATGCTCACGAATCTTATTTTCCAAGAAGCGACGATAGTTCTCCTTGACATACTGCGGCAGGTTGGCATAGAACACAAAAGACGGGATCTGTGTGTTGGGAAGCTGAGAGCAGTATTTTATCTTGATATACTTGCCCTTGATAGATGGCGGTGGTGTTTGCTCTATGATGGGCAGCATCACCGCGTTGAGCTTCGTTGTGCCCACACGCGCCTTGCGGTTGGTATAAACCTGCTTGGCGGTTTCAAGAATTTTGAAAATGCGCTGCTTCGTAAGGGCTGAAGCAAAAATAATGGGGAAATCCACAAAGGGCGCCATTCGCTCACGGATGGCGTTTTCGAACGTCCTGATTACCTTCTGATCCTTGCTCTCCACCAAATCCCACTTGTTCACCACAACAACCAAGCTCTTGTGGTTGCGCTGGATGAGCTGAAAGATATTCATATCCTGTGCTTCTATACCCCTCGTGGCATCGATAATAAGAATACAGACGTCGCTGTTCTCGATGGCACGAATGCTGCGCATCACGCTATAGAACTCCAAATCCTCGGTCACCTTATTCTTTCGGCGTATGCCCGCCGTATCAACCAAATAAAAATCGAAGCCAAACTTGTTGTAACGCGTATAGATACTGTCACGCGTGGTGCCGGCTATCTCGGTAACGATATTGCGCTCCTCACCAACAAACGCGTTGATAAGGCTCGACTTTCCGGCATTCGGACGCCCTACGACTGCAAAGCGCGGAATTTCATCTTCTATCTCGTCTTGACTTTCTGAAGGCAATTTCTCAACTATCAAATCCAGCAGATCACCGGTGCCCCCACCCGTAGCAGCACTGATGCTGACCGGCTCGCCCAGTCCCAACTTATAAAACTCGGCAGCAACGTATGCTTCGCCACTGTTATCTACCTTATTGGCCACAACGATAATGGGCAATTTGGATTTGCGGAGAATCTTCGCCACATCCTCATCCCAATCGGTAAGTCCGGTTTCGACATCCACCAAAAAGAGAATGAGATCCGCCTCGTCGGAGGCTGCCTTGACCTGCTGTCGGATGGCATCTTCGAAGATGTCGTCTGAATTCACCACCCATCCTCCGGTATCCACAACCGAGAACACAGTGGTACCCCAGCTGCATTTTCCATATTGTCGGTCGCGCGTAGTTCCTGCGACATCACTGACAATGGCATGACGTGTCTGGGTTAAACGGTTGAAAAGTGTGGACTTGCCTACATTCGGACGTCCAACAATAGCTACTAAATTTGCCATATTATAATTAGGGGTTAAAAAGTTAGGGAAGTTAAAGACTACTGCGGATTATACCCGAAGCTGTCCAGTTCTCTCTGTGAATTGCGCCAGTCCTTGTCTACTTTCACAAAGATCTCAAGGAAGATTTTCTTGCCGAAGAATTTTTCCAAGCTCTTGCGGGCCTCGGTGGACACTTTTTTCAAGGCCTTACCTTGATGTCCTATAATAATGCCCTTCTGCGAGTCGCGTTCCACGTAAATCACAGCATTGATATGTACACGCTGCTCATCCTCCTTGAATCGTTCTACAGACACCTCTACGGAATAGGGTATCTCCTTGTCGTAATAGCGCAGAATTTTCTCACGGATAATCTCCGATACAAAAAAACGGGCCGGTTTGTCCGTCAGTTGTTCCTTATCAAAGTAGGCGGGACTTTCCGGCAGCAACTCCGCAATGCGTTTCATCAGCATATCTGTTCCAAACTTGTTCTTGGCCGAAATAGGAAGAATCTCAGCATTGGGAAGCAACTGATGCCATTGCTCCACAAGATTGCCAAGTTGTTGCTGATTGGTTTCGTCTATCTTGTTGATAAGCAGTATCACGGGAATTGTCATCGTCTTCACCCGGTTGAGAAAATCAATGTTCTTCTCCGGATTGTCCATAACATCCGTGACATACAGCAGGATATCTGCATCGGCAAGAGCAGACTCCGAAAATGCCAGCATCATCTCCTGCATCTTGTAATTGGGCTTCAGCACTCCGGGCGTATCAGAAAAGACAATCTGCATATCAGGGGTATTCACAATACCCATGATGCGATGACGCGTGGTCTGTGCCTTGAATGTGGCAATGCTGATTTTCTCGCCTACAAGTTGGTTCATCAGCGTAGATTTGCCTACGTTCGGATTACCCACAATATTTACGAAACCTGCCTTATGCATACTTTTACTTGGGAATTAAAAAGAATAAAAAAACGCATAGTTCATGAGTGATGAAGGATGCGCTTTTTTATAGGAGTTGATTAAATTACTTTTTGTCTGCTACTGCCGCCCCGTCATATCCCCATTTGTAATATGAGGCTCCATGAACGAAGCCGGCTCCGAAAGCGGTCATAACGACGTTGTCACCTTTCTTCAACTTGGACTCGTTGTCCCACAGAGCCAGAGGAATGGTTGCAGAACTCGTGTTGCCGTAACGTTCGATATTGATCATCACCTTTTCGATAGGAATATCCGCACGTTTGGCAACGGCTTCGATGATTCTCAGGTTTGCCTCGTGAGGCACAACCCAATCTACATCTTCGGCAGAAAGGCTGTTGCGCTTCATGATTTCCTCAATATCATTACCCATGTCGGTAACCGCATGACGGAAAACATTGCGTCCTTCCTGATAAAGATAATGCAGGTGATGATCCACTGTGAAATGAGACGGTGGACAAACACTGCCACCTGCCTTCAAATGCAGGAAAGGAAGTCCCTTGCCGTCGGTGCGAAGAAAAGAATCCTGAAATCCGACTTCTTCGTCTTCTGTAGCTTCTACGAGAACGGCTCCGGCACCATCGCCAAAGAGAACGCAGGTCTGACGGTCAGTGTAGTCTACAATAGACGACATCTTCTCAGCCGAGATAACCATAATTCTCTTGTAGCGTCCGCTTTGGATCAACGCCGAAGCGGTATCCATAGCATATAAGAATCCGCAGCACGCACACGACATATCGAACGCATGAGCGTTCTTAAGTCCAAGTTTTCCAAGCACGATGCTCGCCGTGGAAGGGAACACATAGTCGGGAGTCGTAGTGGACAATATAAGTGCATCTATAGTGTCTGGATCAACGCCGGTCTTATGCAAGAGTTGCTTGGCTGCTTTGCGCCCCATATAGCTACTCCCGAGCCCTTCCTCTTTGAGGATTCGGCGCTCCTTGATACCCACACGTGTCGTGATCCACTCATCACTGGTGTCTACCATGCGCGACAATTCCTCGTTAGTGAGAACATAATCCGGCACGTAGCCACCAACACCTGTGATTACAGCGTTAATCTTACCCATTATTCAGCAGTTTCCTTTACGATAGCAACTTTGCCGCGATAATAGCCGCAAGTAGGGCATACGGTGTGATATACATAGTATGCGCCACAGTTAGGACAAACAGCCAACGTAGGTGCTACTGCCTTATCGTGAGTTCTTCTATTACGAGTACGTGTCTTTGACTGTCTTCTTTTAGGATGTGCCATAATACTTTAATGTTTAATTATTATTCTTTGTTTTTTAACTTACTTAGTGCTTCCCATCGGGAGTCCATAGGGGCGCCATCATCTCCATCACCGCTTCGGGCGGCCGAATGTTCCTTAAGAATCTTCATCATGGCAGGGTTGCATTTTCCAGGTGCATGCACGTGCCTGAGTGGGATGCTGAGTTCTATAGATTCATAGATGTACCAGGATACATCGAGTATTCCTTCGTCCTCGCTCAATATCACCAAGTCATCATCTTCTGAGTTGCCTTCTCCAAATTTGACTACCAAGTGGTCCTCCGTGTCTATTTCCTGATCCATATCGTCAAGACACAAGTCACAGGGCAATACCACCGTGCCTCTCGTGCAGAAACCCAATTCATAGCATCCTTTTGTATAACGGATGCTCAATGAGGTATGCAACCGACCCCTCCTTACCACCGGGGCGTCGATTGCCTCAAAATAAGCATTATCCAAGTCGAACTCAAAGGCTCCATCGCCTTCATTCAAACTTTTTAGGTCTATCTTAAATTGCTCTAAATTAGACATATCCACACTTTGGGCTGCAAAGTTACGACTTTTTTCTGATAAATAACTATCTAATCGTAAAAATAATGATAATAAAATATTATTCGCACAGCTTTAAAACAAGATATATCAAAGACTATTTTAAGATTCTGTTTACCGATAATAAGATAAAGTTTATTTTCTCAACATTTCTTTTTGTATCTGTAAGCCGCATGGCCTTATGTAACAAGTTCTTTGCAGATTTGAGCTTATCGTATAGCAAAGGCTCGATATCCTTACGGCTGAAATAAACGAGTTCACGTGTGGGTTCCACTCCCTGATCAGTTTTCGCAAGCATAAGGATTGGCGCTGCGCCCTGCAGTTGTTCAATCCGCATGGAACGAATATCGTTCAACTCATCGGTCTGGGTTGTAAGGGAACTGCTTGGATTACCTTTTTTGGCCGCTGCCATAGCTGCCATAACTGGCGACCTACCAATAATTGTTTCCGTATATCGCCACATTTTCATCACGTCCTTATTCGTAATTTTCTTCCCGGCTTTTACGTTCTCAAATACATAATCCTCCAAATCATCCATAAAGTCACGCTGTGTATATGGATTTTTTGAATGAGAAACACTGATATCCATATTGCTCAATCTGGACATCACACTCGTAAACAGAAGTCCTGACGTCTGGCCCCATCGGTCTATACCGTTTGAGATGCCATTCATCTGAAAGAACTTGGGATTAGCTTCTAACCACGAAATGTCATCGTAAGTATTGAACAGTTCGCGTACAATTTTCTTCTGAAGAGATCTGGATACAGGAACATTTATCGGAAGTTGTGTCCCGCTCACATATTCATTGCTGTAGACTCCACCAATATGCTGAGTTAACATTCTGATACCGTTTACGACATCAAGCACCATATACTCAGGAAAAAAAATCGAGAACTTGCTGGGAATTGTATCCGCACTAAACCACGTCGCAGCGTTTTTTGCCGTGTATTTCAGATGGCGAAGCAAGGCACGAGACGCTTGTATGACATCGTTCCCCATGTCATTAGCCTGACTTCGCGGGTCCGGCGCATAATAAATGGAAGACTTACCATACCTATATCTGGCATCACCGGCATGCTGCTTTACCCATGATTTTAAAACGCTGTCTTCATCAGCACCAAGGGGAGTATAGAGGTATTTGAGAACAAACTCGTCGCATATACCCGGCTTGTTGAATGTGAGAACAACTCCTTTTTCCCGATCTCCGGGCATCGCTAAATAATTATAAATCATACCGTCCATCACAGATGCGGTTATTCCATGCTGTCGAGTAAACTCCGGCGACCGTAACTGCGCAGGACTATAAGCGGCCGATCCAGCCAAGTTGCGTGTTAAACCTAAGCTGCGTCCAAACGCTGTGAGCATTCTCGCCTTGAGAATCTCGCATAACAAATCGTCCGGCAGGAAATATGTGCGGTAACGACTATCTACTTCGGCCATCTTAGCAATTCCATTTCGGCGCACATCATCAGCCAAATTACGCGGAACACTGATTCTTGAGCTGACAATCTCTCCGGTCCGCGGATCAGTTATATTGCTTATGAGAAAGTCTTGCTGCGTGTTATTGGCAAGCACAATGATATTTTCCATAGGATTGTTCTCGCTGAAATCAGCTATCTTCGGGTATTTCTGAACGATTAGCGGACGACCCAAACCTTGTGACTCAAACGCGTCATTCCATCTTTCGGAAGCGTCTAAGACAGCCTGATACCAAGTGTCACTTATCAAGGTGTCGGCATAAAAAATGATTTTATCACCTTTACTATACTTGCGTTTTGTAACATGATACCCCTTCTTGACATTAGTGATGTCTCTATAATCATGATAGCTGACATAACCGGAGCCAACGCTTCCATTGGCTTCTCTCGTATTCATCATGTCATTTCCCGTTGGCAGTTGTGAAATCATGACTTGCAATGACACCTGTACCTCCGGCTTGTCACTAATGGCGTAGCCTAACATACTCAAACCAAGTTCTCCCGAAAGAGACTTGTTAACACATACACACTTACGAAAAGCCTGTACACTTTCGAAGAAATCGTTTCCGTCTTTCGCGTTAAACGAAGCTATGCTCAGACCCGGTTCGTAAGACATACCCTCCAAATTAAAGATATCCTTGTTTGATGATTTAAAATAATCACTACATTCAAACAACACCTTTGTACTGTCTTTACTCCACGCTTTGATAGGAAAGGTTTTGTAAATGGCATTGCGTCTTGACAAGCCGAAAGCTTGCACATGAGATGTATCCTCCTCGTTAATTACATAGTTTTCACGAGGTTTGCTAAAAGTAATCAGTGTATCGACCTTGTCCACAATCAGGCATGACAACCGGTTTGTCCTTCTGCCACTTAGATTGACACTGCTCGAGGCCGATATGGTAGAACTGACAAGAAATTCCCGCCCCATATTCTTAATGGGTAATTCCATGTATAATTTATCGTCATACAGATATAGGCTGAGATCTTTGGATTGACAAACCGACAACTTTTCTTTCTTAGGAAATTCTTTACAGTATTCCCTATTATCTTTTTTTGCATCTGACTTGCCTTTAACCTCTGTCTTTTTCTTATGTTTTAAAGAAGACGGCATTGGTCCGCTTGCATGAGTTTGCAGAGACAATATGAAAGAAAAAAGTATGATTATCTTTTTCATCATTCTGAAAGTTTTACTTATTTTATAGTGTTGGTCATTTCTTTGAGCAACAATTCATAATGTGCCTTAGTTGTCCCTTTTGCGTTACCTATACGCATCTTCAACAACTTTTTGACTTTCTGAACATAGACAAACATGTCTGCCTGTGTGATGGAGGGTTGCATGTTAAAGATTTCTCTTGGTACCATTTCAAAACCCGCAACCGGATTGGCTATCGGCGTTGTGTCCTGATTATCCCAAGAGCATAACCTTGCAGAATGATCTAATACCGGCGAAATAGCCAGCGCATTTTTGTTGCGTAATGTTTGAAAACCACTGCTTTCCATATAGCTATGGATATATGCCTTCTGCAGATTACGCTCCCAGTCTTTCAACTGTTTACCTGCAATGGTAGATTTCCACACTAAACGGTACAACATATCTAAAGCCTCGTCCGGCTGAAGACTGTTTTTATCAAAGTTGTTGTATCTTGACAAAATTATTGGAGCAGAAAACAAAAACTGTTGAAGAAAATTTCGCAAGGTTGATTTAGGAGAGCCGGATAGTGCTATTTTGCTTAACAATTCCTTGTTGTCCATCCATTCCAAATCCGAATACATCGTAAACAGATAGTTGAATGCTTCTTTCTGCTTGTTCTTATTCAAGGAAGCATACCTGATCTGGCCATCACCTTCCTTTACCTCATTGGCATAATATCCACTTATGTTACTTGCTATGTGGACAGCATAGAGTGCATATTGTTGTACAATCTCTTGTAACAAACTCGAACGATGCTCCATCGTTACATCTTCTGCCTTGAGCCATTCATTCATGTTGGCAACAATGTATTTCAAATTCTTAATACCATACGTTGTTGCCTTCACGGCATCGTCGCCCAAATCCTCATTCATAGACCTTGGGTCTGTGAATGGCATATCAAACTGTTGCTTCCCATATCGATACAAGGGGCTGGCCTTCACAGAGTCGGTTATCCATTGGGTCATATACCTTTCTTCTTCTTTTTCCGACTTGTCATAGATTGGAGTATATCCCCACTTGATAGCATAACGGTCGTACACACCAAACTGTGGAGGCGTTAATTTTACTCCACGTTCTTTGTCGCCGGGTTGAGCAACATAGTTAAATCGTGCATAATCCATTATACTTGGCGTCGTTCCATATTTCTGTGTATAGGCAGGATCTCGGAGTTTTTCGACGGGAACATTGTTTGACGCTCCCATGTTGTGCATCAAGCCGAGACAGTGTCCCACCTCATGTCCAATCACGTACCGAACAGCATCTCCCATAATATCTTCCGGGATTTGCATGGTTCTAACCGATTTGTCTGTTTGTGAAGTCTGCACAAAAAGCCAGTTGGTAATGAGTTTGATAAAATCATGATACACATACACTGACGCCATTAATATTTCGCCGGAACGAGGATCCACCCATGATGGTCCCATAGCATTTCTTATGCTGATAGGAGCATACCTAATGCAACTATATTTTATATTATCAGGATCAAACTCAGGGTCATCCAAAGGATAATCCCTGGCCACAACCGCTCCTCTTAAACGACATTCTTCCTCAAAGACCTTGCTCCATTGGTTAACAGCCTCCTTAATATACGGACGCCACTTTGCAGGAAAGGTATTGTCAACATAAAAGACAATGGGCTTCACTACATCCACTACTTTTCCCTCAATATATGCCAAAGTATCTTTGGGTTGCAGGTCCCAGCGGTTGGTATAATATACAGGGCGTGTTGTTGCAGACGCATTGCCTAACTGCGTGCGCTCCGTGAAGAAATATCCAATGCGGTAATCGGCAATCCTTGGGCGATAAGGTTTGTCTTTCAACAGCATGATTGAGCGTGTCATCTCTGCAGTGAATGGTTTGTCTTTCAATACCTCAGTGCCTGCAGCATTAGATAGAGAAAAGGTATAAGACAAACTACTTCGAATCGACACGTTATCCTCAAATGCTTTGACACCTACCAAGTAGGAACAATCGCTTTTGTAGCTCTCTGTACGCTTATAACTTGATGTGTATGCTGAGTTTTTGTCAAACGGAGACATCTTTTTGTTATCACTCACAAAAAAAGATGTCATGTCGAATACGACAGCGGTGGAATCTTTGTTATACGCAGAGATTTTTTTATTGACCAAGACCACACCTATATTACTATTCGCTAAGGCTTGGTCCACACTACTTTCCGTTGCGATATAATCCTTATTGATTTCGCGAAGCTGAACATGCGTCTTATTCCGGGTGAATCTAACAAGGAGAGGGGCCGTTGGCTTTGATCCGACAATAGCATTGCCGTTGTCAGAAACACTTGTAACCGTAGACCCGATAAGCATATCTTTTCCTAACAGGGATATAGGCATTTCAAAATAAACCTTGCCATCTAACTGGTGCAACGTAATTAGGCCCTTCGCAACAGTATGCTTCTTAGAAAAAAGTTTTTCGTATTCTGTTTTATTAGCCAGAGAGTCTACCTTCTCTGTCTTGTTCTTCTTTTTGCCAAAAGGCCACCAACGCCATTTGGCCTGAGCCTCTGTTACAGATGTTGATAACAAACATAACGTTAAAAACACCAATAATCCTTTTCTCTTCATTAGTTAATATGTAATTTATAATTTCAATATCCTGTTGTGCAGAAATCTATAATTTTATTAAAACCTCCGAAACTTTTTGCATTTCCCGCATCTAAGTTTCCTGTTCCCAGTTGTATCATCGGAAGTATGGTTATCTTGCCCTTATTCTCATTATCTTGGGTGGATACAACGACCGCCTTACCATTCAACGGCAACTCATCGAACAGTAAATCCGGATTATTTTGTTTCCCCACATTATCGGCCTCAACCATATAATGACCTTGTAAATACAATTTAGCCTTGGTAATCTTCTCTCCATTAGCAGGAACAAAATGAGGAGACTTGCTGAGAATAGGGTTCATGCCTGAAAAATTAACCGAGTAAATACCATCGGGAGTAGCAATATACAATATAGACTGCCTGTTGGCAAAGAAAACAGAAACCGCCTTGTCCATCAAATCCTTTCCCTCGCCAGTTATGTCATAGCGCATTTTTGCAGACTGGGGCACTTCCGGAGCTGTTTCCGTATATTTGGTATAGTCATCGTTCCAATATCCCTGACTTGGCTTGTAACATGAAAATGTGAAGATGGAATACGCTCCCGTTGCTTTGTTCTTCAGCACCATTGCGGGGGTCATGGCGTCAGTGGTCATGCCGCCTGCAACAGCAGTGTAGCCGTGCATGTTTGTTGGGTCAAAATACTCATTGGCCTTAAAATCTGTGCCATAAGTGATAGTAATTCCACTGTTACTATATACAAAACAGCCTTTCTCAGCATCGTACCAAACTACCGACTGATAAAAGTTGTTATAAAAAGTATTTGCAGCTACAATGCCATTATCTATTTTGTAATTACTGCCATCTTGGTCATGCCAACCGAAAGACCTTGCACTCGTTGTATTGACAGTATAAAGATATTTACTGGTGTTCATATATAGCGACTGGGCAGCCATAAACGTATTGATACATTTCAACCCATCTGGCTTATAGGTAAGAACCTCACCTGTACTGATTTTGCCAAGATTTGAAAAGTCTTGTGTGTCAAATATCACACAATCCCCGTCTTTCGTTGTTGCCCAAAGCTGATTTGTATGACTGCTGAAATATCTTCCATATAGATTGTAGGTGAGTTGGGTCATCAACGCTTCAAAAGGTTTACCGTTAGCCTTTTCATATATATTGTAAATAACGTCGTCCTTCTTGGTGTAGTTTAGCGTGAACTGCTTGCCCATAATCAAAGATAGGTCTGATGTCTGATTATCCTTGGTGTCCGACACAACAATACCATCAAGAAAGGCACTTTTTATATATACCTTCCATAATCGGTCGTATTGTAAATTCCCATTCTTCAGATCCGTCACGCTGTACCTCAAGAAATAAGGAGTTGTAGCTATCATATTATTCATGATAGCATTGAGATGAGGCTGTCTCCCTATTTCCACCCATTCAGCTTTGTCAGAAGCTGTTTCCGTTATTTCCCACTTATACTCCAATCCTACTGTGTCAGAGGCCAAGCCTCTGTTTGCTGTAGGTGCTATCCTGAGCGTATCCAGATAGCTAACGAATAATTCCTCTTTGTCGTTATCTCCATCTAAAGTGATGATAACATCACTTATTTCCCTTTCTTTGAGCGTGCTGTCGTCTTGATAACAAGATGTTATCATCAGCGCCATTATGACAATCGGGAAAATGAATTTATTGCTTTTATTTTTCATGACACTTTCTTTTTAGTTCATTGTTAATATTGACGAGCCTCTACAGGTTTCCCTTTTAAGGCTCCGGCATTATGCAATAATGGCTTTCCCTGTTCTTTTTCGTACTTTTTCAGCCATCTGTCTAACAACATCGCATAGCTTAAATAAGATTTGTCTGCATATATCCAAGTAAAGCGTGGCAGATACTTATAGCTTTTATAAATAGTAGGATTATTATATTTTACACCATGAACTTCTTGATTGTCCCAGTCGTTCCATCCTGTAGCTGCGACTATAGCTCTCAATCCATTGGGACTGTAACACTGCCTGCTCGTCGAGACAAAACTTCTCATTCCCTTTATAAGCATATTATAAGTCCTCACAAGATTGTTGTGCGGAGGCTCCGGAATTTGATTGCTCCATGAGAATTTGTCCGTTACATATTGTGAGGGGCCCACTCCAAGGTCATTGGAGGCTTTCAATCTTACAATAAGCTCATAGGTAGAGTCTACCAACACTTCGTCATTGTATATTTTCAGACGGATATATCCATAGATAGAGTCGGCTGGAATCACAGCCTTCAATACCTCGTAAGACCCCTTTGGAGCTGTTGATTCTTCATCTATTTCATACAACACTTCTCTATCCTTACTTTCGGTTTTCCCGATAAGCACCAAGGGCAAATCCACTTGGTGTGAATCTTCTAATGGGCTGTCTAGGAACGAGTAGCCGTTATACAGATACCCCCCGTAGTTTTCGTCATAGGAAGACCCTCCTATTGTTAGTTCTCCGGCATAGACTTTACTACTTGCAAACCTCACCGACGCCTTATCTTGTTCGAATGTGCTGACCTCCTCTTTATTACACGAAACCGTAAAGAGGGCGGTTGCTGCCATAAATATATAACTTATCTTCTTCATATCTTGACTTGACTTAAAAAATTATTGGATGCGCCCGGAAGAAATTTCCATGTCCGGATATGGCAACACATAGTCTTTGTCCGTCATCTCCGGGAAATTGGGGATTGACTTCTGACCTGTGCGCTTATCAAAATAGAACGCTTCTCCCTCCATGAGATATTCTTTTCGATATTCTTTCCTGATGGCCTTCAAAATTTGCTCGCGGGAAAGATTTTCCAAAGGAGAATACAGAGCACGTTTGCCTCTCACCATATTGAGCATCTTCATAGCCTTTGATAAGTCTTGGGCAGAACTCGTTGCATAACACTCTGCCGCAATATAGTAAATTTCGGGCAATCTGATGATTGGCATCTTGTTCTTAAAATATGCTCCAAGCGATGGCTGATAAAACTTGATTGGCGTATATCCGGCCTCCGAACTCAGCGTGTTTGGAGTGAGCAAGGTGGTAAACCGAATATCGGTTGATGTCTCGTCTTCCTCCGTGTCCGCATCGTTATAGAGTTCAACGGCCTGGGATGATGTCAGATACATGGCGCGGACATCCGTGTCCACATAATCCGGATTGATATAAGACGAAGTCAGCAAATCCATGTTTTGCACTGATAAGGCAAACAAGGCCTCACCGACCATGCTCGACGTAGATTTTGTCAGGCTGTTGGCATCCAGAAAATTCAAAGTAAATGCCGAGTTTCCGTCTAATGTCACGCTAACACCTGCACCAACATAATTGATAATATCTTCTGCAAGTTTCAAAGCCTTGTTCTTGCTTTCGTCACTACCTTCCCACATATACACCTGCGCCAGCAAGGCTTTAACCGCATAGTAATTCAGATGGGAGTTTCTGGAATTATAAAATCCCTCCTCATTTACTTCATCATAATACGCTGATTCATGTACTTGGCAAACGGGGTCGTAATCCTTGAGCAGCTCCAACGCAGCCGTTAAATCCTTGATGAGAAAGCTTATAACTTCAGCACCTGTGCTTTGCTCTGTCATGTTTTTACTGACAGATAAGACATAAGGTATCGTTTTCTTTTTGTCCAACTCGCTTTTCCGCGTTGTCCAATCACCATAACCATAAAGTCTTAGAAGTTGAAAGTGCATAAATGCACGTATGGCAAACAGTTCTCCCTTTATGACATGATAGTTGATAGCGTTCATTTGCTGCTCATGGTTGTCTATCTGTAAAAGTGCCTCGTTTGCATTTACGATAACGTTGTAACCTGCAGCCCAAACGCTCTCAATTACAGGTTTGGTGTGTGGGCTTGCATAGTCGTGCCTCTGAAACTGTGTTTCCACAACATTAGCACCTATACCCGGAAAACTTCTCGTCTCGTTGCCAATAATACAGGGCAGGTACCACGAGAGGTTTTTCCCAAACAAATTTTCTTTTGCCATACTGATATAGCAACCGGTCAGCGTTTGCATAAAGCCGGTCTCTGTCTTGTAATGATCTTTTTCTCGTATCTCATTGCTTGAAGTGACATCAAACCAATCATCACATGAGACAAATGCAATTCCCAAGAATAAGATTGTCAATATTTTGCTTTTCATGTCTTGCCTTTTTAGAAAGTTGCTGATAATGATAGTGAAAAGTTTCTTGCAAACGGATAACTTGTACCTCGTTCTACCTTGATTGATGAGAGTGTCACCACATCATTGAGATAGGCGGCGACCCGAAGACGTTGCATGCGGAGCTTCGAGTAGACAGACTTGGGAAACTCATAATATGCGCTGACCGACGACAATGTTAGTTCATTGCGATTCTGTACAAAACGTGTCGTTGCCCGTGTAACAGTTTCACTGCTGTATTTTTTGTATTGGCTGATTTGCCCCGGCTTCTGCCAACGCCCATCCAAAACTCTCCGGTCTACATTATATCGTATATCTGCATCTTCCACCCTGTCTACCAACGTACGGTTATAAAGCTGTCCTCCCGCAAGATAAGTGAACGTAGCTGTAAGCCCCACTCCCTTAT
This sequence comes from Bacteroidales bacterium KA00344, assembly GCA_001552765.1. Lineage (GTDB taxonomy): Bacteria > Bacteroidota > Bacteroidia > Bacteroidales > Bacteroidaceae > Prevotella. Next base: position 24,741 of record KQ959440.1, read on the forward strand.
ATTCTGCTGTGAAGCCTGCATTTCCACGGAACTTTGGAGTGGCATCGCCTGCTGCGACCATATCTGAGGAATCGTAAACGTATGTATAGCTTCCATCCTTTTTGATATACAACTCTCTACCCGACTGTGGGTCTATCCCAGCAGAGCGTACGGCCCAAATAGTGTTCATCGACAGTCCGTCCTGATACATCAGCACAGGAGCCGACTGCGTGTTTTTCTCAGCAAGCGCAAGCATTCGTTCATTATAAGTTCTCATGCTCTCTGAGAGATTAATGATTTTATTTTTGGTGTAAACAAACGCTCCGTAGACAGACAAAAAACCATTATTATTTTGGACAGGTGTGACGCTGCCTTTAATCTCTACTCCTGAATTTCGAACTAAGCCCAAATTGTCTTTGACCACTCCAAAACCTGTTGATGTAGGTATCGTCACGTTCGTAAGCATGTTTTTCGTATCTGAGCTATACCAGTCGAATGACAGGGAAAATATCGAAGCCCTCATATCAAAACCAACGTTGTAATCCTTCTTTTGTTCCCACATCAGTTTGGGGTTTGGCATGTTGCTCAGGTATGCACCCATCTGGCCCTCATAGATGATTCCCGGAAAATATCTGTAAGTGGCAATGGAAGCGTTGGTGTTAAAGTTCTGGTTACCGGTCAGGCCCAACGAGCCTCGTATCTTTAGCATTTTCAGCCATTTGGCTTCTTTCATAAATGACTCATTATGCACGTTCCAGCCTAAACCGAACGACCAACTGTTTGCCCATCTCTTATCTGCGCCATATAGCGAAGATGCGCTCTCGCGGACTGAGGCATCCATAAGGTACCTGTTATCAAAATCGTAAGACAGAGCCAACAAAAAACTCATCTCCCTATTTATTGTGGCATATCCTGTAGGAGTGCTGCCCTCAGCATATTGCCGTGCGAAAGTAGCGTCGGCCGCATTTTCATTGGCAAATCCCTCTGCAACGTGTTGGTAAGCCTGATATTTGGTTTCTGAAACAAAATAGCCACCATTTCCAAAAACATGATGCAAGCCGAATGTGTGGTTGTAATTGATATTAATATCACCACTCAGTTGGGTTTGTTTACCATTCTCTAAAATATATTGTCCCCTTCGTTTCCTGTCTTCATTACGATAAGAAGCAAACTTAGAGTGACGGGCCGGATAATAGCTGTCAGCGTCATTGCGTTTCTGTTCTGCCCCAAGTCTGACAGTGGCTTTCCAGTCAGGATTTATCGTCCATTCTGTATAGAAGTTATCTGTAAATTCAGAATAGGTGGATTTGAGCATAGTACCGATAGTGGCATCATACATGGGATTAGCTACAGAAAGCGATGAGTTGCTCGCCGTTTGCACCATTTTCTCCGCCCATCGCAAGACATTTCCTCTTTCGTCCACAGCCTGCCAATAGGGATTCATCCTCACATAGTCAGAAAACAGACCGTAAGGTGAGTCCATGCTATTGTTGGAGACAACGTAAAGTATGTTCTTGAACAGCAAGTTCTTATTGCGGTAGGATACGCTCACATCTCCGGACAGGTTACGACGTTTCGACCCCCTCATCACACCTTTAATATCATTGTAGGTGAAGTTTAGGATGGCACGCAGATTTCGCGCATCTCCCAACTCCACATTAACATTGTGTTTATGGCCAACACCCGTGCGCAAGGGCTTTGACAACCAATCCGTACTCAAACCCTCAAGCACCCTTTTATACCTTGAATTATAAAGCTGTCTCAAATTTTGCTCCGTAGTGACCCAATCGTTGTTATAACGCGAGCCAGCGGTGTAAATTCCCTCATATTGCTCCACCTGCAACTTTTCCATGGCGTTGGTCATGTTATAGCTGGTAAGGTCAGGAACGCTCATATCCAAACTACCATTATACGTTATCCTTGTCTCTGTGCCGGCCAGTCTTTTTGTCTCTATAACAATAACGCCATTGGCAGCCTTGCTCCCATAAAGAGCTTTTGCCGACGCATCTTTCAGAATGGTCACGCTCTCTACTCTGTTCATGTCCAAATCCATCACGTGCTCTGCGGTGGTCTCAAATCCATCAAGTATAAACAGTGGCGCGTTGGGCTGATGCTGGTATTTGCTTTTAAGAGAAGATGTTTCAACAGGGAAACTTGAAGTTCCACGCATAGACACCGAAGGTACTGAGTTGGGGTCAGAGCCAAGCGATAAATTGTCTGGCATATAGATTGTGGGGTCGAGACTTTTTAAACTTTGAAGCACATTTTGATTTCCAACTCTTTTCAAATCCTTTGAAGTCACTGTAACGGCAGCTCCCGTAAAGCTTTCTGCCTTACGCTCAAAGATACCTGTAACAATGACCTCTCCTACACTACGGGTATCTTCCTCCATGGTAACCAACATCATGCCCGCACTGTAGTTTCTTTCCACTTTTTTCATACCCAGATAAGAAAATGCCACCGTAGACACCTCTCGCTCCGCCGGAACGGGTATTTCAAAATTTCCGTTACTATCCGTTTGTCCACTAACGGCTTTGTCATTTGTCGTAATTATCACGCCCGCCAAGGGGATGCCATGCGCATCTCTCACTGTTCCTACTAACCGTTGACGTTGTTTGTCCTTTCGGGAAGAAATGGTGATATACTCTTCCTTAATCTTATAGCTCAGCGGATACGGGGCCAACACTGCTTGCACCACCTCTTCTATAGTTTTGGAACGCAAGTTCACGCTTACCTTATAAGTCTGAATGTCGTTATAGACAAAGAGTATCTTAAAATTGGAAAGCTTCTCTAATTTTTTCAGCACATTTGGCATTGGCTCGTTTGTGCACGAGTAGTCAAACCGTTTTCCCAAATTCTGACCATAGGTAGCCAAGGGCTGCCAACAAAAAAAGACCATGAATAAGAGAAGCAAACCGACTATCGATTTTCTCCGATCTGTTCTTTCACATTTCTCCATAATACTTAGAATATTAAAATCTATATAATACTACGAAGAAGTGTGAAATTTAGTCCCTGTTATTTTTCTCTGTTTTCTTTGGCTCAGTAGAAAAATATGAAGATTCTTTTTATTATTGAACTTAACGCATTGATACAACAAATGGTCATACATTCATTTTTGAAGGTACAATGACCATGTAGAACGTAGGGACGAACGGGGCATGGATCCACCTCAAAATAGAGACTGCATGTTCACGCACTTTGGGGATTTTCTTGAAAGTGCCAGCTTAGCCCGAACGCTTTTTTTGAAATATTAGAAATGGTTAAATATATGGACATACAGCTCTCTCAAATTCGCGTATTTAAAAATAAGTTTGTCTTCGTGCGAAATACGCTAAAAATACGATTATTTGTAAACGCCTGACAATCAGTATTTTTAAAAAAAATGGTCTTTATTCTTACATCTTGCCGCATGCGATTGAGTATCTAACGGCATGATGACAAGGCCCTAACCGCAGTGTGATTAAGGCTCATCCGTACTATCAATAAGGCCTAACCATGCTATGAAAAAGCCTCAATCGCAGCAGCCTTGCGATTTTGGGGATTGCTCGGTCCGGTTTTGACGGAAAAAGATAGTCATTTTTGCGCTGGATGACTCGTAAATAATGTTCAAAAAAGGTAAGAATATTTTACAAAGTGAAGAGTTAAGAATGAAGAGTTAAGAATAAGAATTAAAGGTAAAGGGGAAGAATTAGCCGGAAGTGTCTGAGAGCAATGGAAGTTCAGACGTATGAACTTTATGCTCATATCATACTTCTCTATTTTTCTATTTTCAATCCTATTTTGGGGGTGACATGATTGTCATAATCGTAGGGTTGTACAATGCCCTAAAAGTAAAGGCCTACTGAGCCTTTTCTTTGACTACCAATGTACCGGAAACGAGACTCACCGTAAACGAATTGAAATTATTAAGACCTTCCACCACGTTCTCCAACTTTTCGTTACGATTAGAAATAAAATGAAGTTTCATCTGCTTCAGTTGCGGTTTGTCTTCAATACGGACAGACACATGGTACCAATGAGCCAACTCCTCTAAGACTTCCTGCAAAGGTTTTTCGTCAAAATAAAAATATCCGTCTTTCCACAAAGTGAAAATGCTCGTATCCACATTCCTGATTGAAATCTTATTGTCTGAATACGACAGGTCTGTGCCCGGAGAAACATGTACTTCCTTTTCAATTTCAGGAATTTCCACTTTTATAGCCCCCTTGACAAGGGTGATATGTTCCTCATTCTTATATGACTTGATATTGAATTCTGTCCCCAATACAGAAGTTTTTGTCCTATCGGTCATAATCATAAATGGATGTTGCTTGTCTTTACTCACTTTGAAATAAGCTTCACCATTTAAGTAAACCACCCTTTCACGTCCTTTGAAACATGTTGGGTAAACAAAACGACTATTGGTATTTAGATAGACCTCTGTCCCATCACTCAATATAATTTTGTATGTCTGGTCTGCGGGAATGGAAACGACATTCACATTGGTAGCCTCTCTCAACACATTCGTATAATCAGCCAATCGAGATGAAACAACAGCCCCATTTGTCAAGACTCTTTGCTCCACGCTATCAACCAACCTTGTACTCTCGCTGACTTTTCCATTCTTCCCTAATTCCTCCAGCAAAAACTCCGTGTTATGCGTTGGCTTCATTAAGGTGGCTTCCATAATCATTTGCTTCTGTAAGTTTTGGTGCGTATATGCAAGAGCACAGATTATAACAAAGACAATGACAGCTGCAACTACAGCGGCATATTTGACCATTACCTTCAGTCCACACAAACTTTTTTTCTCGTCAGCGGGGTGCATGCGTAACTTTTGTTGCTCCCATGCCGCAGCGATATTTGGTTGGGCATATTTTAGGCGCAAAAAAGCCTCCTCGCACTCATATGCAAGCTGTTCATCCTCCTTCTGATCCAATTTTATTTCAGAATTATTATTTTCACTCATCTATTGATTATGCCTTAAATAGTATAAATTCGGTATATTTACTACGAACAGAACACTAATTTAGTACCTTCCTTTTTTATAGTTAACAGAAAATTCCTCCCTAATTTTACCTAATCCTTTCATGATATGTTTTCTGACGCCACTCTCCGAAAGTTCAAGAATCAAAGCCGCTTCCTTATATTTTTTCCTTTCGAAATAACACAGTTCCATGACCTTTTGCGTAGTAGGAGGAAGTGCTTTGATAATTTCCATTATTTTTTCAATACGTTCTTCTTGCTCTTGAAGCTCCTCTTGGCTTTGTCCCAAAATAAAAGTCAGGTATTTATCAGCATTGTTTTCTTTCATCTTTTCTTTTCTCAAATAGTCAATACAAAGATGATGTACATGAGAATACATATAACTACGGGCTGTTTCGAACACAATGTTATCTCTGCGTTCCCACATATAGTGGAAAGAATCACTGACAATATCCCTGCATATCTCCGTGTCGCGAATGAAACGAAGAGCATAATAGTAAAAGCGGTTGTAGTTTTCTTTAAAGAAATTCTTAAAATTTTCCTCTAAAGCAAGCTCTTCGTTTTTTGTTCGTCTTGGCCTTCCCATCTGTTTGCAGAATATAGATTATGTAACGACATTGAGATGTTTCGGCAAATGTAATGATAAAAAATCAAAAAAAACATATCATTCAGTCACTTAATGTCAATTAAACTGAGAATTCTTGATTATTATTGTCACTTTGAAAGATTATGTAGAAATAACTGTCCAAACAGCATGGCTGACTATCAGTCATATTTACATACGCTATCTCTGAAAACGTAAAAAAACAAGACTTGATACACAATTCAATATTAGCCGACACGCGACCTCATTATATTAAATATTAAGAAAAACAGTCAACGTGAGCTACAACGACAATACCAAACTAACCTTCATACGCCATCGCGCCTGCACTTTCCTTGGTATCTATGAGCGGTAACTCTATGCAAAATGTGGTGCCATGTCCCAGCTCGGAGTTTTTCACCCAGATACGACCATCGTGATACTCCTCCACAATACGTTTGGCTAACGATAAGCCCAACCCCCATCCACGACGCTTGGTAGTAAATCCTGGCCTGAACACATTGCGCATATCTTTCTTCCTGATACCACGCCCGGTGTCGCTCACCTCTATGGCGGCCTTGTCGCCACGCTCACAAACGCGGAGCTTGATGGTGCCGCCCCCGCCTCCCATAGCATCTACAGCGTTTTTGCATAGATTTTCGATGACCCATTCAAATAGAGAGGCGTTCAAATTGACCATGACTCTATGCTGCGGAAAGGATGTTGATATAATAACCCGACGAGAGGTGCGCCTATTCATATAGTCTACCACGTGTTCCACCACGTCTTGCAGGCTGGTGGGTACCGGCTCTGGCTCGGAGCCTATCTTCGAAAACCGGTCTGCAATCAACTGAAGTCGCTTTACATCTTTGTCCATCTCCGGAATCAACTCATCGTCCGGATAACTCTCCTTCAAAATCTCCACCCACGCCATCAAACTGGAGGTGGGCGTGCCAAGCTGATGGGCCGTCTCCTTGGAAAGGCCTACCCAAACCTTATTTTGTTCCGCCTTCTTAGAAGTGAGCAAAGCAAAGATAGCGACCACCACAAAAATAAGGACTACACCAAGCTGCACAAACGGGTACACCGACAGTCGTTTGAGCATAAGCGATTCGTCATAACAAACATCAATATAATCCGATTTCTGCTCATCCAAAGCAATTCTAATATTCCGATGTTCTGCCAGCAACCTCCTGCCAAGCATTGCTGCCTGACGCAAACTGTCATCATAGTTCTCTGCCTTCAGAGAAAGATTGCGGAAATCGGTTACTTCTCCGGTATCATTCAATACAACAACCGGAATGTAATTATTATCATTCAAGACTTTCAAAACCAAGTTAAGGTCAGTGTTCTCGTCTGCCTGATTAAGGGTGCGCATGGCCTCTGCCCACACTTCCATCTTATGCTGTTCCTGCACCTTCAAATCTTTTGTCAGAAAATGTGACACAAGCAAAGACCCAACAGCAATCGCCATTGCTGCCAGCACAAGAAAAATCTTAACCTGTCTAATTCTGTCCGTCCACTGCATACTGTACCTATAAGCAGGTGTTCAACATCAATCGCATATATTGCGTCAATCCTTCACATTGTACACCTTCTTATTAACGGACATCCATATTAAATATTGCTTTTTAAATATTGCTTTTCGTCAGCCTATTTCGGATGGTTTCACTAAAGTAACTAATGTTCAATGCTTACAAAATACTAAAATAAAAAAGGTCCCCGACGACAGATGT
>KQ959441.1 GCA_001552765.1 Bacteroidales bacterium KA00344
TTTAATAAAGTTTTACCGGACAGCAATAATACGCATACAGCGTTTATACCATTCATCTTTTTGGGCATAAACGCTGTATATCGTATTATCTTAAGATGACAGGCGCTTGGCCTGTCAGGACAACATTCCTGAAGTCGTTGCCTGCAAGTGCCTTTATCAGGTATTAGAGCAAGGCGTCGAACTTTTCCTTATACTTGTCCTTGGCGGCAGCACCGACAAACTTGTCTACCAGCTGGCCACCCTTGAAGAACAACACCGTAGGGATGTTGCGCACACCAAACTCCGTAGCGATGTCGTCGTTGTCTTCTACGTTGCATTTGCCGACAACGAGCTTGCCATCATACTCCTCAGCCAATTCTGTCATGATTGGTCCAACCATGCGGCAGGGGCCGCACCATGTAGCCCAAAGATCTACCACCAAAGGCAATTCGCCATTCTTATAGCTCTCGAAATTTTCTGTTGTAATTTCAACTTCCATTTTTTCTTTTTTATAATTTACTGATTATTGTTTGTTCGTTACATCAAGCAAAGTTAAGCATTTACCTTGAACTTTACAAGCATTGTGGCCAAAAGGTCAGAAATCTACGACACGACTGCCGTTTTCTGTCTCGGTAATTGTGACCTTCACGGCGTCGCCCGGCAAAATCTCCTCGATGAGTTCCGGCCATTCCAGGAAGCACAGCGCCCCACTGTAGAAATAGTCTTCATAGCCCATGTCGTAAACTTCTTCGAGTTTCTTGATGCGATAGAAGTCGAAATGATAAATCAGTTCGTCGGTCGTGGCCGAGCGATACTCATTGACGATGGCAAAGGTGGGAGACGTGATGACGTCTTCCACGCCCAGTTCCTCACAGACGGCCTTGATGAAGGTCGTCTTTCCGGCGCCCATCTTGCCGTAGAAGGCAAACACCTTGCTGCTGCCGATGTGTTGAACAAACTCCCGTGCAGCTTCACGGATTTGTTCCAATGATTCTATTTTTATTTGCATTATATAAATAAGTTAAGAGTTACGAGTGAAGAGTGAAGAATATAAATAAATAAATAAATAAGTGAAGAATGAAGAGTGAAGAGTGAAGAGTGAAGAATTAAACACCATAACACTGATTGTGAATTGCAAACGCGCAGCCCAATTATGAA
>KQ959442.1 GCA_001552765.1 Bacteroidales bacterium KA00344
TAATAAAGTTTTACCGGACAGCAATAATTTAAAAATAAATTTGCCTTCGTCCGAAATACGCAAAAATTCCGACGGTTTATAAATGCTTGACAATCAGCGTTTTTGAAAAATCGCCCCATATTCTTCTATTTTTCCGCCTGTAATTGAGTATCGAACGGCATGATGACAAAGCTCTAACCGCAGTGTGATAGAGGCTCTTTCGCGTAGCCGATAAGGCCTTATCATACTGTGAGAAGGCCTCAATCGTAGCGCCCTTACAATTTTTGGGAATGTTCGTCCCGGTTTTGACGAAAAAGTGTATCCCTTTTTGCGCTGGATGACTCGAAAATAATGATCAAAAAAAGGTAATAATATTTTATAAAGTGAAGAATAAGAGTGAAGAGTGATGAATAAAAATTAAAGGAAGGATGGAAGAATAAAGAGGGAAGATGGAAATCCCCCAAAAAGGAATTATTCGCATTGTGGACACGAGTGAGTCTAAGTTCAGTCGTGAGTTTAAGAGAAACAGTAGGTCCTTCGGGAATCTACATGTTGGCATAAGGTTTCTGACTTCCTCAATTAACAGAGGAGGTGGCAGTCTATTCCTCTATCTCCTGCAGGGAACGTGCAAAGTTGTGAAAATAGTTGCTGATGGTTTCGAGAGGTGCGTAGACAAAGTATTTCAGACTGCGACGAAGATTGCGTCGGGTCAGGGCAGAGTTGCTCCGAACAAAGCCTGAGCGACTTTGGCGGAAATGCCAGTCCTCTGCGGTGTCGCTGGCGGTGTGGAGCACGGAACGCAGCACAAGGTTGTAGGCAGCAGGTTCCTCGCGTTCGACAAACGGGATTTCGTCTTGTTCGAAATTGAAAACGGCCATGAGCATCGAGCCTTGAAGCTGCGCCATACGGCGGATGTGGAGTTTGGAGAGCCAGCTTTCAAGTTTCACGAAGTCTACTTTGTCGCCTTTGGTGCGCAGATAGCTGCCGAGCTGGATGAGACCGCTGAGCATCATGCCTTTGTTGAGCATGGTAGATACGTTCTGCACAATGATTTTGAGCACGTCGAGTGAGCCAACGTTTGTGTCTATGGCATGGCGTTCGGCTTTTTCTATTTTCCTGAGACGATGGTTGAGCCAGCGGTTGCTCAGCTGTGGGTTGGATGGGGTCTCAGGCGTATCGGCAACCTCTGTGACGAGCTGGGTGGGAATGTTCATCATTTCGTCGTATTGATGGTGCCTGATCCCCTTTTGCGTAGGAACTTCCACGTGCTGTGCGTGTACCATCTGGTAGAGTCGGTTCCATTTGAAGGCCGACATCGGCTCCATCGGCTCATATTCGTTGAGTGCGCCCGAACGGAGCAACCGAAAGAAATTACGCGTTATGACATCCATGCTTATGAATACTTTTTAGGGTAACGCATCAATATGGCTACAATGGCCGAGATGCCGATAGCCATTGGATAATAAAGATAGGGTATGATTTCTATGGGATTGATATGAGCCAGTCCGGCAGCGAGAAGCGTCTGTGCGCCGTAGGGCAGCAAGCCCTGTACCATGCACGAGAAAGTGTCCAGAATACTGGCACACTTACGGCTATCGACACCATATTTTTTGCTGATTTGCCTGGCAATGTTGCCCACCGTGAGTATGGCCACCGTGTTGTTGGCGGTGCAGACATTGACGAGGCTGACCAATGCTGCGACGGACAATTCCGCTCCGCGTTTGCCATGTACCCATGACGTGAGATTCTTGATGATGTAGTTGATGCCGCCGTTGCGCCTGATGATCTCCAGCATGCCTCCGGCCATCATGGCTATGATGATGAGTTCGCCCATGCCGGCAACTCCTTTGCCCATAGCTTCGAGCCATGCGAAGAGGTCGTAGCTGTTTCCGGCCATGCCGATGATGCCACACAACACAATGCCCATCACCAAGACGCCCAAGACATTGATGCCGAATATGGCGGTGATGAGGACGGCCATATAGGGAATAACCTTCACAAAATCAACATCGGGGATGTGGGCCGGCGCCTGCATGCCTTTGCCCATGACGGTGTAGATGATGAGCATAAGAATGGCTGCGGGCGCAATGATCCGTACATTGACGCGAAATTTATCACTCATTTTGCAGCCTTGCGTCTGGGTGGCAACTACAGTGGTGTCGGAGATAAACGATAGGTTGTCGCCGAAATAGGCTCCGCCCACGATGACGGCGGTCATCAAGGCCGGACCGCTGCCGGTTTCCTGCGCTATGCCTGCTGCAATGGGTACCAGCGCTACAACTGTACCTACACTAGTGCCGATGGATATGGAGATGAAACAGGCGGCAACAAAAAGGCCTGCCAGAATCATGTTGGCGGGCAGAATGCTCAATGCCAGGTTTACGGTGGCATCGATAGCCCCCATCTCTTTGGCCGACGCAGCGAACGCTCCGGCCAACACATAGATCCAAAGCATGAGTATCAGATTGCTTGAGCTTGCCCCTTGCGTATAAACGTCTATGCGCTTTTTCAATGGTCTGCCGGCAGAGATGGCTATGGCATAGATGCTGGAGATCATGAAAACGACCGTCATGGGCACTTTGTAGAAATCTCCGGCAATGATGCTCAGTCCGAGATACAGGCCGATGAAAACGAGTAGGGGTGAGAGGGCCATGAGCCCTTTGTTCTTAATGCTCATAAGTTGGATATTCTGTTTGTACCCAGCAAGAGAATGTATCAAGTTCTAAGTCCTGTCCGGTCTGGCTGTGACAGCATTGCAAATGCCGAAGAAGCGCGACCGTAGGAATGTTCTGACACACCCTCCTGCCGGTTGGCGGGGCTTTATTTGCAGCCCCGGTGTTATGATCGTCAGACCGTAGTCTGCGTGCCTGTTAAAGCGTTACGCCGCTCTTGAAGATGGCAATCTCCCGATATTCGTTTTCTTCGTTGCGCGTCTGTTCACCACTGGCAACGGCGATGATCTTGTCGATGAACTTGCGGGTAAGCGCTTGCATGGACACGCCTTTGAGCAGTTCGCCGGCATTGAAGTCCATCCAATTGCTTTTGCGGGCGTATATGTCGTTGTTGGTGGAAATCTTCATGGTTGGCACGAAAGTGCCGAACGGAGTCCCCCGACCTGTGGTGAACAGTACGAGCTGGCATCCGGCAGCTGCCAGAGCGGTGGATGCGACAAGATCGTTGCCGGGTGCGGACAGCAGGTTCAGACCGTGTTCTTTCAGTTGCTCTCCATATTTCAGTACGCCACTCACAAGTGCATGCCCGCATTTCTGGGTGCATCCCAATGCTTTGTCTTCGAGTGTAGAGATGCCGCCGGCCTTGTTGCCGGGTGACGGATTCTCGCCAACGGGTTCGCCGTGAGACAGGAAATACTCCTTGAAATCGTTGATCATATCAACGGTTTGGCTGAACAGCGCAGGTGTTTTGCAACGATTCATCAGAATAGTTTCTGCACCAAACATTTCCGGTACCTCTGTGAGGACGGTTGTTCCGCCCTGCGCAACGAGGAAGTCGGAGAAGCAGCCCACCAGCGGATTGGCCGTGATGCCGCTGAATCCGTCGCTACCACCACATTTGAGTCCGACACGCAGTTGGCTCAAAGGCACGTCTTCGCGTTTGTCCTGCTTGGCCACATGATATATTTCGCGCAAGAGTTTCATGCCTTCTTCCAGCTCGTCGCCAACCACCTTTTGGGTGACGAGGAGCTTTATGCGACTCTTGTCGTAGTTGCCCAGCAGTTCCACAAACTGGCCGGGCTGATTGTTTTCACACCCCAGCGAGAGTACAAGCACGCCGCCGGCATTGGGGTGCTGACAGATGTCGCGCAATATTTTGCGGGTGTTCTCGTGGTCGTCGCTGAGCTGAGAGCAACCGTAGTTGTGGTTCCATGAGTGTACGGCGTCGATCCCTTCGAGCTTGGTTTCTTTGGTCAAAGCCTTGACCAGACGGTCGGCAATGCCGTTTACGCAGCCCACGGTGGGCACAATCCATATCTCGTTGCGCACACCTACCTCTCCGTTGGCACGTTTGTAGCCCTTGAAAGAGAGGTTTTCGAGAGGAATATCAACGTCTTTGTTTACAGGGTTGTATTGGTATTCAAGTGTGCCGGCGAGGTTGGTCTTGAGATTGTTCTCGTTTACCCATTGTCCGGTCTTTAAATCTTCTTTGGCATGACCGATGGGATAACCATATTTAATAATGTCTGTCCCTGCCGTGATGTCGGTTAGAAGCACCTTGTGCCCTGCCGGTGTGTCTTGCAGAAGGGTGATTTTTTTGCCGTCTACTTCGAGAATTTCACCCTTTGGCAACGGTTTCAGACATACCACTACGTTGTCTCTGGGGTTAATCTTAATCATTTTTGATTCGTCCATAGTTTTCGAGTTTTAGTTTGTTTTTGTTTGAATATCGTTTGTATTTATAGTCGGTGCCATGATGATGGCTATAATTGGGTGCGGCGGTAGAAATCTACGTTTTCCTTAGTGAGCAGTTCTATGGGCATATAGTTCACGGGTTGCACTTTCTTTTTCAGCACGATAGCTTTAAAGAGAGCGTCAATGCAGCAATAGCCCTGTTGATAGGCATGCTGGGCGATAAGGAAAGAAATGCTGCCCTGTTTGAGACATTCTGCGTTTTTCCCAACCATGTCGTAGCCCATGATCTGCACGTTTCTGCGATTGGTTCTCAGCAGGAAATCACCGACAACATGGGCTTTAGAGCCCAATGTGATGCAATGATGGATGTTGGGATGGTCTACGAAAAAGGCCTCAAGCATTTTGTCGTACAACTGTCTTGACTTCTCAACGGGAAGTTCCAATACGTGGATTTTGATGTGGGGGAAATGGTCGTGCATATAATGTCGGAAGCCCACCTCGCGGTTATCCTGCTGTTTGCTCAGCACTCGCCCGTCCTGAGTGAGTTTCATCAACAGGATTTCGGTCTCGTTTCCGGCAATGAGCATTAACATTCTGGCAGCGAAATAGCCGCTGGAAAAAGAATCCTGACCAAAGAATGCCAGTGGTTTCAAGTCGGGCATATAGGAGTCGAGCATGACGAATGGAATACCTCGGTCGTGCAGTTGGTCTGTAAGCTGACGGGTGTTGTCCAGATCTGTCGGAACAATGACTACACCGTCGGGCTGGGATTCCAGACATTTTTGTGAGGCCTCCGAGAAAGATGCGTCATCGAAACGCTCATAATAGATGAAATGGGTCATGATGTGGAAGTCGCGCATGGACTCCTGTGCCATTCTTACACCTTCTTCTATTTCTTCCCAATATGTAACTTGTTCGTGGGCAGGAATGAGGACTTGGAATGTGTATGAACGGTTGTATGCCAAGGCAGAGGCATACATATTGGGTTGATAGTTCATTTCTTCCAAAGCTTTCTCTACTTTTATCCTGGCCTTGGGCGATACGTTGGGCCGTTTGTGTAGCACCCTATCTACGGTCCCAACAGAGACACCGGCTCGTTGAGCAATATCCTTGATTCTAATTTTGTCTCCCATTGTTAATGTATAATAACTTTGCAAAAATAACAATTAAACTTGAATTTGACAGACAGAATGTCTATATATTTAATCAGAAGGTATGTTTTCGTGATTTTATACCTATTATTTGAAAAATATTTTCTATTTTTGCCAGTGTAAACAAAAAAATTAATCTATAAACAACAAACAATTTAAAATTAAATCAGAAAAATGGCAAAGATTGTAACATTAGGTGAAATTATGCTACGTTTGTCTCCGGAAGGCAATGACCGTTTTATTCAGGCAAATCATTTCCGCATCATTCCCGGGGGTGGCGAAGCCAACGTTGCAGTGAGCGTGGCTAACTATGGCCATGAAGCATACTTTGTGAGCAAACTACCGGAACATGAAATTGGACAGATTGCTGTGAACGCTCTGCGTCGCTATGGCGTAAACACGCAGTTTATCGCACGTGGTGGAGAGCGTGTGGGGCTTTATTATGCAGAAACCGGAGCTTCGATGCGCCCTTCAAAAGTAGTATATGACCGTGCACACAGCTCTATTGCGGAAGCTGACGCATCCGACTTTGACTTCGACGCTATCATGGAGGGAGCCAGTTGGTTTCATTGGAGCGGCATTACTCCCGCCATATCAGACAAGGCTGCTGAACTAACCAAACTGGCTTGTGAAGCAGCCAAACGGCATGGCGTTACGGTTTCGGTGGATTTGAATTTCCGCAAGAAATTATGGACATCAGAGAAAGCAATCTCTATCATGCGTCCCTTGATGAAATATGTAGATGTGTGTATCGGTAATGAAGAAGACGCCCATCTTTGCTTGGGCTTCAAGCCGGATGCTGATGTAGAAGGTGGCAAGACCGATGCAAGTGGATATTACAACATCTTCAAGGGCATGATGAAGGAATTTGGATTCAAGTATGTTGCTTCTACGTTGCGGGAGTCTTTCTCTGCTACGCATAACGGATGGAAGGCGCTGATCTATGATGGCAAGGATTTCTATGAAAGCAAACGTTACGACGTGAATCCGATTATTGACCGTGTAGGCGGCGGCGATTCTTTCTCGGGTGGCCTTATTCATGGACTGCTCACGAAGAAAACGCAGGGCGAAGCACTCGAATTTGCAGTGGCAGCTTCGGCTTTGAAGCATACCATTCCCGGCGATTTCAACCTTGTCAGTGTAGATGAGGTGGAGAGTTTAGCAAGTGGAAATGCTAACGGACGAGTTCAGAGATAGAAATACAACATGAGAAAACAATTATAATGGCAAAATTTAACAAGATACAGGTCATAGAAGCCATGAAAGAAACGGGTATGGTGCCCGTGTTCTTCAATAAGGACTTGGAGGTATGCAAAAACGTAATCAAGGCATGCTACGAAGGTGGTGTGCGCGTGTTTGAGTTTACCAATCGTGGCGATTTCGCTCATGAGATATTCGGAGAACTGGTGAAATGGGCGGACAAGGAGTGCCCGGAATTGATACTTGGAGCAGGAACGGTGGTGGATGCCGCAACGGCTGCACTCTACCTTCAACTGGGGTCCAACTTCATTGTCGGGCCAAACTTCGTGCCGGAGATAGCGTCTGTATGCAACCGCAGGTTGGTTCCCTATTCTCCGGGATGTGGTAGCGTAACGGAAATCAGCAATGCGCAGGCTATGGGATGCGACGTCACCAAGGTGTTCCCGGCCGGGAACGTTGGTGGTCCATCGTTTGTGAAGAATGTGCTTGGACCGCTGCGCTGGTCTAACATCATGGTGACGGGTGCGGTTTCTCCGGACAAGGAAAACCTGACAGCATGGATGCAGGCCGGTGTACTCTGTGTGGGCATGGGGTCGAAGCTATTTCCGAAGGACGTGATTGCTGCCGGCAATTGGAAATCGATAACCGATAAGTGCGAGGAAGCCTTGGGATATATCAAGGCTGCTCGGGCTTAGTCGTTGTATGATACCGGATCACGGATTAGAGAATGAGGAGGTAATGCAATTTGTTCTTTAGTCCGTGATTTTACAATTTACATAGATACAATTTATTAATATTATTGTAATCGTTGCGGACGAGTAAGGTAATTTGGATTTGGATAGCGACAATTGTCACTGTCGTGATATCAGCTTGTGAACGCCATGATACGAGTCGCATTGACAAGCTGAACGAATTATCTTATGCCCAACACTATCGTAACCTTGACTCCACCCAATATTATGCTAAAGAGAGTCTGCTTTTAGCAGACAGCTGTGGGGTAGACGGAGCAGAGTCTCTAAACCACTTAGCGTTTGTCAGTATTGCCAAAATGCAGTATGACCAAGCGTCGGTTTTGTTGAAGGAAGTGCACCGCAGGACCAACAATCAGGTGGAACTTCTCATTGCTGATATACAGATGATGAGGCTGTGTCAGCGTTGGTCCAGAAACAGAGATTTTTATAATTATAAAGAGAGTGCGGAGCGGCGACTCCGACGAATTGTCGATGAGGCGGACGATTTGTCTACTCATCAGAAGAAAAGACTTTTTTACGCTCAGTCAGAGCTGAGTATCGTCACATCCACATATTTGTATTACGTCGGCCTTATACAAGAATCGGCTGAGGCATTGAGCAGAATAGACCCCAATGGTACCATTCTGCAGGATATGCCACAGCAGTTGAGTTATTGGTATAATATTGGTGCAGGAGGAATTGTCACGGGCGGCAGCCCGGAAGAAATCGTACAGGTAGAATTTGATTATCTGACGCGGTGCTACCTCATGGCGAGAGAGCACGGCTATCCGTTTTGGGAAGCCCAAGCCATGCAGGGCATGAGTGAACACTTACAAGAAACCGCATTCCGGGACAAATTGATTTATGATAATCTGCCGACAATGAAATACATCAACAAGGATCAGATGCCCGATAGTTTATTGGCAGGCTATTTGGCACAGCGGGCCTATGATATATTCGTGGAATATGGAGACGTTTACCAGACGGCAGGCGCCAACCGAACACTGGCGGAATGTTTTTGGCAGATTAAGGATTATCAGTCTGCGTTGGCTTGTCTGCATAGGGCACTGAATGCCAACAAAGCCATCAATCAGGCCCCTGACCTCGTGGCTTCTATCCGTGAACAGCTGAGTTTGCTGTATTCGGCGGTTGATGACAAGGTGAATAGTGACCGAAACCGAAACCTATACTTGGATTTACAGGAGGAAACCCGCCAAGACAGGCAGTTGGAAGCACGCGCAGAGCAATTAAGAAAATCGTCCAAGCAGCTTAACATGATGCTTACTGCCGTTATCGTCATGATCATTCTGGTGACGGTTTTATTATTTGTTTTCGATTTCCTAAGGCGTCGAAGCGAGGCTCGTTTTTCACTCGACACCTTGTTGGAACCCTTGAAACAATGGCGGAAAGGGAATGAGGAATTAATAGAAAAGCACCACGAAGAATACGAGAAAGTGCAGGAACAGACCAATGTGGTGAATCTGCATTTACGGCAGAACAAGCGTAAAAATGCGGAGCAAAGAGCAAAAGTCCAGTTGGCGAACGACGTAATGCCGCTCATTAATCGTGTGGTGAATGAGGTGACACGACTACAGACGAGACACGATTCCGATGAAATGAAGCAAAAGCGATATCAGTATATCGCGGAATTGACGGACACTATAAACGATTACAACAACGTTCTGACACAGTGGATACAGATGCGTCAGGGAGAGGTGAGCCTGAAAATAGAGAGTTTCCCGTTGCAGATGCTTTTCGATATCGTCTCTCGCGGCAGTATGAATTATAAGTTAAAAGGCGTTTGTCTTGAGGTGGAGCCGACAGCGTGTGTGGTGAAAGCGGACAAAACTTTAACCCTTTTCATGATCAACACAATTGCTGACAATGCAAGAAAGTTTACGCCGGAAGGTGGGATGGTGAAGATTGGAGCATCGGAGCATGATGATTATGTGGAGATAAGCGTCAGGGATAACGGTTGCGGGATGGGCAAAGAGCAGCTGGAACATATCTTTGACCGGACGTATACAGGGGGACACGGGTTTGGCTTGAAGAACTGCAAGGGCATCATAGAAAAGTATAAGAAGATAAGCCGCGTGTTCAGAGTGTGCTCTATCAATGCGGAGAGTGAGCTTGGCAAGGGAACACATCTGTTTTTCCGCCTGCCCAAGGGCATTGTCCGCCTTGTTGTTATGGCCTTGATGGCGACGTGTGCTTCGTTGCTGTCTCCATGTATGGCGGCACAGTTGTTTGCGTCCTATGATGCCGGCACTGATTTTTCACAGAGGGCACCGCTTAAGAGAAACGCGGCGAGCAAAGCGTCACATTATGCAGACAGCGCCTATTTCTCAAACATCAACGGCACGTATCAGACGACATTGAGATATGCGGACAGCTGCCATAAGTATTTGAACCCCTCAGACACAGCCATTCTCATGGATATAAGCAACGAGACAGCGGTTGCTGCCTTGGCCTTGCACCAATGGGATGTGTATGAGAAAAACAATAAAATTTATACCCGTCTGTTTCGTGAGGCCAGTGCGGATAAGTCCCTGCCGGATTATGTCAGGGCGATGCAGAAAAGCGAAACCAACAAAAATGTTGCGATAGTCTTGTTAGTATTGTTATTGGCAGTTATTTTCCCGGCATATTATTTCTTGTATTATCGCTACAGACTCGATTACCAGTTCTGCATAGACCGCATTAACTCCATGAACAAGCTGCTCCTCCGGAATATGTCTGATGAGGAAAAACTTGAGGGAATAGAGCGGTTGGGAGATTTTCACAATTTCAACCTGTCGAGCGAAAAACAGGAAAGTCTGCAAGTCATCGTAAACCAGATCAGATCGGCGCTGCAGACGTCTATCAACAATGCGTCTGCTCAGGAAACATCGATCGAACTTGCCACAGATGAACTCAGGAGGTTGCAAATGGACAACGACCAACTGCACGTGTCTAATAGTGTGTTGGACAACTGTTTGTCTGCATTAAAACACGAAACCATGTATTACCCGTCTCGAATACGACAATTGGTCAACGAGACGGACGTTAATCTGGATGGGATAGCCGAGTTGGTTAGCTATTACAAGGAGTTGCATCAGATACTTTTACTTCAAGCCATGCGACAGATTCCAAGATTCCGTCCGGATTCCGAAATGACAGATTATCTCTTTGCGATTTTAAAGAAGCTCAATAAAAATGTCAATCCTGTGCTCTCGGTCCATAACGACAGAGATTTCTATACAAAAA
Source organism: Bacteroidales bacterium KA00344 (assembly GCA_001552765.1). Classification (GTDB taxonomy): domain Bacteria; phylum Bacteroidota; class Bacteroidia; order Bacteroidales; family Bacteroidaceae; genus Prevotella. The sequence continues at coordinate 10,675 of KQ959442.1, forward strand.
TTGAGGTCAAGATGGGACAGTATCCTATAAGCGAAGAGGATTGTAAGCAACTGTTTACCCCATATACAAAGGATTTGCAGTTCCTGATATGTCGACAGATTGTCAGAGAAATGGGTGAACAGACGAATTTGCGGGCATGTGGTGTGATAGCCGGAAGACAGGACGACGGCTGTGCTCTGATCACTATCACCATGCCGAGCCGATGTGTGTCCAAAGGAATACAGACTTGAAAAGCGTCGGTGCGTAGAAAGAAAATATGAAAATTAAATCATTATAGACATGAAAGATTTTAACATTATAATCGTTGAAGATGTACCTTTGGAACTGAAGGGTACGATAGGCATTATCGAAAGCGATATTCCCGAAGCCCACATCATTGGTACGGCTGACAGCGAACAGAGTTACATTAAACTTCTGAAGGAACAGTTGCCTGATCTTGTTTTGTTGGATTTGGGGCTGGGCGGCTCTACGACAGTCGGCGTAGAAATATGCCGATACACCAAGGAGGCATATCCTGAGATTAAGGTTTTGATTTTCACGGGAGAGATTCTCAATGAGAAACTTTGGGGCGACGCGCTGGACGCAGGCTGCGATGGGATTATACTGAAGACCGGAGAACTGCTGACGCGCGGCGACGTGTCAAGTGTGATGGAAGGGAAAAGAATGGTGTTTAACCAACCCATACTCAAGAAAATCGTTGAACGATTCAAACACAGCGTGAATAAAGACCTGATGCGACAGGAGGCACTCATCGACTATGAGATTGACGAATACGACGAACGATTCTTGAGACATCTGGCCTTGGGATATACCAAAGAGCAAATCACCAACCTGAGAGGTATGCCTTTTGGGGTCAAAAGTTTGGAAAAAAGACAGAACGAGCTTATTCAAAAGCTGTTTCAAGAGGGACGGGGAAGTGTCGGCGTCAATGCAACACGACTTGTGGTGCGAGCCCTTGAGTTGCGCATACTCGACTTGGATAATCTCGTGCCGGATGAAGAATGAGCCGGAAGCTTGTCTCTTAAAGTCAGACGCTATAGTCGGCAATCTTATATATAATAGGTGATTTTACCGTGATTTATATGTCTAAAACAGCACACTGCAGGGGTAAAATGCTGCGTACATTGATTTATTGGATAACCTTACTGTTTGCGTTTGCACAAATAGGGTTAATCCTCGCGTCATGGCTGCTCACGGCTGCGATGCCCACCGCTGCTTTCCACTCTCTGTTAAGCGGTGGGGGAATGAGATGGTTTTTTGGCAATTTCGCTGCAAACCTGGCAGATCCAATATTAATTTATATCATTGTGCTGGTCATAGCATGGGGAAGCATCAGGGCAAGCGGATTGTGTGAAGCGGTAAAATCTCTTATAGGCTTGCATCGCCCACCGCTCACGTCGCAGCAGAAATTTGCATTGAAGGGAGCTGTTTTGTTACTCTTTATTGAACTGATGGTGGTGTTTTTGCTGACATTCTTACCCCATGCCATATTGCTGAGCATTACGGGAGAACTGTTTCCAAGCAGCTTCTCGGCAGGCTTGATTCCCATCTTGGCTTTTATGGGCACGTCGGTAGCTATATGCTATAGCCTTCTTAGCAGAAACCTGCAGAGTGTTTACGAGGTAGGACAAGCCATGTGTTCTGCAAGTTCATGGTTGATGCCCTTGTTGCTCCTCTACGTGTTTGCCTCAGTTTTTTATCATTCGTTTGGTTATGTTTTTGGCGTATAGCCCCTGTTATCGAAACGACTTGATAATCTGTAATCCCCGAATCACGCAATTTTTGTGTCTTTCGGTCGTGCCGACTTAGCTTCGTTTCCATCGTTCTTGGTGTAAGATTAAATTACCAAATTTCAGTGATTATTTTCGGAGCATTCAGCGCGAAAAGGGCTATGTTTTGTTCGTCAAAATGACTCGATGCGACACGAAAATTGCAAGCCTGCTGCGTTTGAGGCCTATTCGTCGTGCGTTTAAGGCTTAGTGGCGACGCGTTTAAGGCTCTTTCGCATGACGGTTAAAGCCTTCTCGTAGAGCCGTTTGATATGTAATCACGAGCAACGAAATCAAGAACATAATAGCATATTTTCGGAAATAGCTGATTATCAGCAAAGTATGATATTCTCCATTTTCGCGAAATTCGGACGCAAGACAAAGTTGTTTCAGAATAAGCGAATTATAAGAGGGTGTTTGTAAATATTGTTTCACTGTTGCGAAGGCTTCTTTAGGGGTGCGGAGATAGGGTGAAAGGAGCTTTCCACAAGCCGTTAAATTTTCGCAGAATGTGTTGTTCCAGCCAATGTAGATGACCCAATGTGAGCTTAGCCATGTCGTTGCCGTAGTATGACATTTTGAAGATGGTTACATTTCTTCATGTTCAATGATGCTACATATTTATGGATAATTTTATGTTTATTCAAGAAAAGTATTATCTTTGCAGCATGATTAAATATTAACTGAAATGAGCTTGAAAGAACGTTTAGCGTTGATGAATTTTTTGGAGTTTGCGGTGTGGGGTGCTTACCTCACGTGTATGGGTAACTATCTTGGAGCGGCCGGTTTAGGCCCGCAGATTCCTTGGTTTTACGCTATTCAGGGTATAGTGTCTATTTTTATGCCTACCCTTGTTGGCATTATTGTTGATAAATTTATCCAGCCACAGCGCATGCTTGGCATCTGCCATTTGCTGGCCGGCATCTTTATGATGTTGTGTTGTTATATGGGCTTTCAAACGGGCTTGGGCAACGAGATACAAAACAAGGCGTTGTTTATTACGCTCTATACGTTGAGCGTTGCTTTCTATATGCCGACCATTGCCCTTGCAAACACCACGGCATTCATGCTTTTGAAAAAGCATAACTATGATACCGTAAAAGACTTTCCTCCCATTCGTGTGTTTGGAACGGTGGGTTTCATTCTGACGATGTGGTTTGTCAACAGTGCGGTATGGGATGGTGGCTCCTTCACGTTCACTTTTGCGGAAAACGCTCGTAAGTTCCAGTACACCTACATGCAGTTTTTTGTTTCGGGTGTCCTCAGTTTTGTGCTGTTCCTCTATAGTTTCACCTTGCCGGCGTGTGGTCATGAGCAGAAACAGAAGAGCCGGTCGCTGGCCGAGGCTTTTGGACTTGATGCCTTTAAGCTGTTCAAGCAGAAGCGCATGGCGATATTCCTGATATTCTCGGCCTTGCTGGGAATGTCTCTGCAGGTGACCAATAGTTTTGCCGGTCCGTTTATCACCAGTTTCAAGGGAAGCACCGATCCCATTGTCGCCGGCTCGTTTGCAGCCAACAATGCAACACTTCTCACCTCGATTTCTCAGGTGAGTGAGGCGCTTTGTATACTTCTCATACCTTTCTTCCTCAAACGATACGGCATCAAGGGCGTGACGCTTATGGCGATGCTTGCATGGGTATTCCGATTTGGCTTTTTCGGTTTGGGCGGCCCTACGATGCCGGGCGTGCTGCTGTTTATCTTTTCCTGTATTATATATGGTGTGGCATTCGACTTCTTCAATGTGGCCGGTGGCATCTTCGTAGACTCCGAGTGCGACCCCTCCATGAAGGCTTCTGCACAAGGTTTATTCATGCTGATGACCAATGGAATAGGGGCAACGGTGGGCACGCTGGCTGCCGGTGCTGTGGTGAATCACTTCTGTTCGTGGGGCGAAGACGGCTATCTCACGGGGGAATGGACAACTTGCTGGCTTATTTTCGCATCGTTTGCATTGGTCGTTGGCATAGCTTTTGCTTTGTTCTTCCACGATAAGAAACAAAACCCCGCAGTTGAATGATACCCAGAGTAAGATTAATATTTAAAAGTGTTTCAGAAATAGTCGATACGGAAGACATTGGCCTGCTTGTGCTTACAGACAGCGCTGAGCAGCGGCAGGTGGCTGTACCGTGCGACAGTCATACGCTCAACGAGTTCAGGATGCGTATGGACCGCAGCCCCGACGTAGGCAAATTGCTGCCTGAGGTGTTGTGGAACGTGTTGCAATGGCAAACCGACCTGCGTCTTGAGGTGCATATAGACTTGTTGCGCGAGGGCAAATATCAGGCCGTGTTGAGCAATGAGGAAACGCTGGATATGGTGCCCATTAGTGCTGCCGACGGCATCTTGCTGTCGTATGTCACGCGTGGGGATATTCCCATCATGATGGACGAAGCGCTGTTTATGCGTCAAAGCACGCATTATGACAGTGGTGCCATAGGGGTGTCTATGCCGGTCAATACCATCAGTGACGAAATGTTGCAGAATGCGATGGACAGGGCCATTAGGAACGAAAACTATGAAATCGCTTCTCATCTGCGTGATGAAATCAATCGGCGCAAGAAGACTTCATCTGCCGAAAAGGACGGCAGCAAGTCTGAGGAAGAAAAGCAATGAAAGAGGTTAGATATTTCTATGTGCCTCATGCTCGGCAGGAAACGGAGCTGCCCGCTGACGAAGCCCGGCACGCCCTGCGTGTGTTGCGGTTGCAGGGTGGTGACGACATCTATCTGATGGATGGCGAAGGTGCATTTTATCGTGCCAAGGTGACATTGGCAGCAGGGAAGCACTGCGGATACAACATAGAAGAAACGCTGCCACAGCAGAAAACATGGAACGGCCGAATTCATCTGGCCATTGCACCCACAAAGATGATTGACCGCATTGAGTGGATGCTCGAAAAGGCCACAGAGGTAGGCTTCGACGAGGCCACGATGCTGCACAGCCGCTTTTCTGAGCGTAAACACGTGCGTATGGATCGCCTTGATAAAATTGTGGTTGCGGCCATGAAACAGAGTCGTAAAGCCTGGAAACCCGTGCTGAACGATCTCACAAAGTTCAAGGATTTTGTTGAGACTCCCCGCGAGGGTAGGAAGTTTATTTGCCACTGTTACAACGAAATAGAGAAGATCGACCTTTATACCGAGTTGCAGGGAATGCCCGGCGACGAGACTGTAACCGTTTTGGTTGGACCCGAAGGCGATTTTTCCATCGACGAAGTGCGGTTGGCCATGGCAAACGGGTACGAGAGTGCAACGCTCGGCAGTAGCCGACTGCGCACCGAAACGGCCGGCCTCATGGCGGTGACGATGGCTCATTTATCAAAAAGAAAGTAATGAAAAAGATTGTATATGGTATGATGGCACTGCTCATGGTGGTGCTGTCTTCGTGTTCCAAAACCGATTATCTGAATGCAGTGCCTGCCGAAAGCAAGCTGATTATGGGCATCAATCCCGCCAAACTAAGCGGGACGGGTAATCAGTTGTTGCTCAAAACGTTGCTCCATGTGTCCAACCTGAACAATACCGGACTTGATTTGTCATCCAATATCTACTTCTTTGAAGATGCGCAGGGCAATCTGGGGCTTTGTGCCAAGGTTTCCAACCGTGACAAATTGGGTGAGACTTTGAAGAAAGCCGGGCAGAAATTACCATCTAAAAATGGATTCGACTTTATGGCGTTGCCCAATAATTGGGTTGCGGGATGGTCGGACAAGGCCGCCCTACTCATGGGCCCTGTCTTGCCCGAAGCACGTGGAGAGATGGCAGGCACGATGGCCAAATACCTGTCAGCCGACGAGGAAGATGGTATTGTGAGTACGCCTATGTATGCCAAACTCGACTCCATCAACGCACCGATGTCGCTTGTCTGTGAGGCCGAAGCCCTGCCGGAGCAGTTTGTCGCTCCCTTTACACTCGGTGCGCCAAAGAATGCCGATGCGTCGCAAATCATGATTGCGGCAGAGATGAAAATAGAATCTGGATGCCTGTTGGTGAGCGGCGAGACGTTCTCCTTTAAGCAGCAGATCAATAAGGAGTTGCAAAAGGCAGCCGATATCTATCGTCCAATCAAGGGCAGGTATGCCGCAACGATGGACGAGACGGATGCCGTGGGCTTGTTTCTCAATGTAGACGGCAGCCGATTTATAGAATTGATGCGTCAAAACAGTGGTTTAAGGACCATGTTGGCCGGTATCAATACGGCGATCGATATGGACAATATCATCAAGAGCATTGATGGAGACATGGCACTAATCACGCCGAAACTGGGCACGGATCATTTTCAGATGATGATGGCTGCCAAGCTGAAGCATGCTGATTGGCTTGCCGATGTTGACTATTGGAAGCAGAGTGTGCCGGCAGGCGGACACATCGGAGACTGGGGACGCGATTGCTATTATTATTCGGGTGACAACACCACGTATTTCTTTGGAGTGACCGATGATTGGCAATACATGAGCGGCGGCAGCAAGGAAGCAGCGCTGAGAAGCATCAGGCCTGCTGTCAAGCCGATAGGAAAATACCTGCAAGACAAAATAAAAGGTGAAAAGTTGGTGATGGTTGTCAATTTTTCGGCCCTGCAGGGAAGTAAGGCCGAGACACTGACGTCGCTGTTGAGGCCCATGTTTGGCGACCTCGACGCCATTGTTTATACATTGAAGTAAGGTTATGAATACAATTCGTCTGACTTCGGTGGTGCCGTCTGTGTTTGCCCAACACCCTGATCTGCACTCGGAAGTGTGGCAGCAGGATGTTTCTTTTGAGAAAGGGAAGCTCTACCTTGTTGAGGCCAATTCAGGGAAAGGAAAGAGTACTTTATGCAGCTATATATTGGGTTATAGGCACGATTACAGTGGGCAGGTGCTGTTTGACGACCGTGACACGCGTGACTTCAGGGTACACGACTGGGTGGAAACGCGTCGGAAGCACATCAGCACATTGTTTCAGGAACTGCGGTTGTTTCCCGAACTCACGGCAATGGAGAATGTGCAGATCAAGAATAAACTCACCAATTTTAAGACCGAAGCAGAAATCGGGCTGTGGTTTGAAATGCTGGGTATTGAAGATAAACGCGATACCAAAATAGGCAAAATGTCGTTCGGACAGCAACAACGTGTTGCCATGATGCGGGCATTGGTGCAGCCATTCGATTTCATTTTGGCCGACGAGCCGATCTCTCACCTTGACGATGCCAACGCTAAAATCATGGCCGACATTCTCATAAGAGAAGCTCGGACACAGGGGGCGGGCGTCATCGTGACGAGCATTGGCAAGCATATCGAATTGGACTACGAAGAAACGTTCATGCTATGAGTTTGGTTTGGAAATTATTAAGACAGCATATCAGTGTGCCTCAGTTCATGGGCTTTGCGCTGGCCAATCTCTTTGGAATGTGCATTGTGTTGGTGGGCTATCAGTTTTACAAAGATGTGATACCTGTTTTCACGTCTGAAGATTCGTTTATGAAGACCGATTATGTGATTCTGAGCAAAAAAATCGGAATGGGAAACACGCTTTCCGGTCGGTCCAACGCTTTCAATAATTCTGAAATTGCCGACCTTGCCGCTCAGCCTTTTGCAGCGAAAGTGGGTAAGTTCACATCGACGGAATACAAAGTCGATGCCCACATGAGTGTGAGCGGAACGGATGTATTGAACACGGAACTGTTCTTTGAGAGTATTCCTGACGAGTTTGTGAAGGGATCGACAGCTGATTGGAGCTATACGCCCGGAGAAAAACGGGTGCCGATAATCTTGCCCCGCACCTATCTAACCATGTATAACTTTGGTTTCGCGAGGAATCGTTCTTTGCCCAAAATCAGTGAGGGCTTGATGGGATTGATAGATCTTGATATTTTCATTCAGGGCAATGGACGCAGGGAAGGTTTCAAAGGCAAGGTGATAGGCTTCTCTAATCGTTTGAGCACCATTCTTGTTCCGCAGGCTTTCATGGACTGGAGCAATGCCAATTTTGCGCCCGACGCTCATTCGGATGCTACCCGACTGGTGATGCAATTGGACAATCCGGCCGATGAAAACGTAACCAAATATCTCGACAGAAAGGGTTACGAGATGGAGAACGGACAGTTGGAAGCTGAAAAGACGGCACGTTTTCTCCAGTTGATGATCATGTTGGTGATGATGGTCGGACTAATCATTTCAGCCCTTAGTTTCTACATTCTCATGCTGAGTATCTATCTGTTGGTGCAGAAAAATGCTGCCAAATTGGAGAACTTGCTACTGATGGGCTACAGTCCCGGAAGCATTGCACGCCCTTACCAGATGCTGACCATAGGACTCAACGTTGCAGTGTTGCTCATCGCATGGGCGTTGCTTCTGCCCGTTCGGAGCTATTATATGGAGATTATCGAAGCCCTCTTCCCCAACACGGATGCCGGAACGATATGGCCTGCCGTGATACTCGGCATCGGGTTGTGCGCTTTGGTGAGCTTGTGCAATGGGATGGCCATACGTCATAAAATTATGAGCATTTGGAGACGCAGGGATTAACAACATACCGCACATTGCGGATTGGATTTACAGCACATGAAGAAAAGAAATAACGGAATAACAAGAAATACGATGCCCAACCGGGAAAGCCTCTACAGCAGCTATATCGTGAAAGAGGGAGCGCAGCTGCTCGATTGGCTTTTGGCTAATTTGAAGGGGAGCCGCACGAAGATAAAGGCAACACTTCAGGGACAGGGCATCAAGGTGAATGGGAAAGTAGTGACGCAGCATGACTTCCCATTGATGCCCGGCATGAAGATAGAGGTGAGCAAAACCAAGCGCAGTATCACCCTCAAAAGTCGGTATGTGAAATTGGTCTACGAGGACGATTACCTTGTCGTGGTGGAAAAGAAACCGGGCATACTCTCTATGGCTACCAGGCATAACTCGCTGAATGTAAAAACTGTGCTCGATGAATATTTCCATGCAACCAAGCAAAATTGCCAGGCACACGTGGTGCATCGACTCGACCGCGACACGAGTGGGCTTCTGATATATGCCAAAGACAAGAGAACGGCACTGTCGATGGAGACCGACTGGCACCATACGGTGTACGATCGCCGATATGTAGCGGTGCTGTCCGGACCGATGGAGACCGATGAGGGAACGATAGCCAATTGGTTGAAAGATAGTAAAATATATGTCACCTATAGCAGTCTTGTAGATAATGGTGGGAAATATGCCGTGACCCATTTCCATGTGTTGGATCGCACGCCTTACCATTCATTAGTGGAATTCAAACTTGAGACGGGGCGCAAGAATCAGATACGTGTTCATGCGGCCGATATGGGACATCCCGTGTGTGGTGACCGAAAATACGGCAATGGCGACGACCCGATAGAAAGACTATGTCTTCATGCCTATGTGCTTTGCTTCTATCATCCTGTGACCCACCGTCCTATGGAATTCCAAACGCAGATTCCACATTCATTTACAGCATTATTCAAATAAAAAGTCTACATCCTCATGGATTCAAATTTTACTTATTATCTCTTTGTGCTGATTGCCATCATTGTTGGTATCATTATAGTAAAGAAGGTAACAAGCTGCCTTTTCCGCCTAATCTGTTTGCTAGCTATTGTGGCAGCATTGGCCTATATTTACTTCACGTTTTTCCAATAAGCAAGTTTGACGGCATGGCGTTTTTGATGCCGTATCAATGTTGTGATGGAAAACGGAGCGGAGAAATAGATATCCGAAGACTAATGCTTTTACCCACCAATAGACCCGACGGCGACCCGAATCGGTTTTAATGGTAAGCCGATAAAGGTTTGGAGGTGGTGCATTTGGGGTTTAATCGTAGGCAATTTCAAGGTGCAAATGACAATTTGTGGTGCGAGGACACTTCTTGCCATTTTATGCGAACTCAGCTTACCAATTTCTGAACAGTTCAAAACCAAACTTAAATCCCACCGTTCGGTTGCCCTGTCCACTGCTTACAAACAGTCCGCACGAGAACAGTCTCGTAGTAAATCCGTAGCCCAGTTCGACATAGGGATGGATGTTTTTCACATCGAGTACCGATAGGTAAATGCGTTCCATTTCCATGAAATGTCCGAGTTTGGGAATCCAGCTAAGCAACAGCAGAGGGCTTTCGTAGGTCAGGTTAGAACGAATGTAGTATTCGGAAGTGTTATAGGTATCGCTGCGCAGCAGTTCAAACTCACCGCTCCAGTCGTCGTTCCAACCTCCGGGAATGTTGTTTTCCTGAAAGTTTTCGTAGTTCAGGAAATATGCTTTTTTGTCTTTCCATGTATAAAAGCCGCACCCAACACGCATTTGTATGGACTTGAGTTTATGCAAACGGTGAATATATTCCCCATTGAATTCCAGTCGTTCGTAGGCCGTGTTTGATTTCATAATGCCCTTGATGCTTCTGTCGTAGTCTGCAGTGAATATTGGGCCACGCCATCCCCATGGTCTTATTTGCAGTTGGAGCATTGGGGCAAACGATTGGTAGTTGTGCTTGAGTCCTAATTTTTCAAATGCTTTTTTGTGTATGGCCACCCGCTGCTGATAGAGTGTGCCGAATTGTATTCCCACATATTTGGACAGTTCATAGTTAAACAGCAGGCGGAGATCGTTTTGCTTGAACTCGTTGAGCAGGTCAAAATCAGGCAGGTTTTGCCCAACGGTGTCAGGATGTTCCTGTTCCACGTCGCGTCTTATCGAATGGTTGCGGATGTGGTTTCCGTTACCGATTTCCAATTGGATGTATCCGTTCCGGCGTTTGTTGTAATAGTAAAATATGGGGATGCGGTAGTAAAATTGCTGTTGTTTGAAAGCGTAGCCGGCTTTGAGACGGGCCGACAGCTCTTGGTTGGAATTGAATTGATAGATGGCACGAACATCGAATTTATAGGTAAATCCGCGACGATGGTCGTAGCCCATGTATAGGGGGTTGAGAATAGGATTAACGCGGATATACCCCTGATTGTTCATTCCGAAATTCGTTTTCACGCGGTTGAGCACGTTGTCTCCTAATTTTTCCAGAAAAAAAGTTCCGGAATGTTTCTTTCTGCGCGTACTGCCGTTGTTAAGGTTCTGTATGGAGTCGCGTTCACGCTGCTCGGCAAACATGGCTTCGTACAGTTTCAGTGAGTGTTGGTCAAGGATGTCAGGACGCACGAAACACATTTTTTTGTAGTCGTTTTCGTCTTCGATGCTGTCGGATAACACTTGTGGCATGTTATAATAGGCAACCAAATCTCCAGTTACCCTGTTGCCTATGAATCTGAATCGAGTGCGGAGTTCACATTTGTCGGGAATCAAACTGCGGTAGCCTTTCTTGCCCATATAGAGCGTTAGCTCGAAGTTTATCATGTCGTACTCTCCTGAAAACGAACATTTCAGAATCTTTCCGGATGCGGGTTCTACTAGTGCGTCGCCCCTGACAATCTGTGTATTTTTACGCTTGGGCGTATAGCATACGCGTATGGTGCCTTCGCGAAGCGTGTCTGTGGTATAATGGTAGAACTTTCTGTTTTTACGATTGAAAGGAGAGAGGAGGTTGTCTCCGACAATCGTTTCATCGTAGATTTTAGGCGTCAGATATTTTATAAACGCCTTCATGGCATGATGGCGCCGTGGCACGGTGGTGGTGCGGAGCAGCAGTTTGGATTCGTAGTCGTCAAATCGGTGCATGGTGACACGGCGGTAGGTTTCGCCAACGTATTCCCGTTGTATGCTATGCGCGATGGCATAGACCGAAGGGACGAGTAGCAGCGTGGGGTTTTTGCGTTCTACGTTGAATTTGAAACGGGTGTATTCGTATGTCGTTTCTTCTATGGAAACTGTCGTGTCGATGGTAGACGCGTATTGATAAATGCGATCGATGATGTCCAAACGAGCAGGCTCGTCTGCCAAAACAGACAGAAAAGCATTTACAGTAAGGCATATCATCAAAAAATATCGCTTCATTATACAGCTCTGTTTGCAATAAGGGCAACTCGATAAACGAAATGCAATATTCGTGATTTTTATTGATATATGCAAGAAAAACGATTGTAAAAATGAAATAAAGCCCTCGATAATTGTCGTTTGCAAAAATTTGTAGCAAAAGTATAGTTGGGTGGTATTTTTCTTTACAAAAGTCCCTTTAAAATTCGATTATTTCAAAACATTTTTCCTTTCGTTCGAAATTTGCGAAATTTGCGAAGGTTTATAAAAGGCTGTAGCTCAGCACGTTGGATAAAATGGCCTTTTCGCGTCCTCTTTTGTCACTTGCGATTAAGTATCAAATGGTATCGCGAAAGAGGCTTAGTCGCGAGGTGGATGGGCTTTAATCGCATGGCCTTTGAGTTCTTATTATGCTGCCGTTAAGGCTTCGTCGCATCACGGCTGAATAAAAGTTTCACAAACGGTACTTTTTTTTCGCTTTGGAGATAGATGCAGAGGGCGGAAACATAGCCCTTTTTGCTCTGGATGCTCTGAAAATAAACACTGAAAAATGGTAATTTATTTTTATGAATCCGGAAATGGTAATCAGGAGAGACTGGGGGAAAATAATAAAATAAGGTGGCTCATTCTCAAAGTTACACCACGCGTGAGGAAACAGCATTCGTTTTAATTGCCTTTGTCGGTAGACTCTCCGGTAAAGACAGATGATTAAAAATATTTGAAAAAATAAATGCCAAAAATTTGTTCATTCAGAAAATAGTTGTATCTTTGCAACCGCATTTAGAGAAATGCCTCTGTAAAGAGTTTAATGCGGCAATAGCTCAGTTGGTAGAGCACGACCTTGCCAAGGTCGGGGTCGCGAGTTCAAGTCTCGTTTGCCGCTCCATTTTTTTGAATAAATCCATGAGAAGTCGGGAGCTTCTATATGCCCAGGTGGCGGAATTGGTAGACGCGCACGTTTCAGGTGCGTGTGTTTTTAACGTGCAGGTTCGAGTCCTGTTCTGGGCACCATTTATTTTAAATGTTTATATGTTGGAGAGGTGGCGGAATTGGTAGACGCGCTACTTTGAGGGGGTAGTGTCAATTGTGACGTGGGAGTTCGAGTCTCCTCCTCTTCACTTATATTGTTTTTTATTTGTGCGGCAATAGCTCAGTTGGTAGAGCACGACCTTGCCAAGGTCGGGGTCGCGAGTTCAAGTCTCGTTTGCCGCTCTTTTTTATAAGAGAAACATCACTACTCAATGAATTTATATTTAAGGTATTTTGATAATGAGACGCTCGTTTCCAATGTAGACGATGCGATCGATTTTTTACATTCTATTCAAGACATAAACGTTACTCCGGAAATGGAGGCTGATATCCGTGAATATGCAGAGAGTGATGTTTTTTTTCCGAAGCGTTATAAGATAAGAGCTCACGTATATTTTATCATTATCAAGACTGTGGCAGCAACCATGCTCGACTTTAAGCAGAAGAAGGGTGTCAGAAACTCTTCCAATAATTCAGATCGACGTGGTCAGGTGGATAATGCGATGACGCAGCTCACCGAGATTCATGAGGGCTGGTACGAGGGCGAGCTCAATTTTAAGCGTGTGGTGCTGATTCCTTCAACGGGCAAGCACGAATATAGAGATACAAATTTTGTAGCGCGTTGCAAAGCCAACTCCGGACAAGACTGCTACAACCGCATCGTAGAACATCTTCGTGGCCGGGTGGACAGACGAAGCCAATTCCCATCGGCTAAGGGAAAGAACTTCCAGTTTAAGTATTTGGGAATGTGGAAATAGCATAGCGCAAACCAGAATATTCACTCCTAAAAACAATAATTATGAATAAAGTGATGCTTATTGGCAATGTTGGTAAGGAGCCGGATGTGCGGTATTACGATGCAGATCAGGCTGTGGCCAAAGTTGCTTTGGCAACGTCGGAGCGTGGCTTCACGCTGAAGAACGGCACGCAGGTACCCGACCGCACAGACTGGCATAACTTGGTGTTCTACCGTCAGATGGCAAAGGTGGTAGAGCAGTATGTTCATAAAGGTGACAAGTTGTACGTTGAGGGACGTTTGCGCTACAGTAGTTATGACGACCCGCAGGGCAGGCGCCGCTATGTAACAGAGATTTATGTAGACAACATGGAGATGCTTACACCTAAGCGAAAGCCTGAGGCAGACACACAAGTTGAGGAACAAGGTAAACCGCAAAAGGAAGACGGGCCGCTTCCGTTTTAAAGATATAGAAATTGGATATTTTTAATATACAACAGTTAAGTGATTTAGTGGTCTTTCACCCCATGACCATAGGAGTTGTCATAGCAGCCATATTGGCTGCTATGCTGCTTTTTTTGTCGGGATTTGCCAGTGGATCCGAGATTGCTTTTTTCAGTTTGTCACCTCAGGACGTCGACCAGTTGGATGCCGAGAAAAACGAGGTGGATGCCGACATAGAGATGTTGCGTCAAGACTCCGAGCGAACACTTGCAACCATACTGATTACCAACAACTTCGTAAATGTAACGATAATCATGCTCTGCAATTTCGTTTTTTCGTCATTGGTGACATTCAAGGCGGAATGGTTGGAGTTCTTGTGCATCACGGTGTTGCTGACTTTTTTGCTGCTTCTTTTCGGTGAAATCATGCCCAAGCTGTATATACGACAGAATGCTTTGAATTTTTGTCGCAAAGCAACAAAGGGTATTGTCTTTCTAAGACGTTTGTTTTGGTGGTTGGGTACAGTACTGATCAAAAGCGGGACGATAGCCGAGAAAGCTGTGCCTAAGGAAAATCGGCAGCTTAGCGTTAATGATTTGGAGCAGGCGCTGGAATTGACGGACAAGGAGGAAATCAAGGAAGAACAGAGCATGCTTCAAGGTATTATCCGCTTTGGGGACGAGACTGCCAAGGAGATTATGACGAGCAGGCAGGACATAGTAGACGTTGACATTCGCAGTTCATATCAGGAGGTGCTCGATTGTATAGTAAAAAACAATTATAGCCGCATCCCGGTGTATCAGGACAACGATGACAATATACGTGGTGTGTTGTACATCAAGGATTTGCTGCCACATCTTTCCAAATCGGCGGATTTTCGTTGGCAGAGCCTGATGCGTCCTCCATATTTTGTGCCGGAAACCAAGAAGATTGATGACTTGCTGCATGAATTTCAGGAAAACAAGGTGCATATTGCCATTGTAGTGAACGAATTTGGCGGAACGAGTGGACTGGTAACACTTGAAGATGTCTTGGAAGAGATTGTAGGAGAAATCAATGATGAGTATGACACTGATGACGACAGTTATTCAAAATTGAACTACAACACTTACCTTTTTGAGGGGAAAACATTGTTGAGCGATTTCTGTAAGATTCTTCAGATCGATGCTGATGAGTTTGCTGCAGAGTATCCTGACGCAGACACGCTGGCCGGTTTGCTCTTGGAAATCAAGGGAGATTTCCTGAGTATACACGAAAGAGTTGATTATAAGAACTTCAAGTTTGAGGTGATGAACGTTGAAGGCCGCCGCATCAGCCGGGTCAAGGTGACAATAACATAGCTTTTGGTGGCATGCCTGTTATAAGAGACGAATTTTGCGAAGACGATGTTCGGTTGTGTATATGGCATATAACCGAAACAGCGGAGGAACTGCCCCAACCTCGGAATGTTGATCTTTCCAATATTCGTTCCATAGCTCGTAAACGGGAAATACTCGCTGTATATGCGCTGTTGTCTTATATGACGGGCAGAGACGACCTCCTTATAGAGTATGATGAGAGAGGAAAACCTCAGATACAGGGGTGGTATTTGGGTATTAGTCATACCAAAGGATGGGCTGCTCTGATACTTTCAAAACGTCGTTGTGTAGCCGTTGATATAGAGTATAAGTCGGATAGGGTAGCAAAGGTGGTTCCTCGCTTCATGCGTCCTGATGAAAAAACAGACAACCTTCTTTGCCAACTCGTCAGTTGGAGCGCAAAGGAGACTGTCTATAAATTGTTGAGTGCTGAAAACCTTCAATACTATGAAATGCGTCTGAAGCCTTTCGAGCCTTTGACAAAGGGAAGGCTTGAAGTTGAGAACTTGAAGAATGACGGCAGCATCGTGGTTGATTACGAGTTGAATGAAGACTATGTACTCACTTATGCCTCATTGGACAGCCGTGAAGGACTTTGCTGATTGTTCTTCGCAGACAAGTATAGGATTGTCGATATTTCTTTTCCATGCTTTCAGGTAATTACTCCATTCTCTTGCGGAATGGTAGCCGAAACTCTCGTTGGCACTCGTATAAGTAAGGTGGTATCGGATGTGATTGCCAACGGGTTTGATTACGGTGCAATAGTTGTCTTTATTGGCCGGCATTTCCTTGACGCGGTATTCCCGTGGCACATAGATGCCAAGTCCTACCGTTTCACGTCTTCCATTGATGGTGTCCGAAGTGGGCCAGTCGGCTCCCCAGCATCCTCTGAGACCGTCGTTGTCACCCAATTCTTCTGAATTTTTTACGTTGATGATGCCTGACGAAAATTCAGTGGCAGACATATTCCTATTCAATGTGACGTCCACGGCAAAGTCTCTGCGTCCCGCATACAAAGTATATCTGAGCGTCATATTAACAGGTTCTATGCCCGGAGCGATGGTCCAGCCGGCATCTTCAACCTCGACGATAGTTCGAATGGGGCCTTTCGACAATATCCTCTGGGTACGATGTTTCACATCTTCGAGCATGGTAGGTGTCGTTCCATCCCATCCCCGCAACGCTCCTAAGCCAAAAGAGTTGCCTACCCACAGCACATCATCGCCATACCCCAAGGCTTTCTGCGCTTCCGAAGTATAGAATTGAGTCTCTTTTAGTTCAAGTCTTTTGTGAAATTTTCCATAGAGATCTATGGTCTGTCGCTTGTCCATGTAAATGCGCATGGCAATTAATTCGTTTTCAAAAGCAATGCCATGATGGTGCAACACTTGATATGGGTTGCCGGTTTCCTGATCAATCGTGATGGATGATAGATAGATGTCGTGTTTGTTTTTCTCCTTAACTTTTGGATTTCTAAGAACAATTTCTGCATAGGTCTTGGCTGGATATACACGCGGCTTCCCATGATGATATAAGGTGATAGATGCGGTTTGAATTGTTTTCCCGGCAATGTCGGTCATGAAACATAGCTCATCCATGACGCCATCTTTATCCAAATCATCAAGTTGGCACGGCGTTTCCATACCGTCTATCTCGACAACGGCAGATTTAACAGACCCGTATTTATGCAACTGCACTACCATAGGAGCATTGCTTTGGGAAATTTTCGACGAAAGTTTAAGTTGAATGACCTGTTGAGCCGACGTATTTATGCAGGCCAAACACACGATGATGATGAGCAGATATTGTTTCATAAGTATTTCTTGTTTGTTTTATTCTGAGCAAAATTAGCAAATCTTTTCATGAAAGATCCACAGTAATACGAGCTCTTTTGTTGTTTTTTAAAGAAAATAAAAATAAATAAATAATTTTTGTGAAAATATTAACTTTTTTAGCTTATTATTTGTTTTTTATTTCGATTATTAGTATTTTTGCATATAAAATACGTGCTTTTAGATTGTCACACAGGTTATTTTACATATTAATTGCAGCAATCACGTTGTTCAGTGCTTGTGAATTCAAGCTGAAACCAAACGAAGATGATAATGATGCCGCTCATATTAAAGTAGAACGATATGATCGGTTGCAGAGTCGTTATCTCATCACGGGTGATTTCTCTGCATTGCAGGAGATGAATACTGAATATCCAATCGAAACGCGTACGTTGGTTGAGAAGATGCTCCGGATAGGCGAAGTAGGAGACCATAATATCAACGAGAAATTCCTTCGCTTTTACCAAGATTCAACGTTACAGTCTATCATAAGCGATGCTGGCTCCGAGTATGCTGATATGGACGATATTAACAAGCAACTGAAAAAGGTTTTCCTACAGTTGAAGGAATGGCTCCCCAATATGCCTATACCCAGAGTTTATGCTCAAATTGGAGCACTCGACCAGAGCATTGTGGTAGGGGAGAGAATGATAGGAATATCTCTTGATAAGTATATGGGAGCCAAATATCCGATATATCAGCGATACGATTATTCGGCGGAACAGTTACGCACGATGGGGCGTAACTATATTGTGCCGGACTGTGCCAGCTTTTATTTACTAAGCTTGTACCCTATGGAAAACTATGACAGTCGTACGCAAATGGAGAAAGACCTGCACATGGGAAAGGTGATGTGGGTTGTCAACAAGGCGATGGGCAAGCAAATATTTACCACAGACTATGTAAATATTGTGGATAGATATATGGATAAACATCATGATGTGTCGATTTCCGAATTGTTGGAAAGCGACGACTACAGCAAGATGAAATAATTTGTTGCTCTAATTTCTTTAGCTTATTCTTGTGGATTTGGCAAAGGAGATAAGTCGAATATCTCGGAAGGACTTTTGCGTCTGAGGACATTCAGCTTAAAATCGGCTTCCGGTCCGTCTCCCGCAACAATCCCATGAGAGCGTAAGACCTGCTTTACGCTTTTCTCTGCCAGGTCCGGATGGTTGTTCTCATTGCTGAGATGGCAGAGCCATACGTGTTTGAGCTTCGGCGTAGCATTCTCTGCAAGTGCCAGCGCACAGTCCAAATTACTCATGTGCCCATAGGGACCGCGAATACGTGTCTTAAGATGTTCCGGATAAGGACCTCGCTCAAGCATTTCGGACTCATAGTCAGCCTCTATGACCAAGTAGTCGGCTTTACTGATATAGAATCTTATTTCGTCTGTCAGGTGGCCGATGTCGGTCATGAATACAAATGTGATATCTTGGTATTGGATGCAATAGCCAACATTATCGGAACTGTCGTGAGGAACATCGAAAGGGGTGATGGTGAAGTCATCCAGTTGGAATGGAGTGTTCTTCTCGATTATTTTTACTCGTTCCGGCATAATTTTCGTTCGCACACACCAATTGTTTTCTATCCCAATGTGTACTTTATGGGTAGAGTAAACGGGCAGGTTATAGTCTTTGCTCAAACTTCCTACCGACTTCACATGGTCTGCATGGTCGTGGGTAACAATCAGGTTTTTGATATTTGACGCTTGTATTTTATAGTTCTTGAAATATTTTTTCAGCGTCCTGATGCCCAGTCCTGCATCTATGAGGAGGCCGGAGTTTTCAGTAAACAAGTAACTACAGTTGCCACTGCTCCCACTTCCAAAGGATATATAATGTAACATTTATGTTCTATTTTTCTGCAAAGGTATGCAAAACAAAGGAAAATTGCGATTGGGAATGTGTAAAATATAATAATTAATATATTGTTGAATCTATTATTGAAAACATTGCACACTATACTTCATAAAACGGATTCGGCGTACGCCTTCTATGAAAAATATTGCTGACCATGTAATATTCTGCAGAAAAACACCTACATTTGCATTATTCTAACAGATGTGTTCCATGCAAAAAAATATAAAGCTTGTTCGTTTTTTCTTGTCGTTTCCTGTTTTATTGATAATGGGATGCCTATCCCTTTGCTCGTGTGAGAATGACAATGAAGAACAACTTACGGAAACCGTATCTTCATTTTCAGATTCGTATTTTAATTGGCAGTATTTTCGTTCCGTCAAATATTGCACTCTCGACTCAAAGCAATGGTTGAGTTATATGGCTTCTCAAGTAAACGAAGCAGATGTTGAAGCCCTTCGCGCACAAGAAGAAGGGGCTACTGTGGAAATAGAAGATGTCGATCTGTTGCCGGGAGATAGCGTGGCAAAGGTAAGAATAATCGTTTATAACTACCTGAATATGGACACAATAGGAGTAGAGGGAAGGGTGGTGGATAAGGCCTTTTTCGTGATTCCTGCAAAGCGGAATAATGGTGTCTGGAAGGTGCAACTTACTGCTCCTTTGCGTGCTGTGAAAGATTAAGAAAATACCCTAATTTGTAAAGTTTGAAAACCAGTAATGACGGGGAAGTGCCTGTCAGGTTGTTTCTCCATGTGGTTTTCATGATGCGATAAAGCCATAGGAAAAGGTATTTAAGGGTGCCATTCAAATTTGCTGCCACACGCAGGAGTGTGGAAAATTCTTTCAATTCATCTTGGAATTGATCAAGCGTTTGCAAGCCTTCTTCAGTCTTAGCCACAAAATGGGCATTGGATTCATAGTCAAAGAAACCGATAGGAACGTTTATGTGCAGAACGTTTATATTGTTTTTTTGCAGTTCCTTGCCCAACATTACATCCTCATACCCGTATTTTACAAAGCGTTCGTCCAGAGGGTGAGCAAGCATAAGCTCGCGCTTGATAAGCAGATTAGAAATGTTAAAACTTTTGAAGGGATATTTCTTTCGTACCTCCACTTGGTGATTGGGCGCCGCAGCCTTTTCGTATAACCATCTTAAATTAGAGTTGGGACCGGGCATCATCCTGTATCCGCCATAACAAACCTTTGTCCGTTTACTTGCTTCTACAAACTGCGAGAGGTAGTTGTCGGTGATGATTTTGCCGTCGCCATCAATAAATAAAAGCCAATCTCCCTGCGCTTCCCGGGCAAGAAAGTTGCGTATGCGGGCACGTCCCACATTCTTATTTCTCCGAATATATCTGCAATTCGGGATTTTGTTGATGCCGTCATTCTCCTTGACAATGTTGCCATTGGTAGACGCGTCGTCTGCCACCACAATTTCCCATAGCAATCCTTCTATGCTTGCAGCCTGTTCAGACAGTTTAGTGACCAGTTCGAGGCAACTGTTGTTGTATGATGGAATGACAATGGAAATCATACGAGTTTGTCTTTCAGATACTTGCCTGTGATGCTTTCCTTGCACGCTGCAATCGTTTCAGGCGTGCCTGTGCATACAATATTTCCACCGGCATTGCCACCTCCGGGTCCCAAGTCGATCACCCAATCGGCCGATTTGATGACGTCCAAGTTGTGTTCGATGACCAGAATGCTGTGTCCTCTTTCTATCAAGGCATCAAAGGCTTTGAGCAGCCGGGTGATGTCGTGGAAATGCAATCCGGTGGTCGGCTCGTCAAAAATAAACATACTTGGCTCTTGCTTTTCCTGACCGATATAGTAAGCGAGCTTTACACGTTGGTTTTCACCGCCTGAAAGCGTGGACGAGCTTTGCCCCAGCTTGATGTATCCCAATCCTACATCTTCCAACGGTTGGAGACGGCTTACAATGCCTCTCTGCTTATGTTTACCGAAAAACGCAAGGGCTTCCGACACGGTCATGTTCAGCACATCGTATATATTCTTACCCTCAAACCTCACATCGAGCACATCTTGTTTGAAGCGTTTGCCATGACAGGTTTCACATTCCAACACAAGGTCGGCCATGAATTGCATTTCTACGGTAATGACACCGGCTCCCTTGCACTCCTCACATCGACCGCCATCTGTGTTGAATGAGAAATATTGCGGACTGAAACCGAGTTGCTTGGCCAACGGTTGTTCGGCAAACAGCTGACGTATGGCATCGTATGCCTTCAGGTATGTGGCCGGATTAGAACGCGTGCTTTTGCCTATGGGGTTTTGGTCTACATATTCTATATGGCGTATTTCCTGCCAGTCTCCATCGAGAGAAAGAAACTCTCCCGGAGCATCGCACACCTCGTTCAGACGCCGCTTTATGGCAGGATAAAGTATGCCTTTCACCAGACTTGACTTGCCTGAGCCAGACACACCCGTTATAACGGTCATCACATTGAGTGGAATTTCTGCGTTGATGCCGTGCAGGTTGTTCATTCGGCAGCCATTCAGTTTGACCGACTGATTCCACGACCGTCGGGAAGTGGGTACGGCAATCGTTTCTGAATGGGTGAGATATTTTATCGTATAGCTTCTTGGATAGGTATCCAGCAGGGCTTTGTCTTTGGAGGGAAGGTTTTTTTTGAGTGCTTCTGGAACGTTACCCTCGTACACAATTTCTCCACCATTGTTGCCCGCATCGGGTCCGATGTCGATCAGCCAGTCGGCCTCACGCATAATTTCTTCATCGTGTTCCACCACAACGACGGTGTTGCCCAGCTCTTGAAGTTCGCGCAATACATGGATAAGGCGGTTGGTGTCGCGACTATGCAGTCCTATACTTGGCTCGTCGAGAATGTACAGACTTCCCACCAACGACGAGCCCAGCGAGGTGGTCAGGTTAATGCGTTGGCTCTCACCGCCGGACAGCGAGTTGCTCAATCGGTTTAGGGTGAGATAGTCCAATCCCACATCGCACAGAAACTGTAACCTTGATTTGATTTCCGTGAGCAGTCTCTTGCTTATTTCCTGCTCGTGTTCGTTGAGTTCAAGCCGGTCAAACCATTGTGCCAGATTCAGCACGGGCATCTGTGTCAGGTCTGAGATGCTCCGCCCTCCAATCTTCACCCATTCTGTCTCCTTTTTCAGTCGGGTGCCTCTACAGTCAGGACAGATGGTTTTGCCCCGGTATCGACTCATCATGACGCGGTATTGAATCTTATACTGATTTTCCTTGACCATTTGGAAAAAGGAATCGATGCACACGCTGTCGGCTTTCCGCTCGCCATTCTTTTTTGTCTCAGAGGGGAGCCCATGCCACAGCATATCTTTCTCTTTGGCAGAGAGTTCGAGGTATGGTTTGAATATGGGGAAGTCGTTTTTTTGTGCTCGTCGGCAAAATTCTTCCTGCCATTGTTTCATTTTGTCACCGTGCCAGCACTGTACGCAGCCATCGTAGACAGACAATGTGGAATTAGGGATGACCAGTTTTTCGTCTATGCCGATAACGCTGCCAAAGCCTTCACACGTAGGACAGGCACCCAGTGGAGAGTTGAACGAAAACATATTGTCATTGGGCTCTTCAAATTTGATGCCGTCGGCTTCAAACCGGGATGAGAAATCATAACAGATATTGGAGGGTAGAAACAACAGTCTGCAGCTCCCGTCACCTTCGTACATTGCTGTTTCCACAGAGTCGACAAGACGGGCCACAACGTCTTTCTCCCGTGAAACGCTCAGTCGGTCGATGATGAGAAAGAGCGGCTTGTCAGACTTGTTCCGATCTGTAAAGGTCTGAGCATTGAGCACATCCTCTATGCGCATCACCTCATCGCCGAGCATCATACGCGTGTAGCCCTCCTGAAGATACATCTCCAACTGCTTGTTGATGGAACGCCCCTTTATCATGTGGAACGGGGAGAGAATCATGTATTTGGTCCCATCAGAATATTGCATCACCTGCTGCAATATGTCTTCGGTAGAATGTTTTTTCACTTCCTGTCCGGAGATGGGAGAGAAGGTGCGGCCTATGCGGGCATAGAGGAGCCTTAAATATTCGTAGATTTCAGTGGAGGTGCCGACGGTAGATCGGGGATTTCGGGAGATTACTTTCTGCTCAATGGCAATGGCGGGAGGCAGCCCCTTGATAAAGTCACATTCCGGTTTTTTCATGCGTCCCAAAAACTGTCGGGCATAACTCGACAAACTCTCTACATATCGTCGTTGTCCTTCGGCATAGAGAGTGTCAAAGGCCAGAGACGATTTACCAGAGCCGGAGACCCCGGTTATGGCTACAAACTTGTTGCGCGGAATGTGTAGACTTATATTTTTCAGGTTGTTCACCCTTGCCCCTTTTACCTCAATATATTTTTCTTCCATATTCGAAACTCAATCAATGAACATTATACAAAAATACAAAGAATATTCCTAAAACGCTTTGAATTGCCTTAATAAATCTCGGGGAACGATGACCAGGCAAAACTGCGATAGAGGCTTGAGCGATGAAATGATGTTGTCAATTGTCAATAAAACTTCACTGTAATCTTGTCCGGATTTACGGACGATCCGGAGACAGAACCGTGTCCTTTCCTTGTTTTTTGCGCCGTATAATCACAGAAAAATCTTGTTGCTTATGCGTTTAGACCCTTATCGCGATGCGTCGAAGCCTTAAAGGAGAGTAGGTTAGGCTTGATCGGCTGTGTGGTTAGGCCTTAGTCGGGATGCCGATAAGCCCTAACCGCATGGCTTATCATAGCAGAAATCTGAACTATTGGGAAGAAATGTGTGTAATTCTCTCGTACTCAAAGAGTTGCTGATTGCTTAAAATTTGGGCTTATTTCGGACAAAAGTTTTTGTGTTTTCAAATATGAGAAACCTGCAAGGACTTTTGTTGAGTTTTTTATTTCTTTTTTATGATATGAAAATGAAAAGTGGACCTATCCTGAAAGATAGATCCACTTTGAATATGTTGTACAGTTTTGTCTTTAGAAGAACAAGTAGCGGTTGTCTACTACGTTTGCTTTGATGTATAGCTCGTTCATGAAGTTACCGGCATTTTGCATAGACTTCTGACGCAGTTTCTGTTCTTGTTGTTTGGCGTCGAATTTGGCTTCATTCTTGGTACGCTTAACAACCTTGAACTGATAAACACCAGCTAGTCCCTTAACCGGATGTGAAGAGAATGCGCCTTGCTTAGTGGCGGCCACAGCACCACTCAGTGCCGGCTCGCTGGCTCCGGTAGCCTGCACGAAGACAGGAGCGGCGAAGGTCACCTGATTAACGTCCATCACCTGAGCGCCCTTAGCTTTGGCAGCAGCTATACTGTTGGCTGTCTTAGCCTTGGCAATCAGCTGTTCAGCTTTCTTGTCGCGCATGACTTCCTGTTTCACCATTTCGTTCACCTGAGCATCATCGAGTCCACGATAGCCAACAGGATGAATCTTCTCACAGATGACAATCAGAAGGTTGTCACCGTTGTCACCACATTCGTACATCTGGGAAACCTCGCCTTCATCGGCATTAAACAACCACTTCAAGGCGTCTCGGGTAGAGCGGATGCCGGCCAGATAATGCTGTGCTGTTGTTACATCCTTAGCCTCTTGAACCTTGTAGCCATTCTTGGCAGCGTTCTTTACAATGGATTCCGGCGTCTGGTTGGCACTGGCAAAGGAGCTGAACTTGTTGAATATCTTTCCACGAGTCTCCTTAGAGTAGTCTATGGTTTTCTTGACGACTGCAGCGGTGTATTTGTTAATCATGTTAGTCCTATCCAATACCTGCACGATGATGTTACCCTGTGTCAGTGAGATGTTTTTCATCTGGTTTACACCCATTGTCATCAGGTCGTTGAGATATCCTTTAGTGTCCTTATCCATAGATGGTGCAAGCTCGTACTGGCGTGTTGTGAGCCATTGCTCCTGACCATCCTGACCGTATTTCTTGGCAATAGCGGCAAAGTCGGCACCGGCGCTTAGAGCGTTGTAGATGGAGTCTGCACGCTTGTGGGCCTCGTCGGCAGTGGTGCCACCCACTTGGATTGCGCGGAATTTCACAGAGTCGGGAAGCTGTTGTTTGGCCACCAGTTTCACAATATTCAAGGTGTTGTCCATAGTGTTTTCTACGGGCCCCAGTGTTTGGCCTACAGACATAGAATCGAGCTTCTGTGCGATGTCGCTTGGGAAAGCATCTTTGCTTACGGGAATACCAAGATATGGCACTGATGATGTGGTTTTACGAACGATGTCTGTGGGGTCGGCTGCTGCGGCAAGTTGCTTTGCATATCCGTCGAATTCCTTGCGCATAGCAGCACGGTCGGTTGCAGAAGCATTGATCTCTACGCTAACGTATTTGATGTCGCGGCTTTCCACATACTGCTGGAAACGGTCTTTCATCTCCTCGTATTTCTGCTTGAGTTCAGATTTGCTCACCTGAACTTTTGCATCGTCAATGCTGGAGTAGGGGTAGGCTGCAAGTTGAATTTGGCTTTCCAAAGTTTCGTCTTCAAAACTTTTCTTAGCTTCTATCGGGTTGGAGAGAAAACAGTGAGCGAGCAAGCCGTTGTATTTCTGGATAAGCAGCTGCTGACGGAGAGACTTCTCTACATAGTTCCAATATTTGTAAATAGCCTGCATCTGTTCGGAAAGTTGTTGGTTGGACTGCTGCTGGGTCTTGTATTGAGCCAAGAACTGCTTGAGCTGGTTGGCATCGAAACGTCCGGTTTGCTGGTTTACGAATGGCGTGGACATCAGCATTTGGTTGGTACCCTCGTTGAGAACGTTCTGCATCTCAGCATCGGTAACGGTCAAGCCGAGCTTGTCACATTCACTCTTGATGATTTGATATTGCACGTAGCCTTGCCATACTTGGTCGCGAAGCTGGTTGAGTTGTTGGTCGTTAAGGTTCTCCTGCCCCATGAGTTTCATGGCTTCCTGAGCCTCGTCTACGAGTTTCGCAAACTCTTCGTAACTGATTTTTTCACCTAATACTTCACCGATTTGTTGGCGCTGGTTGTTCTGTGACGACTCACAAGAACGGAAGGCCTCTTCGGCGATGAAAGCAAACAGGCCAATACCAATAATAATTATCAGCGTGATGCCTCTGCTTCTGATTTTTCCTAATGCTGCCATTTGATTTAAATGATTATTTTGTTTATTTTTATTGTTTCTTTGTTTAAGATGCTCTTATATACGAAAGGCGTACAAATTTACTAATTTATTACCAAACGAGGGCATATTTTCAAAAGAAAATGTAATAAAGTTTAGGATTGCGAGACTATATGTAGCCTTACCAGTTCTATCTTGGTCATGGTGTTTTTGATGACCTTGAACCTGTATTTTCCTATGGTTACAACTTCATTGAGTTTGGGGAAACTCTGGTAATGGTGTAGGATAAGTCCTCCGAGTGTCATGTATTCATCGCTTTCGGGGAGATCTAAATTGAACATTTCGTTTATTTTGTCAATTTCCAGACGGGCCGACAGGATATAGTCGCCATTGTCGGTTTGTTTGGCTACATAGGTGTCGATGTCGTGCTCGTCTTCAATATCGCCGAAGATTTCTTCTACGATGTCTTCGAGAGAAATCAGTCCGCTTGTCCCGCCAAACTCGTCGATGACAATGCCGATGCTCTTTTTCTGTTGCAGAAATATTTTCATCAGTTTCTGTGCGGCCATGGTTTCCGGCACAAAAGGCAGGGTGCGCACACTGTCCTGCCAGTGTGTGGGCTTGTGAAACATTTCCTGTGTGTGTATGTAACCGATGATGTGGTCTATGTCTCCCTTGTAGACAATGATTTTTGATTTGCCGCTTTCTACAAACTTTTGTTTCAAATCTTCCATTGAGCTTGTTTCCATATCAACTGCTTCAATCTCTGTACGCGGAATCATACAGTCGCGCACACGGATGTCGGGAAACTCCAAGGCGTTCTGAAAGATTTTGACTTCGTCACCAACAGTTTCTTCGTCTGAGGCACTGTCGATGGACGATTGCACGAGATAGTCGAGGTCTACTTTGGTAAATCCTTCTTCATCCGTACTTGTTGTGAGGCGTATGCCGATGATGCGGAGGAGTATCTTGGATAGAAACGTAGCGAATCGGCTGATGGGCCAAAGGATGATATAAAATAGGTAGGCCAATGGCGCAAAAAACGAAAGCAAGGTGTTTGGATTACTCTTGAACAGTGTTTTGGGCAGGAATTCACCGGTGAACAGTACGATGAGCGTGGAAAAAATCGTGTTGAGTGTGACTTGAAGTCCCGGCTCTAAGCCCGCAAACAGCGTATTGTTGAACAGGTGAGCGAACAGAATGCCATATAGCACAAGGACAATATTGTTGCCCACGAGCATGGTTGAAACAAATCCGTTAGCGTGTTTATAGAAAAAAGATATAAGGTTCTGGGATATGCTGTTCTTGTTTTTGCCCATCTCTGCAAGCATCCTGTTGCTGGAGACAAAGGCTATTTCCATGCCTGAGAAAAAGGCACTGAAAATCATGGTAATGAGTATTCCGATGATGATAGATGGCGAAATTTGTTCCACGATGATTGCTTTTTAGTTGCTTGGAGTGCGTACGGGAGTTGCCAGTTGGCGTTGTGCTTTCTGAATACTGTCTTGGGCCACGCGTGCAGAGTCCGGTGTATCACTCGTGCCGTCTATGTCGCCGCGCTCAAAGGAACCTTTGGAGTTGGACACAAAGTATCGTGTCATCTTCTCGTCGGAGCGAAAATAGGTGCCCTGCAAAGTGCGTTCCGGTGTGATGAGTGACGAATAGACATTGGAGTATAACTCATGTTTCATCTCGTCCCAGAACAGTTGCTCGCTTCTGAACTTCAGTCCGTCCTTGGTAAGGATACGTACACGTGAGCGCAGTTCCCATAAATGCTGTTGATCAAAATAGTAGGCTGTATCGCATTGGATATAGGCATGTATATGGAATTTCTCATCAAATTGAGTGAGGAACAGACCTTTGTCGAATATCCAACGTGAAGGATTCTTTTTTTGATTGACCTCCCACCGCTCCGTCACAATGCGGTATTTGATTACACCGGAGTCGGAAATAAGAGTATTAACTCCTAAGCTCGTCATGACGGCAACGGAGTCTCTGTCTCTGATGGCACCGGCAGTATGCTCTACCTGCTCTTCACACGATGCCGCAAACAGGATGGCTGTCAATCCCAATATATAATCTGTAGCTTTCAAGCGAATACTAATGACTATTCTACTTTCCACTTAGCAAACCAACGCTCGTTGAAGGTGAGACCAATGTTGATTCGGAATGTATTATCGGTTATAAAGTTTTTGGTTGACTGTTGTACCCACTGGGCACTGATGTTCAGGATGGAGCGGTTGTTGTATCCATTGATAATCGGAATTCCGAAACCTATGCTGGCACTGATTTCTTTGGGACCATCCTGCTTATTTATATAATAATAAGGTGTAGCGTAGGAAATGCCTGCACGATAGTGCACCCGCTTTGCAAAGTTGCGGCTGTTGCGTTTGGGGCAGATTTCGGTGCCGATGGTAATTTTATGACGGTCTTTGTAGGCACCTTTCTGCATCATATACGTTGGTTTGTCGTTTGCAGATGTACCGTATGTAGGACTTGCCACACTTGCCCATTTCTGCAAATTATAATCAATTCCAATCTTGAGCGAATTGTTATGGTTGAACATCAGCCCCGCACCGAACGTGTTGGGGATTTCAAGTTGTAGTTTGTTGCCGTCGGCACTTTCGTATGTTGTAGTGTCTGCAACTTGAGTCTGGACATTGGTAGACACGAGTTCCATCTTTGGTGAGCCTCCGATTTTGTGTCCCATTCCGTAGGTTAAACCGAGGGTAATCTGGTTTTTGGCAGACAGGCGAGCCGTGTACTGCAGACCAAAGTCTACCTTATAGTTTCTCACATCTGCCGAATACCGTTTTGTTAAAGTATTGGCAAAAGCGTCGCTGTAACTGTTTAGCAGGGTTTTAGTATAATTGCCATATAGATAACTACCATTGACACCTATGGCAAAACCATCAAACGGTTCCCATCCCATACCGAGATATACCTGATGCAGTCCACCGTTGCCATCATAAGTGCTGGTAGAAAGGGTGTTGTTGGCATCGTTAACCTTCTCGGTTACGGAATATGAATAGCCGATATTGGTGTATGGAATCAGACCAAAGCTGACGCCGAAATGTTTGAAGGCTCGAAATCCAGCAACAACATATTCAAAACTTGAGTTGTTGGCATTTAGTTTTTTATTTCCTTCTTTAAAGTTGGAGATTTGCCCTGATATACCGGCATCAAAAATAAAAGAAAGGCTGTCGATATTAGAATAAGAGGCGGGGTTTAGATAATTCACCTGATTGCCCTCGTGGAAACCTAGGCCCAGTCCGTTCATTCCTCTGTTGAAACCGGAGGATTGCTCAGACAACACACCCAGTCCAAATTGGCTGTATGGTGAATTAGTACCACTTTGGGCAACAGCTCCCTGAGTGGCCAGTGCCATCAAAAAAGCACCTGCTATATATCTGTTCATTTTGAGGATGTTTCGTTTTAATTTCTTATTCAACTTGCTTTTGTAAAGTCAACTGCAAAAGTATTGAAAAAAAATGAAACAAAAGCACGATAAGTGGAAATAATAAGGTATTTTTGCATCGTGAAACGTTTCAATAGTCTTTTAAGAACGCTTAGCCTTGTTGTTTTCATTTCCTTAACAGCGGGAGCGCGTGCCCAAGAAGAGATAGGCTCCGGAGTGAACGAAATGGACAGCGTGAAGATAAGCTTGCTGACCTGCTCTCCGGGGACAGAGGTGTGGAGTTTGTATGGGCACACGGCCATTCGGGTGCAAGACATAAAAAACAACGAAGACATTGTTGTTAATTATGGCATCTTCAATTATAATGAAGATAATTTTATATTACGTTTTATCTTTGGACTAACGGATTATCAGATGGGAGTCGTCCCTTATCAGATGTTTCTCTTGGAATATGCGCGCGAAGGTAGAAGCGTTGTGCAGCAGACGTTGCATCTTTCTGATGTTGAAAAGACTGCCATCATCAATGCATTGTCCGAGAACTATCAACCGGCCAATCGTGTTTATAGATACAACTACTTCTATGACAATTGCACCACGCGAGCCCGGGATATGCTTGTGGACCATTTGCAGGGCAAAGTGGAGTATGCGGCGGATACTGAGGTTGAAAGATCATATAGAGAGATGATTCATCAATGGAATGGTGAACATCGCTGGGCACGTTTTGGAAATGATTTGCTGCTTGGGTTGAAGGCTGACTTCAAGATAGATTTTGCACACCAACAGTTTCTTCCCAATACGTTGCAAATAGATTTTGATAACGCTGCAGTCGTGATGCCTGAGGGAAGAAGGTATGCTCTGGTGGATTCTACACAGGAAGTTCTACGGATTAATCCACATAATATAAAGAGTAATGACGGCATTTGGGATGACGTCACTCCAACGGTTTTGTTCTTTTCGTTGTCTATCGTTATATTTCTGATTACGATATTTGAATTTGTTCGTCGAAAGACATTTTGGCTGCTTGATGTTGTTTTGCTAACTCTTGACGGTTTGGCGGGGCTTATTCTCTTTGCCATGATATTTTCCCAGCATCCGACAGTAAGCCTAAATCTGCAGATACTCTTGCTTAATCCTTTATCTATTGTTTTCGTTTATCCCGTTATAAATCAAGAAGTAAAGGGACGTTATCATTGGTATTGGGATATGCTTGGCATCTGTTTGTTGCTCTTCCTTGTTGGTGGCTTTTTCCAAAACTATGCAGAAGGCATGACACTTTTGGCATCGGTTTTGCTTATAAGAGTACTGACAAATAGAATTATATATAAATTGTTGACATAGGCGAAATGAGATATTTAGCGTTTATATTAGCGGCTTTTACTTCAGCAGAGATGCAAGCGTTCCACCTTGCACCGCGACTTGTTGTTAATATAACGATAGATCAGTTACGCACCGACTATATAGAAGCTTTCACTCCTCTCTATACCTCTGGCGGTTTTCGCCGTATTATGCGTGAGGGCATGGTCTACGATGGGGCGGGTTATCCTTTTTCTCCTGTCGACCGGGCATCTGCCACGGCCACGTTATCTACCGGAACTACACCATATTATAATGGTATAACAGCAACCCGCTGGCTCGACCGTGAAACTTTGCAACCCATTTTTTGTGTAGATGATGCAAAGAACGGAGCTTCTCCTATGCGACTCAAGACTTCGACGGTAGGCGATGAGCTGAAGATAAGCACAGATGGTGCTGCAATAGTCTATTCGTTTGCGGCCACTCGTGATTGTGCGATCTTAGCTGCGGGCCATGCCGCCGATGGGGCTTTTTGGTTGGAAAAGAGCAAGGGTTGGAAGGGCTCGTCTTATTATTCGTCGACTCCGGAATGGCTTAACGCATACAACCGATTGCACACTACATCGTATGCTGACGGCAATTCCAATGATGCGGTGGTAGACGCTTCATTGCAAGCTGTGTCGGCTGCGGCGATGGGGAAGGATGAAATCTCCGATATGCTTTATGTGTCCCTCTCGGCAACCAAGTCCGATGGCACGTTCGTGACCCATTGGCAGACCGAGATGGAAAGCGTATATATGAAACTTGACAGCAGTTTGGAAAGGCTTATCAGCGGAATAGAGAAGCAAGTGAGCCTTGATAAGGTGCTGTTTGTAGTTACTTCGACAGGTTATACGGACGAAAGAACCATAGATTTAAGCAAATATCGAATACCTACAGGTACGTTCTATATCAACCGAACGGCCAACTTGCTCAATATGTATCTTGGTGCTATTTACGGGCAGGGGCGGTATGTAGAACAAACTTACGGCAACCAGATGTATCTTAATCATAAATTGATTGAGCAAAAGCGGGTTGCCATTTCCGAAGTATTGCGGCGTAGTCAGGAATTCTTGATACAGAATGCAGGGGTAGCTGATGTGTACACCAGCGACAGACTTCTGGCCGGCAACGAAGATATATTGAAGATTCGCAACGGTTTCAACCCCACTATCAGCGGTGATATTATTGTTGAGGTGACGCCCGGATGGAAACTTCTCAACGAAGACACACAACAAACATATACAAGTCGTGCAGGCTTTATGCCGTTTCCCATTGTATTTATGGGAGCAGGCATCAAGCCACAACGCTTTTATGAAAAGGTAACGGTCGATTGTATTGCCCCGACCATTGCCAAATCTATTCGCATTCGTGCTCCGAACGCCTGCAATGCCAGTCCTTTGTTCTAAACTTGTTTAGGGCAGGGAGGTTTCGCCTAATCATTTTCGAGTTTTCAGAAAATGATAGGCTTAACTTGTGATTATGAGCTAATTAAATTGATTTTAGGTTAATATTACGGAAACTTTTCGTAATTTTGCATACATAGTTAAAACAGGAACAAATAATAAATTATATATGAATTTTAATAAATTTCTAACATCATTGTTCGGCAATAAGTCCAGCAGAGACATGAAGCTGATTCAGCCTTTGGTTGAAAAGGTAAAGGAGGCTTATCCCAGCATTGAAAAACTGAGTAACGATGAGCTGCGCGCCAAGAGTCAGGAAATCCGTAAACATGTGCAGGATGCAGCCAAACCGTATCAGGACAAGATTGAGGAACTGAAGCAACAGATCGAGGATACGCCTATCGATGAGCGCGAGCCCCTCTTTGTCGAAATAGACAAACAAGACAAAGAAATGCTTGAAGAACTTGAAAAAGTACTCGATGAGGTTATGCCGGTTGCATACAGTATTATCAAAGACACGGCCCGACGTTTTACGGAGAATGAGGAAGTAGTTGTCACAGCAACTGACTTCGACCGCGAGCTGGCCGGAGATCCTTCCAAAGACTTTATTACGATTGATGGCGACAAGGCTATTTATCACAACGAATGGACGGCCGGTGGTAACAAGATCAAGTGGGAGATGATCCATTACGACGTGCAGATCTTTGGTGGTATTGCACTTCATCAGGGCAAGATTGCAGAAATGGCGACTGGTGAAGGTAAAACACTTGTTGCCACATTGCCGGTATTCCTCAACGCTCTTACAGGTAATGGCGTTCACATGGTAACCGTGAACGACTATTTGGCCAAGCGTGACTCCGAATGGATGGGGCCGCTCTACGAGTTTCATGGACTGTCTGTAGACTGTATCGATAAGCACCAACCCAACTCTGAGGAGCGTCGAAAGGCTTATCAGGCAGATATTACCTTTGGTACCAACAATGAGTTTGGCTTCGACTATTTGCGTGACAACATGGCACATTCACCCAAGGATTTGGTGCAGCGTCGTCACAATTTCGCTATTGTCGACGAGGTCGATTCAGTGCTGATCGACGATGCTCGTACACCTCTTATTATATCCGGACCGATACCAAAGGGTGATGACCAGATGTATGAGGAGTATCAACCATTGGTAGAGCGTTTGTATGAGGTGCAACGCAAGCAGGCCACCGAATTGCTCGCTGAGGCCCGTCAAAAGATTAATGAAGGCCGCAAGACTAACAATCAGGAAATGCAAGACGAAGGTTTCCTGTGTCTTTTCCGTTCCTTCAAGGCCCTGCCCAAGAACAAGGCACTCATTAAATATCTCTCTGAAGACGGCATTAAGTCGGGTCTGCAAAAGACGGAGGAGATCTATATGGAGAACAACAACCGGTTGATGCCTAAGGCCATTAAGCCTCTCTACTTTGTTGTGGATGAGAAGCTCAATAGTGCAGACCTTACCGACAAGGGTACTGACTGGCTGGCCAAGCAGGTGGAAGACAAAGATTTGTTTGTGCTTCCGGATATCGCAGGACAGCTGTCTGCACTCGAAAACGAGACGAACCTTACTGATCAAGAGCGCCTTGACAAGAAAGATGATATGATGAATCGCTATGCAGTGCAGAGCGAACGCGTACATACGCTCCAACAGCTGCTCAAGGCTTACACCATGTTCAATAAAGACGATGAATATGTCGTGATGAATGGTGAGGTGAAGATTGTAGACGAGCAGACCGGACGTATTATGGAGGGACGTCGTTGGAGTGACGGCTTACACCAGGCTGTAGAGGCTAAGGAACATGTGCGGGTAGAGGCTGCCACACAGACCTACGCTACCATAACGTTGCAGAATTATTTCCGTATGTACCACAAACTTGCCGGTATGACGGGTACGGCCAGCACCGAGGCTGGTGAATTTTGGGATATCTACAAGCTTGACGTAGTCGAGATTCCAACCAACAAACCTATTCTTCGCCACGACCTTGACGACCGTGTTTATAAAACCAATCGTGAAAAATATCGTGCAGTAATCGAGGAAATTGATGAAATGCGCAAGCAGGGGCGTCCAAGTTTGGTGGGTACTACTTCGGTGGAGATTTCGGAACTTCTCTCCAAGATGCTCTCCATGCGTAAGATTAACCACCAGGTGCTCAACGCCAAGTTGCACCAGAAGGAGGCTCAGATTGTAGCCGGAGCCGGACAGTCTACTAATGGTTTGGGTGCGGTGACCATTGCAACCAATATGGCCGGTCGTGGTACCGACATCAAGCTCAGTCCTGAGGTGAAAGAGGCTGGAGGACTGGCTATCATTGGTACAACGCGCCATGAGAGTCGCCGCGTAGACCGACAGTTGCGTGGACGTGCCGGACGTCAGGGTGACCCGGGCTCGTCGGTGTTCTATGTATCGCTCGAAGACGACTTGATGCGTAAATTTGGTAGCGAGCGCATTGCGAAAGTGATGGACCGCTTGGGCTTCGAAGATGGTGAGCGCATCGAGAGTTCCATGATTTCCAAGAGCATTGAACGTGCACAGAAAAAAGTAGAAGAAAACAACTTCGGTATCCGTAAACATTTGTTGGAGTACGATGATGTGATGAACAAGCAGCGTACAGTCATCTATGAGAAGCGTCGCCACGCATTGATGGGTGAGCGTATCGGTATGGATATTGCCAATGTGATTTGGGACCGAGTGGTGAATATTGTCGAATCGCCCGACTATCAGAGTGTCAAAGACGGTTTCTTTGAAATATTGTCGATGGAGGTTCCATTCAATCAGGACGAGTTTGAGAATGGCAGCAAGCCGGAGTTGGAAGAGCGCGCTTTCCAAAGTGCTATGGCTGCTTTCAAACGCAAGACCGACCGTATTCAGAGTG
The DNA here is from genome assembly GCA_001552765.1 of Bacteroidales bacterium KA00344. Lineage (GTDB taxonomy): Bacteria > Bacteroidota > Bacteroidia > Bacteroidales > Bacteroidaceae > Prevotella. Next base: position 45,777 of record KQ959442.1, read on the forward strand.
ACGCTTTCCCGGTCATCAAAGAGGTGTATGAAAATCAGGGCGATGTTTATCAGTTCATCATCGTTCCGATCACCAACGGTCGTCAGGTAGCACAGCTTCGCATCAACCTGAAAGAGGCTTACGAAACTGAGGGTAAGAACATCGTCAAAGAGTTCGAGAAGTTTGTGATGCTCAACATTATTGATGACTGCTGGAAAGAAAACCTCCGTCAGCTCGATGAGTTGCGCCACAGTGTTCAGAATGCTTCCTACGAGCAGAAAGATCCCTTGCTGATTTTCAAGCTTGAAAGTGCCAAGCTGTGGGACAGCATGATTGACGATATGAACAATCGCATTGTGAGTTTCCTGATGCGTGGTCAGATTCCGGTACAGGTTCAAAACCAACCTTTACAGGAAGCGGCAGCCGAGGAGCGACCGGCTCAGCGTTACAACGAGCAGAAAGCAGACTTCGACGAGATGCAGCAAGCTCAACACGCAGCTGCAAGCCACGATACGCGTGAGACGGCTCAGCGTCGCCACGAACCTATCGTGCGCGATAAGATGCCGCGTCCCAACGATCCATGTCCATGCGGTAGTGGCAAAAAGTTCAAGAACTGTCATGGCAGGGGACTTCGATAGGATTTCCTCATAACTATAAAATAAACGCGGCGGTCAGTGACCGCCGCGTTTATTTATATATCGTAAACATCCGGTATTAGCCGTTTACACTTTATCTTATCATGGCTTCAAAAACTGATCGAAATAAATAGGATTACGGATTATACATCCTGCGACTTGTCAAACAAATTGTCCGCTTCCAATATTTCGTCTTCGTCAAACCATTTGTTGAGTTTGGCATGAGCCTTAGCTTTCACTTCTTCGGACACCTCTCCCCAAACCTTATGCAACACATAGATCAGTACAGCCAAGTCGTCGCTCAGCCCTGCGATGGGAATGGCATCGGGTACCACATCGAGTGGATTGATGAGATAACCCAAAGCTCCGATGATGATAGCTTTATCTTTTACAGACACCTTGTCGCTCTCCAAAGTGTAGAATAATATAAGGGCTGCGTAAACGAATTTAGCCCCTGCCCGTTTGGCAATTCGTGAAATCTTCTCAACAAATCCATTAGCCGTAAATTTGTTTTTATATTTCATGAAATCCGGTAGATCTAATTTAGCCATAGTAATTTATAGGTTTGTCAGATTATTGGTGTTGTTCAAAACTCAAAACAGCATTGATATATGCCACTACATCCGGATGCTCCGCTTTCTGACGTTTGATGTTCTTGCTTTTGAGAAACATTCTGATACCTTTGACAGCAAGTGCAATTGCAACTCCAATCGCCACACCTGCCAGCAACGACGTGGTTGGGCTGTCCCAAGGCAGACTTTTCTGCGGAAAAGCGCTGAGCACGATGATGGGTATGAGCGCGATAATGCCATAGGTTGTCTGTTGCGATCGTTGCGACCCTTCACTGTCAAGTATGGCTTGATAGTCGAATAGAAATTCGTCCAATTCTTCGCGAGTAACGTTGAAGTCCTCCATGCACGGGAAGCCTTGCTCATCTTGATGGTGTTCGATGGCCAGGTTTACCCGGTGTTCGAAATCATCTAATATAGTGGGTTGTAAGTCTCTCATACGTTATTAATAACCCTAAAATGGCTTATTTATTATAAGCTTTTCGTATAAAAAAGTAAGACAGTGCCCTGATAAGCCGGGTTCTGTATCCTCTCTATGAGAGGAGCTCCATCATTTATCTAATCAGCAAGTCACCCTGCAGCTTAAGCGTTCTACCCTCCATCGTTGCCAAAGCATTGGGCGGGCAGCCCTTATAACGACGGTATACATGAACTTGCAGCCCCCAGACGGCACGGCATGGCGGTCACCCGTCATCCGGTGGTCTCTTACACCACCTTCTCACCCTTACCGCTCACGAGGAGCGGCGGTTGTTTTCTTCTGCCTTTACCTACTGTCACCAATAGCTTCCACTTTCAGAAGTGGGGTGCCCTATGCTGCCCGGACTTTCCTCTCGCATCTCCTTGAATGCCAGCGATAGAGCCGGGGCACTGTCCTACTGTGTGCAAAAATAAGCATTTTATCTGAAACGACTGTCTACATTATTATATTTTGTTTGATTTTAAACGAATGTAAAATAAATCTCCTTTCTGCTTAAGAGCCGTTAAGTGTTAAAATCTAATTGTTAAAATCGAATAAAAAGATAAGACAAAATGGCACAATAACATAAATTGCGCCTATATTTGCATTTGAATTTCATGACAAACATAGAAGTCTGTCAAAGTATCATTTAGATACTTATCATGAAATAAAAATGACAATCTTTTAAAATAACAATTAAATATATAAGATTTATGAAAAAATATTCCAGCTACCTGCTTGCAGGCATTTGCATTGTTGCGCTGGCATTTTCTGCCGGCTCTTTCATCAAGGTCAATGCAACGACTAATGAAGTTGCGCAGAATGGCAGACCGGTTGACTTAACTTATGCAGCAGACAAGGCACTGCCTGCCGTAGTTCATATCAAGTTTGTACAAAATTCTAAAACGCAGACCGTAGAGATGCAGAGCGATCCGTTTTCTGACTTCTTCTCCGACCCATTCGGATTTTTCGGAAATCCGAATGGTGGCAGGCAGAAACGTCAGGTGCGTACGCCCAAGCGCGAGGCAACCGGTTCCGGAGTGATCATCAGTTCTGATGGATACATTGTTACCAACAACCATGTGGTGAATGGTGCCGATGAACTCACGGTGACACTTGAGGACAATCGCGAATTCAACGCTCGCATTATCGGTACCGACGCAACCACCGACCTTGCGCTCATTAAGGTAGACGGACGCAACCTTCCAACCCTTCCCATTGGCGATTCAGACAAGATAAGGGTAGGCGAGTGGGTTATTGCAGTGGGAAACCCGTTTGGTCTCAACAACACGGTAACAGCTGGTATCATCAGCGCCAAGGCGCGCACACTGGGGCAGAATGGTGTGGAGAGCTTTATCCAGACAGATGCCGCCATCAATCGTGGTAACTCCGGAGGAGCCTTGGTCAATACTAAGGGTGAACTCATTGGTATCAACGCCATGCTCTATTCCGAGACCGGTTCCTATGCAGGCTACGGCTTCGCCATTCCCACTACTATTATGAATAAGGTGGTAGACGACCTCAAGAAATATGGAACGGTGCAGCGCGCCTATTTGGGAGTAAGGGGCAATGATGTCCTCAAATATCTCGACAACCTGAAGAGTCAGGACAAGGAGTTGCCTGATTTGGGTACGAACGAGGGTGTGTATGTTGCTGAAGTAGAAGACAACAGTGCAGCTGCTGAGGCAGGAATAAAAGAAGGCGATGTTGTTACAGGTATCGACGGCAAGAGGATTACCAAGATGGCCGAGTTGCAGGAAATCATCAATGGCAAGCATCCCGGTGACAAGGTTACTATCACTTGGTTACACAACAAGAAGAAAATGTCTAAAACTGTAACCATGAAGAATCAACAGGGCAACACCAAGATTGTAAAGACTGCCGATTTGGATGTGCTCGGAGCTAAGGTAATCCCGGTAGACGACAACCTGAAAAAACAGCTTGGTATCAGCTATGGTCTTCAGGTGAAAGATGTTAAGAGCGGTGCGTTCAAGGAAGGTGGCATCAGTAATGGTTTCATTATTCTCAACGCCAACGACCAGCCCATGAAGTCAATCTCCGACTTGCAGGATGCTGTTAAGGCCGCTTCTACAAGCAAGAATCCCGTACTATTTATCACGGGTGTATGGCCTTCCGGAAAGACTGACTATAAGGCCATTAAGGTAAGCAACGATTAATACAGAACAAACTTGTTCGGTTTGAAACGACAATTGCTAATGCTTTGCATCATGTTGTCGTAAACCAATGACCAAAATACTCTAAAGCCGTCTCAGCGATGTTTCTATATACGCTGAGACGGCTCATTTTTTCTATTGTTGTATGCTAAAGCAGATGATATACGTTTTTTCTTTACAAAAAGCCCTGTAGAATTCGCGTTTTCAAAAATGCATGTGCTTTCGTTCAAAATACGGGAATTCTGCGCAAATTCGTAGCAGTCTGTTAATCAGTGCGTTTTGATAAATTCCCTTTTTGCTTCCTGTTTCCACACTCGCGATTAGATATCGAATGGCAGTGCGAAAAGGCCTCAACCACAGTGTGAATGAGCCTTAGTCGTGAGGCGATTAAGGCCTAACCATGCTGCGATAAAGGTCTTGTCATAAAATGGCAGGATAGAAATCATACAAGCGAGACTGTTTTCAGGTAGCATGCATAGAATTCGAAGCCCAAAACATAGCCCTTTTTGCGCTGGATGCAGAAAAAATAATCATCGAAAAATGGTAATTCTATTTTACATATAGAAGACTGTCAACGAGGGGCAAAAAGTTTTGCAATTTATAAATACAAAATGTCTGTGTTATGCTATCCTATCCCTCAGATAACTACTCAGCAATAATATTTTTCTTTAGGCTATAGTTGAGGAATAGAAATTATAAGTGCAAAATGTTAATGATTTAAAGATGTTTAACACTCTCGTTTTTTCTTCTATAGTCTTATTTTTTTACATCCATTTTTTTAAAAAAAAAGAAATTTTCTTTATCCCACTGGTTTATATATCGCGATTATTATGTAATTTTGCCACCTGAAAATTAACATTAAAACATCTACGTTATGGGCGGCATCTTCGGAACAATTTCTCAAAAGGATTGTGTGAACGATTTATTTTATGGTACAGATTATAACTCTCACCTAGGTACCAAGCGTGCCGGTATGGTAACGTTCGACAAGGAACGAGGCTTCACCCGGTCTATCCACAGTTTAGAAAGAAGTTATTTTCGCACGAAATTTGAGGACGAACTCAGCAGCTTTTGCGGCAAGCAAGGGCTGGGTGTCATCAGCGACACCGACCCACAACCTATTATCGTGAACTCCCACTTGGGACGATATGCGGTGGTGACGGTTGCCAAAATCAATAACCTTACAGATATTGCCGATGAGTTGCTGCAACAGCGTATGCACCTCAGTGAGTTGTCGGCCAATACATTGAATCAAACCGAATTGGTGGCATTACTCATCAATATGGGTAACTCGTTCGTGGAAGGAATCAACCACGTCTTCAGACGCATTGAAGGGTCATGCAGTATGTTGGTACTCACAGAAGATGGCATCATAGCTGCACGCGACTTTCTGGGTCGCACCCCGCTGGTTATCGGCCGCAAGGAGGGTGCCTACGCCGTTTCGAGCGAGTCGTCGAGTTTCCCCAATCTGGAATATGATACCGTGCGCGATGTGGGGGCGGGAGAAATTGTCCAAATCCAAGCCGACGGCATCAATGTGCTGCAAAAGCCCTTCAAACGCCGACAGATATGCTCGTTCCTGTGGGTGTATTATGGATTTCCCACAAGCACCTACGAAGGTATCAACGTGGAAGAAACACGCGAGCGAAACGGGAAGATGATGGGACAGGAAGACGACACACCGGCCGACTTTGTGTGTGGCATTCCTGATTCAGGTGTTGGAATGGCTGTAGGATATGCTCAGGGACACGGCATTCCTTATCGTAGGGCCGTGTTGAAATATACGCCGACGTGGCCTCGCAGCTTTACCCCCAGCAATCAGGCGCACCGCAATCTTGTGGCCAAGATGAAACTCATACCTAACAAGGCTTTTCTGAAAGGACAGCGTGTGGTATTCTGCGACGACTCCATTGTGCGCGGGACACAGTTGCGCGACAATGTCCGCACGTTTTTCGATGCAGGAGCCAAGGAGGTACACGTGCGCATTTCTTGTCCACCACTTGTCTACGGATGTCCTTACATCGGATTCACCTCGCAGAAGAGCGACATGGAACTGATTACGAGACGCATCATTAAGAAGTTTGAAGGCGATGCGGGAAAGAACCTGAATAAGTATGCCACCACCGACTCGCCCGAATATCAGCGCATGGTGGATGAGATTACACGCGAATTGGGACTGACTACATTGCGTTTTGCAAAGTTGGAAACGCTCGTGAGAAGCATCGGACTGCCCAAATGCGACCTTTGCACCCACTGTTTCGACGGCAGCAGCTACTGCCACGAACACGATAACGACAAAGCGTAAGACGAATAAGCGGAAATCGTAGTGGGGTGAAACAGTGATGGAGAGCGGATTATTACAGTCCGTTCTCCATCTTTTTGTTACTGTTCTTCTTCTAAAGAAAGCTCTTGGGTATGTCTCATTCATGATACCGGCTTGGTAGACTGGCACGATTCCAAACACGGACTTTCATACGACATAACACTACAAAAGAAATAGACAGCGCCCTGCAGTCTGCTTTCAAAGCCCTTATCTGTAGTACGAAAACATTGCGAATATCAGATTAACGGATGATACACACACGGCAAATGTGAGTCTAAAGCGTTATAAGAAAGGCGCCAGCAAATGGGCAAACCAGCCTACAAACTTCTTCCCCCTGCTGCGGTGCTTGTCCCAAATCTCCTTGGTGAGCGGGAAAGAGCTTTTCTTTTCTCTGTCAAAAATTCGATTAAGTTCCCGCGTGGTACACGAATCTACGATAACTGCATTGGCCTCGTAGTCCCACGAGAGACTGCGCGCATTGAGATTGGCCGACCCGACGGTGCAGAATTTTCCATCCACCATGATGATTTTCGTATGATGAAAGCCGGGCTTATACAGCCATATATTGCATCCTTGTTTCATGAGTTTATGGGCGTTGTAGAAACCACAGTCAGGTGTCAGGGGTATATCGCTCTTCACGCTGAGCATGATATCAACCTTCACCCCCCGCTTCACAGCATTTTTCAATGCCTTCTTGATAGGACGGTTGAGCGTGAAATAGGGGTTTATGATGCGTATGCTGTCTTGCGCAAAGCGTATGGCATTGGTGTAAAACTCACGTATAATCTTGTTGCTGGTACGTGGCTCGCGATTGATGATGCCCACCATTTTCTGACCGGCGCAGGCTGTAGTATCAGGCTTTAAGCCTTTGAAATAGCTGTCATCACCCAGTCCGCGAAAATATTTAGCTCCATGCAGATTTTGCTTCGTTACCTTGTTCCAAGTGTTGATGAATATGGCCTGCAGCGTGTTTACCTCCGTGCCCTGTATGCGGCAGTGCATATCGTGCCATTCGCCCACCTTCGGGGTACCTTTTATGTAGTAGTCTGCCACGTTCATGCCACCCGTATAGGCTATTTTTCCATCAATAACCACAATTTTGCGATGGTCTCTGGAAAACACATGATTAATCCAAGGAAAATGCAGTGGGTCGAACTCGAATATCTCGATGCCCCGACTTCGAAGTTTGCGGATATGTCGTTTTTTCAGCGGACTGTTATTACTGGTGTTGCCAAAAGCATCGTAAAGGGCGCGCACCTCGACACCCTCTTTGGCCTTTTCGGCCAGAATATCAAAGAGAAGTCCGGCTATGGAGTCGTTGCGAAAATTGAAATATTCAAGATGAACGGACGATTTCGCCTGCCGGATGGCGGCAAACATATCGTCGAACTTTTCCTGCCCATTCACAAGCAGCGTCACACTGTTGTCGTGAGTGAATGTCACGCCACAATCCTCAAGATGGTCTACGAGGAGCGAGTCGCTCGTCTGGGCAGTGACCTGAAGATTAAAAAATAAGAGAAAAAATAATATATGGGTTTTACAACAACAGTTCATTTTTATTGGTTTAACAAAGTCGTGGCATAGCTGTCCACGATGCCTTGCAGTTGCATCTCGTCGTTGCACACGAGTACGGAGTGTATCTTGTACTTGTGCATGATGCGTTGAATTTCTGTGATTTTTGTATTGAGTTTCACCGATTTCGGCTTGCGGGTCATGATGTCGCCCACCGTACGGTTGAAAAATTCTGCCTGCCAGCGTTCCATTGCCCGCCGGATGTCACCGTCGGTGATAATCCCCGTAACACGCTTCTGATTGTCGAGCGATACGCCCAACCCCAATTTACCCTTAGACACCTCTATGATGGCATCGCCAAGATGCATTTCTTCGGGAATGATAGGCAGGTCATCGGTATGCATCACGTCTTCTGCCGTGGTGAGAAGCCGTCTGCCCAACTCTCCTCCCGGATGGAAATGGGCAAAGTCGTGTGGACGGAAATCGCGCACCTGCATCAGTGCCACCGCCAGCGCGTCGCCCATAGCGAGGGCGGCTGTTGTGGAAGAGGTCGGAGCCAGATTCAGCGGACACGCCTCGTGGTCTACCCAAACCTTGATATGAACAGTGGAATATTTGGCCAGAAGAGAGTCGGGATTGCGACTCATACCCACAATGGGCACGTTCATGTGAAGCAGAATGGGAATGAAACGCAGCAGTTCATCGGTCTGTCCGGAATTGCTCAGCGCCAACACCACGTCGTCGGAGGTCATCACGCCCAAGTCGCCATGATAGGCGTCGAGCGGATTGATGAAGAACGCCGGGGTGCCCGTAGAGGCCAAAGTGCCGGCTATCTTGGCACCGATATTTCCGCTCTTGCCCACACCGGTGACAATGATCTTCCCCTTGCAATGATACATCAGGTCTACGGCACGCGTGAAACTGTCGTCGAGCTGATGGGTAAGACTGTTGATGGCATCTGCCTCTTCCTGCAGGCATCGCTTGGCATAGTCAATGGATTGTGCGATGCGTTCTTCGGGTGTATTGTTCATTATATTAATGTTTGGATCAGATTATCAAGTTTGTCGAGTTCAAGCATATTGGCCGCATCAGACAATCCTTCATCAGGATGCGGGTGCACCTCGAAAAAATAGCCCGTTGCTCCGAAGGCTTTGGCAGCCTGAGCCATAGCGGGAACAAACTTACGGTCGCCGACGGTCTTGCCGTTTCCTGCCGACGGACGCTGCACACTATGGGTGCAGTCCATAATAACGGTAGGCACAATCTCCTTCATATCGGCAATGTTTCGGAAATCCACCACCAAGTTGTTGTATCCGAAACTGTTGCCACGCTCTGTGAGCCACACCTGCTGAGCACCGCTCTCGGCGGCTTTTTGCACAGGATAGATCATGTCGCGGCCCGAAAGAAACTGAGCCTTCTTGATATTGACCACGCGCCCGGACTTGGCTGCGGCCACGAGGAGGTCGGTCTGCCGACACAGGAAAGCCGGTATCTGCAACACATCGCACACCTCACCCACTGGCCGGGCCTGCCATGCCTCATGAATGTCGGTGGTGAGGCGGAGGTTGTATTTCTGTTTCACATCGCTGAGCATTTGCAGCCCCCGGTCGATGCCCGGACCGCGAAACGAATGGATAGAAGTGCGGTTGGCTTTGTCGAACGATGCCTTGAAAATGATGTCGATGCCCAAATGCCGGTTGATTTCCACCAGTTTGCGTGCTACGGTATCGAGCAGTTCTGCCGATTCAATGACACATGGGCCGGCAATGAAGATGGGAGACGTATTATTCATGCTTGCTTTTTTTAATGATGTCCATAGCCTCTTCCACCGAAGTGATGGGGACGCGGGTGTTGTCTGACACAATGTGCAGATCGCGCTGCGGGAACGGAATCTCTATATTGTTTTTGTTCAGCGCATCGTAGACGGCTTCCAAAATGCTGCCACGTGCGAAAATCTGATTGCGGGAATCGACCCAAGTAAGAATCAGAAAGTCGACGGAATTGTCTCCAAAGCCGTTGAGCACCACGTCGAGAAACCTGATATAATTATTCCTGTTGAGCTTCCTCACGGCGTTTGCGATAATTTCCCTCACCTGCTTTATGTCAGACCCATAGGCCACTCCGATAGGCGCAATGTCGAGTTCGCTGCCGTGATTCTTGGTCAGATTCTTATAGTTTTTGGAGAATAGTTGTGAATTCTGGAAGGTAATGACCGATCCATCAAGCGCCTCTACCATGGTCGAGACGTAGGTGATGCTTCTCACCGTGCCCCGTGTGCTGTCGATGGAGATATAGTCGCCCACCCTGATGCGGCCTGCCATGAGCGAGATACCATAGTAAATGTTTTCCAGAATATCTTTCATGGCGAAACCAATACCGGTTGAAAGTCCTGCTGAAATGGCAACAATCCATGAGTTGTTGATGTTAAAAATGTTCATTGAGATGAGCACCCACGCCCCCCACACAAACACTTGGATGACGTTTTTCCACATGGCGATGCGACTGATCACCGTTTCGTAGCTTGGTTGGCGGGCCTCTTCCTTGGCGTGTTCCTGCTCGTTGAGCCAGAAATTGTATTTCACCAGATTAATCACGGTGTGATTGATGAATCGGAACACGAAGAACAGAATGATGACCACCACTATGGAATAGGTGCTGAGTGTGAGATTGCGGCTGTCTACAAGGCGCATATTGAAGATGCGTTTCGTGGTGTCGCTCAGGTTGAACACGTCGGCTGCCCAATAGATGGATATCAGCACCGAAAGGGCGCCCAAGGTGGGGAGCACCACATTGTAGACCAGACGGAAAAACCACGTCTGGGTGATGGGGGTGTCGGGGTCAAAATACTTATGTTTCTCATCGTTGCCGTAGTTTTTCAGAACAGAGGAAATGCAGGTAATCGTCAGGATACACGTCACCTGCATGGTCCACCATATAAGCATTTCCACCGACAACAACGTGTAGCCTATCATCGATGCCACCACGCTACATATAAACACGGCCAGCGAGATATAGGTGTATATGACATCGCTCTTGGGCAGGTTTTTCTGGTATTTGCTCACCACACGCCATTGCCACACGCCACACGCCAATAGGATAGGCGGGAAGACCAGGTCTACCAAGGTGTTAGGAATGAGAATAATGCGGAAAACGATCACGATGAAGCAGATGGCCATGATGGGCAGATAGATGCGGAAGCCGTTTTTAATCTGGTCGCTGTCGAGACGGATGAGCAGCGAAAACAGTATGACACCCGTGAGCCAAGCATACTCTACAAGCAGTCTGCAAGCCATGATGATGAAATTCTGCTCCCATGTGATGCGGACGATACCCAAGATAAGGGCAAAAGTGATGACGGTAGTTGCCATGATCACATAAGGTCGCTTGGCCAGAAAAGCCTCCTTGCGGTCGTCCCCCTCTCTCTCTTTGAGAAACCAGTCAAAGACGAAAGTCAGCCTGCCGGTGCGTATGAGCCGTGTGAACAAAAAGCCGACAAGAAGGTAATTGAGCAGGATTGCAATGAGGCTGCCCACAATGACCACCAAGAGCAGGCCGAAGATAACCTTACTGTCCCAGTCGCTTTCCACATTCTTCAGCGGACGATACTTTTTCTTGATAACGGCTGTCGTTTGGCTGACCCTCTCTGTCAAATTCGACAAGATGGTGTAATAGTTTTCGTCGCTGTTGCTGAAAATGGAATTTTGAATGTCTATGTAGCGTTTGTTGGCATAGTCGTTGAGATGTTTGAGCCGTTTCTCGGTAACCTCATACATCCTAACATATTGTTCCATCTGTGTGCGGTTGTCTTTCAGCGTCCGCTGGATGTTGATGGCCAGTGTGAGGCTCACATTGCGGTCTATCTTGGCACGTTCGCTAAGCTCATCAACGTATATGGTACTGAGATCGTTAATCAAACTGTCGTAACGGCTCACCTCTATGTTTGCATTTTTGATATACTGCCGGAAGGGCGCGGCGTTCACCTTGAACTTGCGGTATTGCTCAGTGGCTTCATGGCAGGCATAAGTAAGGTCAAAAATGTTGCCACTGCGCTGTGAATAGAGCATAATGGCGTTCTGCTGACTGCGCTGAAGCACAGAGATAATCTGGCTGGTCACCTCTGCCCGCTGCACTTTCATGTAGTCAGTTTGACGTTCCAACTCCGAATGATAATTGGTAAGTTCGTTTCGCAGAATAGCCAGTGTGCTGGCAATATCTTTCTCTTTCAGCACGGCTTGTGCCGGCATAACGATGGCCACCAGAAGTATGATGATAAATATAGACTTCCTACTCATAGTTTACGTATATGATTGCAAAGATATAAAAACTTTGGCTGATATGTGCTTCTGCTTTTTGAAAAGTACCGTTGTTTCCGAATATTATGCCCATTATTTTACAAATCGAACAATCGGGTGGACAGGAAAACACCATCACCGATGCTCTTGTTTCCCTTTTGGGGGTGCAAAAAAAACTATTCGGTGATGATCGGGGACAGCGCATTCAGTAACTCAGAAAATGCTGTTTTGACCATGTTCAGCTTTAATCCCATTTTAAATGGTGTAAAAACAGATTATCCTCAAATCCGCAACTAAGCCCTTGAACGTCCTTCTTGCGTGTACACATCTTCTCTTTACTGAATTTGCAGATGATTTGAACTGAAACACCCGCTTGCGGCCTACAATATCCCCTTACCCCACAATGTG
>KQ959443.1 GCA_001552765.1 Bacteroidales bacterium KA00344
AAACCTTATTACCTGCCCGATGGTCAAGTACCGTATGCCCTACGACAAGTATGTGGAGGAACACCCCCACTTGGCAAGCTTTGTTGCATCGGTAAATGGTAACGATTTCCTTACCGACCCCACAGGCAGCAGACGGTTTCTGCCCTTTGAAGTGCTTTCCATAGATATTGAGAGAGCAAAGGCTGTTTCTATGGATAATGTCTATGCGGAAGCGAAAGCCTTGCTGAGCATAGGTTTCCGCTATTGGTTTGACGATGAAGAGATAACGGAACTATACAGGGAGAGTGAGGACTTTCAAGTGCAGACCGCAGAAATGGAACTACTGCTACGCTGTTTTGAGAAACCAGCGGAGTATGAAAACTATTCGTTAATGACCACTACGGAGATACTCACCTATTTGGATATTTATACTCACCAACCACTTGTTGCCAAACGTATGGGCGAAGCCTTGAAGAAAGCAGGATACATAAAGATGAGTAAACGAAGAAACGGAGGTAGCCCCATCTATGTCTACAAGATTAGGAAAATCTTGCCCTGCCCGCTCCTTCAAACTTGTAGTAGCCAAATGTAGTAGAATGTGTAGTATTGTCTTATAATACAAAGTAACACTGATTATCAATCACTTATCACAAAATAGTATGTAGTAAGAAGAAAGATGAA
>KQ959444.1 GCA_001552765.1 Bacteroidales bacterium KA00344
GATGGTCAAGTATCGTATGCCCTATGACAAGTATGTGGAGGAATATCCACACTTAGCGAGCTTCGTTGCATAGGTAAATGGTAACGACTTCCTTACCGACCCCACAGGCAGCAGGCGTTTTCTTCCCTTTGAGGTGTTTTCCATTGACATTGAGCGTGCAAAGGCAATATCTATGGATAATGTCTATGCCGAAACGAAAGCCTTGTTAAACGCAGGCTTTCGCTATTGGTTTGACGATGATGAAATCACGGAACTATACAGGGAGAGCGAAGACTTCCAAGTACAGACCGCAGAAATGGAACTGCTGCTCCGTTGCTTTGAGAAGCCAGCGGAGGATAATCCCAACTGTACCTATATGACCACCACCGAGATAATCACCTACTTGAGACTTTACACGCATCATCCCTTGTCCTTAAAGCATATGGGCGAAGCCCTGAAAAGGGCAGGCTTTGAGAAAGTGAGCAAGAGGCGTGAGGGCGGCAGTCCAATCTATGTATATAAGGTAAGGAAGATTCTCCCTTGTCCCTTGCCAAGTTATTGCATCAACCAAATGTAGTAGCCGTATGTTGTAAGTTCGTAGTATGACTTTGTACTACAAAATATATTGAAAATCAATTACTTAACTTAAAATAGTATGTAGTAAGAAGAAAGATGAA
>KQ959445.1:0-6884 GCA_001552765.1 Bacteroidales bacterium KA00344
GTTTTTATGCACATTTTTGTCACATTAGCCTAATCTTGTTTTTGGGATGTGTGCTTCGAATTTTGATTTGGGAGATTTGCATGAATCATTAAATGCAAAGGCCGACGGTTTTCATGCTCCATTCATCATGCTTCACTCTGAAATTCAAATATCAGGCATGGTCTTCTTTAAATTGTTTCATGCGTTCGTCAAGAACGGTATAGAGTTCGTCACGCATCCGACTGGTGCAAGCGCGAACGCCCTCCTGATGGCTTCCGGTGGTGTCCAGAGAGATGCTGCTCACGCCATAGTGTATCAATTCTTTAGCAAGTTGTCCTCCTGACATTCCGGGGAAGCCCAGTGTGAAGAAGAAACCGTCGCCAACAGTATCGGTAACATCACGGTCATAGACTATCTTGAAGCCATGACGACAGAAAATTTCCTTCATTTTTTTTGAACGACGTTCATATTCTCGCGTGTCCTCCACAAAGTTAATCTTTCCTTCGCAGCTTAAGCGGAGCATCTCGGCATATCCATATTGGGTCGAGGCAGTGCATCCACTGGTAATCATGTAGAGTATTTCGGCAATAAAAGTACTGCCAAACACGCCTGCGTCGTGATAGCGCTCCTGCAAGGCCGGATAGTAAGTGTCGAAAAGTTTGTCGCTGATGCATACCAGAGCTATGCGCTGACCGGCATAGCTGAATATTTTGCTTGCCGAAAGTAGAAGTATGTAATTGTCGGTGTATCGTGCAACGGTGGGCAAGTATGGTGGCTCATAAGGGTGCCCAAGATCGTGGCGGTAGTCCATGCAGAAATAGGCCAGATCCTCCATCACCACTGCATCATACTTTGTAGCGAGCTCTCCAATCACCTGTAATTCGCTATCTTCCAAGCAAATCCACGCAGGGTTGTTGGGATTGGAATACACGATTGCAGCCACGTCGCCATCCTTAAGCTGCGCTTCCAACTTAGCACGGAGCTTCTTTCCACGATATGGATAAATATCAAACTCCTTCCACTCGATGCCTAAAATGCGCAGTTGCGATTTCTGAATAGGAAAGCCGGGGTCAATGAACAGCACTTTGTTTTTACCGGGAATACGCTGTGTGGTGGCAATAAACGCGCCGAAACTCCCGGCTACGCTACCCGTTGTCGGCACACAACTACGTGCGCTGATATCCACGTTGATAAATGCTTTGACAAATTCGTGGGCTGCATCTTTCAGCTCTTTCACACCTGATGCCGCTGGGTATTGGCTGCCCACACCTCGGTCCAAAGCCGCTTTTTCGGCTTCAACTCCAAACTTATTGACCGGCAATCCCGGCGATCCCTGATCCATGCGAATAAAGGGGATGCCCGTTTTTTTCTCTAAATATTGAGCGACGAGTAGCGTTTCGCCGATGGTGGCGTGCGTAAGGTCGGCTACGTGCGAGTGTTCACAAGCCTCTTTGACAATGTCTTCACTAAATATCTTCATCTTTATCCTTTCAATCCAATGTCAAAAGCTTTATAGTTATCTTCTACAACGCGTTCATCTTTCCTCGCAAAGATGCGCCCGATAGCTTCGCGCAGGTCGTTTGGTGACACGATGCCGATTGCGTCGGCAGCCATGCCCAGCAACACCATGTTGGCACTTCTGGGAGCATCGTTTTCTTTGGCAATACTGTTGATGGGCAAGGTTTTTACGTGGGGCAGTTTCTTTAAATCGTCAGCAATCTTTTGTTCTTCAGGATAGTTGGGAATGTTGATAAATGGCTCCGACGATGTAATCACCCACCCATCCTTATTCAAATAAAGTACGTAGCGTAAGGCTTCCATAGGCTCCATGGCGATGATGAGTTCGGCCTCTCCTTGTGGAATAAGGTCACTGTAAATTTCTTCCGTACTCAGTCTTAGGTTACTCTGCACGTCACCGCCACGCTGGCTCATGCCGTGTACTTCTGCCTGTTTCAAGTATAAGTTAGCCTTTGTGGATGCTTCTCCGATGACCGTTGCGATAGAGAGAATTCCCTGTCCTCCAACACCGGCAAGTATGATGTTCTTTTTCATGTCTTTACTTTTTCGCCTTGCGGGTTTTTCTTTTTAAAGTCTGTATACATTCGCGTTGTGGAATGATAACACTCACACCGTTGTGTTCTATTTCTTCACGCAGTATCTTTGTGATTTCAGGCATGTTTTTAGCCGGAGGCACAACCACACGCACGTATTCCGGCTCAACGCCAAGCCCCAAACAGATGGCCTCAAACTTGTTGGTGCCGGCCGAGTCCTGACCTCCGGTCATTGCGGTGGTGAGGTTGTCGGAAATAATGATGGTAATATTCGAATGGTCGTTGATGGCATCCAGAAGACCAGTCATTCCGCTATGGGTAAATGTCGAGTCCCCAAACACGGCAATGGCAGGGAACAAACCGGCATCTGCTGCACCCTTGGCCATCGTGATACTGGCTCCCATGTCCATGCAGCTGGAGATAGACTGGAAGGGGGGCAGCGCTCCGAGCGTGTAGCATCCGATGTCTCTGAAGATGCGTGTTCCTTTGTATTCGGTAGCCACTTCGTTCAGGGCGGTGTACACGTCACGGTGTCCGCAGCCCTGACAGAGTGCTGGGGGACGGCCTACAACATTTTCTATCGTATCGAACGGCAAATTGGTTTCCTTGCCGAGCGCCTTCCCCACATTGTCAGGAGTGAGTTCACCCGTGCGTGGCAGGGCACCTGTCAAACGCCCGCAAACTTCATAATCTTTGCCGAGCAAGCTCTTGATACCTTCTTTCACGAATGGTTGCCCATCTTCTACCACCAGAATACGGTCGCTCATGGCAGCGAGTTTCTCGATCTGTTGTTGGGGAGGGGGTATTGACTGAGCTTCTAGATGGCCGATACCCCCGTTGGATTACATTCTTTCACATAGTTGTAGGCAATACCGCTGGCAATGACGCCTATGCCCTTACCGTCTGCCACTTCTAAGCGATTATAGGTAGAGGCTTCTGCTTGGGCTTCCATGTCCGGCTGTTTATCGAGCAGAGTGATTCACTTGGGAGAGTACCGGAAATCAGCACTCGTCTTACGTTCCTTCCATTCTTTCCATTCTTTCCTTATCTTTTTAAAATTCCATCACCATCTTCAAGCACCGGGAATTGCTGTCTGAACTTCAACATAGGCTCTATGTCGAGTTCTGCCGTAGCTGTGTCAGCCTTGTTTCGTTCACATTCCACGATGGTGTTGCCCCAAGGGTCTATGATTTCGCTGCCTCCGCTGTAGCTGCACGAAGGATCGTCGCCTGTGCGGTTTACGCCAATAACGTAGCATTGGTTTTCTATGGCACGGGCATGGAGCAATGTGGTCCAAGCTTTCAAACGAATGGTTGGCCAACTGGCAACATAGATTGCCATATCATAGTCTTTATGGTTGCGACTGAATGTCGGAAAACGCAAATCATAGCAAATCTGCAGGAGAATACGAAATCCCTGATACTCAACAATCACACGTTCCTGTCCAGCTGTAAAGTGTTTGTCCTCTCCGCAATATGTAAAGAGGTGGTGTTTGTCGTAATGTTTTTCGCTACCATCGGGGAATACAAAGTAAAAGCGATTATAATATTCCCCGTTCTCTTCGATAGCTACACTTCCGGCAATGGCACAATTCCGCTTGCGGACCTCTGTTTTCATCCAGTTCAGCGAGAGACAATCGGTCTCGGCAATGCCTTCGGGTTGGGTGGCAAAGCCGGTGGAAAACATCTCCGGTAAAACATATAGGTCAGCTCCAGGATTCTTGCCAAGCAGTTGTGTTATGTTCTTGATGTTTTCCTGTGGGTTAGCCCACACCATATCTGTTTGTAGTATCGTTACTTTCATCTTGCTCACACGATGTTTCTATTTTGAAAGCAAAAACACTAAAATGTTTTCTATTCAACAGCAAAAACAGTAAATCTTTGTTATTTTGTCCACAGATTGTCTGCTTGATGTAATTTGTCAATTACTAACTGTCGGGAGTAAGCAAACCAATGTTCCGACTGATCATACCAACACCGGCACGAGATACTTAGCCAGGCAATAGCCTCCGCCGACAAGCCAGGCATAGAGAATAGCGGCCAGAAGAAAAGGCTTGAAGCCAGCTTTCTTGAACTTATCAATACTAGTCTCTGCACCTAAAGCGGTCATGGCCATAGTGAGGAGGAATGTGTCGAGGGTATTGATGAACTCTACTACGTTTTCGGACAATAGATCGAGTGAATTGAATCCGATGACGACAAGGAATAATATGGCAAACCAAGGGATGTTGATCTTGGCCTTCCCTGTTTCGCCCGTACGACTCGCAACGTCTTTGGCCACAATAAAGGCAATAACAAGTAACACCGGCACGAGCATCATCACGCGAATCATTTTCACGATAATGGCAGAATCGCTGATGGATGCTCCCATCGCATTTCCTGCTCCTACCACGTGAGCCACTTCGTGAATCGTTGCTCCGGCAAAGATGCCCATCTGGTCTACGGGTAGGTTGAAGATACCCGCACGGTAGAGTATGGGGTAGAGAAACATGGAGAGTGTTCCGAAAATCACCACAGTAGCGACGGCGACCGCCGTTTTATAGGGTTTCGGACGGATGGCGCCGTCCACACCCATCACCGCTGCTGCACCGCATATAGCACTTCCGCAGGCCGTGAGCAGTGCGATGCTGCGATCCATTTTCAGTAGCTTTCCGACAAAGATACCCAACAATATTGTAACCACAACGACAATGGCATCGATGACTATAGCCGGGAAGCCCACGGCCAGGACATCCTGAAACGAGAGCTTGAATCCATAAAGAATGATGCCAAAGCGCAATATGCGTTTGGAGCTGAATGTGATACCCGGCACCCAGGTGTCGGGCAAGTTGTTTCTCAGACTGTTGGCATACAACATACCAAGGATGATACCCACCACCAAAGGGCTAAGCGACAAAGCCTTCACCCAGTTCATCTCACCAATGTAAAATGCGGCACAGGCAAAGAGTGCCATCAAGAGTATGCCGTGGAGCATACTGCTACGTTTTTCTGATAATTTCATTTTTCTATATGTTTTTATTTGTTTTCATATATATTCTTCCTTTCGGACACAAGGCTGTTACGCCATCATACTATCGTCTTCTGATTTTATCTGCAAAGTTAAAGAGTATTCGACTAAAATCAGAGAAGTCCTCAATGTTTTTCAGGGATAAGCTTTAAAAAAACAAAAAACGTTACACGAAACGAGTGTATATGGTCTTTAATGTATAACTTTGCAGAGTAGGGTATTGACAGTTGGTATGCATCATTAGAACAATACCTATTTCTATATCAATTAAACAGAAGAGATGTAATGAAAAAAATTAAGTTTTTTTTGATGACCTTGACGGCATCCATACTGATGGCTGCCTGTGGCACTACCTCGACAGTGCCAATCACGGGCCGAAAGCACACATTGTTGGTGAGTGATGCAGAGATAATGAGTTTGAGCAACAAGCAGTATGGCGAGATAATGAAGAAAAGTACACTGTCTACGAACACTGCCAACACCGCTATGGTGAAGCGTGTGGGGAAAAGATTGGCTACTGCTGTGGAGACTTTTTTACGGAACAATGGTGCTGCCAACGAAATCAAGAATTTTGCATGGGAGTTTAACCTGGTCAAGAGCAACGAAGCCAACGCGTTCTGTATGCCCGGTGGCAAGATCGTTGTTTATGAGGGTCTTCTGCCTTACACTCGGAACGAAAACGCCCTCGCCATTGTGCTCGGACATGAGATAGCACATGCAGTAGCCAAACATTCGGCCGAGCAAATGTCTAAGCAAATACGCCAGCAATATGGCACAAGTATTCTTGGATCAGTGCTCAACAGTGCGGTGGGCAGCGGTGTTGGCGATTTGGCCTCTATGGTAGCTCAGCAGGGCTTCTCTTTTGCTAACCTGAAATACAGTCGTGACAACGAGTCAGAGGCTGACCATATCGGACTCATCTTTGCAGCTATGGCCGGTTACAACCCACAGGAAGCTATCGCATTCTGGCAACGTATGTCAAGCGGAAAGAGTAACCGGAGCGATTTTCTGAGCAGCCACCCGAGCGATACCAAGCGTATTGCAGCGTTGAAAAGAGAAATGCCGGAGGCTATGAAATACTATCGGGCAGTTCAATCGGCAACCGGAAGATCCAGAAGATAACCATCAAAAAAGGCTACCATCCAAAGAAAGAAATAATGTCTCATGCATCGTTGGGTAGGTGCAGAGAGTGAGGATAAGCTGAGGTCCTGCCATAATTATGTGGCAGGACTTTTGCGTGTAAGACACAGTGTGCAGCCCCGTAGGCTATGGCGTACATAGCTATACACAATGCTTAGTTCGACTCAGTAGAAAAAAGTAAGTAATATTATTTTGTTATTGAGACTAATCCAATGGTACACAAATGGTTATATATTCATTTTTGAAGATGATAACCATGTATAGCGTAGGGACGAACGGAGCGTATGTCTGCTTCAAGACGGAGAGGGAATATTCACATATTTTGGGGTTATTCTTGAGAATGCCTGCTTATCCCGAATGCAGTTTTAGAAAAATTAGAAATGGTCAAATATACGAACAAAAAGTCCTCTCAAATTCGCGTATTTAAAAATAAGTTTGTCTTCGTCCGAAATACGCAAAAAACGGGATGGTTTGTAAATGCTTGACAGTCAGTGTTTTTTAAAAATCGGCCTTTATACTCCTATTTTTTCCGCCTGCGATTGAGTATCTAATGACATGCCGATAAGACTCTAACCGCAGTGTGATTGAGGCTTTTCCGCGTAGCCAATAAGCCCTAACCATGCTGTGAGAAGGTCTCAATCGCAGCAGCCTCGCAATTTTTGGGGATGCACGGCCCGGTTTTGACGAAAAAACATAGCCTTTTTTGCG
>KQ959445.1:6984-14134 GCA_001552765.1 Bacteroidales bacterium KA00344
AAAACGGTAATAATATTTTATAAAGTGAAGAATGAAGAATGGAGAGGGAAGAATAAAAATTGAAGTGAGGAGTGAAGAATGAAGGGCGAAGAATGAAGCGGAAGCGTCTGACTGTAGTGGGAGTTTACACTTACAAACTTTTATGCCTATATCCTATTTTCCAATTTTTCAATCCTGTTTTGTGGTTACATGGTTACTACAAATAGTGGGGACATACAGTGCTCCTCCTCAAAAAGTAAATGCCTACTGAGCCTATATTTTCCCAGTAAATATCAAGTGAGCCATTATTTCAGGAGTTGCCTATATCAAGCCTATGGGTGATGGGAGCACCCGCTCAGTTTGGAATCGATGCTATTCGTTTGGTGACTCCGCTTGAGGATGACGCCGGTTTCTGTTTAGTGCTTGGCTTTACCTTTACAATTATTTCATGTGATTTTATTGGCAGATTCATTTTTTTGCTTTAACTTTACACTCAAATTTCCACAAGTTCAACTTTGGGAGATAAAAGGAGTTACAACTCATTTCACAGTCGAGGGAACTTGGGGCTCCTCAACAGCTAATGCCTTCGCCACTTGTGAGTGTTAGTTTGCAATGCTATAAATTTACTTTAAATAATCTCTAAAATGATTGATTATCTGAAAGACCACCTATGGCTTGTGTGGATGTTGATCACCGTGCTTGCCTTGATTTTAGAAGTTTCTTCCGGCACATTCTATCTCATGTGCTTTGCCATAGGGGCTGCATGTGCCATCGTTGCGTCGCTTTTCCCCATACCTTTCTGGCTGCAAGTGTTGGTATTTATCATCTTTTCAGCCATCAGTGTGTTTGGCGTTCGCCCGTTTGTTATGAAATATCTTCACCCCAAACACGAGACACGACTGAGCAATGCCGATGCCCTGATAGGGCGAGAGGGTAGGGTCATTGAGCCCATCACCGACCATTCGGCTGGTTATGTGCGTATAGACGGCGACGAATGGAAGGCCGTGAGCAAAGACGGCGGCCCGATAGAAAATGGGGCTGCAGTGAGAGTGGTGTCGCGTGAAAGTATTATCGTTACTGTAGAAAGAATAAATTAAACCATTATTGCTATGATAGGAACTTATGTTTTGATAGGACTTGTCGTCCTGGTGTTGCTTTTTGCCAAGATGGCACTCGTGATTATTCCTCAGAGTGAGACCAAGATTATAGAGCGACTTGGAAAATATTATGCTACGCTGAAGCCCGGCATCAATATCATTATCCCGTTTATAGACCGTGCCAAGACCATTGTGACGATGAGCCGCGGCCGGTATATATACAGCAACTGTATCGACCTGCGTGAACAAGTGTACGATTTTGATAAGCAGAACGTGATTACGAAGGACAACATCCAGATGCAAATCAATGCGCTGCTGTATTTCCAGATAGTCGATCCGTTCAAGGCAGTCTATGAGATTAACAATCTGCCGAATGCCATTGAGAAGCTCACGCAGACTACGTTGCGTAACATCATCGGTGAAATGGAGCTTGACCAGACACTGACTTCGCGCGACATCATCAATACGCGGCTGCGTGGCGTGCTCGATGATGCCACCAACAAATGGGGCATCAAGGTGAATCGTGTGGAGTTGCAAGACATCATCCCGCCACAAACTGTGCTGCAGGCCATGGAAAAACAGATGCAGGCCGAGCGCGACAAGCGTGCTACAATTCTGACGTCAGAGGGTACCAAGCAGGCCCAAATCTTGCAGTCGGAGGGTGAGAAAGCTGCCACCATCAACCGTGCTGAGGCCGACAAGCAGCAGGCTATACTCCGTGCTGAGGGTGAAGCGCAGGCTCGCATTCGTAAAGCTGAGGCCGAAGCTGTAGCCATCGAAAAAATAACTGAGGCTGTAGGCAAGTCTACCAATCCGGCCAACTATCTCTTGGCACAGAAGTATATACAGATGATGCAGGAACTTGCTTCAGGCGACAAGAACAAAACCGTGTTCCTTCCTTACGAGGCAACCAACATTATGGGTAGTCTCGGAGGCATCAAGGAACTGTTTAAGGATGTGTAAGGTCATGCTGAAAGTATAGACCGACAGCGGCGAAAAGTTAAATACACAGACGCAAGGACACTTATACTTTTCCGAATTGAAAAGAGGAGAAAGGATATTTAGGGCATAAATACAAAATAAAGGCAACTATAATTGGGTGCCATTATTTTTTTTCTTAATTTTGTAGGTAATGAAAAGGAGGCTTTTCCAAACCTCATCACATAAATAACAACGATAATGAATGTATGTATAGTTTGTGGTGCACGTCCTAACTTTATTAAGGTTGCACCGGTTATCAGAGCAATAGAAACAGCCCAAACGCAAGGCAAGAATATTAATTACCATTTGGTTTATTCAGGAGAAAAAGACGACCCGACCTTGGAAGATGGTTTGTTCAGAGACTTGCAGATACGTCGTCCGGATGTCTATTTGGGCGTCAAGTGTCAGAATCTCAATGAGCTTACGGGACAGGTGATGTCAGAATTTGAGAACTATCTGCAACAACATCCCACCGATACGGTTGTTGTGGTAGACGACTTAGCATCGACCATGGCCGCTGCTATCGTAACCAAGAAACAGGGTATACGGCTGGTGCATCTTGCCGCCGGAACGCGCTCATTTGACATCCGAATGCCCAAGGAGATCAATAGACTCGTCATCGACGGACTGTCCGACATTCTCTTCACGGCAGGCATCAGCAACAACTCGATTGCTAATCGTGAGGGAGCCGAGCTTTCCAAAGTCTACATGGTGGGTAATGTACTCATCGATAATCTGCGGTTCAATCGTAATCATTTGGTAAAACCATCCCTTTTCGATACTCTGAAACTGCGTGAGAAGGATTATTTAGTGTTTACGCTGAATCGTAGAGTGCTGATAGACGATAGGGAAAACCTACAGAAAATGATCGAAGCCATAGCCGAAAACCATTTGGGTGTAACCATTGTGGCTCCTCTTCGGGGTTTGGCTAAGGAAGCCATAGAGGCTTGCCATAATAAGATTGGTAAGAAGGTATTGACGGTTGTAGAGCCTCTGCCTTATCTTGAGTTCTCTTATCTCATGGCCCATGCAGCCGGCGTGATTACCGATTCGGGCAACGTGGCCGAGGAGTCTACATTCAACCAAGTGCCCTGCATCACGCTCAACAGCTATACCGAACACGAGGAGACCGTCAAAGTGGGTACCAATGTGCTGGTTGGCGAGGACGCAGATATGTTGGGTAAAATGGTAGGACAGATGATTGATGGTCAGTGGAAGAACTCCGGTCTGCCCGATCGATGGGACGGCCGGTCGGCCGAGCGCATTGTGCAGATATTATTGGCAAGCGCAGAGAAATGATTTTGGAAACGAGCTTTTGGTATTTTGAAAATACAAAACCAAGAAAAAAAATAACACATCAAGCAACTTGATATAGTTTTTTCGTAATTTTGCGCGGTTAATCTAAATTTAAATTATACGTAACATTTATTTACTCATGACTAAAAGACAAATGATGATGATAGCAATGACAGTATTGCTATCTGGTAGCGTTTACTCGCAGAGTACCAAAAGTTTAATAAAAGCATATAATGCGGAGCAGAGTATGTCGTTTGAGTATGCCCCAAATGGTAAGCTTGCAAAATTCAATTTCGTTTATGGCGCGTCGAAAACACGTACAGACACCTACACTTATGCAACAGATAAGATTGTGCAGGAGCATGTAGAGGGTGGTTCAAGCAATGCCGATCATCATACCTCGACACTCACTAATGGCAAAATAACAAAAACAGTTGTCATAATGAATGAGAACGATCCTAACATTCCTGTATATGAAGTCAGCTACGACTACACATATAATGACGCGGACCAGTTGGTCAAGGTTGTGTTCAAAAACAGCAACGATAATAAACACGTCACTTCAGAGATAACGTGGATAGATGGTGGCATTAGCAATATCAAACAATATGAGGATGAGACTCTGATTGGAGAAATCAATGTTACATACGACCCTTCGATAACCAGTAAACATGTTATTATGCTGGTCAATCCTCTACAGAATATTCTGAACTATGAAGGCATGCTGCCTTATGGTCAGTTGCTGGGAGACTACTACGGATTCCCTATTAAGCATGCGGTAAAGAGTGTGCAATATGTACCTCATGTAAAGGAATACTTTGGCTGGGGTGCAGAGGACAGTTTCACCATGACATATACCAAGAATGAAGAAGGCGACGTGGTGAAGTTCACTCCAACTGACACAGACGACACAGTCATGTCTTTGGAATGGACAGCAACTCCAACCGGAATTTCGGCTGCGTCTCATTGTCAGACTATGCCGGAAATGTATTTCAATGGTAACGGCATGCGCCAGAGTCAGTTGCAAAAAGGCTTGAATATCATTAAGTCTACCGACGGCAGCGTGCGCAAGGTGCTGAAATAACATGAGGGAAACACCCCTTAACCAAGCTCCCCTTTTCTAAGTACCTGACCACGACCACTATACAGTCGAAAACGTACAAAGTCTGCACCATTGCAGGATGAAAACACATAGGGTGTCCTTTGTCACTATATTTTATTCTTAAAATTAAACAAATGAAAAAAACAAAAACATTTTCTATAACAGGAATGAAGTGCGATCATTGTCGGACAAACGTGGATAACGCATTGAGAAATCTGGACGGTGTATGCCATGTTGAAGTGAGTCTTGCCCACAAAAGTGTGACTGTGGAGTATGACGAGAGTGTTGTATCTCCTGCACAAATAAAAGAAGCCGTGGGCAATGTTGGCCCTTATGAAATGACGCTATAATTTGAAAGAGGCATGAAACAAACCATTCCTGTTGTTGGTATGGCGTGTTCTGCGTGCTCTGCCAACGTTGAACGCAAACTCAACTCGCTCGAAGGCATCTCGAGTGCATCCGTAAACTTGGCGGGACGAAGTGCTTTAATAGACTTCGACCCGAACAAAATCTCGCTCGAAACGATGAAGCGGGAAGTCAATAACATTGGTTATGACCTCGTGATAGAGAAAGACCGATCGGCGGAGGAAATCCAAAAACGGGAATATACCTTGCTCAGGCGCAAGACGGTCGCATCATGGATTATCGCCGTTTTGGTAATGACCATCTCTATGCAGTGGCTTCCTGTGGGTGGGAGAGGTATGGCCAACCAACTGTGTTTGTTGTTGTCGATTGCCAATTTATGGTATTGTGGCAAGCAGTTTTTTGTGACGTCATGGAAACAGTTGCTTCATGGTGCAGCCAATATGGATACGCTCGTAGCCTTGTCTACAGGCATCAGCTTCCTTTTCAGTGCTTTCAACACCTTTTGGGGCGATGACGTTTGGGGTGCTCGTGGCATCGAATGGCACACCTATTATGACGCCAGTGTGATGATTATCACCTTTGTCCTTACCGGCCGAATGCTTGAAGAAAAAGCCAAGGACAGCACAGCAAGCAGCATCCGACAGCTTATGGGCATGGCGCCGAAGACCGCAAGGATATGTGAGAAAACCGCTCCCGTTTCTCCGGAAGCTAATCTTGAACGTTCATTTAGTGGAAGAACGCAAGGTGAAAAGGAAACCATGCTCCATGATTCTCCTCATTCTGTTAAGGGAGAACGGATGGAAAACCCGACAGAGAAAGTCTGTGAGGTGCCTATTTCCACGATTGAGAAGGGCGACATCTTGGAAGTTCGGGCCGGCGAGAAAGCCCCTGTTGATGGAGAAGTAACGTGGGCCGGCTCATTCATGACGACCGATGCAGCCTTTGTCGATGAGAGTATGATAACGGGAGAGCCAACTCCTGCTGAAAAGAAGGCAGGTTCAGAAGTGTTGGCCGGCACTGTTTTGATTCAGGGAAGGTTGCGTATGCGTGCACGCCAAATAGGCGAAAACACCGCTTTGGCACATATTATCCGCATGGTACAAGAGGCTCAAGGCTCCAAAGCGCCGGTGCAACGCATCGTGGATAAGGCTGCGTCGGTGTTTGTACCTGTGGTAATCGGCATTGCCATTGTTACTTTCATGGCTTGGTACTTCATAGGTGGAGGAGTGTATCTTCCACAGGCCATACTGAGTGCGGTGGCTGTGTTGGTGGTAGCTTGTCCGTGTGCGATGGGTTTGGCTACGCCCACCGCATTGATGGTAGGCATAGGAAAGGCTGCCGAAAAGCAAGTCTTAATCAAGGACGCCACGGCTTTGGAAAGGCTCCGAAAGGTAGATGTGCTGGTAACAGACAAGACGGGAACACTGACCGTTCCTAACCAAAATGTGGACTTCACCCAAGCCGACAACTTGCCTTTGGAGGAACGTGAGACGTTGAAACCCAATGCCCGCGAAGCTGTGCAGGCTCTGAGACAGCAAGGCGTAGAGGTCTATATGATGAGCGGAGATAGGGACGATGCTGTTCGTTATTGGGCCGACAAGGCGGGAATTACACATTTCCAGAGCAAGGTATTGCCTCAAGATAAGGAAAATCTGGTAAAAAAACTACAGGCAGAGGGAAACTGTGTAGCTATGATTGGCGACGGTATCAACGACACTCAGGCTCTTGCCTATGCCGATGTGAGCATTGCTGTTGGCAAGGGGACCGACGTTGCGATGGATGTGGCCCAAGTAACCCTCATGGGAGACGATCTCCGGACAATTCCTGATGCAGTGAATTTGAGCCGTAAAACCGTCAAGATGATTTGGCAAAACCTATTTTGGGCATTCGTCTACAACATCGTCAGCATACCTTTGGCAGCCGGATTGCTCTATCTTTTCGACATCCATTTCCAAATCACTCCAATGTGGGCATCGGCTCTGATGGCCTTTTCGAGCATAAGTGTAGTGCTCAACAGCCTCCGTTTGAAATACACGAGGTAGAACAACAAGACCGTAATAAGCTCTTCAAGGAGATATTGCGGTCTTGCCGTTTTAATGTATTCCTGTTGCTGTCACACTTTGTTCTCGGCGTGTTGTAATTGCATTTCAGAACGTTTCTCGCCCTCTTTCGTAAATAACGAAGCCGTGTTTACGAGGGTCAGGTGGGCATAGGGATGTTGAAAATTACCCAGCAGTTTTGATTTTGGCTCAGTAGAAATTTCCTGGGGGAATAATTTGTTATTTAGGGTCTGCTAATTAACTATTGTCCAAAACGAAGTGCAATAAAA
>KQ959446.1:0-252 GCA_001552765.1 Bacteroidales bacterium KA00344
AATGTATCTCCACATTTTTTCTACTGAGCCTATATATTCCAAAGGCTGTTCGTGGATGGAATAGAACTTATTACCAAGCTGAAAGGCAACATGAAAGGAGCTTTGATGAGCGTTTCTGACAGACACTTACTCAGAAAAAGAGCCATTATAGAAACTGTGAATGATGAGCTTAAGAATAATGCACAGGTGGAACACTCCAGACATAGATGCTTTGACAATTTTATCGTCAATTTATTAGGCGCTATTGCAGCC
>KQ959446.1:352-37342 GCA_001552765.1 Bacteroidales bacterium KA00344
TCTGTTCTGAATTCGTCGAACTCACGTTAAACTATAATGGGATGTTTGTAAATTTACATACAAACATCCCATATATCGTGGTTTTCATGAGCAAGACCATGTTGTGGACAGCCCAATCATTGCAGGTGTCCAATGTGTCTTAGTCGTTGTGCACCTCTACAATCTTGGTTTGGGGCTTCTCTCGGTTTCTCCGGTTGGTCACTGTGACGACGGCCTGAGCCAGATTGATAAATGCCTGCCCGGTCATTGTGTCCACATTGAGCGCAGCCGGCGTACCTTTGTCTCCGTTCTCACAGATGCTTTGCACAATGGGGATTTGTGCAAGCAGGGGGCATCCCATTTCCTCGGCCAGTTTCTTGCCACCGTCCCGTCCGAAGATATAGTATTTGTTCTCCGGCAGCTCGGCGGGTGTAAACCATGCCATATTCTCCACAAGTCCGAGAATAGGAACGTTCACCTTGTCGTTGGAATACATATCGATGCCTTTGCGGGCGTCGGCCAAGGCAACCTTTTGAGGGGTGGAAACGATGATGGCTCCCGTGATCGAAAGCGTTTGCAGCAGGGTGAGGTGTATGTCGGATGTTCCCGGCGGCGTGTCGAGGATGAAATAGTCGAGCTCTCCCCAGTTGGCATCGGCGATGAGTTGCTTCAGAGCTGAAGTGGCCATGCCTCCTCGCCATAGGGTTGCCGTGTCGGCATCTACGAAGAATCCTATGCTGAGGAGCTTCACTCCATATTTTTCGACAGGCTCAATGAGTTGTCTGCCGTCCACTTTGACAGCATAGGGACGGACATCTTCCACACCAAACATCTTGGGCATGGACGGGCCGAATATATCGGTGTCGAGCAGTCCGACTTTATAGCCCAGCCTTGCCAGAGCAATGGCCAGATTGACCGATACGGTGCTTTTGCCCACGCCACCCTTGCCTGAACTCACGGCAATGACGTTTTTCACCTGTGGCAACAGCTTTCCAACCTCCGGTCGGGGAGCCGACTTGAATTCGGTTTCGATCGTCACCTCTACCTCTTTGCTCACATGATAGTGTATGGCTGCCTCGGCCGCCTTGAGCGTTGATTGGAGGAAGGGGTCTGTTTCGCGTGGGAAAATCAGGGTGATTTTCACCTTCATGCCATTGATACTCGGTGTGTCGGCCAACATTCCGCTTTCTATGAGATTCTTTTTGGTCCCTGCATAAATCACGGTTGCCAGTGCGTCTTCTATTAATTTGGGGTATAATGTCATATTGTTTTGTATTATTTTAGTGTTACGCAAAAGTACCCAATATTTGGCATAGCGGCAAATAAAGACCTAAATAATTTCATGTTCCAATCCGAAATGATTATCTTTGTCATTGAAAAGTTAGTAAAAAGATAATGCAAAAATCAGCAATTTTCAGTTGATTTTAGGATATTCTTACCAAAACTTCCCCCATAAAAATGACGTATAATACAGACAATATGATTTTTAAATCAGTGATCATCGCATTGTTATTGGCTTTCTCCATCTCGGTAAAGGCAAAAGACGTTGCGTGGTATTCCGGTGGCCACGTGTCTTATGCCGTGCAGAAAAAATACGGAAAGGTAGTTGCCAAGGCGATCGAAATGTTCGAATCGGATATGCTGGCAGTGACGGGCAGGCGTGCTCATCAGCGTGACAATGGTGATGTGGAGATATATCAACTCAATCTTGCCGATAACAAAGAGATCAAACAACTCGACAAATACGGGGTGCCTTACCTGAAGTTTATCACCAAACCTGATGCCTTCTGGATGGGAGTGCGCAGGGGGAAAGTGGTTATAGTGGGGAGCAACGGTCGTGGCACGGCTTACGGTTTGCTCGAATTGTCGAGACAGGCAGGCGTTTCTCCTTGGATATATTGGGGAGATGTGAAACCCGATCACAAGCGCAGACTGACGATAAAGCAACATTTTGAGACCATCCAAAGTCCTTCGGTGGAGTATCGCGGAGTATTTATCAACGACGAAGATTGGAGCAGCCGTGAGTGGGCGCGACGCAAAACAAACGGCCCTTCGATTTCCGGTACAATGGGTCCGGGCTATTATCGTCGGCTGTTCGAACTCTTGTTGCGTTTGCGTGCCAACACGCTTTGGCCGGCCATGCACGAGGGAACGGTACCTTTCTTTCGGGTGAAAGGTAATAAAGAGGTGGCCGACTCCTTTGAAATCTTCATAGGCTCGTCGCATTGTGAGCCTATTCTGCGCAACAATGTGGGCGAATGGAATGCGCGGAAGCGCGGTCCGTTCAATTTTATAAGCAACAAAAAACGTGTCGGAGAGTATTGGCGCGAGCGTGCCCGGGAAACAGTGGGTATGAATGCGCTATATACCTTAGGGATGCGAGGCGTGCACGACGGAGCGATGGAAGGCGTGAACACCATGCAGGAGAAAGTGAACGGTTTGCAGAGTGTCATTGATTTTCAGCGCAAACTGCTGGCGCAGGAGGTGAATAAGGATTTGAGAAGAGTGCCGCAGGTGTTTGTTCCCTACAAGGAGGTGTTGGATATTTATGAGTCGGGACTGCGTGTGCCTGAGGATGTGTGCCTCATGTGGTGCGACGACAATTACGGCTACATGACCCGTCTGTCGGATGCTCAGGAGCAAAAGCGAGTGGGAGGTGCAGGCGTGTACTATCATCTGAGCTATTGGGGACGCCCTCATGATTATCTCTGGCTGTCGGCTACACAGCCGGGATTGGTGTATCACGAACTGAAGCAAGCCTATGACAACAACGCCCGCCGACTATGGATTGCCAATGTGCACGATCCCAAGGTCGCCGCCTACGGGCTCAGTTTGTTTATGGATATGGCTTGGAATATCAACTGTGTGACGGCAAACAGTGTGCAAAAACACTTGTGCGCATGGTTGGAACAGCAGTTTGGTAAACGAGCCGGACGCGATTTGGTAGAGCCGATGACGGAGTTTTATCATCTCTGTGGCATACGTCGCCCCGAATTTATGGGCTGGAATCAGGTGGAACTTGATGAGAAACACTATGAAAACGGATGGTCGCCGGTGCAGAACACAGCGTTTAGCGCTGAGGAGTTTGGCAACGAATTGGAACGCTATTTGGCCGATTATGAGCGATTGAAGAAACAGATTGCAAAGGTGGAAAAGACGATTCGCCCCGAACTGAAGGATGCTTTTTTTGCCGCTGTAAAATATCCGGTGTATTGCGCTGCCGCTATGGCTACCAAACAGTTGCAGGCTCAGGAAGCTCGTTACATCTCCAGGCCTTCGACTTTTCATAATGATGATGAAGCTCTGGAGTCGGCCGTGAGAAGCTGGAATGCTTTTACGGAAATCAGAGAACTGACTGAACATTACAACAAAAAGATGGCCAACGGGAAGTGGGATGGCATTATGGATATGGCACCGCGTGGACTCCCCGTGTTCGGAGCACCGTCACTGCCGGGCAAGCTGACAGAGAAAGAAATCAAAAAATACAGCGACGCAACACCGTCGCCTTCTAAACTGGAGACAGACGGCTGTATCGTGAAGAATGCCTGCGAATATAGTTCTGCAAGCGCAGGGGCGCAGGCTGTGGAAATGTTGGGACACTCCATGAAAGCCATAGCCTTGCCCAAGGGAGGAAGTCTAAGCTATAAGTTTTATGCCAAACGGGGGGAAGCAGTGCTCTATACGGCCCTGATTCCCACGCAGCCCAATGATAAGGGCGATATACGGTATGCCGTAAGCATTGATGGAGGTACACCGACGGTTTATTCGCTTAAAGAGCCGTTTCGCTCGGAAAGATGGAAAGAGAATGTGTTGAGAGGACAGGCGGTGCGCAAGCAGAAAATTTTTCTGACGGCCGGAACGCATTCGATAGAAATCAAAGCACTTGATGATCATATCATCGTGGACCAATGGATGATAGATTATGAGGTGGATCGACAATTCTACATGTTCCCGGTGAGATCGGCACTTTAATAGTCCACACGCCAAAGGAACAGTCCGTGGGCAGGCATGGATTGCCCGGCGTCGGAGCGTGTGCCGTTTTTGACAATGTCTTTGAATTGTTCAATCGAGAGATTGTGGCGCCCGACATCAATCAGTGTACCTACGACGGCCCTCACCATATTGCGCAGAAAGCGGTTGGCGGATATTTCAAAGTAATAGCTGTGGTCTGCCGTCTTGACCCATTGAGCACAGGAGACTGTGCACAGTGTGGTTTTGTTGTCTCCCCCCACCTTGCAGAAGGCTTTGAAATCATCGACGGTGAGCAGATGGGCTGCGGCTTCGTTCATTTTGTCGAAGTCGAGTTGCCAATTCAATTCAACAGAGAAGTATCGCTTGAAAGGGTCGCGCCGTGTATGGATGAAATAGCGGTAGGTGCGCCCGGTGGCAGAGAAGCGGGCATGCAGATCGTCTGCCACACGTTCCACTTTCTCACAACTGATGTCTCGTGGGAGTATGCGGTTGAGTCTATAGGCAAGTTGCTGACAGTCCAACTCTTGCGCAAAGTCGAAATGTGCTGCCATTTGTCGGGCGTGTACACCGGCATCGGTGCGCCCGGCACCGGTCACATCAATGGGTTGGCGAAGTAGTGTGGACAGGCATTGTTGCAGTTTGGCCTGTACCGATATTCCATTGGGCTGTATCTGCCAACCATGATAGGCGGTGCCGTCAAAACTAATCCAGACAAAATATCTCATATAATCAGCATAGGGTTTTTGAAATAAGATGAGGCGAAACGAAAGGGGGGAAAGAAGTTACGGGATGAAGCGGATATAGGCTCGGTCGTCGAAGGAACGGTTGCCATGCATCAGTCCTTTGGTGGCTTTGTAGGTCTTGATGTTGAACGGGTCGTTGGCAAGTTGCTCCCGCAAGGCTTCTTCGCTTGCCGCCAAGGTGGGTTTGAGGAATGGATAACCGTCTGATGCCAATACGATTTCGTGCTGAAGAGAGTCAGTTGCGATGATCTTTATGCCTTCGGTGTAGATAGGGAATCCATCGATCACGGCGTAGGTTTTATTCTGATTTTGCATGGCTTTGATGAGGTCCGGCAGAATACTGTCGCGAGCATAGTCATGCACAATGGTCATCCCGTCCAGCATATTGTCTTCGTCATAGTAACATTGGTGGAAAAGGGAGGCTCGCCGATTGGCCAGTTGTTCTTCGTAGGGCTTGGGATTTTCGTAGTGCCGTCCGTCGACGATGCACTGGCAGTCGCCTATCATCCATATTTCCCGGCGGGCACGGCTGTATATAACGGCACTGGCACAGAGGCGCTCATGCGGTGGAATCTGTGCGGCGGAAGTCGAAGGACGGGACAGCGCCGACTCGGATTGCTCGTATGCTTTGAAGATATGAGCGGTTATTCCGTCGCAAAACTCATGGAGCGTGATGCCGGCTCTCAAGTTTTTGATAAAGTCGGAGATAAGCATCATGCAGTAGCGACCGTTTTTCATGGCTGGGTTGATGCGTCGAGGGGTTTTGCTGGTGCTCCCATCGATGACTGCTATAAAGTCGGATGTGGCCACAATGCCATCTTCACAGTCTGCCTGTGAAAGTTTGCCTATGAGTTGTTGCTCAATGATTTTCATGCTGTTTATATCCTATCTCGATGTCGTGATGGCCTTATTGGCCTTTCTTTCTGCGCCTTCCCGGTTGGAAGTTGGGATTAAACGACTTTGCCTTTCTACCGGCTTTGTACCCTTGTTGTCGTCTTTCTGCCTGTTCAGATTGCCTTTCTTGCCGTTTCTTTCCCCGTTTTTCAGCTTGTCTGTCCGCGTTGGGAGTGCTGCCTATAGCCTTGCTGTCATAGTTCACTTTTCCCCGGAACGGTATGCCGTCGTATAGCTTTTTGATGAGGTCGGGACGTCCGATTCGTTTCAAACTTTGCTCAATGTTTCTGCGCTCTTCGGGTTTATACCAGAAGAAATATTGTCTTTGGGCCAGCTTTTCACGAGGCGTCTTGGCGCAGAATACTGGCTCCAGCGTGTAGGGATCGTAGCCGCTGTACCATGTTTCCGTGCTTACGGTCATTGGGGTGGGGGTGAAATCCTGCACCTGTTCCAGATGGAAATTCAACTTTTTGGTCAGTACGGCCAATTCCGCCATATCTTCTTCCTTGCATCCCGGGTGACTGCTGATGAAATAAGGAATGATTTGTTGTTTCAGCCCTTCTTCCTTGTTTACCTTGTCGAAAATTTGTTTAAAGTCGTAGAACTGGTCAAAGGAGGGCTTGCGCATATAGTGGAGCACACGTGGGGAAGTATGTTCGGGAGCCACTTTCAATCGTCCGCTCACATGATTTCTGATGAGTTCATGGGCATATTGCATAGCCGCCCGATTGCTTTTTTCATCTTTGCTCTTGTGGAGAATCAAATCATAGCGCACGCCACTGCTGACAAAGCTTTTCTTGACACCACGCAATGCGTCCACCGAGCGGTAAATGTCGAGGAGTTTTGAATGGTCGGTATTGAGGTTGGGGCATATATTTGGGGCTATACATGATGGTCGTTTACAATGCTCGCAGGCCTTTAGATTTCGTCCTGCCATGCCGTACATATTGGCCGAAGGGCCTCCAAGGTCGGAAATATAACCCTTGAAGTCGTCCATGGCAATGACTTGCTTGGCTTCGCGGATGATGCTCTCCTTAGACCGACAGGCTACGAATTTGCCCTGATGGGCAGAGATGGTGCAAAATGAACAACCGCCAAAGCAACCCCTGTGCATATTGATGGAGAACTTGATCATCTCGTATGCAGGGATGGTCTTGCCCTTGTATTTAGGGTGCGGCATCCGGGTGTAAGGAAGGTCGAAGGCTGCATCCACTTCCTCCGTGGTCATAGGGGGATAGGGAGGATTCACGACGGTGTAGACATTATCAACAGCTTGTATGAGCCGTTGTGCGTGCATTTTGTTGGACTCTTCCTCAATATATCGGAAATTTTCGGCTTCCGCCTTTTTGTTGCGTAGACATTCCTCATGCGAATGGAGCACAATATCGCTGTCGGTTATGCCGCCCGGTATTTCGTTTTCTTTACAGAGAAAGACGGTTTGTGGAATATTGCGGATTTCTTTGATGCTCTTTCCTGCTTCCAGCTCTCGGCAAAGTTGAAGCGTGTTTTTCTCTCCCATGCCATAGAGAATAATATCGGCTCCACTGTCACAGAGTATACATTTGCGCAGGGCGTCCTGCCAATAATCGTAATGGGTGAGACGGCGTAGCGAAGCCTCGATACCGCCCAGTGCCACAGGAACGTCGGGGAAGAGCTGCTTCAATATTTTAGTGTAGACAATGGAGGGATAATCCGGCCGCATATCATGACGGGCATCCGGACTGTAGGCATCGTCGTGGCGGAGACGACGGTTGGCAGTGTAGTGATTGACCATGGAATCCATGGCGCCCGGTGATACGCCGAAGAACAGACGGGGGCGGCCCAGCTTCTTGAAATCGCGGAAATCACCATGCCAGTCGGGTTGTGGAACAATGGCCACCCGATACCCTTGGGCTTCGAGCATACGTCCAATAACCGCCGCTCCAAACGAAGGGTGGTCTACATAGGCATCACCAGAAAAAAGTATGACATCGAGTTCTTCCCATCCGCGCAGTTTACATTCTTTACGTGTAGTGGGTAGGAAGTCGGTCAGAAGGTATTGCTGCATCTTAATCGTTTACCTCGTTGGGGGCTGCTTCCTCTGTGGGTCCTTGCTCACTTTTCCATTTAATATATAGAATCGCAAGTTGATGAAGCCCAAAGGCCTTCATGTTACTGTGGTATATGACATCCAGGCACAAGTCGAGGAGTGCATTATCTTTGCCTGCATCCGATTCCAGCATCGCCCGAACGTTGAACTTCAACTTGTCGAGTACTGTCTCGTCAATGATGCCGTTGCTGTCTATGAGATTGCGGAGAAGCGAATATTTGTCTATGGTTTTGAGATGTTGTTCACTAATCTCAATGCTTCTTGTACCTGATTGATTGGCTTGAATTTTCATGTCGGTTTGCTATTTATGTTTTGCTACTTCAATATGTACTTCATGATTCCCTGCATCAGTAGGTTTCGGGTGTTGCGATTGGTAATACATTCAAAGGGAAAACCCATGACGAACGTCTTGTAATCGTTCCCGTCATACGCCGTGGCAGCCGACATTCCATTGCTGTACAGCATGGTGCATATTGCTCCCGATTCAGGCTGAAGTACGTCGGTGTGTGTGGCTGCATAATGGTCCGGATTGAGCTGCCTGTAGATATCAAAGGTCATTCCGAGCCCGCTGATGCCGTTTATGGTGTCGGTTTTTAAGGATGTGGTACAGCTGGCCTTGAGGGTTTGCGATAGCCAGGCGGCATCATCTCCCATCATCATGTCGTTGCCGATATATGCGCCACTGGCCATAATGCGCCCACCGTTTTGGACATAGACACTGACTTTTGATTTGAATGTAGCCGGAAAGGTCTTGTAATACTTCGTAGCTCCCGGAGTATGGCGTTCCAAACCCAAAATGATGTCTACAGCATCGTATTTGTCCATGTGTACAATGCCCGTTTCAACAGCTTTGGATGAGCAGCTGACCACATTATATTGTTTGGCTGAGGCGATGGCTTCGGTATGGGTTTGGATATAGTTGAAATCGTTGCCGGCAATGAATTTGCCAGCCAGTTCGTCTCCACCATATCCTAATCCAAACTCACTTTCTATCCCCATTCGGGAGCGATCGAAATTTGTTTGACGTCCGTTCCAGCCGGCTGTCAGTCCCATGGAAACTCCCGGATCGGCATCAAGGTCGAATCCTTGTTGCATGCTATTGTTGATGATGGCCGGCGCAGAGAGCCTGTGGAAACCGTTTACCACGAGTATAGTCTTTGTAGCTTGCGACGGCGTGAAGACAGATACTACTTCAGATGGAAAACTTTCGCCACCCCGATTGCCTGCTGTGACCTTGAAATTGTACTGCACATCCGGTTCCAAATCAATGGTGAGAGAAGTTCCGTTTACTTTGCGGCCGTTGTCAAATCCACTTGTTCCCGTTGCCGTATATACTATATAATAGGTAGGTTGGGCCGTGGGCTCTTGCTTGTCTTCTTGCATTGTCCACGATATTTTAGCCCGATGCTTGTCCACCAATTCTACGCTCATGTTTTGAGGAGGCAGAGGTTGAATTACGGCTGCACGGCCGTGCATGTCATTGACGTATCTTACAATGGTTTTATAGATGGATCTTGCAAATGAGAATTTGAAGTTAGGGTCTTGCCCAAGCATCATGTCCGGGAAGTTTTGATGTGACATGGTTTCGAGAATTGCTGAAGGAACTTCCGGTAGTCGGCTTTCGGAATAGTTGCGATCCCAGAGATAACGCCGTGCCCACTTCCCGTATTCAAAGCTTATATCACGGGTAACTCCGGACAAAAGTTGTTCGGCCAGACGCGTGGAAGCCATGCGGGAGATGCCGGCATCCAATCTTCCGTCGTTGAAATCAGTTGTGCAGATAGCCAGCGATCCTACAAGATCCTGCCCATTTTGAGCATAGCCGGCGTCGCTATGTATTGCTAAAGAGAGTTCCATTGGAACTTTTTGCCCACTCAAATTGGGTACATAGGTAGAGCCTCCCGCCAACCAATTGAGCATTCGAGAACGGGCATTGATATCGTCGGCATAATCATCTGTGCCTCCCCTTCCGCTGTAAACGGTATAGGGAGCACCGGCCCATTGAGCATAATAGCGGGCACCTTCCAATGCACGGGGATAGCCGCTGATGACTCCTCCGCGCTCAATATTGCCCATTCCGCCACCAAACCGAACGGCGTCGGCCGTCACGACTCCTTTCTTTGCGCTTTGATTGGTGAGCATAACGCAATTGTAGATGTTGTCTCCCTTGTCGAAATCAAATGTGCCAAGATAGACCCAAGTGCCGCCTCCCATTTGCTGATTGACGCGAAACTCGGTGGCTTGCCCCTTGTGGAACACTGTGTAGTGGGCGTCGTCTATACTTTTATCAATGGTTTGATAGCTCACATAGACCGCATAACGCCCTTCTTTCCTGAAGTTGGGCTGCCATTTGATGTAGGCTTTGCCACCTTTTTTAGTTGTCTTTATCATGCGGGCAGAGCCTGCTTGAAATGGGTTTTCGTTGTCTACATAATGCCCGGCGTGGGGTGCAAAGCCACGCAGGCCGGTGGTTGTCCACTGTTGGCCTTCAGCATATTCATCATAACCACGCCCCATATTGCCCAGACTACCCTCGGCATCAATGATGTATTCGTCGGTTTGCCAATCTCTTTCTCGTGGGGTGAATACCACAGCACCCGCATTTTCGAGCATGGGGATGAGGTAAGGCACGACGATGGTTTGGGTGAACAAATCTTCTGTCGTTCCGAAAAGATTGGGCCTTTGCCATTTCCAAAAGCCCTTTTTGTTGTCGTAATAGCGACCATGCGACTGCCATACGGTGAGATGGCGGTTGTGCAAGCCATTAGTGAATTTTGCAGGACGAGACACATTGCTCACCCAAGGATCTCCCTTGTATTCTATGTTGCCCCACAGGGCTCTCCCGTTAGTGTCTCGTTTCACATAATCCGGCACATATTCTTCGATGGGCATACCGTTGGTGACCACCTGTATATAATAATTGTTATAGGGCTTCGGAAGAGCTTTTTTAATCTTTTTGTATATTTTGCCTACTTGCTTATTGGTAAATTCTTGTTGGGCAAAATACTCGGTTGTATTGACAACAACGACACGTGTCCTGTTGTCAATGATCAGATTCTTCAGTCTTGGCTGCTGCACGAACTCCGTATTCTTGGCAGAATAGGTCAGCAGGTAGTTATCTACAGCATTTTCTGCCTTAGTTTTCAAGTCGGAATGCTGAGCTGTCATGCCTATAGTGTAAGCCAGAAAGCAAGAAACCAGCAGTATTTTTCGCATTTTATTTTCCTCTTCTTATATCTCTCCAATTGTGAACTTATCGGGATATTTTCCTCTGAAATCCTTATAATACAATTTTGTTTCGCGCATTTCTTTTTCAAAGTCTCCTGTCGGCACGAAACTCCGTGTACATTCTATCAATTTCTTTTCGTAATCAACTCCATAGAGAAGCACGGGAATTTGAGCTTTCAGAGCAATGAAATAAAACCCCTTTTTCCAATCCGTACTCAGGGAGCGTGTCCCTTCCGGAGTAATACATAGCTTGAATTGGCTGTTCTGTAGTGCTGCTTCCGCAAGAGCATCAGTCATGTGGGAATGTCTGGAGCGATATATCGGGATGCCTCCCATACGTTTGAATATAGGACCGAGAGGCCAGAAAAACCACTCCTTTTTCATGAGAAAATTGATTTTTATGCCCTCCGAACGCATGAAAAGCTGGCCAATAAAGAAGTCCCAATTGCTGGTATGGGGAGCCAGACATATAATGAATTTGTCAGGGTGTTCAACCGTGATATGTTTCTTCCATCCCCAATGTTTATACAGAAGCCAGGTGCTTAAATGTTGGATCATCCTAAACTGCCTATCTGGTCTATGATGTCCGAGACGCGGTCGTTGAAGTCCATGATGAGTTTATCATAGTATTTCTTTGCTTTCATACCGGGTTCCGGGTGTGATATGCGCTTCACAAAGTCGTTGCGTGTGATGAGAATAGTCGAGAAAAGTTCCTCTATGCTTTCAGTGTTTGTTGTTGCACCGTAAAGCGAGGCTGCAACAGCTTCTGCAAACAGTTCACTACATATATAGTTGATCGTTTGTTTTAAATCTCTTTTCTTTGCCATAATTGCTCTATAATTTTGTTCTGTATATTTTGTTCAAAGGTATAAAAAAAAGAATAAATGCAAGAATAATATCTAAAAAAATAATTCTGAAAAGGTTTTCTGCTTGTTTTTCTTCATTTCGTTAAAAAAAAGATGTAATTTTGCATATAGTATCTTTTAATATCTAAAATTGTAAGAAAATGAAAGCAAGTCTTTTGCAGAAAGCACGTTCCCAGTATCAACCTAAACTCCCCAAGGGTCTTGTAGGGGCTGTACAGGTTCAGGAAGGAGAGCCGACACAAAGTGTAGGAGATCAGGATGAAATCAAAAAGTTGTTTCCGAACACATACGGAATGCCGGTCATAGAGTTTGTAGCCGGTGAAGAGAATACCGCTATGGAGTTAAACGTAGGCGTTATCTTGTCAGGCGGCCAGGCTCCCGGTGGACATAATGTTATATGTGGTATTTTTGATGCAGTGAAGAAACTGAATTCCAAAAACAAAGTTTACGGATTTCTCATGGGCCCCGGCGGTCTTGTAGATCACGACTACATAGAACTTACAGAGGAGTTTGTTAATAAATATCGCAACACCGGCGGTTTTGACATGATAGGCTCCGGCCGAACGAAACTTGAAAAGGAAGAACAGTTTGAAAAAGGACTGGTTATTCTTAAGAAGCTTGGCATCAAGGCTTTGGTGATCATTGGCGGTGACGACTCCAACACCAATGCTTGCGTTCTGGCAGAATATTATGCAGCAAAGAATTGCGGTATTCAGGTTATCGGCTGTCCTAAAACCATTGACGGCGACCTAAAGAACGACCAGATTGAGACAAGTTTCGGTTTTGACACGGCAACCAAGGTGTATTCAGAGTTGATTGGTAATATCGAGCGTGACGCCAATTCTGCGCGCAAGTATTGGCACTTCATCAAACTGATGGGCCGTTCTGCTTCTCATATCGCATTGGAGTGTGCCTTGCAGGCGCAGCCTAATGTTTGCTTGATCTCTGAGGAAATCAAGGAGAAGGACATGACGCTTAATCAAATTGTGGAACAATTGGCAGAAACCGTTGCCAGCCGTGCAAAGGACGGCAACAACTTCGGTGTCGTATTGATTCCGGAAGGACTTATCGAATTCATCCCTGCCATTGGTCGCCTCATCAACGAACTTAACGATTTGCTGGCTGCACATGGCTCAGATTACAGGGATTTGGATGACGAGGCACAACGTGCCTATATCCTCGAGCACCTTTCTGAGGAAAACAGGGCAACATTCGAAACCCTTCCTAAGGCTGTGGCCCATCAGCTTTCTCTCGACCGCGACCCTCATGGCAACGTTCAGGTATCGCTCATCGAAACAGAGAAATTGTTGTCAGACATGGTTGCCGACAAGCTCGACAAGTGGAAGGAAGAGCATAAATTCGAAGGCTCCTTTGCTCCTTTACATCATTTCTTTGGTTATGAGGGACGTTGTGCAGCACCTTCTAATTTTGATGCAGACTATTGCTATGCACTCGGTGTCAGCGCAGCCAATCTGATTGCCAATGGCAAGACCGGATATATGGCTATCGTGCAAAACCTCTCTGCTCCTACTGCCGAGTGGAAGGCTGGTGGTGTTCCTATCACAATGATGCTTAACATGGAGCGCCGTAATGGTGAGATGAAGCCTGTAATTCGCAAGGCTCTCGTAGAACTGGACGGTGCACCTTTCAAGAAGTTTGTAGAAAAACGCGAACAATTCGCACGTGAAACTTGTTTCGTATATCCCGGTCCTATCCAGTATTGGGGCCCAACAGAGGTTTGTGACCGCGAGACAAGAACACTTGCTTTGGAGAATGCTGCCAAATAATGGTTCTCTTTAGCTAAGCCTCATTAATAAGAACACTCCATGTTTGACAAAGTCAGACAGGAGTGTTTCTTGTTATTATAATCTTCAAATGACCAACCCCAAAAACACACATCGACGTAAATCTCCGGTAGCCCGTCATCATAAGGCTGCTTATCATCGGCACACCGGCATGATGACATTGTTCCGGAATCTTCCCTTCTTCAAGAAAGGGTCACGCCGTGGTTGTCTGCTCGGCGGACTGTTGGTGTTGGCTCTCTACATTTTAGTTTTTTATTATCTGTTTGTTAGTCCCACCGGCTTTCGTTGGAGGGCATTATACGGCGATCCCAAATATCCGCAGGGCTATGCCATTCATGGTATCGACATCTCACACCATCAGGGCACTATCGAATGGAACAAACTCAAAAACAACGCTTTGGCCGATGGTTACCCGTTACGTTTCGTGTTCATGAAGGCAACGGAAGGGGCGTCAAGGATAGATCCCAACTTCAATGAGAACTTTGAGCAGGCTTATAAATACGGATTTATCAGGGGCGTATATCATTTTTGGAGCAATCAGTCTACGGCACGCGCACAGGCTTATTATTTTCTCGAAAACGTCCATCTTTTGGAAGACGATTTACCGCCCGTACTCGACATAGAACACAAGCCCGATGATGTAAGTATCGAAGATTTTCAGATGGATGTATTAACATGGCTACATATCGTGGAGGATAAATACCATGTTAAGCCCATCATCTACACCTATTATAAATTTAAGGAAAACTATCTCAGTACTCCTGTTTTTGACGATTATCCGTATTGGATTGCTCATTATTATGTAGACAAGATAGAATATAAGGGAAATTGGAGTTTTTGGCAACACACAGACACGGGTCGATTGCCGGGAATCACAGGCAATGTAGACCTCAATGTTTATAACGGTTCCTATTACGACCTGCTCCATCTCACCATAGGCAGACAGGCTTTGGTGCCTTCCAAAATACCAACCAAACAATAGGAACGGCTCGTTTTGGAAATATCGGTCGATTAGTTGATTCTTATGATGGCAGCATGGGGGGTGTGCTGCGTTGGCTTTTATTCCTTAGGCGGTTTGATTTTTTGATTTTTTATCACTACAATTCCGATTAGAAATACAGTGTTTATGAATGAAAAAAAAAGTCAAAAAATACCCTATGTTTTATTGTCATTATCATGCTTTTTGTACATTTGCAGCCGAAATAAATATTTAAATTTATGAGAGTAATTATTCAAGAAGATTATGCCAGTATGTCCAAGTGGGCAGCTGACCATGTGATCAAACGTATCAACGACTTTCACCCAACGGCAGAACGCCCGTTCGTATTGGGCTTGCCCACCGGAAGTTCGCCTGAGGGCATGTATGCCGAACTCGTGAAGGCCAACAAGGAAGGAAGATTGAGTTTCAAGTTTGTTAAAACATTCAATATGGACGAGTATGTGGGACTGCCCGAGGAACACCCGGAAAGCTATCACAGCTTTATGGCTCACAACCTTTTCGATCATATTGATATTCCACGCGAAAATATACATATCCTGAATGGTAATGCCAAAGACCTTCAAGCAGAGTGCAACCACTACGAAGAGATGATTGCTGAGGCAGGGGGTATCGACCTGTTCATCGGAGGTATTGGCCCCGATGGTCACATTGCTTTCAATGAGCCGGGATCAAGTCTCACGAGCCGCACCCGAATGAAAACACTGATGACCGATACGCTCATCGCCAACAGTCGCTTTTTCCATAACGATGTTGCTCAGGTGCCACGCTATGCACTGACCGTAGGCGTGGGAACTGTGATGGACGCCCGCGAAGTAATGATTTTGGTCAATGGACATCATAAGGCACGTGCCTTGCAGGCTGCTGTAGAGGGTGGAGTGTCGAGCTGGTGTACGGTGTCTGCCCTCCAGATGCACCAACGTGGCATCATTGTGGCTGACGACCCTGCCTGTGACGAACTGCGAGTATCGACCTATAAATACTTCAAGGACATAGAAAAAGATCATTTGTAATCAAGCAAACACCCCTTTTTGCCCGTCTGTAGATGATGTCTTTATCATCGAAGGCTGCAGAAAGGGTGGTTTCATCATCCGGCGGTAAATACGTCTTTGCGGTGTCGGATGGTAACAACTTAACATATTAAACAACAAACAAAGGTATGCTTCAGGGCATACCTTTTTTAGTTTCGTTGTCTTGAGAAAAGATACCGGGCTTTCAAGCACGAAAGTTCCGTTATTTGTCGGAATAGCCTGTCCGGCTCATGCACATGACTTTTTGTGGATAGGACTTTCAATCATAGTGGTAGTTTACAGAATTCATCTGTAATATTTCATCCACGCGTAGGGCTTGCGCCGTCTCAGATAATGTTCATCGTCCATGTTGTCGTAGGCTTCACGCTCGAAACATAGGTTATGATAGGCATTACCCTTCATGGGCAGACGGATGAGCCATTCAATGAGATACCAAATATAAAATCCCACGAACAGCAGTTCAACCATTTGGCGTGTGTGAATCTGCTCATGGCGAACAATGTCCGGGGTGATTATCGTAAACTTACGGCAAAAGAGCAGTCCCATGATGTTGATGGCATCATAGTTCTTAGGTGGCAATAGGGGGTTGCGTATAATCTTCATCGTTTCTGTCTGACTGGTCTGTGCCGACGACTATATTTCGTCTTGGTTTCAGGCACAGCAAATGATAGTTGCAAAGATAAAGTTTTTATGCCGAATTTGCGAA
Organism: Bacteroidales bacterium KA00344; assembly: GCA_001552765.1. Taxonomy (GTDB): domain Bacteria; phylum Bacteroidota; class Bacteroidia; order Bacteroidales; family Bacteroidaceae; genus Prevotella. The sequence continues at coordinate 16,663 of KQ959446.1, forward strand.
AATAATGATACGTTATTCCTCATTCTTTATTCTTCATTCTACAATTCCATAGATGTCAAATTCGTTTACCCTTTTTCGGCGATTATTTTCAGGGCAACCAGCGCAAAAAGGGCTATGTTTTCTCCTTCATTTTCTTCTTGTAAAGGGAAATACCAGTCAGTTTGTTAAGTTTTGTATTCCGTCATATCATGACAGAGCCCTAATCGCAATGCGTTTAAGCCTTATCCCCACTGCGAATGAGCCTCAACGACACTGCGTTTAAGGCCTTTTCGCACTGCCTTTCGATACTAAACCGCGAATGAGCAAACGGGGGCGCAAGCGCGCTTTTATATAAATATTTGATTATCAAAGGGTTGTAAAAGAGGCAAATTTTCGCGATTTTCGGACAAAGCGCAAGTTTGTTTCAGAATAAGCGAAAATTAAAGGAGTGTTTGTAAAGAAATATAGGGGTAAATGGGAGTACATCCTCACAATCTTATCATACGGCCGTCGTGAAATGTATCAATGACAATGGTAGAGATTTTTTGGTGCAGTCTTACCCATATATTACAAAAAATGACTAAGTTTGTAAAAACTTTGAACCATGCAGCAAAATCAAACTACGGGGTGGACGCCAGATGCCACGCAGCGTGAAATTATAGAGGTCAATGATGGCTGTCATCTTGTTTTGGCACCTCCGGGCTGTGGCAAAACCCAGATTTTGGCCGAGCGCATACGTCGGGCTCACGCGTTCGGTGTAGCTTATGAAGATATGCTATGTCTCACGTTTACCAACCGGGCTGCCCGCGGGATGCGTGAGCGTATCTCCGAAAATATAGACGACAGCGCCACGGGGGATGTTTTTGTGGGCAATGTGCATCGTTTCTGCACACGCTTTCTGTTCGAGAATGCGGTGGTTCCGGCCGAGAGTGCCATCATCGACGACGAAACGGTGACAAGCATACTTGCGATGTATCTTCAGGAAGATGAGGAACGGGCACTGGCCAACAGGCAGCGACAGCAATATTATAGGCAGATTATGTTTTTCTCCCACCTGATGTTTGAGGTGCGACACGACATTCCCAAGTCGCTGCGACTGCATCCTGAGTGTGTCACTAAGGACGATGTGGCTGTGTTGCGGGCCATCTGCGAACTGCAGATTCGCCCGTTCACCCCTGAGGCAATGATCGATGTCTACGAGCATGGCGATTTCTATCTCGACTTTGTGCGTTCGGACGGTTTTGATGTTGCACTGCGGCAGACGGCGGTGCAGACCGTCATGAAAATGCGCTATGCCCATGCCTACGAGGCATATAAGCAACAGAACAATCTCTTGGATTTCGAAGACTTGTTGCAAAAAACATATCTTGCGTTGTCGCAGAACAGTTCGTACAAACGCTATCCATGGATTCAGGTAGACGAAGTGCAGGACTTGAACATGATGCAGTTGGCCATCATCGACGCGCTTTCGACATGCAGGTTTGGCGAGAAAGACAGTGGCGATGCTACCGGCAGGGGCACCATTATGTATCTTGGTGACGAGATGCAGGCCATTTTTTCATTTATGGGTGCCAAGTTGCAGATTTTGGAGCTGCTGAAACAACGCTGCAAAGGCAGGTTGCACCATTTGGGTGTCAATCATCGGTCACCCAAATATCTGGTCGATTTGCTCAACACTTATGCTGTTCGCGAATTGCATTTCGACCCCGAACTGCTGCCCGAAGCTAAAAAAGAGGATGAGGCAGAGGGCAACGAATTGCGTATTGTTTCGAGCGATGATGTTCAGACAGCATTTGACGATGCTGTTCGCATGGCAATGGGTTATTTTAATAACTATCCTGATGAAACCACAGCCATCATCGTGAATGCTAACAATGATGCAGATGAGATTAGTAAAAGATTGACGGAAAAAGCTCAACCCCATTTCAAGGTGTCGGGCACCGACCTCTTTGACACGCCGGAGGTGAAACTCCTGATGGCTCATTTGAGTGTGCTGGCCAACGAGCGCAACTTTTTGGCATGGTCGCGACTGATGAAGGGGCTGATGGTTTGCCGGAGCAATGCCTCTGCCCGTCAGTTTGTGCACCGGCTGGAAGTGCGTGGCATCACGCCGGCTGATTTCTTCGATTACGAAAATTCCACTTATATCCAAGAGTTTTCGCGCATCTATAATGAGCGGGATATTGTGGTGTTCGATACCGAAACCACCGGACTGAACGTGTTTGAGGACGACGTGATTCAGATTGCGGCCGAACGTATCAGGAAAGGAAAATCCATAGGAAAGTTTTCTGTTCACATTGAGACCGGGCGTGAAATTCCCAAGATGTTGGGCGATGTACCCAATCCGATCATTGATGAGCGCAGGCACCAAACCATTCGTTCGCACGAGGAGGGCTTGCAAATGTTTCTCGACTTTGTGGGTGATGATGTGCTGTTGGCACACAATGCGGAGTACGATTATCACATCATGGACTATAATCTGCGCCGTTATCTGCCCCATGTTGATTGGCAAAAGGTGCATCCCGTTTGTCTGGATTCATTGAAAATTATCCGTCTGTTAAGACCCGATTTAAAGGCGTTCAAACTGAAACTGCTGCTGAAAGAACTGCACTTGGAGGGCGAAAACTCCCACTTGGCCGATGACGACGTGAACGCTACGGTATCTTTGCTGACGTATTGCAACACGCGGGCACAGGAGCTGATCGACTCGCAGAAGGAATATATCGGTCGCAAAACTACACAGGAACGCATTCGCCTGCTTCGCCAAAACTATCACGAGTTGTATGCCACAGGGCGCGAACGTCTATACTGTCGCGAGCATCGCACGGAAGCCCCGGCCATTGTGGCAGAGATGAAGCGCTTTTATGGGCAGATGAGAAGCAACGGATGGGTACGCGAGATACCTAAGTTGGAGTATGTGTTCAGATTCCTGATCAATGACGTCATAGACGAACAACGTGTACCTTCCTTAAAAGAGCAGCTGGATGCCCACATCATGGAGATGAACACTTTTAAGGAAGCCGACCTCTGTGGTTCGACAACCATCGACGATCGCGTGTTTGTAACCACCATTCACAAGGCCAAAGGACTTGAGTTTGACAATGTCATTGTGTTCGATGTGGTGGATGGTCGCATCCCCAGTTTCTTTAATGAGAACAACCCTAAGGGCTTGGCCGAGGATGCACGGAAACTCTATGTGGCTATGTCGAGAGCCAAGAAACGACTCGTTATCACCTATAGCAAGACCAAACAACTAAGTCGCGATGTCAGGACGCAGCAACTTTCGCGCTTTCTCAACTCCGTTTTGTCCATGTTCAGTCGGCAATAGGTTGTTCGAAATCGGCAGATGAGCTCATGGCGCACAGCAATGTTCGAATGGGAAATTAAATGTTAAGCCCCTGATATTCCTGCGGAATATCAGGGGCTTAACCGTGTTTTGAGAGCCTGTCGATAGGTGTTTTATGACTTGGTTTTTACCTTTGTGGCCCATATAAAGTAGCCAATCAGACAGATATAGGCAAGGAGTGAGCAAATCTCCGACATCGGATTGGCCCACCAAGTCTCTGCGATGGAAAGCTCGACGCCACCAAATTTCAGCAGCGCGCTCACCACACCCATCAATGCACCACCGGCAATGAAACCGCTGGCAACAAGCGTACCCTTTTCGCCGCGAGCCTTGTTTGTAGCCTCGTCCTTACTGCGCGATGTGACGTACCAGTTCACGCCGCCACCCACAATCAGCGGGATGTTGAGTTCCAACGGAATGAACATACCCAAGGCAAAGGGTAGGGCAGGGATGTGCAGACGGTCGAGCACAATCGCAACAGCTGCACCGATGGCATAGAGCACCCAAGGAGCTCCAACGCCGTTCATCAGAGGATCGATTACAGCAGCCATGGCGTTGGCCTGAGGAGCGGCGAGTTTCCCACTGGCAAAGCCGTAGGTCTTGTTCAATACAATCATCACGCCCACCACTGTAGCAGCACTAACCAGCGTGCCGAGGAATTTCCAAGTTTCTTGTTTCTTAGGTGTGGTGCCAAGCCAATAGCCAATTTTGAGGTCGGTGATGAAGCTACCAGCCATCGAAAGGGCCGTGCACACTACGCCGCCCATCACCAATGCTGCCACCATGCCGCCTGTGCCTTTGAGCCCGACGGCCACCATCACCACACTGGCGAGTATCAAGGTCATGAGTGTCATGCCCGAAACGGGGTTGCTGCCCACAATGGCGATGGCATTGGCAGCTACGGTGGTAAAGAGGAATGCAATGAAGGCTACGAGCAAAATGCCTACTGTGGCAAACAGCAGATTGCCTTTCATCACGCCCAACCAGAAGAAAACAAACGTGAGCAGGATAACGAGAATACTCCCGATGCCGATAATCTTAAACGAAATGTCGCGTTGGGTACGCTTCACATCTTCTATGCTACCACCCTTGCCCTTAAGTTCTTTGGCGGCCAATCCTACGGCATCCTTGATGATACTCCAGCTTTTCACAATGCCGATAACACCGGCCATGGCAATGCCGCCGATACCAATGCTGCGTGCGTAGGCCTTGAAAATCTGTTCGGGGCTCATGGCACCTACAGTCATTGTGATGTTTGGATCCCACATATTGAGCACTTGGTCGTGGAAAATGATCGACATTCCCGGCACGATGAGCCACCAAACGGCCAGCGATCCGAGACAGATGTAGAGGGCATATTTCAGTCCGATAATGTAGCCCAATCCCAAAACGGCAGCTCCCGTGTTTACCTTGAACACGAGTTTGGCTTTGTCGGCAAGGTCTTGTCCAATACCAACGAAACGGCTGGTGAAGTTCTCGTTCCACCATCCGAAACTGGAAACGATAAAGTCGTAAAGTCCGCCCACCATTCCGGCAAGCAGTAATGGTTTGGCCTGATCACCGCCCTTGGCTCCCGACACGAGCACTTGTGTGGTGGCTGTAGCTTCCGGAAACGGGTATTTGCCGTGCATGTCGCTCACGAAATATTTGCGGAAAGGAATGAGAAACAAGATGCCCAACACACCTCCCAAGGCCGACGCCAGAAACATATTGAGGAAAGAAGTGGTCATTTCGGGATATTTGCTCTGCAAGATATAGATGGCCGGCAGCGTGAAAATACATCCGGCAACCACTGCCCCCGAACACGCCCCGATGCTCTGGATAATCACGTTCTCGCCCAAAGCCTTGTGGCGTTTGGTGGCTGTGGACACGCCGACAGCGATAATGGCGATGGGAATGGCGGCCTCGAACACCTGTCCAACCTTCAGGCCTAAGTAGGCAGCGGCAGCCGAAAACAGCATGGCCATGAGGATTCCCCAAGTAACCGACCAAGCGTTTACCTCCGGATATGCCAGTGTAGGTTTCATGACGGGCTCATATTCCTCGCCTTCTTTGAGTTCTCTAAATGCGTTGTCGGGCAGCTGAATGGCCTCTCTTTCTTTTTCGTCCATGATTTGTATATTGATATTTAATAGTTGCAATTTTAGATAAGATAGCCGTTCGATATTATTTTTTGAGATACTTTTCGGCACGAATAAGGTCTTCCGGTGTGTCAATTCCGATAGTTTCAATGTCTGTCAGGCCGACTTTGATACGATAACCGTTTTGTAACCATCTCAGTTGCTCAAGGCTTTCAGCCATTTCCAATGGAGACTGCGGCAGCTGGGTTATTGCTTTCAGTACATTCCTTTGATACGCATATATGCCGAGATGTTTGATAAACTTGAAATGTTGAAGCCATAAATCTTTGTCAATTCCTCTTATGAATGGAATGGCGGAGCGTGAAAAGTATAAAGCAAAGCCATTGATATCGGTTACGATTTTAGGGGAATTTGGATTTATCAAGGCTTGTGTGTCTGTAAAGTATTTACCTATTGTGGCAATTTCCGTGTTGGGATCTTCAAAGAGTTTACAAATGGTTTCGATTTGAGAGGTTTGTATAAAAGGTTCGTCCCCTTGGATATTTACGATAATGTCAGCCTTGGTGCCGATTTTATCAACAGCTTCCTGAATCCTGTCTGTGCCACTCTTGTGGTCCGGGCGTGTCATGATGGCTTTTCCTCCAAAATCTTCCACCGTCTCATAGATGCGTTGGTCGTCAGTCGCAACCCATGTGTCTGGGAGAGTTTGTGTAACCTTCTCATATACATGTTGTATAACGGGTTTCCCGGCTAACTTAGCCAATGGCTTTCCCGGGAACCGGGTCGATGCGTATCTTGCAGGAATAATAGCAATTATTTCCATATTCTTTTTAATTACGTGTTTTTGCAAATGTACAAAAATATATACAACGAATCTTATTTAAGAATGTTAAAATCACATTTTGCTGCTTTAATTATTTGTCCTTGCCGACACTATTTCGATAATTATTACTATCTTTGACATTCAATTGATACATATTGAATGGTGAAAAATAAGATAATAGCTTTATTGTTCCTTGCAATTCCTATTTGCAGTAACGCTCAAAAGATCACCTTAGGCTCTTGTACTGTGGAGGAAATGGGAATAAAGGGAGTCTACAAAGGACAGCTTGTTTCCGGAAAGCCTCAAGGTAAGGGAAGTGTTCTGTTTGATAATGGGAATACTTACGAGGGAGATTTCGTTAAGGGAAAACGTCAGGGCTACGGCATCTATACGTTTTCTGATGGGGAAAAGTATGAGGGTCAATGGTTGCTGAATCAGCAACATGGTCATGGCACCTATTATTTTAATAATAATAATAAGTATGTTGGTCTTTGGTTCCGTGATTTCCAACAGGGGCACGGTATCATGTACTATTTCAATGGTGACAAGTATAATGGCGAATGGTATCACGACGTTCGTCAGGGCAAGGGAGAATACATCTACGCCAGTGGTGCTTCCTATAAGGGACAGTGGCGTGATGACAAGAAAGAGGGGAAAGGCACTTTCGACTGGGGTGATGGAACCACTTATGTAGGAGAATGGGTTAATAACCAACGTTCGGGCTATGGCGTGAATAAATATGCTGACGGCGATGTGTATAAAGGACAATGGAAAGACGACATACAGCAGGGGCGCGGCATATATATATTCCAGAACGGCGACCGATATGAAGGAGATTACGAGCAGGGCGAACGTACAGGCGAAGGCATATTCAAATATGCAAATGGCGACCGTTATACCGGGCATTTTTTAGAGGGCGTTCGTGCCGGACAGGGAACCTTCGTGTGGGCAAACGGTGATAAATATGAAGGCCAATGGAGGAATGATTTGCAAAACGGACGAGGTAAATTGACCAAACACAACAATGATGTGTTTGATGGTGACTTTGTAAATGGAAAGATAGAAGGCGAGGTGATCATTCACTATGCCAACGGCACACGTTTCAAGGGCACTTACAAGAACGGTATGCGTAACGGGAAGGCCATTGAGGAGGAGAAAGACGGAACCCGTTTTGAGGGTACCTATATTGACGACATACGTGATGGGCGCTTTGTAGAGAAAGATCGTAACGGTAAGATTATTTCCACCGGACATTACGATAGCGGCCGCCGATTCAACGACAATTAAAATATAAACCTAAGCAATATGATTATCGACACATTGGATAATTTAGAGAAATATGTTTCTTTAAATCCTCTTTTCCGGGAAGTTATTGACTTTATGAAGGCCAACAAGTGGAAAGAAATCGAAGACGGCAAGCACTTGTTGAAAGGTGATGATGTCTTTGTAAATGTTCAGACGCTAAAAGGAAAACTTCCAGCAGAGGCAGCCATGGAATATCATAGAAAGATGATAGACGTCCAGGTTCCCATCAGTTCTCCTGAGACTTATGGATATATTCCCATGGTAGAGTTGCCTGCCGACGTTTATAACGAAGAGAACGACATGGGCATGATTCCCGGTGTTACTTCTCAAACCTTTGTCACTGTTAAGCCGGGACAGTTCGTAATCTTCATGCCTCAAGACGGTCATGCCCCCGGAATTTCCGACCAACCACAATTTCGCAAAGCAATATTTAAGGTAAAGGCGTAAGTGCTTTAAATAATCATTAAATACCAACAAATACTATGGCAACTAAAAGAAAGACATCAAACAAGGCTGTTCCAAAGACCCCTCTATCAAGGGAAACGTCAGTTCCGGCACATATTGGTATAGTGGCTCACGACCCCTATCTTGAGCCTTTTGAGGAGGCAATACGTGGACGCCACGATCACGCCTCGTGGAAGATAGGACAATTGACTCAGAATGGCAAGATGTCCCTTTCCGGATTTGCCAGCGGTTACGAATACTTCGGTCTGCATAAAATACCACGCGGGGGGTGGGTGTTCCGCGAATGGGCTCCCAATGCCACAGCCATCTATTTGGTGGGCGATTTCAATGGTTGGAACGTGTGTGAGGAATATCGGTGCACTCGTATCAGCGATAGCGGTAATTGGGAATTGAAACTTCCGGCAAAGGCCATGAAACATGGTGACCTGTATAAGCTCCGTATCAAGTGGGATGGTGGAGAAGGTGAACGAATTCCTGCATGGGCACAGCGTGTTGTGCAAGACGAGACAACCAAAATATTCTCCGCTCAGGTTTGGGCCCCTAAGCAAAGCTACAAGTGGAAGGCCGAAAGTTTCCGACCCCAAAAGTCTCCTCTGTTCATCTATGAATGTCACATCGGAATGGCTCAGGATGCTGAGAAGGTAGGAACTTACACAGAGTTTAAGAACAATGTACTGCCCCGCATTGCCAAGGCCGGCTACAACTGCATACAGGTGATGGCTATTCAGGAACATCCTTATTACGGAAGTTTCGGTTATCATGTGAGTTCATTCTTTGCTCCGTCAAGCCGTTTTGGTACGCCTGAGGAGTTGAAGGAATTGATAGACACCGCGCACGATATGGGGATAGCCGTTATCATGGATATCGTCCATTCTCATGCGGTGAAGAATGAGGTCGAGGGCTTGGGTAATTTTGCCGGCGACCCTAATCAATATTTTTATCCGGGAGACCGCCGTGAGCATCCGGCTTGGGATAGCTTGTGTTTTGATTATGGCAAAGACAATGTTCTTCACTTCTTGCTCAGCAATTGTAAATATTGGATCGAGGAATTCCATTTTGACGGCTTCCGCTTTGATGGCGTGACCTCCATGCTCTACTATAGTCATGGACTTGGAGAAGCATTTGTCACTTACGATGATTACTTCAACGGTCATCAGGATGATAACGCTATCTGCTATCTTACCTTGGCCAACAGCCTGATTCATGAGGTCAATCCTCATGCAATCACGATAGCAGAGGAGGTGAGTGGCATGCCGGGCTTGGCGGCCAAGTTTGAGGATGGCGGTTATGGCTTTGACTATCGTTTGGCCATGAACATCCCCGACTATTGGATTAAGATTATCAAGGAGCTGAAAGACGAAGATTGGAAGCCGAGCAGCATTTTCTGGGAAATCAAAAATCGCCGATCCGACGAGAAAACCATTTCGTATTGCGAAAGCCACGATCAGGCTTTGGTTGGCGACAAAACCATCATTTTCCGCCTGATAGATGCCGATATGTATTGGCATTTTAAGAAAGGCGATGAGAACGACACCGTGCATCGTGGCATAGCACTTCACAAGATGATTCGCTTGGCCACCGCATCAGCCATGAATGGAGGTTATCTCAACTTCATGGGCAACGAGTTTGGGCACCCGGAATGGATAGATTTTCCGAGAGAAGGCAACGGATGGAGTTACAAATACGCCCGTCGTCAATGGAACCTTGTCGACAACAAGGAGTTAGACTACCATTATTTGGGCGACTTCGATGCTTCGATGCTTAAGGTCATCAAGAGCGAGAAAGGCTTCAACGAATATCCTGTGCAGGAAATTTGGCATAACGATGGAGATCAGGTTTTAGCCTTTATGCGTGGAAGTCTCATCTTTGTGTTCAATTTTTCTCCCACCCGTTCGTTCACCGATTATGGTTTTTTGGTGCCTGAGGGAGCCTACGAGGTACAACTCAACACAGATGCTGCTGAGTTCGGAGGCAACGACTTGGCCGACGACAGCATCACCCATTTCACCAATCACGATGATCTTTATGCCAAAGACAACAAGGGATGGCTTAAACTTTACATACCGGCCCGTTCGGCAGTGGTATTAAGACGTAAGTAAATTATTGACAACTCAATTCATGACGAATCAACTAAAGCGGGGCACAACGTTTTTACGAGCGTTGTGTGCCGTTCTTTTTATACTTTTTTCTTTTTTTTATCTGTATGATTATCAGGCAGATATATTGTCCGTAACCCAACACGTTTTATCACATGGGGTTACCCATTATGATCGTACCATTGGCGCTGTCCTTATCACTTTAGTGCTTGGCCTGCTCCAATTGCTCATTTATGCTTTCACCCGTCTCGACGGCAATTTTCATGCCCTTACATATTTTCCCTCTTTCTTGTTGTTGGGCATATTGACGGACGTCTCTCCAAACTTGGAACATGAAAGTTATATTGGCCATTGGTATTGGGTTTTTCCATTGTTGATGACAGTCTACTTTGGCATAGCATGGATGTGCAGACAAATAGAGTCCATGCGTCTGCAGTCGAAAACAGTCGGAGTAGTGTCGCTCATCTGGGTAAACCTTCTGTTCATGGTTACGCTGATGCTCATGACTTGTTTTATAGGGTGCAGCGACCGGCTGTTCCATCATCGCATGCGTATGGAAAACTTGTTGCAGGCCGGAGATTATGACGAAGCGACACGTGTCGGGAGTTCAGAGCATCAGACCGACAGCAGCCTGACTTTTCTCAGAATATATGCCTTGTCCAAAACGCATCATCTTGGTGAACGCCTTTTCGAATACCCCTTGACGGGAGGTTCGGAAGTCATGTTGCCGGACAACAAAAATGTGAAACTCATGATGGTGCCGGAGACCGAAGTCTATAAAGAACTTGGAGTGTTTTTCCCCAAAAAAATGCCCCCGACAGACTATTTCGCTCTACTTCATTCCACGAATCGGGCAACAAGGGCATCTCACGACTGGCTCTTATGCGCCTTTCTGCTTGATGGCAATATAAATGCTTTTGCCAACGCACTGCCTAAATATTATCTGATAGACTCCACGCTTCCCAAACATTACAAGGAGGCACTAATCCTTTACAGTCGCCAAACTCTGCACCCCTCCGTGGTTTACAAAGACCCGGTATTGGAAGCAGATTATGAAGATTTTACAACCCTACGGCGTACAAATAAAGACGTCAGACTGCGCAATAACAAACTCCGCGATACCTATGGCCAAACCTATTGGTATTATTATTTTATAGGCAGAACTTGATAGAGCATACATTCCGTATACATCGCAAAGTATGAATGGTTATAACATAAGTATTTATGCTTTGCTTTTGCTTATGGCAATTTTATTCTATTACAATATTGTTCTATGTAAAATTAAGTTACCGTTTTTTAACGATTGTTTACGTCACATCTAGCGCAAAAAGGACTATGTTTTTGCCCTTATAATCGGACCGTTAAACATACAGATAGCATAGAAAAGACATTTTGTTTTCAGACGACTTACGAATAGGCTTTAATCACGGTATGAATAAGCCTTAACGGCGATACGACAAAGGCCTATCCGCATGGCGGTTAAGGCTTCATCATCACGCCATTCGATACTCATTCGCCAGCGCAGAGATAGAGGATAAAATAGGAGAAAAATATAATGCGTTGATAATTAGCAAATTGCGATTATCGCTAATTTTCACGAATCTGGGACAAGAAACAAGTTGTTCTTGAATAATTGAAAAATAAAGCAGTCTTTGTAAAGATAAATAGGTATAGACGGCACTTCTGTTTTCGATAATTTTTATCATGCAACATTTTTTTGATATCATCGTATATCTATTAGCTTTTATGTGTGATTATCACAAAAAAGCAGTATCTTTGCGCCTGCAATTGGTTTTCCGTTTTGGAGATTAAAATGGGAATCGGGTTCAAATCCCGGACAGTCCCGCTGCTGTAATCGGTATTATGAGGCATGAACAAAGGTCACTGAGCGTTATCGGGAAGACTCATGCCGTAGGCCGTAAGTCAGAAGACCTGCCACTGCATTACTTATTTCCGGTTCTCGAGGAAGAATGCGAAAGAAAATACTCATCATCTATGTGTTGGCGCTATGCCCTTTGGGGGCTGCGGCTCAACAGGATTCCGTCTCACTGTCTACGGTCGAGGTGGTTGCACCCACGCCTGTTCGTCATGTGGGGGCTACCAGCGAGGTGCAGACCTTGGGTAAGGACGACTTGAAACAATTAGGTATCGACAACGTGGCCGATGCCGTGAAGCGTTTTGCCGGCGTCTGTGTGAAAGATTATGGAGGCATTGGCGGCATGAAAACAGTGTCTATACACAACCTCGGCGCCCACCATACGGCTCTGGTCTATGACGGTTTGACAGTGAGCAATACGCAGGCAGGGCAAGTGGATGTAGGGCGATATGATACCGGAAATCTTGAGAGTTTGTCGCTCAGCATAGGCGACGAAGACAATCTGATGCTTTCGGCCAGACAATATGCGGCGGCCGGAACATTGAGCCTTGTTACCGAACGCCCCAGTTTTAAAGGCTCTCGCAACTGGTCGATGCGAACCAATATCAACGGCGGAATGTTCGGGTTGGTGTCGCCTTCCATGATGTATGCGCAGAAGTTGGGACTTCGCACGGTTGCCTCTGTATATGGCAAGTTTACCCATGCGGACGGAAAATATCCGTTCACGCTGCACAACGGTAAACTGCGCACGCGTGAACACCGATACAATTCTGATATCAACGCATGGAGAGCTGAGGCAAATGTGTATCATACCTTTGTGGATTCCAGTAGGTTGGAGGCCAAAGTCAATTACTATTATTCGCATCGCGGACTGCCCGGAACGGTGATTCTCTATGCCAATCCGTCTGATGAGCGATTGTGGGACGAAGAGTTTTTTGCGCAGGCGAGTTATCAGTGCCGACTGTCGGAGGTATTGCAACTGGTCGCCCGATTCAAATACACCCATTCGTGGAGTCGTTATCGGGATTGGGGGTCGCAATATGCTCATGGCGTCCGGACCGACGTGAATCGGCAGGACGAATATTACGGCTCGGCCACATTGGGCTGGAACATTGTACGAGGACTCGACTTCGCCTTGGCAGAAGACTTGAGTCACAATGTGTTGAAAAACAATGTGTATGTCAATATCAGTTACGACGTGCCACGTCCGACCCGCTGGACATCCATCACGGCGATGGCATTGAAATGGCGATACGGCAGGTTGAAACTCAATGGAAATCTTGCCTACACTTTTGTCAAAGAGCATGTGGAGGTGGGCGACGCACCCGACGACAAGAAACGATTTACGCCTTCCATTTCCTTAAACATCAGACCGTTCCGCTATCAGCAGTTTTATGTGCGGGCGATGTGGAAAAACACTTTCCGCGTCCCTACCTTCAATGATTTGTATTACCGCCGGTTGGGAAATATCAATCTGCGTCCGGAGTTGGCACGGGAATACAGTTTGGGACTGACATGGAACACGCACTACAAGGCGATGAGATATTTATCGGTGACGGTGGACGGATATTATAACGACGTGAAGGATAAAATCGTGGCCTTTCCAAGTATGTATGTGTGGCGCATGGCCAACTACGGGAAGGTAGAAATTGCGGGAATTGACCTGACGCTTGGCAGTCAGGTGGATTTGGCGGAGCGGTGGAACATGAAAGGAAGTGCCTCAGCCACATGGCAGAGAGCGGTGGACAAAACCAAGAAAACATCGCGCACCTATAACAATATGTTGCCCTATACACCCCGATGGAGCGGTAGCGGGTCACTCGTTTTGACCACACCGTATCTGAATATCGCGTATTCCGTCGTGATGCAGGGAATTCGTTACAGCATGGGACAAAAACTTCCGGAATATCGGATGCCTGCATTTTGGGAACACAGTATGACCATTGGCCGCGACTTCAAATTAAATAGATGTGTGGTTCACACGCAGATAAAATTGGAGAATCTGACCAACGAACAATACGACATCATAAAATATTATCCTATGCCGGGTCGCCAACTCATGGCGACGGTAGGAGTTGAGTTTTAGAATGAATAGCATAAACATACTAACAATATAATAAATTAGGAAAAATGAAAAAAGGAAAAATTTGGTTGTTGAGCGCAGTGGCTTTGTTGGCCGGCTTTACATCGTGTAGCGATGATGACGAGTGGAACACGCTCGGAGGTGGAAAGGTCGAAATGAAAAGCAGTGCCCGCGCGTTCATTTTGAATGAGGGCAATTTTGGGAAAAACAATTCCAAGCTCTTTTATTTCGATTGGAGTGCTCCGACGGAGATCGTTCAGGATCTTTTTAATACCCAAAATGGAAAAGGTTTGGGTGATACGGGGAATGACATAGAGGTTGTAGACAACAACAGGATTGTGGTTGCGGTGAATGTGAGCAACTATGTTTGTCTGCTCGACGGCTACGGCATCGAGAAAGACCGCATCAGTTTTGAAGACTACAAAAACCTCGGTCAGGTAAGAAGTGTTGAGGAAGAAGATGGCATTATCTATGCCGTTTCATACGGTGGTTACGTGAGCCGAATCAAGATCAACGGCTATAAACTGCAGTATATGGACTCGCTGAAGGTTGGCGACCGCCCGGAGGATATTGCCGAGGAGGATGGAAAACTCTACATCACTTTGCAGGGCACGGATTGGAAAGATAATCGTCTGGCTATCGTGAACAGCGACTTCAAGACTGTAAGCTATGCTACGATTATGCAAAATCCTGCTAAAATATATGAAGAAGACGGCAAAATGTTCATTCGGGGCTTTGGTGCCACCTATAATTATCCATGGGGCATCTACGATCCAAAGACCGGCAAGTATAGCGAGAAGGGAGCAGCCTCTTGTATGGGAATAGGTGACGACATCGTTTATCTTGCCTATAGCGAAATTGTCTGGAAACCATTCAAGGCAACAACTACGCTTTCAGCATACAATACTGAGACTGGGAAAGTGGACAATACCTTTTTCAAGAAGTTCCCTAAGCCCCTTTCTACCTCAATGGTTTACAGTATCTCTTCAAACCCATACAACGGAAATGTATATGTGGCAACAACAGATCGTGTTACCGAGAGCGTGTTCTATGTATTTGACAAGCGCGGCAACTTCTTGCGTCAGTTCTCCTATCCAAGTCCGCAGCCTAACAAAGTTGTTTTCTTGAAATAATATGAGAAAACT
Source organism: Bacteroidales bacterium KA00344 (assembly GCA_001552765.1). Lineage (GTDB taxonomy): Bacteria > Bacteroidota > Bacteroidia > Bacteroidales > Bacteroidaceae > Prevotella. Next base: position 31,862 of record KQ959446.1, read on the forward strand.
GTGTGGCATAGTATTCGTAACAGCATTGCTCTGTGCCTGCACCGGAAAGAAATCTTCCGATGCAGGGCAGGGCGATACCCTTGCGTTGCGGTATGCCCAGCTGTTGCAGATCAGCGAGCAGAATGGACGGATGGAAGCAACCGTTTCCGACCCTTGGAAGCAGGGAAGGACGTTGCAAAGTGTGCATGTGGACCACAAGAAGGCAGAAGGAGCAATACAGCCACTACAACGGGTCGTGGTCTTCACCACCTCGCATTGCCAACTCCTGAAATATTTGGGGCTTGCCGATTGTATAGTTGGTGTTTGTGATTTGCAATATATGCTGATTCCCGATATTCAACAACGGGTGAAGGACGGAAAGATTGTGGATTGCGGAGATGCCATGAGCCCCGATATCGAAAAGATTATAGACCTGCATCCCGATGCCATTTTTGTGAGTCCGTTTGAGGGTAGCGGTGGTTTTGGTAAGCTGGAGAAGTTGGGTATTCCCATTATTCAGACGGCCGATTATATGGAGACTTCCGCCTTGGGACGAGCCGAATGGATGCGCTATTATGGTCGGCTGTTCGGAGAAGGGCGCCGTGCCGATTCGCTCTTTCACGTCGTGGACTCCACCTATCAGAGCTTGAAACAATATGCTGCTGCACTTCCTGAAGGGCGGAGCATACTCACCGAGCGCAAGACCGGTGCCACATGGTACACCCCCGGCGGTGCAAGCAGCATGGGCACCATCATCAGGGATGCCAACGGTCGCTATGCTTTTTCGGAAGACAAGCATGGAGGAAGTCTTGCGCTCTCGTTCGAACAGATTATCGATAAGGCCGGCGACAGCGACATTTGGGCCTTTAAATACAATGGATCGAAGATGATGTCGCGCGAAGATTTGCTCCGTGAGTTTCATGGTTATGAAGCGCTCAAGGCTTTCCGAACGGGCGAAATCTATGAGTGCAACACCTCTGTGTCGCCTTATTTTGAGGAAACTCCTTTCCGCCCCGATTATCTTTTAAGAGAGATGATCATATTGTTGCATCCTCAGACAAATATCGGGGATTTAAGATATTACAAACATTTGTAAAACGCGTAATAAAGAGCTGGGACAACAATAGTTTGTCTATCTGCGCGTTATTATGATGATGAGGACAAGAGCGGTATATTTTCTGCTGTTTGTCGCTATAGTTGTTTTAGGCGGCATGGGACTTGTGCATGGGAGCATTGAAATTCCTTTGTGCGAGACTTGGAGCATCCTTTGTGGCGGCGACGTGCAGAAAGAGAGCTGGAAATTCATCATCATGGAAAGTCGGTTGCCCCAAATGCTCACTGCCTTGTTGTCGGGAGGGGCGTTGGCGGTGAGCGGACTGTTGCTGCAAACGGCCTTTCGCAATTCTTTGGCGGCACCCGATATTTTCGGCGTGACCAGTGGGGCGAGCCTTGCAGTGGCGCTGCTCACTTTGGCTCCGGCTCTTGTTACTTCTGTCACGTTGAGTTATATCTCCTCGGTGGCAGCGGCATTTGTGGGCGCCACAGTTGTTACGGCACTGATATGGACATTGGGGAAAATGGTGCGTAACAATGTGGTGCTGATCATTATAGGTATCATGATAGGGTATCTGGCCTCAAGCGCCATTACGCTTCTCAATTTCTTTGCTACCGAGGAAGGTGTTAAAAACTTTGCTGTGTGGGGCATGGGGAATTTCGGGAATGTGTCGATGGGGCAGATGCCCTTTTTTGCAACAGTCACCTTATTATCGACGGCGGCAACATTGTTGTTGATGAAACCGCTCAACGCCCTGCTCATGGGGGAGCGCTATGCCGCAAACTTGGGCATCAACGTGCATCGTGTCCGCAATATATTACTGGTGGTAACGGGATTGCTTACCGCTGTTGTGACCGCCTTTTGCGGCCCCATAGCGTTTATAGCGTTGGCTGTTCCCCATATCGCCCGACTGTTGCTGCACACGTCAGACCATCGTCATTTGTTACCCGTTACAATTCTGACGGGTTGCGTTGTGGCCCTGCTATGCAACGTCCTGACAACTCTGCCCGGCGAGGCCGGCATCTTGCCCCTCAATGCGGTGACGCCCATCATTGGCGCACCGGTCATTATTTATATCATCATCAAAAGATAGCGCAATGATAACTACCAAGAAAGGAGATGGAGGCACAACCTCACTGTATGACGGGACACGTGTGAGTAAGGACGACGCACGGATAGAACTCAATGGAGAACTCGACGAGTTGAATGCTTTGCTCGGACTTTGCAAGGCTGTAACGCAGCAGGCGGAGCCTTTCGAACAGAAACAAAAGGAACTGATGACCGTTATGAGTGTCGTGGCCAATGGTTATCAATCAAGACCAGGCAAGGATGCTTTATCGGAAGCACTCGATACGCTTCTCATGGCGATAAACGAGATGGAAGACGACATTAAGCGCGAAACATACGGTAAAAAGTTTAATTTCGTGTTGCCCGGCGGGGACATGGCAGATGCTGCCCTGCACCTTGCACGCACCAAAGCGCGTACTTGTGAACGCAGGCTGGTAACGCTTTCGAACATCGAAAACGTTGATGAACAGCAGTATCAATGGTCTGTTCTTAAGAAATATTTAAATCGACTTTCCGACTATTTGTATTGTTTGAGTATTCGGTAGGACAATCTATCTTTAATTATAGACATACAATGTTTATGCTATGACAAGGATTTTTAATCTATTCATTGCTTTCCTTGTTGGCTTCGTGCCGGCAGCACAGGCTCGGAAGACGGACTTCCACAATCGCAGTTTGAGTGATACCCGTCGTGTGGAACTGGTTTTACAACAACTCACCATTGACGAAAAAATCTCCCTATTGTCTACAAATCTTGGAGTGCCACGCCTTGGAATACCCGATTGCGGTCAGGCAGAGGGCCTGCATGGACTAGCACTGGGTGGGCCGGGACAATGGGGCAAACGCGTCACTAATGCTGACGGCAGTCGAGGACAGATAGAGTTTCCCACCACCATATTCCCGCAGGCCTATGGACTGGGTGCTACATGGAATCCTGAATTGATAACCCGTGTCGGTAATCAGATGGCTACCGAGATGCGCTATTACTATCAGTCTCCCCTTGTAGACCCCCGAAAAGCCCTTGTCTTGCGCGCTCCCAATGCCGACTTGGCACGCGATCCACGATGGGGGCGCACGGAGGAGAGTTTTGGAGAAGACCCGTATCTCACGGCTATGATGACCGAGGCGATGGTCAGAGGAGTTCAGGGCGACGATCCGCACTATTGGAAAGCTGCTGCGCTGATGAAGCATTTTCTAGCTAACAGCAACGAAGACGGCCGTGATTCCACTTCGAGCGACTTTGACAATCAACTGTTTCGCGAATACTACAGCTACCCATTCTATCGTGGTATCACGCGGGGAGGCAGCAGAGCTTTCATGGCTTCGTATAATGCGTGGAACGGGGTGACCATGTGTGTGCACCCGGCACTCGACTCGATAGCCAGACGACAGTGGGGGCAGAACGGCATTATCTGTACCGATGGCGGTGGGCTGAAGCTGCTCGTCAATGCCCATCATGCCTATCCGACGCTGGCTGAGGGTGCTGCAGCCACGATTAAAGCCACCACCGGACAGTTTCTCGACGAGTATGAATCTTATGTGCGTGAGGCTTTGGAAAAGGGGTTGGTCAGCGAGACCGACATAGACAATGCCATCAGAGGCAATCTATATGTCGCACTGAAGTTGGGTTTGTTAGACGGCGCTGACAGTCCGAACCCTTATCAGAAAATAGGGCGTGACACCACAACAGAAGCACCTTTCGATGCTCCCGAAGCACGTCGGTTGGCGCGCGAAGTGACGGCGCAGTCGGTCGTGCTGCTCAAGAACGATCCGACTCGTGCCTTGCTTCCCATAAACACTCGTCAGATTAAGCGTATCGCCGTAATAGGACCGTACGCCAATAATATTGTGCAAGACTGGTACAGTGGTAAACCGCCCTATGAGGTTACGATTTTGGAAGGTGTCCGCCGCGCTGTAGAGGGACAGGACGTAGAAGTGAAATATGTTTCGGATAACCAGATGGGACGAGCCGAACAATTGGCGACATGGGCCGACATAGTGCTGGTGTGTGTGGGCAATCATCCCTTTGGCACACGGACTGATTGGAAGTTCTGCCCTGTAGCCAGTGACGGGCGTGAGGCGGTAGACCGTAAATCGTTACAACTGCCAGATGAAGATTGGCTTAAATTGATTCATCGCGCCAATCCCAATACCGTCTTGGTATTGGTCAGCAGCTTCCCATACACCATCAACTGGAGCCAAGAGCATCTGCCTGCCATTGTGCAGATCACCCATTGTTCGCAGGAACAAGGCAACGGTTTGGCTGATGTGATCTTTGGAAAAGTAAATCCTGCCGGCAGACTCACGCAGACATGGGTGCGTGACATCACCGACTTGCCTCTGATGATGGATTATGACATTCGTCACGGGCGTACTTATAGGTATGTTCGTAAGCCCGTGCTCTATCCCTTTGGTCACGGTTTGAGCTATACCACGTTCAGCTATGGGGCCATCAAGAATGTTCGTGCTATAAAGACAGGCTATCGTATCACAGTGCCGGTTACCAATACCGGAAACTGCGATGGTGATGAGGTGGTTCAGGCCTATGCGGTTGATGCAGTCTCCTCCAACCATGAGTCGGGTAAGCGTTTGTGCGGTTTTGCCCGTGTCTTGATACCTCAAGGAAAGACGGTTGAGGTAGAACTTGATGTCGAAGGCGAACGACTTGGTCACTGGGACGAGGCAAAGCATCAATTTGTAAGCCCTGCATCTCCTGTCCTGCTGCAAATCGGCGCATCATCTGAAGATATTCGTCAGCGTGTCATTTGCAAATAAAATGTGGCGCAATAAAAAAGTATGGAAATTTGTTTTGTTGTTGAAACTAATCCATTGGTACAATCAATGGCCATATAATCATTTTTGGAGGTAATAACCAAGCATAATGTAGGGACGAATGGGAGCGTGTGTCCGCTTCAGAGTTGAGACGGTATGTTCACGCACTTTGGGGGGTGTCTTGAAGAAGCGTTGCTTCTTCCGAACGCATGTTCTGAAAACTTTAGAAATGGTTAAATATATGAACAAAAGGCCCTCTCAAATTCGTTTATTTAAAAATAAGTTTGCCTTCGTTCGAAATACGCAAAAATTGCGATAGTTTGTAAACGCCTGACTATCAGAGATTTTGAAAAATAGGCCTTTGTTTTCTTATTTTTCCGCCTGCGATTGAGTATCAAACGGCATGACGAAAAGACCGTAACCGTAGTGTGATTGAGGCTCTTCCGCGTTGCCGATAAGCCCTAATCATGTTATGAGAAGGGCTCAATCGCAGCAGCTCTAAAATCTTTGGGAATCTGCGGTTCGATTTAGACGAAAAAACATAGTCCTTTTTTCGCTGGATGACTCGAAAATAATCATCAAAAAACGGTAAGAATATTTTATAAAGT
>KQ959446.1:37442-41921 GCA_001552765.1 Bacteroidales bacterium KA00344
AACGGTAAGAATATTTTATAAAGTGAAGAACGTAGAATGATGAGCGAACCATATAAATAAAAGTGAAGAGTGAGGAGTGAAGAACGTAGAATATAAATTAGAGTGTAGAGTGAAGCATAAAGAGTGAAGAATGAACCGGAAGCGTCTGAGTGCAATTGGAGTTTACACGTATGAACTCTTTTTTCTGCATCATATTTTCCTATGAGCAATCTTGTTTTGTGGTTACATGGTTACCACAATCATAGGGATGTGTGGTTTTTCCCATAGTAAAAGCCTGTGGAGTATTGATTTCTCCCCATTAAATATCAACTGAGCCGATGAGCGATTAATTGGAAGGCTGGATTAGAAATACAATAGGAGCGTTCATGAACGCTCCTATTGTATTATAAGTATATTAAAGGATGTCTGTTTAATATGCGCTTTTGAACTCTTCGAGGAAACGAGTGTCGTTTTCGGAGAAGAGGCGCAAATCATTGACACGGTATTTCAAGTTGGTGATACGTTCCACACCCATACCGAATGCATAACCAGTGTAGACGTTGGAGTCGATACCGCAGGCTTCGAGGTCGTGCGGATCCACCATACCGCATCCCAGGATTTCCACCCATCCGGTGTGTTTGCAGAAGCTACAGCCCTCTCCTCCACAGATGTTACAGGAAATATCCATCTCGGCACTTGGCTCCGTAAAGGGGAAATAGGATGGACGTAAACGAATTTTGGTGTCGGCACCAAACATTTCCCGGGCAAAAGACAACAGCACTTGTTTCAGGTCTGTGAAGCTGACGCCCTTGTCTACATACAAGCCTTCAACCTGATGGAAGAAGCAATGGGCGCGTGCAGAGATAGCTTCATTGCGGTAAACGCGTCCCGGGCAAAGCATGCGGATTGGCGGTTTGTGGGTCTCCATGTAGTGAGCCTCGTCGCCGGAAGTGTGAGAACGCAGGATGACGTTCTTGGTCACGTCGTTCGGATTCTGCGAGATGAAGAAGGTGTCTTGCATATCGCGTGCAGGGTGATCGGCGGCAAAGTTGAGCATGGTAAACACATGGTTGTCGTCGTCAATCTCCGGCCCCTGATACAGGGTGAAGCCCATACGCTGGAATATATCGACAATTTCGTTCTTTACGATAGTCAGCGGATGACGCGTGCCTAATGGAATAGGGTAGGACGTGCGTGTGAGATCGATGTTCTCGTTGCCTGTCTCTACGGTGGCTACTTGGTCGCGCAGCTCGTTGATCTTGTTGATGGCAGCTTGCTTAAGCTCGTTAATCTTGATGCCTACGGTTTTTTTCTGGTCGGCAGCAACACTACGGAAATCGGCCATGATGGCATTGATTTCACCTTTCTTGCTCAAATATTTCAATCTGAGTTGCTCAATGTCTTCTGCATTCTTGGCCGACATTTCGGCCACTTCTTTGAGAAGTTCGTCTATCTTGTCTAATATCATAATTTAAACTTCCGGTTCTTTAAATGCAAAGTTACTAAGTTTTATTGAAAAAAGTAAACTAATATGGAAAATAATGTGTAATTTTGCGTAAGCTATATGAATGATATGATATGAGAAAAGAATTTGCTCTCGTCTTCTTATTGATGTTGGTTTCCGCAATGTTGATACCCTATGGATGTACCGACAAGAAACCGGAGCCGACAGATACTACACAGGCTGACTCTGCCTTTGTAGACACTACAGTCATGGATTCTACTGAAAATGTGATCGCTGAGACCCCAATGCCTAAGGCGGCCGATGAACTTTTTGATGACTTCATATTTAATTTTGCAGCCAATCGCAAACTTCAACAGAGCCGCATTGTGTTTCCCTTGCCCATTTATCGCGATGGAAAGATGGAAAAGAAAATGAATAAACAGCAATGGAAGATGGAGCATTTCTTTATGCGACAGGGCTATTATACGCTTATCTTGGACAACCAAAAACAGAAAGACAGAGTTAAGGATACAGCTGTGAATCATGTTGCGATTGAGAAGATATTCTTAAAAAAAGAAACTGTACAGACTTATATTTTTAACAAGATAAACGGGGAGTGGAAAATGACGGCTATTCACTATCAGCCCCTTGCCAAGAACAGAAATGCGAATTTTTTAAAGTTTTATAATCACTTTTCGACGGATTCGGCCTTCCAAGTGCAGAGTATGGCAGGCGAAGTTGAATTTACAGCTCCGGACCCGGAAGATGATTTTTCGACAATTTCGGGTGTGATCGTCCCCCGGCAATGGTTGGATTTCAGGCCGGGAATTATTCCCAGTGGACTGCTCTATAATGTTCTTTATGGACGGCAATACGAGAATTCTGATCGCAGAATATTGGTAATCAGGGGTATTGCCAATGGGTTGGAGATGGAAATGACTTTTAGGCGAATAGGCGGACATTGGAAGTTGATTGAATTTAATAGTTAATTGGTCTGCACATCTCTGCTCGGAATGTAGAAAATTCTGATATGAAGCGATTTAAAAATTACTCTTTATTACACCATAACACGTTTGGTATTGACCAAAAGTGTGATGAACTCATTGTCTTTGAAACGGTGGATGATGCCGTGACGCTTGCTCGGGAAATACTTGATCAGGATGCGGAGGCGTCTTCACTGCTGATTCTCGGAGGTGGCAGTAACCTGTTATTGACGAAGGATTTTCATGGCAAGGTGTTGACTGCGGCTAAGAAATTCGAAGTAGAGGTGTCGACAAAGCCTGAGGACGAAGGGTCGGTTTTCTTGAGATGTTGGGCCGGTACAACGTTTGATGATGTCGTGGCCTACGCTGTAAAACATGGCTTTTATGGTATGGAAAACCTTAGTCTGATACCGGGAGAATGTGGAGCGTCGGGCGTTCAGAATATTGGTGCATACGGAGTTGAAGCTAAGGATGTTATAACATCTATAGAGGCCGTGCAGTTGTCTACGGGAAAGGTTGTAACTATCGGTGCCGGTGAGTGTGGTTACGGGTATCGTCGGAGTCGATTCAAACAAGACTGGAAGGACAAATTTCTCATTACTCACATCACTTATAGGCTTTCGCGTCAATTCATTCCCCACCTTGATTATGGAAATATTCGGCAGGTAATGAAGGACCGGTGTATTGCAGAGGGAGAACTGACAGGACAAAGTTTGCGCGACATCGTTATCGGTATACGACGTGCAAAACTTCCGGAGCCTTCGGAATTAGGTAATGCCGGGAGTTTCTTTATGAATCCAATCGTAGATAAAGCCACGTTGGATAGTGTGAGGGAACGTTTTCCGGATGTCCGTTATTTCGAGGTTTCGGAGCTGGCTTTATCGCTTTCTGAAGATGCTTCTAGAAACTGTCGCGACCAAAAACGTTATAAGATTCCTGCGGGATGGATGATAGACAGGTGCGGATGGAAAGGACGTAGGCTCGGCAAAGTGGGCGTCTATGAGAAGCAAGCCCTTGTTTTAGTGAATTATGGAGGAGCGACAGGAGCGGATGTCGTGGCCCTGATGCATCGCATTCAGGAGGATGTGTATTCTAAGTTTGGAATACATATTTATCCGGAAGTAAATATAAAGTAAAGTTTTGAAATTCAGATTCTTAGGTACAGGAACGTCTAATGGGGTGCCGGTTATAGGTTGCGACTGTGAGGTTTGTGGAAGTTCGGATGCTCGCGACAAGCGCTATCGTACAGCTGCCATGCTGGAAACTGAGCATAGCAGAGTGCTGATAGATTGTGGTCCGGATATTAGAATGCAACTCATTCCACTGCCATTTCGAAAGATTGATGCTGTGTTACTCACTCACGGGCATTACGACCACGTGGGTGGAATTGATGATTTGCGACCTTACTGCAGTTTTGGAGATATGGACATCTATGCCAATGATGTTACGGTGGAAACTGTCAGACATAATTTTCCCTATTGTTTTGCAGAAAATTTATATCCCGGTGTCCCCAAATTAAACCTACACACCATCCGAAAACATGTCGCCATGAGGATCGGAGACATAGATATTATGCCCATAGAAGTGATGCACGACCGATTGCCAATCTTGGGCTACCGCTTCGGAACTATGGCCTATATCACAGATATGAAGACGATTGCGCAAGACGAAATCGCTTATCTTGAAGGGGTAGAAACATTGGTAATCAACGCCTTGAGGTGGGAAAAACCACACCATAGTCATTTGATTATCCCCGAAGCCATAGATTTTGCCCGCAAAATAGGTGCAAAGCGAACTTACCTTACTCATCTCACCCACAAAATAGGGTTACACGATAAGGCCAATGCGAGATTACCCAAAGGTTTTATGTTTGCCTACGACGGTATGGAGTTGGAGGTATAAAAGAAGAGAAACTGTAATTACAGTGTGCAATACTATGGTTATATTAGCGTTCCATAAGACTCTCATTAGGAGTTCTTTACAGTCTCGTTAAGGCGTCGATAACAGACAGAAAAGCATAAAACAAGGAGCGTTACTGTTAATAATTATTGCTGTCCGGTAAAACTTTTTCAA
>KQ959447.1 GCA_001552765.1 Bacteroidales bacterium KA00344
AAGGACGTTCAAGGGCTTAGTTGCGGATTTTAGGATAAGAAAAAATCATTGTATTTTTACGTCGTTGAGGAACTGCTCATAACATGACAATCTTGTTTCTTCGACATTATCATAGACAATGGTAATACCATATCTAAAATAATTATCTTCTCTGAAATATTTTTTTCTTTTATTTATCATTTGGTATCCTCTTATACTACGAAGCTCTTTATCCAATACAAATTCACTACAGATTATTTTTTTTGTTAAATCTGTCAAAGGTAAATTAACCATGCTACCACAATGTATTGTTATTATAGCTGTGTCTAAAACACAATTTATTGTTTTAAAATACCCCTCTTCATAATTATCTATATTAATTTTACTTATTCTTGGATACTTGATAATTAAATTCTTATTATTGCATAATATCGTATCAGTTTTTGTTTGAGTTTTTGTTTGAGTTTTTGTTTGAGTTTTTCCAGAAATAGCATTCGTCAAACAAAAGAACAATACCATCAATAGCATTTCATTTTTTATTCCTTTTGTCATAATTTTCTTCAGCTTGTTTTACAACTTTATTTATTTGATTTTCTAAAACCTTAATTCCGCAACACTATTATAAATTAAACTTTTTAAGTACCTGAGCAACAAAAAGTTGCTCAGGATTTTGCCATGTCAGAATTTTCACTTATCTTAGTGTTGCAAAAAACAAGAGAATCCGACGATAGACATGGCGAAGATACAAATTAAATCTGAGTGGCTCACTCCTTTTTGGGGATTATTTTCAGTCATGGAGCAATTTGACTCCACATTATCAT
>KQ959448.1:0-17386 GCA_001552765.1 Bacteroidales bacterium KA00344
CCCCGCCCTCTTCCCGCCAATCCTGCCACGTTGCTTTGTAAACAAAACTTCACTTAAAAAGGTGTGTTCTGTATTGGCAATCTGGCTCGAAAAGGGCTATGTTTTTGGTGCACGGACGAGAGAAACGCTGAGGCATGCGTCTTCACAGCGTTGCGGTTACTATGTTTTCGCCTCGCCGAAAGGCCTTAGTGGCAGTGCGGTTGAGGCTTAGTCATGCTGCGGTTAGGGCTTAGTCATGCTGCGGTTAGGGCTTCAACGCCTCGTCGTAAGGCTCTAATCGCACATGTGTTTGTTTGCAGACGCTTTGGAAATGGTGTGCTATGGTTATAACCCATTGATTTGAAGCGGTTTATAAATAACGCGAAATTTCGGCGTATTTGGAGCCAACCGCATTTTGTTTTCAAATCGGCGAAATTTGGAAGCAGTTTTGTTGATATTTCGTACCATCCATTTTTGCCGGCTCAATCGTATGTTTGCTTATATGCTCCGACTTGAGTTGTGGGTATGTGTGATTACTTATAATCTTTGCAATATATTTGGATGTTCCTCGTTTTATAATCAGGTTTACACCAAATATTAAAATAAAAACGTGTGACATCTCGCTCGACTTTCCTGTGATGGTACGTGACGCAGACTCTGGTTGGTCTTGAGTTTGTTTATTCGCTCCACAATCCTTTGCCAGTAGAGCATTTTATGTTGAATATAATTATTATGCTGTAAATTTATAGTTTATCTAAAAAAAGTAGTATTTTTGTAGCCGTACCCACAAAGCATGAGTAGGTTGGTACAGAATTCTGTTTTTGCAACATTCCACAAGAGAATTTATTATGACTTTCTTTAGCGGTATTGCCACTCTTATTTATGCCAATCATCATTGCGTAATAAACATATAGGGATAGAGTAAAATTCTACGAAATATACAATTTTAAACATAGGCTTATGAATGAAGAAAAACATAGAGTCGGCAAGCAACGCTACGAACGGCCATCTATCATAGAGCGATTTTCTTTCGACAACATATCACTCATGGCGGGCAGCCCGAACGTGAATGACGATCCCAATGTAACTATCGACGACCCGGATCCTGTCGAAGGTGGAGAAATAGTTGGAGAAGCGAAGCCCTTTGATTTCCCACTCGATTATTAAGCAAAGTGTGAGTGTGTGGTAGCCATCGGTCTATCATTACGCTTGAAGTAATAAATGCAGAAAAAAAACATCATCATGAATCAATATAATTCATTTATCATCCGATTGGGCAACTTGCTTGTTTTCGGCTTGTTACTGGTTTCATGTTCCGACGACCTCTTCGATGGAAACCGCAATGAGGTTAATGGTCCTACGGTCTCTTTTGATGTGACACAGGTGCAGGACAATATGACCCGTAGGCGTGCTGCTTCCGTCCCCATGACACGTGCCGCATTTGCCGCCCAGCTGTCAGAGTTAAATCTTTCCACAGCTGACCTTCCCGTAAGGCAGATCAAGTGTGAAGGTGTTGTCAACACCTGTCTGATACAGACCACTACCGCAGGTATTCAGGATTTGAATAACATGGCTTCCGAAAGCTTGACGCGTGCCAACATCACCACCATGAAGACACTACAGCAGTTCTCTACTTTGGGTTTCCGTGGTGATGCGGAGGAAAACATCGACACTCCTTGGTTTGCTAATGAGAAAACGAACCCTGACGGCAAGATCGTCAATCCGGTACCATGGAACTGGAGTTACCGTTGGGGGCAGTTCTATGCAGTCTATCCTTTGGTGACCGATGCTTACGGCAAGCTGAAACTCTCGCCACAAAGTCAGCGTCAGCCTTCTGTTGACTTCGAGGTGGAAAGAGATGTAAAAAATCAAAAAGATCTTATGACCGCCACTACCAAGCCCATTTGGTATGAAACACATAACGTGGCTCCCACTATTCCATTGGCTTTCACCCATGCACTGACTGCCGTGCGGTTCAAGGTAGGCAGCAATCTGTCTTACAACAAAACCATCACTAAGGTAGAAATTATCAATGCCATGAGCAAGGGACACTATACGTTGCCCGGCGATCCGCATGGATCAGGTACGTGGAGCGACCTTTCCACCCCTGCCACCTTTACTCTCGACGGTATTAATGTCAATACAGCGAAGGAAAAGAATGTTTTGCTCACTGGAGAGGGAGAAGACAATTTCACGTTCTACATGCTTCCCCAGACGCTTAAAGATGTCAGCATGAAAGTGTCTTTCGACGACAATACTTCTATCAGTGCCAAGCTTGGTGGTATCTGGCGTGCCGGTACCACTGTGCAATATGGACTTTCTGAGAAGCAGTCCACATGGGAATATCATATTACCGGTAATAACTGTACGGCAGCCTACAATGCCGCGTCAGCAGAGTTCAGCATACAGAGCTACCGCCAATCGCCTGATGGCATACAGCAAGCTGTGCCATGGAAGGTGGTGGGCTATGATGCCAATGGTGATGATAAGTTCAGCATGGACGAGAAACCCGATTGGGTAGAATCGTCAAAAGTGTGTCAGGGTAGTGGTAGCACCAATTTTGAAAAGGCAAGTGTTGGGTTGCGCTATGATGTAATTGACTTCGAAGATTGTTTTTGGGCAGAGGACGAGAGAGGCTCAGAAGCATCGCGCTACGACCTCTCTCTGCATGACTATAAAGGGAACGAGACAAAGCGGAATACTGCCAACTGCTATCTTATCTCTGCTTTGGGGTATTACCGTCTGCCATTAGTCTATGGCAACGCCATTAAAAATGGGGAGGCGAATCCGTCGGCCTATCAAGCCAAGGAATGGCAGACGGGTAGTGGCTATGAAGAAAGGTTTAAACGATCGTATTTCCTTTCGAAGTTCACAAATCATCTCGGCAATGAAATCACCGATCCATGGCTTCGTAATAATGGTGTTAAGCCTGACGGAGCGAAAATCGTATGGGCAGATACGAATGACTCTAATGGAAAGCCTATAGTTACGAACCTCAAAATTTCCGGTGATTATCTTGAATTTGATGTTGATGACAATTCGTTTGAGAATGGGAATGTGGTTATTGCTGCCACGCAGAATGGTACGGTAGTTTGGTCGTGGCATCTGTGGTTTACCGATCCATGGTCGCTCAACACCGTGGAGGTAACAAACAAAGATGGTGTAAAATACAAGATGGCCCAGGCACCGCTTGGAATGAAATATATTCGCAGTGACCAAGATGATTGGACAATGACCTACTTCACTTCTCCCCGCAGCGTTCGCGTAAAGGTAGAACAGGACGTTAAGAACAATGGTGAGAAGCAGACCTCCATTTTCACCATTACGCAGAATAATGGATTTCGTGGAGATGGCTTTGCTACTTTTTACCAGTGGGGGCGTAAGGATGCCATGCCGGGAACTAGTGCACTTGCAGCAGGTACATTCTCTTCTTCAGGTGAGAAATTTAACGTTATTGAGCATCCGGAACTCTTTTGGCTGAGAGATAGTCGTGATGAGTATGAGTGTCCCTTGCGTTACATAAATCTGTGGTCAATGGATAACACTTCGTTTGTTGCTAATGACGAACCGGTTGTCAAGACCATCTATGACCCCTGTCCGGTTGGATTCCATGTACCCGGAGCTAATGCTTTTACCGGCTTCTCTTCCACAGATGATTACAATGGAGGGGAGTCCATACAACCTGAATCCAATTTCAATGTTGTAGGAAAATGGGACAATGGATGGAACTTCAAAACCGGTAACAGCACTACCCCTACCATATTTTTCCCTGCCTTTGGTTTTATACAAAGAGCTGACGCCACTATCAACGCGGTTGGCAAATATGGAGACTATTGGACGGCTGCTCGGAAAAATGAAGAGGATGCGTACACTCTTAGCTTTCTTTATGATAGTTATAATAGGAGGGTGTACCGAAAATGTCCCCAAAGTATACGTTTCGGGCACGTGATACGACCTGTTGCAGAATAAAAATGATGGGTTAGCGGGGCCGGATTATCTTAGCAATGCACTGGATGTTTACAGTGGAGAGCGGATAACGTCTCGAAATGACGATTGAAATAGCAGAAGCGCAAGGTGAATATGTGTTGTCACCTTGCGCTTCTTGCGTTCTGTTATATGGTTTTATGCTTATTCAGCGGCGGCTTTGTCGGTAAATACTTCCACCGTGTGGAGTGCATGATGCCCCACGTAGGCGGCCGGTCCGGCATCGTTTTGGTCGATAATGTCGGCTAAGACCTGAGCCTTACCCTTGCCGGTAAGCAAGAAGATGAGCCGTCGGGCGTGGATGATGGGCATTCCCGTGAGAGCAATGCGCTGCTGTCCGGTCTTGGGGTGAGTGCCCACTGCGTAGGCTTTGTCGGTGGTGAGCAGATGTTCCTGACCGGGAAAGATAGACGAGGTGTGCCCATCGTCGCCGGCTCCCAAGAGTACGATGTCGAACTGGGGAAAGCCCTCCTCCTCAGGCACCATGCTACGCACTTCTGTCTCATAGCGTCGGGCTTCGTCTTCGGGCGTGTTCTCACCCTTGATGCGCACGACGTTTTCTTTGGGAATGTCGATTTTATTCAGCAGATTGTCGCGCGTCATGCCGTAGTTGCTTTCTTCGTCGGTGGGAGGCACACAGCGCTCGTCTACCCAGAACAACCGGATGCGGTCCCAGGGCGTTTGGGCATCATATTGCTCAGCCCAAATGCGGAACATCAGTGCGGGCGTGCTGCCCCCGCTGAGTGCAATGTTCACTGTTTGCCCGGCAGGCCGTTCGTTCGTTACTTGCAGTATGCGCTCAATCAGTGCGCACGCGGCTTCGGCGTCGGTGTTGTGGATATGGGTAATCATAGTTCGCAGTATAAATCGGTGTTGGTAAGATTCTTGCACGGATTGGTCCATTCGGCCTCGTGGTCGTGCATCAACTTGTCGCTCTCTTGCGGTCCCCATGTGCCTACGGGGTAGCCATAGAGTGGAGCCTCATTGTGGCTCTGCCAGTATTTGAGTATGGGGTCGAAGAATCGCCATGAAGCCTCCACTGCGTCGTTGCGTGTAAAGAGGGTTGGGTCGCCCTGAATACAATCGTCGATGAGACGTGCATAAGCGTCATTGATGACGATGTCGCCCAGTTGGTCATAAGTGAAATCCATGGCCACGCGCTTCACCTCGAAGCCAGCTCCCGGCACTTTCATGCCGATCTTCAGGCTGATGCCCTCGTTGGGCTGTATGCGGATGGTGAGCATGTTGGCCTGTGGATGCTTGCCTCCGGCCACGTTTCCAAACATCTGGTGGGGCGTTTCGCGGAAGTGGATGACAATTTCGGTGACTTTTGTCGGCATCTGCTTGCCCGTTCGGATGTAGAATGGGACGCCGCTCCAGCGCCAGTTGTCGATGCTGAGGCGCATGGCCACAAAGGTTTCTGTGCGCGATTGGGGACTGATGCCTTTCTCCTCGCGATACCCTTTTTGGGCGTTTCCGGCCGTGTATTGCCCGCGAACGATGTGTTCTTTGAGGTCGGTTTCGTTGAGGGGCTTCAGTGAGTTGTACACCTTCACCACTTCGTTTCGGAAACTGTCGGCATTGAATGCGGCAGGTGGCTCCATGGCGGTGAGGGCCACAAGTTGTATGAGATGGTTTTGCACCATGTCGCGCAGAGCGCCGGCCGTGTCGTAGAATCCACCTCGGTTTTCGATGCCGAGATTTTCTACGGCCGTAACTTCTACGTAGTCGATATAGTTGCGATTCCATATTGGCTCGAAGATGCCGTTGGCAAAGCGGAAGGCCAAAATGTTCTGGGCGGTCTCTTTACCGAGGAAATGGTCGATACGGAATATCTGATGTTCTTCGAATACCGACTCATAGACTTTGCCTAACTCCTGTGCCGACTTGAGGTTGTAGCCAAAGGGCTTTTCCACAATGATGCGCGAGCCGGGCGTGTTGAGTCCCACACGCTTGAGGTGCAGGGGCACCACACTGTACAATGAGGGTGGAGTGGCCAAATAGAACAGCATATTGTCGGGCTGCTCCTCGCCGGTAATGTCTTTAATTTTCTGCTTCAACATCTCATAGCCTTCGGCTTTCGATGGGTCGAGCGGTTGGTAGTAGAGATGTGATATAAAAGTTTTGAAACCCTCTTCGTTGCGAGCTTCGGGTTTTACAAACTCGTTCATCTGCTCCAGGATATATGAGCGAAACTCATCGTCGGAATAGGGCGTGCGTGCCGTACCGATGATGGAGAAGTGCTCTTGTAATCTGTTGTTGGTGTAGAGCGAGTATAGGGCGGGTATCAGTTTTCGTTTGGTGAGGTCGCCTGAGGCCCCAAATATAATCATAGAAAAGTTGTTCATACCAAATGTTTTTAATTCACAATTCACAATTTTCAATTCACAATTACAAGATTAACTAATTATGAATTCTGAATTTGGAATTGCAACGCGCAGCTAATTATGAATTCTGAATTGTGAATTCTGAATTGCAACGCGCAGCCAATTATGAATTATGAATTGTGAATTATGAATTATACATTATATGTTCCCGACTTGGTGCTGCCACCGTGTCCGGTCCAGTTCTCGTGGAAGAATTCGCCACGTGGCTGGTCTTTGCGTTCAAAGGTGTGAGCACCGAAATAGTCACGCTGAGCCTGCACCATGTTGGCCGGAAGATTCTCGGACGTGAGCGAATAAAAATAGTTGAGTGCTGACGAGAAAGCCGGAACGGGCAGCCCTTCGCCGGCAGCCTGTGCCACGAGAGACTTCCATCCGTCAAGCAATTGCTCTATCTCTTTGGCGAAATACGGTGCGAGAAGCAGGTGTTGGGGCTTATCGGCTCCTTCGTAAGCGTGGGCAATGTCGTTGAGGAACACACTGCGGATGATGCATCCGCCACGCCACATTCGGGCAATGGAGGCCATGTCGAGGCTCCATTCGAAGTCATCGGAAGCCTTCTGCAATACGGAAAAGCCCTGCGCATAACTCACCAGCTTGGACGCATAGAGCGCTGCAAAAATGTTGTCGAGCAAGGTCTGACGGTCGAGATTAGATTTGGCTATGGTGTGTGGGAAGCGCTTTGCTGCTGCCACGCGCATATCCTTGTCGGACGATAGACTGCGCTCAAACACGGCAGTACCGATGAGTCCCAGTGGCATACCGAGATTCATGGCGTTGATAACCGACCATTTGCCGGTGCCTTTCTGCCCTGCGGTGTCGAGGATGTAGTCGATGAGCATATCTCCTTTGGCGTCTTTGTGGCGTAGAATATTGGCCGTAATCTCTATAAGGTAACTCTGAAGTTTACCCTTGTTCCACTCATCGAACACATCAGCCATCTCGTCGTTGCTCATTCCGCCGAGGTGTTTCATCACCCAATAGGCTTCGGAAATGAGTTGCATATCGCCGTATTCGATGCCGTTGTGAATCATTTTCACAAAATGGCCGGCACCTTGCGGACCAACCCATTGACAGCAGGGGGCGCCGTCTTCGGCTTTTGCGGCAATGCTCTGAAGCACGGGCTTCACATTCTCCCAAGCCCCCTTTGACCCACCGGGCATGATAGAGGCTCCATTTAAAGCCCCTTCTTCGCCACCCGAAACACCGCTTCCTACGAACAGGAAGCCTTTTTCCTCAGCAGCAGCCACGCGTCGGTTGGTATCCTCATAGTTGGAGTTGCCCCCGTCGATGATAATGTCTCCCGGCGAAAGCAATGGGAACAATTGTTCCATAACCATGTCTACAGGCTTGCCCGCCCGTACCATCATCATGATTTTGCGGGGGCGTGCGATGGATTCTACGAAGTCTTTCATGTCAGTATATCCACTGATGGATTTGTCTTTAGCCCTCCCTTCGATGAAGCGTTCTACCACACCTTCTTCAATTCCGGGTACGGTACGGTTGTAGACGGAGATATTCCAGCCATGGTTGGCCATATTCAGCGCAAGATTTTCGCCCATCACGGCAAGACCGATGAGGCCGAAATCTGTTTTCTTTTGATTATCCATGTGTTTTGTTTTTATCTGTTTTCAGTGTTATGGGATGTAGGAGATTAGTCCAAAACAGTCCCTTTGGTGAGCGCATATTTGCCTCCGCCCGTGAAACATAGTGCCAAACTGCCAAGCAGATACAGTGCGGGCAATTCTACGGCCCATCCTCCTGTGGCAGGGTTTATGCTGAACAGCACGTCGGCATGAGCCATAAGAATGGCCACAACCATGTTGGCTGTCAATATGGCGGCAGCAGCGCGGGTCCACACACCCAGTACGATCATGGCGGCAGCCACCAGTTCACAGAGTAGCGCGCCATAGGCAATGAACGTGGGAAGACCTTTTGCTGCAAGCATCCCGGCAATGCCATCGACGCCATGTATGGCCTTATGGATGCCGTGAAAAAGCATTAATCCACCAACGTTGATGCGCAAAATCAACAGCCCTAAATCTATATTTCGAAGAAAATCCTTGTTTTTTTCTAACATAATGTTGTTTTTAGATGTTAATAACTAAAATGTTAGTTTGTTTTGTCCTTTATCTACGCAAATTTAACAAAAATCTCAAAGTAGACCAAAGAATATTGAAAAGTTTTCAGGATAAAATAGGAATTGTAATTTTTTCAAAATAAAAACACCAAAAAAACTTGATTTTCTAAAAAAAACATTTATCTTTGCAGATGTAGTGTGACAGTGATGTGCATACTACGATAAGAGTATTAAAAGAGGCAAAAGATTTGCCGGTTACTCAAAAAACATATTATACAAATCAGATAAATAAAACAGAAAGATTATGAAAAAGTACGTTTGTGATGTTTGCGGTTGGGTGTATGATCCTGAAGTTGGTGATCCGGATGGTGGTATCGAACCAGGTACTGCTTTTGAGGATATTCCCGAAGATTGGGTATGCCCGGAATGTGGCGTAACTAAGGAAGACTTCAGTGTTTTAGAAGACTAATCCGCATAGAAAGAACAATCCAGCCTTTTCTCAGTATAACTGAAGAAGGCTTGGAAAAGAAAAATGGTTTTACTCATGGAAGTTTATATTCCGGAGTAAAACCATTTCGCGTTTAATGGCATCGCTGTTTGAGCTTTTAGTCGGTAAGAAGTCTGGCTGCCATAGCCTGTCCCAAAGCCACACATTGGGTACGGGTTTCCTCGTTGAGCGACTGTTTCATTTCTACCGGCTCACCCACAGGCTCGAAATGGAACTGTTTTTCGTTCCATTCTTCGAGTATGGAAACGGCCTTCCCTGCCCAACAATAGCTTCCAAACCAACCCATACAACGGTTTTTGATGTTACGGTTGGCAATGGCTGATAACAACTGTTCCATTTTGGGGAATATGCTGTTGTTATAGGTTGGTGCACCGAGAATAAGTCCCTTGTAACGGAATATGTCGCGCAGGGCATAAGAATAGTGTACCTTGCTCAGGTTGATAAGGCTGATTTTCTCAACGCCTGCTTGCGATGCGGCCTCAGCGATGACCTCTGCCATCTGTGCCGTGTTGCCGTACATTGTGCCGTAGGCAATAACCAAGCCGGTCTCGCCTTCGTATTTACTCATGCTGTCGTAGAGTTTGACGACTTTATCAGCATACTTATGCCATACGGGCCCATGTGTGGGACAGATGTAATCCAGCTGCACACCGTCCAACTTTTTCAAAGCGTTTTGCACGGGAACACCGTATCGTCCAACAATGTTGGAGTAGTATCTCACCATCTCCAACCAGTATTTGTCGGTGTCAATATCCTTATCTATGATGCCGCCGTCGAGTGCGCCAAAGCATCCGAAGGCATCTCCCGTGAACGCTGTACGCGTATTGATGTCGATGGAAACCATCGTTTCGGGCCAGTGCACCATAGGAATGAGTTGGAAAGTAAGCGTATGCTTGCCCAAAGAGAGCTCGTCGCCATGTTTCACTTCGACACATTGCTCCTGAATTCCATAGAATCCTTTCATCATGTCGAAAGTTTTTTTGTTGCCGACAATCTTGATATTGGGATAAAATTCACGTAGCAATGAGAGCGAACTGCTATGATCTGGCTCCATGTGATGCACCACAATATAATCGATGGGACGGTCTCCGATTACCTCGCGGATGTTGGCCAGGAACTGTGGATAGAAATCAACTTCCACCGTATCCATGAGGCAAACTTTCTCGTCAACAACCAGGTAGGAATTGTACGAAACACCGTGTGGCAGCGGCCATAGGCCTTCAAATCTCTGCTTTTTATTGTCGTTTACACCTACATAATATACTTGGTCCGTTACTTTTTTCATGTCTTGAATGAATGTTTTAGCGTGAATAATGCAAATTAGGCTATGTAGTTGAGGACTTCTTGGCTTTGTTTTTGGAGTGCGTTACGCTGCTCTTCTGTCAATATCATCTTACCTTCTGTCCATGCTTCCTTGTTAAGCGTTATGCCGGTTTGTTGTGCAGGCATTATGTCGGCACCAATGAAAGTCAGCAGTTCAGCCAGTTTAGCCCTACACTTCATCGTTTGTCCTTGTCCACCAGCACCGGTCATAGTGATTTTTTTGCCTTTGATGGCAGTTGGTGTTTGATAATCTCCGGCTACCACCGGGCGCGAAAGCCAGTCGAAAATATTCTTCACATGACCGGGATAGCTATAGTTGTATTCCGGAGTGAATACCCACACGGCATCGGCTGCAGCCACAGTCTCGCGCAATTTGGTCACTGCCGCCGGGGCAGGGAATTCTATATCCTGATTGATGAAGGGAATGTCGCTATAGTCCAGATAACTTACGTTGGCTTGGTCACCGATCATTTTTTCAGCGGTTTTAGCTAAGACAAGATTGAAGGACTCCTTTCGCAAAGAGCCTACAATAAATAATATATTTCTTTTCATAGCTGTTTTCTTGGTGATTTGCTAATGCTTCGCAAAATTAACCAATTTCCACTGTATTGGCAAAAAAACAGAGGAATATTTGCTATAATATACTGCTATATACCTACTTTATATTAGAGTTTGCCGTGTTTCAGCAATTTCTCACATGCTATGCGTTCTACCTTTCGTCCTTCGTGATCATAATAGCATAGGCCGCACCGTGTGAATCCTAGACAGTCGATGAGATGTAGCATCTCCACATTGTCATAGTTGGTGTCGATGCGAATGCTTCCGATTTGTCGTTTCCGACAGATTCGTTCGGCTTCTGTAAACAGTAGTCGCGCCAATCCCCTCCCATGGTAGGCTTCTGCAATGGCAATGCGGTGCATGGTGGCGTAGGGCTGATCGCTGAGCCATCTCCCTTTCAGCTGCTCGTAGGAGGGCTCTCCGTCAAAGCTCACAGCGGTATATCCGGCTGTTTCGCCGTTCAGTTTCATCACATACCCGTTTCCCCGTTCAATGTCGTGGGCAATATGCTCACGTGGAGGATAGTTTTCGTCCCATTGATGGCGGCCTTTCCTCGCCATGTCAAGAGCGGCCTGATGCACAATATTCCATATTTCGGTCTCATTGTCTGGCGTTGCCTGCTCAAATGTATAGGGCAGAAGCAATGGCTCCAACTCGTGCAACAATTGACGGGTGTTTTCATAAACGATGCCATACATACCCACAGCTTTTGCCCCCTCAATGTTTTCGGGTTTATCATCTATGAACACACATTCGTCTGCCTGTACGTTGAATTTGTGCAGGAAAGTGTGATAAATTTCAGCGTCGGGCTTTAGTTGATACACATCTTTGGAGATAACATATCCATCCAGGAGTTCGAAGATGTCAAACTTCTCCATCACATCGTTCACCCTCGATGACCAGTTGGACAGTCCGAGCAATCGATATCCGCGTTTCTTTAAGTCGAGCATCGACTCTCTGATGCCCTCACTTTCATGCGTGAAGATGTCTGTATAATGCTTGTCGAAAGCATCGAGGGCCTCGCGATATTCCGGCCAGAGACGTTTTTGCTGTTCAAAAAAATAGGCCGGTTCATGTACGCCTCGATCCATTTCGTTGTTCAGCTCACTTGTAAACACCTTATTTAGAAACCACCGGGCTTTTTCCCTGCTTCCTAACAGTTGTGTGAAGAATCTCATGAAATCGTACTGTACGAGTACGCCTCCGAAGTCGTAAACTATATTTTTAATCATAATGAATATGGCGGTTTGTTGTAGAGACAAAGATACGAATTTATGACGATGTAACCAAAAAAGGACACACCTCATTTCTGAGATGTGTCCTTTGTATAGAGAATGTAATTATTTCGAAATTACTTCAGTTTCTTATAGCCGTATTTTGCAGAGCAGCAGAGTTCTTCCTCAATGCGGATGAGCTGGTTGTACTTGGCCATACGGTCTGTGCGGCTCATAGAACCGGTCTTGATTTGGCCGGAGTTTGTAGCCACTGCGATGTCGGCAATCGTGGTGTCTTCTGTCTCGCCGGAACGGTGAGAGGTAACGGTGGTGTAACCGTGACGATGAGCCATCTCGATAGCCTCAAGTGTTTCGGTCAGCGAGCCAATCTGGTTTACCTTGATAAGGATAGAGTTGGCAGCTCCCATCTTGATTCCCTTCTCCAGGAACTTCACGTTGGTTACAAACAGGTCGTCGCCTACCAGCTGGCAGCGGTCGCCGATCTTAGCGGTGAGTTTGGCCCAGTTTTCCCAGTCGTTCTCGTCGAGACCGTCCTCGATAGAGTCGATAGGATATTTGGTGATAAGCTCCTCAAGATAAGCAATCTGCTCGTCGGCAGTGAGCTTCTTTCCGTTGGGATCCTTAGGCATACCGTCTTTCAACTTGCTGTAGTCGTAGAACCACTCGCCGTTTTCCTGTACTGCGAACTCTGAAGCTGCGCAGTCCATAGCAATTCTTACGTCTTTGCCGGGCTCGTAACCTGCGTCTTTCACAGCCTGAATGATAGAGTCGAGAGCGTCTTCGATGCCATCGAACTTAGGAGCAAAACCTCCCTCGTCGCCCACAGCAGTAGACAAGCCACGCTTTTTCAGGTTCTTCTGCAGTGTGTGGAACACCTCAGCACCCATGCGCAGAGCCTCGCGGATCGAAGGAGCGCCTACGGGACGAATCATGAACTCCTGGAATGCGATAGGAGCATCGGAGTGAGCGCCACCGTTGATGATGTTCATCATCGGAACGGGCATGGTGTATGTATTGGCGCCACCAATGTAGCGGTAAAGAGGGATGTTCAGGGCTTTGGCAGCAGTATGAGCCACAGCCAGAGAAACACCGAGTATGGCGTTTGCACCAAGCTTGCTCTTGGTAGGCGTGCCGTCGAGTTCGAGCATCTTGTAGTCGATTTTGCGCTGATCCAGTACGCAGCAACCTTTCAGAGCCGGATCGATGATGTTGTTGACATTTTCAACAGCTTTCAAAACACCCTTGCCGCCGAAACGGTTTTTGTCGCCGTCGCGAAGCTCAAGAGCCTCGTTCTCACCGGTAGAAGCACCAGAGGGTACAGAGGCACGACCCATTACGCCGTTCTCCAATGTTACTTCAACTTCTACTGTAGGATTACCACGTGAGTCGATAATCTCACGAGCGTGTACTTTTTCAATTTTCATCGTTTTACCTTTTATAATATTAAATGAATAAAATGTTTTCTTATTAGATTGATACAAAGTTACTACCATTATTTGAAACCTCCAATTTTTAAATGCATTTATTTGTCTGTTTTTGATTTTTTTATGTTTCATTCGGAACAAGTCTTCGGGGCTTCGTCTTGGCGGTTGCGATTGGGTGAAGAAATAGGCGATGAATATACGAAACGTGACAATTCACATAATAAAATTGTATCTTTGCACATAGACAACCGACGATGATGACTCAACAGCGCACCTATATAGCCATTGACCTCAAATCGTTCTATGCCTCTGTGGAGTGTGTGGAACGGGGGCTTGACCCGCTCACCACCAATCTTGTGGTGGCCGATGAGAGCCGCACGGAGAAAACCATCTGCCTGGCGGTGTCGCCTTCGCTCAAAGCCTACGGCATCAGTGGGCGCGCCCGTCTGTTTGAGGTGGTGCAGCGTTTGCGCGAGGTGAATGATGAGCGTCGGCAACGTGTACGGAGCCATGTGCTGACGGGCAAGTCGGCTTCCGACCCGGAACTCAAGGCCAACCCTCAGCTTGAAGTCGATTATATCGTCGCCATGCCGCGCATGGCCTATTATATCGAGTACAGCACGCGCATCTTTCAGATATATATGAGGTATGTCGCCCCGGAAGATATGCACGTGTATTCCATTGATGAGGTGTTTTTTGATGTCACCAATTATCTGTCACTCTACAAGATGTCGGCCCACGAGTTGGCCATGACGATGGTGCGTGCCGTGCTTCGCGAGACGGGCATCACGGCTACGGCCGGCATAGGCACCAACCTTTATCTGGCAAAGATTGCGATGGATATTGTGGCCAAACACATGGCGGCTGATGCAGACGGCGTGCGCGTTGCCGAACTCGATGAATTGTCTTATCGGCGCCAACTCTGGAGTCACGAGCCTCTCACCGACTTCTGGCGTGTGGGGCGGGGGATTGCCGGCCGGCTTGAGCCGTATGGCATCAAGACGATGGGGCAGATTGCCCGCTGCTCCATTGAGAACGAGGGGTTGCTCTATAAACTTTTCGGCGTCAATGCCGAACTGCTCATTGATCATGCGTGGGGGTGGGAGCCGTGCACCATCGAGGCCATAAAAGCCTATAAACCTGAGGTGAACTCACTGAGCAGCGGCCAAGTGTTGCAGGAGCCTTACACATTCAGCAAAGCACGTGTAGTGGCCAAAGAAATGGCCGATGCTATGGCACTCGACCTTGTAGACAAGCATCTCGTGACCGACCAGATTGTGCTCACCGTAGGCTACGACACACAGAGTCTGGCCGACCCCACCATCAGCGCCAAATACGATGGCCCTGTGACGATCGACCATTATGGGCGAAAGGTCCCCAAATACGCACATGGCGCGGCGCGTCTGGGTTTCCACCACGCTTCGTCGAAGCTTATCACTGAAGTCGTTACCCAGATTTTCGACAAAATCGTGAATCCCAACTTACTTATTCGACGGTTGAATTTGGTGGCCGACCATGTGATAGATGAGGACAAGGCACGGCAGCAACCCAAGTCGCCCGTGCAGTTGGATATGTTTACCGACTATGAGGCCCTTCGCAGGGAGAAGCAGAAAATGCGCGACAATCTGGTCAAGGAGCGCCGAATGCAGAAAACATTGTTGGACATTAAAAAGAAATTCGGCAAAAATGCCATCCTTAAAGGCCTTGATTTCGAGGAGGGAGCCACTGCGCGAAGCCGCAACGACCAGATAGGCGGACATAAGGCTTAAAGACACCGACGCATATTTTATTATATTAACGTGAGTTCGTCGAACTCACGTTATATTATTTAAACTTAAGGATAATCAGATGATTATTGCAATAACTCCCGTTTTGGAGCATTACCCTTGAGACCTAAAAAGAGCTATTCCACATTTATAATCATCGATTTTACTGAGATCCATCCAATCAGCTTCAGATTCATGCAACGAATGAAATGTAAGTACACATGAATCTCTTTGAATGGTTAATATAATCTCATATCCACATTTCATTTTTTTTAGTATATTCCCCAATCTATCTGCAAAAATAAAAGCATTTGATACAATATCCTTACGGCAGAAATCTTCAATGTGGATATTATTGAGAAAACATTCATACGCCGTCATATCATCAAACAAATCTAATGTTATATGTGGATTGTTGACATAAAAACGTTTAAAGAAAATACATTGTCCATTAACAGTGATTCCTTCTTTTAAAAGATCCGCAAGCCCTTTGGACAGCCTATTTGAAGTAGACGGTCTTTTCAGAAAGGGCATCATTTTTTTATTGAATACTATCATTCTCCAAGATATTTTGTCCTTGTTTTATGGCACGTTGGACATCGTTGAACTGCACGTTACTTTGTGTGAGGTGCTGCTTCTTGCTTGGGATGCGGTGCATGTTGTCGTAGCCCATGGCAAGGGTGTAAGAAACTGCTTTTATAAAGTACCCGTTGCGCTTGCCAGACGATACAGTGGGTCATAAGTGTAACTGTGGCTCATCTGTCCGCCTGCCCCTTACGCTTTCCAATAGGCTGCTTCTTTGATTTTACTTCAAATTCTATCATCTTATTGATTATGGTTATCAACTATTTAACATTATTCTTTCCTATTTGTTGTTCTCTCCGTTTAATACCCATATAAGGGTATTGCCCCTTACCCTTGTATGGGAGTTAAGAGGTATTTAAATACCAAAGAATCTGGGTCTCTCATTTCACTAGCACTCTACTATGAACATTTCCAATATAGAATTATCTACCACCAAGGAAAATGACCAAACCTTAGGCATGAGGGAATTTATAAGTTCCTCAAAATTATTCTTAAGTACTTCTTTTATTGTTTGCCGTTCTATGCTATTATAAAAGTGCCAAGATAGGTATTTTCCCCAAATACGAATCGCTTCACAGCAACTATCTGCTTGTATCTGTCTTACATATGTTCCTCCCTTAAATAAAACTATAACATTAAAAGTTTGCAATTCTGAAGGATGATGCTTATGCTGGACAATATATGCTTCAATTATTTTTCCATGGACTCTTTCATATAAGCAACTAATATGATGTAGTTTTTTCAAGGGAATTTCCTCTATTTCTCCACTATGTATAAGTTGCTTTATGTTAGACTTGCTAATATCACCAATATGTGGAAATTTCAGTGTGTCAGCCCATTGATTTAGGGCGACTTTCATAGAAACTGCATCTATTTGTGAAACGTCTGTTTTTTCCCCATATTGATAATTGGTTATAAAAGTATATTTGTTCATCACCTATTACCTTTATGGTTTCTACTATGGTTTTCAGGGACAACTCCCGTTTTGGAGCATTATCTATGTCGTGATAATATATCTATATTTTTTAAGTTACTCCATTTCAATTTTGGAGCAGTCTATTAAATCCCATATCTTTTTTACATTTTCATCTTCATTTCTTTTGGAATCTATAAAAAACAAATATCTATACTTCTTCCATAACTCTTTTAAATATTTTTTTTTGCCAATATTATATAACGAAATTGATAATGCAAATTTAGAATATAAAGTACAATCATACTTGATATAAATTTTTTCAAAATAATTTATAACCCAGTCTTGGTGATTTTTCTCAACCCACTCTAAGTCTTCATCAAAGACTTTATAAGAACTAATGAAGACATCATACTGCATAAAAGTGCTGGCTACATAAGATATAGAATCTTTTATATCTGTTTTAATTGAAAAAACGTTAAGACAAATCATACAACAGAAGATGATTAATATATTTCTTAAATTTAAAAACATAACTCGTTGGCGGAATTTATTTAAGTTGATAAGTATGAGTAAAAAGTTGCACACGTCGTTGACTTTTTAGTAACTTAGTGGTACAAAATCTATTAGGTTATAAAATCATTGTT